>NZ_JAHAWC010000012.1:0-139342 GCF_018383635.1 Enterobacter sp. 120016 | reverse complement strand
CGACTCCATAAACGGGTTCTTATGCCTTAGTTGTAAGTGTCTACCATGTCCCCGAACAAGTGTTCACTATGTCCCCGGACCGTACAGGGAGAGGGGCGGGGTGAGGGCATCAAACCGCACCATCCTCTCCTTGAAACTTTCTCACCTTCTGCTTGCAGACTCGACATTCAAACCATTTCTGGGTATCGTTAGCTATCTGGATGTCTAAACGTTTATACGTATGCTGTGAGGATATTAAGCTATGCCGATTCGGGTGCAGGACGAGCTACCAGCCGTCAATTTCTTGCGTGAAGAGAACGTCTTCGTGATGACGGCTTCGCGTGCGACAGGTCAGGAAATTCGCCCGCTGAAGGTGCTTATTCTCAATCTGATGCCAAAAAAGATCGAAACAGAAAACCAGTTCCTGCGTCTTCTGTCGAACTCCCCGCTGCAGGTCGATATTCAGCTGCTGCGAATCGATGCCCGTGAGTCACGTAACACGCCTTCTGAGCATCTGAACAACTTCTACTGTAACTTCGATGACATTCAGGGTGAAAACTTCGACGGACTGATTGTGACCGGCGCGCCGCTCGGTCTGGTTGAATTTAACGATGTCGCCTACTGGCCGCAGATAAAACAGGTTCTGGAGTGGGCAAAAGATCACGTCACGTCGACATTGTTTGTCTGTTGGGCGGTACAGGCAGCACTGAATATTCTTTATGGCATCCCCAAGCAAACCCGCACTGAAAAGCTCTCCGGCGTATACGAACACCACATTCTTCATCCACATGCGTTGCTGACGCGTGGTTTCGATGATTCTTTCCTGGCCCCGCATTCTCGCTACGCCGATTTCCCGGCCCAGCTGATTCGTGATTACACCGATCTGGAGATCCTGGCCGAAACGGAAGATGGAGATGCTTATCTGTTTGCCAGCAAGGATAAACGCATTGCATTCGTGACCGGGCATCCTGAGTACGATCCGCATACCCTTGCGTCAGAGTATTTCCGTGATGTCGAAGCGGGTCTAAATCCGGATGTACCGTACAACTATTTCCCGAAAGACGACCCGCAAAACAAACCGAGAGCAACCTGGCGCAGTCACGGGAATTTGCTTTTTACCAACTGGCTCAACTATTACGTCTACCAGATAACGCCATACGATCTGCGTCACATGAATCCGACGCTGGAGTAATCTTCTGCACTAAACGATCCTAAAGCGTTTCAGCTATTCAAATCAGGCACCTTCGGGTGCCTTTTTTATTTCCGAAATGTCACTCACCGTTCGAACAAACTTTAATCTCAATAAAATCAATAAATTAATTGCAATTAATAATTAAAATGGAAATTGTTTTTGATTTTAGAAAAAATATAGATAGTCTTAATTCTGCTGAGCGAAAACTACCCAACGATCTTTCGTTCGCATCGGGGGCGTGATTTTGGATCTTTGATGAGGAGCAGAGTAATGACTCAACAGGCAACGACGGTCGATGAACTGGCCTTTACCAAGCCGTACGGCGAGCAAGAACAACAGGTTTTGACGGCGGAAGCGGTAGAGTTTCTGACTGAACTGGTGACCCGCTTTACGCCGCAGCGCAATAAGCTGCTCGCGGCACGCATTCATCAGCAGCAGGAAATTGACGATGGCAAGTTGCCTGGCTTCATTTCGGAAACCGCTTCCATTCGTCGCGGTGAGTGGAAAATCCGCGGCATCCCTGAAGATTTACAGGATCGACGCGTTGAGATCACCGGTCCGGTAGAGCGCAAAATGGTGATTAACGCCATGAACGCCAACGTTAAAGTCTTTATGGCCGATTTTGAAGACTCACTGGCGCCAGACTGGAACAAAGTTATCGACGGGCAGATCAACCTGCGCGACGCCGTGAACGGCACCATCAGCTACACCAACGAAGCCGGCAAAATTTACCAGCTGAAACCGAACCCGGCGGTGCTGATCTGTCGCGTACGCGGCCTGCACCTGCCTGAAAAACATGTCACCTGGCGTGGGGAAGCCATTCCGGGCAGCCTGTTTGATTTCGCACTCTATTTCTTCCACAACTACAAGAACCTGCTGGCAAAAGGCAGCGGACCTTATTTCTATCTGCCAAAAACGCAGGCCTGGCAGGAAGCGGCCTGGTGGAGCGAGGTCTTCAGCTATGCGGAAGATCGTTTCGACCTGCCGCGCGGCACCATCAAGGCCACGCTGCTGATTGAAACGCTGCCAGCCGTGTTCCAGATGAATGAAATTCTGCACACCCTGCGCGACCACATTGTCGGCCTGAACTGCGGACGCTGGGACTATATTTTCAGCTACATCAAAACCCTGAAAAACTATCCCGATCGCGTGCTGCCGGATCGCCAGGTCGTGACCATGGATAAACCGTTCCTGAGCGCCTACTCGCGTCTGCTGATCAAAACCTGCCACAAGCGCGGCGCCTTTGCGATGGGCGGCATGGCGGCATTTATCCCGAGCAAAGACGCAGAGCGCAACAATCAGGTGCTCAACAAGGTGAAGGCCGACAAAGAGCTTGAAGCCCGTAACGGTCACGACGGCACGTGGATTGCCCATCCCGGCCTGGCCGATACGGCGATGGAGGTCTTCAACCGCGTACTCGGTGACAATAAAAACCAGCTGTTTGTCACGCGCGATGACGATGCCCCAACGGCTGAAGAACAGCTGCTGGCTCCGTGCGCGGGCGAGCGGACGGAAGAGGGCATGCGTGCCAATATCCGCGTCGCCGTGCAATACATCGAAGCGTGGATCTCCGGCAACGGCTGCGTGCCGATCTACGGCCTGATGGAAGATGCCGCGACGGCGGAGATCTCCCGTACCTCTATCTGGCAGTGGATCCACCATCAAAAAACGCTCAGCAACGGCAAGCCGGTGACCAAATCTCTGTTCCGCCAGATGCTGGCCGAAGAGATGCGGGTGATCCAGGACGAGCTGGGCGAACACCGCTTCAGCAGCGGACGTTTTGACGACGCTGCGCGCCTGATGGAGCAAATCACCACATCAGATGACTTAATCGACTTCCTGACCCTGCCGGGCTACCGCTTCCTGGCGTAACTCACCGCATAACAATATGGAGCATCTGCACATGAAAACCCGTACCCAACAAATCGAAGAGTTAAAGAAAGAGTGGACACAGCCTCGCTGGGAAGGCATCCGCCGTCCTTACAGCGCGGAGGAAGTGGTGAAATTACGCGGCTCGGTCAATCCGGAATGCACGCTGGCGCAAAATGGCGCGGCGAAAATGTGGAAGCTGCTGCACGGTGGCTCTAAAAAGGGCTACATCAACAGCCTCGGCGCGCTGACCGGCGGTCAGGCGCTGCAGCAGGCGAAGGCCGGCATTGAGGCGATTTACCTCTCCGGCTGGCAGGTCGCGGCGGACGCCAACCTGGCCTCCAGCATGTATCCGGATCAGTCGCTCTATCCGGCTAACTCCGTGCCGTCGGTGGTGGATCGGATCAACAACACCTTCCACCGTGCGGATCAGATCCAGTGGGCCGCAGGTATCGAACCCAACGATCCGCGCTTTACTGACTACTTCCTGCCGATCGTCGCGGATGCGGAAGCAGGCTTCGGCGGCGTGCTGAACGCCTTCGAGCTGATGAAATCGATGATTGAGGCCGGTGCAGCGGCCGTTCACTTCGAAGACCAGCTGGCGTCAGTGAAGAAATGCGGACATATGGGCGGTAAGGTGCTCGTTCCGACTCAGGAAGCGATTCAGAAGCTGGTTGCCGCGCGTCTGGCTGCTGACGTGCTCGGCGTGCCAACGCTGGTGATTGCTCGTACCGATGCGGACGCGGCGGACCTGATCACCTCTGACTGCGACCCGTACGACAGCGAGTTCATCACCGGCGAGCGTACCAGCGAAGGCTTCTACCGCACCCATGCCGGCATTGAACAGGCGATCAGCCGCGGCCTGGCGTACGCGCCTTACGCGGACCTGGTCTGGTGTGAAACCTCCACGCCGGATCTGGCGCTGGCAAAACGCTTTGCCGACGCCATCCACGCGAAATACCCGGGCAAGCTGCTGGCCTACAACTGCTCGCCGTCCTTCAACTGGCAGAAAAAGCTGGATGACAAAACCATCGCCAGCTTCCAGCAGCAGCTGTCCGACATGGGCTACAAATACCAGTTCATTACCCTGGCAGGCATCCACAGCATGTGGTTCAACATGTTCGACCTGGCGCACGCCTACGCGCAGGGTGAGGGCATGAAGCACTACGTTGAGAAGGTACAGCAGCCGGAGTTTGCCGCGGGCAAAGACGGCTACACCTTCGTGTCTCACCAGCAGGAGGTGGGAACCGGCTATTTCGATAACGTGACGACCATTATTCAGGGCGGCACCTCCTCCGTCACCGCCTTAACGGGTTCAACGGAAGAAGCACAGTTCTAATCTTTTTTCCCCCTCTCCCCTCTGGGGAGGGGGTTGGGTAAGGGGAATATATGTCGCGTGGCCTGGAATTACTGATTGCCCAAACTATTTTGCAGGGCTTCGATGCCCAGTATGGTCGTTTTCTTGAAGTGACATCCGGCGCGCAGCAGCGCTTTGAACATGCAGACTGGCATGCGGTTCAGCAGGCCATGAAGCAGCGTATCCATCTCTACGACCACCACGTGGGTCTGGTGGTGGAGCAGCTGCGCTGTATTACCGACGGTAAAAGCCCGGATGCGGAATTTTTACTGCGCGTGAAGGAGCACTACACCCATTTGTTACCCGACTACCCGCGCTTCGAGATTGCGGAGAGCTTTTTCAACTCCGTCTATTGCCGGTTGTTTGACCACCGCTCATTATCTCCTGAGCGGTTATTTATCTTCAGCTCCCAGCCCGAGCGACGCTTTCGCACCATTCCACGTCCGCTGGCGAAAGATTTCTTTCCCGATCGCGGATGGGAAAAGCTCCTGCACCGCGTGCTAACGGATCTGCCGCTGCGCCTGCCCTGGGAGAATAAAACCCGGGATATCGGCTATATCCACGCGCATCTCAACGAAACCTTCGGCGCGGAGGCGCTCAGCCACAGCCATTTGCAGGTTGCCAACGAGCTTTTCTACCGCAATAAAGCCGCCTGGCTGGTGGGCAAACTGGTTACGCCAACCGCCATTGTGCCGTTTCTGCTGCCGATTCACCGTACCGACGACGGGGAACTGTTTGTCGATACCTGCCTGACCACCAGCGCCGAGGCCAGCATCGTGTTTGGCTTCGCCCGCTCTTATTTCATGGTTTACGCCCCGCTGCCTGCCGCGCTGGTGGAGTGGCTGCGCGAGATCCTGCCGGGTAAAACCACCGCCGAGCTGTATATGGCGATTGGCTGCCAGAAGCACGCCAAGACGGAAAGCTACCGGGAGTACCTGCGCTATGTCACCACGGCCGACGAGCAGTTTATCGAAGCGCCAGGCATTCGCGGTATGGTGATGCTGGTCTTTACGCTGCCGGGCTTTGACCGGGTCTTTAAGGTGATTAAAGACAGATTCGCGCCACAGAAAGAGATGACCGCCGCGCACGTTCGCGCCTGCTATCAACTGGTCAAAGAGCACGATCGCGTCGGGCGCATGGCGGATACCCAGGAGTTCGAAAACTTTGTGCTGGATAAACAGCAGATCGACCCGGCGCTCATGACGCTTTTGATGCAGGAAGCGCCCGCGAAAATCACCGATCTGGGTGACAAAATCGTGATTAGCCATCTCTACATTGAGCGCCGTATGGTGCCGCTGAATATCTGGCTTGAGCAGTCCGACGGTCAGGCGCTGCGGGATGCCATTGAAGAATACGGCAACGCGATTCGCCAGCTTGCCGCCGCCAATATTTTCCCGGGCGACATGCTGTTTAAGAACTTCGGCGTCACCCGTCACGGGCGGGTAGTGTTCTACGATTACGACGAAATTTGCTACATGACCGAAGTGAACTTCCGCGATATCCCACAGCCCCGCTACCCGGAAGATGAGCTCTCCGGTGAGCCGTGGTACAGCGTCTCGCCGGGCGATGTGTTTCCGGAGGAGTTTCGCCACTGGCTGTGCGCCGACCCGCGCATCGGGCCGCTATTCGAAGAGATGCATGAAGATCTGTTCCGTGCCAGCTACTGGCGCGGACTGCAAACGCGGATCAAAAATGGGCATGTCGAAGATGTGTACGCCTACCGCCGCAAGCAGCGGTTTTGCATCCGGTTTTCTCCCTCTCCCGCAGGGTAAGGGCATCATGTTTTCTCCCTCTCCCTGTGGGAGAGGGCCGGGGTGAGGGCATCAGGCCGCACTCAATCTCAACGAATCCCACCGTACGCCAGCGTCACCTCTTTCGCCGCCTTAATCACCAGCGCACCCAGTTCGGTCACGCGGTCATCGGTCATGCGTGAAATCGGACCGGAGATCGAGATCGCCGCAAACGGCTCGCGGTGCTCGTCAAAAATGCAGGCCGCGAGGCAGCGCAGGCCCAGGGCATGTTCTTCATCATCAAACGAATAGCCGCGCTTGCGGGTCTGGGCCAGATCTTCTTTCAGATGCACGGGCGACACCAGCGTGGCGTGGGTATAAGCATGCAAACCTTTACGGTGCAGCAGCCCCGTCACCTGCTCCTCGCTCAGCTGCGAGAGAAACGCTTTCCCCGCCCCGGACGCGTGCATCGGCAGCTTGCCGCCAATCGGTGCGGACATGCGCATCAGCTGCGTGCACTGCACCTGGTCGATGATAATCGCCTGGTGGTCGCTCTGGTCAAGCACCGCCAGGTTTACGGTCTCGCCGGAATCTTCCATCAGCTTGCGCAGAATCGGGTGCACAATCGCCAGCAGGTTGCGGCTCTGCAGGAAGCTACTGCCAACGATAAACGCATGCGCGCCCACCGCCCAGTGCCCCAGCTCGCCGACCTGGCGGACAAAGCCCAGCTGCTGCATGGTGGTCAGCAGGCGGTGCGTCGTGGAGTTTGGCAGGCCAGCCTGCTGGGCCAGCTCCGTCAGGGCCACGCTGCCGTGCGACTCGGCTATCCACTCCAGCAGCTTCAGACCGCGCGTGAGCGATTGAACCTGTCCGCCCTGTTGTGCGGCGGTGGTGGCAGCAGGCTTTCTGCCGCGTTTGGCGGGAACGGTCGCGACCATGACGATCTCCTTTTTCTGTATCGTGGAAATCATTTTCGTTTTATTTGGTGATTTTGCAACCGTTATCCTGACTGATCGGAGGAGTGATGGTGAACATGTCTCATGTTACCGCTGTGCGACTTTTCCACCCTGCGAGATTGTGCCAGTATGGAACCCAGCCTTTTGGCCTTGTTGAGCGTTGTCGGGAGCAAGTGTGAGCAGCAAAGTAGAGCAACTGCGTGCGCAGTTAAATGAACGAATTCTGGTGCTGGACGGCGGCATGGGCACCATGATCCAGGGCTATCGTCTGAGTGAAGACGATTTCCGCGGCGAGCGCTTTGCCGACTGGCCATGCGACCTGAAAGGGAACAACGACCTGCTGGTGCTCAGCAAGCCGTCCGTTATTAAGGATATCCACAACGCCTACTTCGAAGCGGGTGCGGATATCGTTGAAACCAATACCTTCAACTCGACAACCATCGCCATGGCGGATTACCAGATGGAATCCCTGTCGGCGGAAATCAACTTTGAAGCCGCGAAGCTGGCGCGCGCCTGCGCCGACGAGTGGACGGCACGCACGCCGGACAAGCCGCGCTACGTTGCCGGGGTGCTTGGCCCGACCAACCGCACCGCGTCGATTTCACCGGACGTCAACGACCCGGCGTTTCGTAATATCACCTTTGACCAGCTGGTGGCCGCGTACCGCGAGTCCACTAAAGCGCTGGTGGAAGGCGGTTCCGACCTGATTCTGATTGAAACCGTATTCGACACCCTCAACGCCAAAGCCGCGATTTACGCGGTGAAAGAGGAGTTTGAGGCGCTGGGCGTTGACCTGCCGATCATGATTTCCGGCACCATCACCGACGCCTCCGGCCGTACCCTGTCCGGCCAGACAACCGAAGCGTTTTATAACTCCCTGCGCCACGCCGAAGCGCTCTCCTTCGGCCTCAACTGCGCGCTGGGGCCGGATGAGCTGCGCCAGTACGTGCAGGAGCTTTCCCGTATCGCGGAATGCTACGTCACCGCCCATCCGAACGCCGGTCTGCCGAACGCGTTCGGTGAATACGATCTCGATGCCGACACCATGGCGGCGCAAATCCGCGAGTGGGCCGAGTCTGGCTTCCTGAACATCGTCGGCGGCTGCTGCGGCACCACGCCGGAGCACATCGCGGCCATGAGCAACGCCGTCGCCGGGCTGCCGCCGCGCAGGCTGCCCGAGCTTGCGGTTGCCTGTCGCCTTTCCGGCCTCGAGCCGTTGACCATCGGCGACGACAGCCTGTTTGTGAACGTGGGTGAGCGTACTAACGTCACCGGTTCCGCGAAGTTCAAGCGCCTGATCAAAGAAGAGAAGTACAACGAAGCGCTGGACGTCGCCCGCCAGCAGGTGGAAAGCGGCGCGCAAATTATTGATATCAACATGGATGAGGGGATGCTCGACGCCGAAGCGGCGATGGTGCGTTTCCTCAACCTGATCGCCGGTGAGCCGGACATCGCCCGCGTGCCGATCATGATCGACTCCTCTAAGTGGGAAGTCATCGAAAAAGGGCTGAAGTGCATCCAGGGTAAAGGCATCGTCAACTCTATCTCGATGAAAGAGGGGGTCGATATCTTTATCCACCACGCGAAGATGGTCCGCCGCTACGGTGCCGCCGTGGTGGTCATGGCCTTCGATGAAGTGGGACAGGCGGATACCCGCGAGCGTAAAATTGAGATTTGCCGCCGCGCGTACAAAATTCTGACCGAAGAGGTGGGCTTCCCGCCGGAAGACATTATCTTTGACCCGAACATTTTCGCCGTCGCGACCGGGATTGAAGAGCACAACAACTATGCCCAGGACTTTATCGGGGCGTGTGAAGACATCAAGCGCGAGCTGCCGCATGCGCTGATCTCCGGCGGCGTGTCGAACGTGTCGTTCTCGTTCCGCGGTAACGACCCGGTGCGTGAAGCGATCCACGCCGTGTTCCTCTACTACGCCATCCGCAACGGCATGGACATGGGGATCGTTAACGCCGGCCAGCTGGCGATTTACGACGATCTCCCTGCCGAGCTGCGCGATGCCGTCGAGGACGTGATCCTTAACCGCCGCGACGACGCTACCGAGCGCATGCTGGACCTGGCGGAGAAATACCGGGGCAGCAAATCGGATGAGGCGGCAAACGTTCAGCAGGCCGAGTGGCGTTCCTGGGATGTGAAAAAGCGTCTGGAATACTCGCTGGTCAAAGGCATTACCGAATTTATCGAGCTTGATACCGAAGAGGCGCGCCAGCAGGCAGCCCGCCCGATTGAGGTGATTGAAGGCCCGCTGATGGACGGCATGAACGTGGTCGGCGATCTGTTCGGCGAAGGCAAGATGTTCCTGCCGCAGGTGGTGAAATCCGCCCGCGTGATGAAGCAGGCGGTGGCGTATCTTGAGCCCTACATCGAAGCCAGCAAAGAGAAAGGCTCCAGCAACGGCAAGATGGTTATCGCCACCGTGAAGGGCGACGTGCACGACATCGGCAAGAATATCGTCGGCGTAGTGCTGCAATGTAATAACTACGAAATTATCGACCTCGGCGTGATGGTCCCGGCGGACAAAATCCTCAAGACCGCGCGCGAAGTGAACGCCGACCTGATTGGCCTCTCCGGCCTGATTACGCCGTCGCTCGACGAAATGGTCAACGTGGCAAAAGAGATGGAGCGACAGGGCTTCACCATTCCGTTATTGATTGGCGGGGCGACCACCTCGAAAGCGCACACGGCGGTGAAAATCGAGCAGAACTACAGCGGCCCGACGGTGTACGTGCAGAACGCCTCGCGCACGGTGGGCGTGGTCTCTGCGCTGCTCTCCGACACCCAGCGCGACGATTTTGTGGCGCGCACCCGTAAAGAGTACGAAACCGTTCGCATCCAGCACGGCCGTAAGAAGCCGCGCACCCCGCCTGTTTCGCTTCAGGCGGCGCGCGACAACGATCTGGCCTTCGACTGGTCCAGCTACACGCCGCCGGTCGCACACCGTCTGGGCGTGCAGGACGTAACGGCCAGCATCGAGACGCTGCGCAACTACATTGACTGGACGCCGTTCTTTATGACCTGGTCGCTGGCGGGCAAATATCCGCGCATCCTGGAGGATGAGGTGGTAGGCGAGGAGGCGAAGCGCCTGTTTAAAGATGCCAACGACATGCTCGACACGCTGAGCGCAGAGAAAACCCTCAACCCGCGCGGCGTGGTGGGGCTGTTCCCGGCGAACCGCGTGGGCGACGACATCGAAATCTACCGTGATGAAACCCGCACCCACGTGCTGGCGGTCAGCCGCCACCTGCGCCAGCAAACGGAGAAAGTGGGCTTTGCCAACTACTGCCTGGCCGATTTCGTCGCGCCGAAGCTGAGTGGTAAAGCCGACTATATCGGCGCCTTTGCGGTAACCGGCGGTCTGGAAGAAGACGCGCTGGCGGACGCGTTCGAAGCGCAGCACGATGATTACAATAAAATCATGGTGAAAGCGATTGCCGACCGCCTGGCGGAAGCCTTCGCCGAGTACCTGCACGAGCGCGTGCGCAAGGTGCACTGGGGCTACGCGGCGAACGAAAACCTCAGCAACGAGGAGCTGATCCGCGAAAACTACCAGGGCATTCGCCCGGCGCCGGGCTATCCGGCCTGTCCGGAGCACACCGAAAAAGGCACCATCTGGAAACTGCTGGACGTGGAAGCGCATACCGGCATGAAGCTCACCGAGTCGTTCGCCATGTGGCCAGGCGCGTCAGTTTCAGGGTGGTACTTCAGCCATCCGGACAGCAAGTACTTCGCCGTGGCGCAGCTGCAGCGGGATCAGATCGAAGATTATGCCCTGCGCAAAGGGATGAGCGTGTCAGAAGTGGAGCGCTGGCTGGCACCGAATCTGGGCTACGACGCCGACTAAAATCACTTTTCCTTACAACAAACAGGGCGCTCATTAGGCGCCCTGTCTCTTTCTTACGTTTAAACCCTTATACTGGAAGAAGGTTCTTATCTTTTGCCCGGTGGCGCTGCGCTTACCGGGCCTACGCGCTAAACCTCAGGAAAACAGATAACGATAAGGAGGAACACCTTCCGTGTTGACGTTGTTACACCTGCTCTCTGCAGTCGCACTGCTCGTATGGGGCACCCATATCGTCCGTACCGGCGTGATGCGCGTCTTTGGCGCGCGCTTACGTACCGTTCTCAGCAGCAGCGTTGAGAAGAAGCCGCTCGCCTTCTGCGCGGGCATTGGCGTAACGGCACTGGTTCAGAGCAGTAACGCCACGACCCTGCTTGTCACCTCCTTTGTGGCGCAGGATCTGGTTGCGCTGGCCCCGGCGCTGGTGATTGTGCTGGGGGCGGATGTAGGTACCGCGCTGATGGCGCGAGTTCTTACGTTCGATCTCTCCTGGCTGTCGCCGCTGCTGATTTTTCTCGGCGTGATCTTCTTCCTCGGCCGCAAACAGACGCGCGCCGGACAGCTCGGGCGCGTAGGGATTGGCCTGGGGCTGATCCTGCTGGCGCTGGAGCTGATTGTGCAGGCGGTCACGCCTATCACCGAGGCCAACGGCGTTCAGGTCATCTTCGCCTCCCTGACCGGGGACATCATGCTGGATGCTCTGATTGGCGCGGTGTTTGCCATCGTCAGCTACTCCAGCCTGGCGGCGGTTCTGCTGACGGCCACGCTCACCGCCGCAGGGGCGATCTCCTTCCCGGTGGCGCTGTGTCTGGTGATCGGGGCCAACCTCGGCTCCGGCCTGCTGGCGATGCTCAATAACAGCGCGGCCAACGCCGCCGCCCGCCGCGTGGCCCTCGGCAGCCTGCTGTTTAAGCTGGTGGGCAGTCTGATTATCCTGCCCTTTATCCACCCGCTGGCGAACCTGATGGACAACCTTCCGCTGCCGAAGGCGGAGCTGGTGATCTATTTCCACGTGTTCTACAACCTGGTGCGCTGCCTGGCGATGGTACCTTTTGCTGGGCCGATGGCCCGCTTCTGCGAACGCCTCATTCAGGACGAACCGGAGCTGGATGCGCGCCTGAAACCGAAGCACCTGGATACCTCCGCGCTGGATACCCCGGCGCTGGCGCTGGCGAATGCCGCGCGCGAGACGCTGCGCATGGGCGACGCAATGGAAACCATGCTCGAAGGCCTGCAAAAGGTGATGCACGGCGAGCCGCGTGAAGAGAAAGAGCTGCGCAGATTAGCGGACGACATCAACGTGCTTTATACCGCCATCAAGCTTTACCTGGCGCGTATGCCGCAGGACGAGCTGGCGGAAGAGGAGTCTCGCCGCTGGGCCGAAATTATCGAGATGTCGCTTAACCTTGAACAGGCCTCTGATATCGTTGAGCGCATGGGCAGCGAGATTGCCGATAAATCCCTTGCCGCGCGTCGTGCGTTTTCAGGTGAGGGCCTGAAGGAGCTGGAAGCGCTGCACGAACAGCTGGTCAGCAACCTCAAGCTGGCGATGTCGGTGTTCTTCTCCAGCGACGTACCGAGCGCGCGCCGCCTTCGCCGCAACAAGCATCGTTTCCGTATTCTGAACCGCCGCTACTCGCACGCCCACGTTGAGCGTCTGCACCAGCAGAACGTGCAGAGTATCGAAACCAGTTCGCTGCACCTGGGGCTGCTGGGGGATATGAAGCGTCTCAACTCGTTGTTCTGCGCGGTGGCGTACAGCGTGATGGAACAGCCGGATGAAGACGACGAGCGGGACGAATATTAATCTCTGAAAGCGCCTCGCAAAACCGTTTCGCGAGGCGTGACACCTTATAACGCGCCATTTACTCTTTAGACCTTACATTTTTAAGGGAATAGAAAATGCTCGTTTATTACGCTACACTTCGCCAATTCATGCGCATTCCTATGGGGGTTCTCATGCGCACTACGCATGGCATCAAAAAATCAGTCAATGTGTCGTTAGCGCCAGAAATCCTGGAAGAGGCGAGACGGCTTAACCTTAATCTCTCTGCCGTGCTCACGGCTGCACTGCAGGAGCAGTTTCGCGCGCATCAGCGCGCAGAGTGGTTAGCAGAAAATAAAGCTTCTATCGAGGCCATTAACCAATGGGTTGATGAAAACGGCTCCTTTAGTGACTTTCAGAGGTCGTTTTGATGGAGCAATATTTTGCTTATGAGAATGAAGGTAAGGGGAAAACTGCCTATCCCTGGCTAATCAATATGCAGCATCCGGTGGCCAATGTGATGAAACATGTCCTGGTTGCTCCCGCAGTTGAGCTTAGACACCTGGGAGGCATTCAACCGCCTGCGAAAGTGTGCCCTGTCGTTGAGATAGCGGGTAAGCCTTGCGTGGTCATGATGCACATGATGGCAGGCATATCGCCAAAAGAGTTAGGCGAGCGTGTCGCCGATCTTACGCAAAACCGGGCTTCATTGCGGGATGCACTCGATTTTTTGATCAACGGTTACTAACACTTTTTTGTCAGCCGCAAGGTAAGGTATATTTCGCCCTTCACAGGAGAAACTATGCTGCCAACTCAATCAACCCGATTAAACAAATACATTAGCGAGAGCGGGATCTGCTCACGTCGCGAGGCTGACCGTTACATTGAACAAGGTAACGTGTTTCTTAACGGCAAACGCGCCACCATCGGCGATCAGGTGGCCCCTGGCGATGTGGTTAAAGTGAATGGTCAGGTCATCGAACCGCGTGATGCCGAAGACCTGGTGTTTATCGCGTTGAACAAACCGGTTGGGATTGTCAGCACCACGGAAGACGGTGAGCGGGACAACATCGTTGATTTCGTGAACCACAGCAGCCGTATCTTCCCGATTGGCCGTCTGGATAAAGACTCTCAGGGGCTGATTTTCCTCACCAACCACGGCGATCTGGTCAACAAAATTCTGCGTGCCGGTAACGACCACGAGAAAGAGTACATCGTTACGGTGAACAAGCCGGTCACGGACGAATTTATTCGCGGCATGGGCGCCGGTGTGCCGATCCTCGGCACCGTCACGAAGAAGTGTAAGGTCAAGAAAGAAGCACCGTTCGCGTTCCGCATTACCCTGGTGCAGGGCCTGAACCGCCAAATCCGCCGCATGTGCGAACACTTCGGTTATGAAGTGACGAAGCTGGAACGCACGCGCATCATGAACGTCAGCCTGTCCGGTATTCCGCTGGGCGAGTGGCGCGATTTAACCGATGACGAGCTGATTGAGCTGTTCAAGCTTATCGAGAACTCCTCGTCCGAAGCGAAGCCGAAGGCCAAATCCAAACCGAAAACCCAGTCGATTAAGCGCCCGGTGGTGAAGGCGCCGCAGGCGGAAGAGAAAGGGCGAGGCAAGCCGGGCAACGGAAAACGCTTTACCCAGCCGGGGCGCAAAAAGAAAGGGCGCTGATTAGCGCTTTCCACGGGTAGACGTTGTGGCCGACCAGGAAAAGGTCGCCTCTGCATCGGGTTTATAAGCCTGCTCTTTTTTCAGCTTGCGGGCTTTTTTCGCCGCGGCGTCACGCTGCGCCATCAGCTTATCGATGTACTCTTTTTTCACCTGATTGGTTTCGGCGTTCGTCAGCGTGCGGCCATGTGCGATACGGGCGCGGTCGAGAAGCGTTTTCAGTTCGCGCTGCTCGGCTTCCGTCATGTCTTTCTGGGTCAAACGTGGTGTAGCCATTGCTGAAGTCTCCTGATGGGGAGGCTTCAGTGTAAAGCAAGCCGCGTAAATTAACCCTGCTTCACCGCATCTTTTTTCGTTTGCTCATCAATCGGTTTGCCGGACCAGTATCCCGCCAGCAGCGAGCCGGGTAATAGGAAACGCTTTACTCAGCCAAAACGTAAAAAGAATGGGGCACAAAATCCATTCTCTTTACAGTCTGATAACCCACTCTATACGGAATTTTGTATATTCATATTGATTCGTTATTTATTTGTTATTTACATTGATGGTGTAATTAATTAGATTTCATAAAAACATCATTAAGTTAATCTACCTTTTATAGTCTTCCTGGACTTTGATAGAGTGATTTTGATATGCCATGTTGTAACAGCATTCAATAACATGAGGCTAAGCATCTCTATTGGTAAATATATTTAACTCTACTTTCTTATCGTGAGGATTCAATATGAAAGAACTTCCATTAGAACTCGTACATCGTCTCTACAAGGCGAATATTGGTGATGTCATTGAAAATAAATATACTCGCCTGGGAGGCGGGTGGATGACAGATGACGATCGCACTTTAAGTAATAATGGTTTTTTAAACAGATCAGAAGTATATCAATTCTACTTTAAGGATCACACGGACGGTCTGCTCTATCAGGCAAGTAATAGGGCTTCACGCGCTATTGACCCAAATTATCCTAACCAGAACTGGTATTATGAACCATTCACCGTTAATACCATTGATCCATTCCCTGTGTATAAAATTAGTTATACTACCCAAGCAGTCAGTATTGCTCGTGTTGTTGAATTAATCACCGAATAAGGGAATGAATAATTAATTTATATTTTACGAAAGTTAAAATGTAAGGTTAGTAAAAACATCAGAAACATAAGAGTTGTGTTGATTTATGAAAAAGCCGGGTCTGTGCCCGGCTTATAGGTATTGTTTATCGTGCTAACGAATTTTATTCAAACAAATTCTGATGAAGTTTCTGCACCACCTGCTCGGCCTGATCGGCAGGCACCAGGAAGCAGAGGTTGTAGCTGGACGCGCCGTAGCAGATCATGCGGATGCTGAACGGGTCGAGTACGCCGAACACCTCTTTACCCACGCCGCAGGCGCGCGACAGCTTGTTGCCAATGATGGCAACCAGCGCCAGGTCTTCTTCTACTTCCACGCGGCACAGTTCAGACAGCTCAATCAACAGAGACTGCGTCAGCAGCGTGTCGCCGGTGGAGGTCGAGCCGGTGGTGTCCAGCGTCAGCGCAATGCTCACTTCAGAGGTGGTGATCAGATCCACCGAGATATTGTGGCGCGCCAGAATGCCAAACACTTCCGCCAGGAATCCGCGGGAATGCAGCATATTGTGGCTGTGGAGCGTCACCAGCGTCTGGCGACGGCGCAGGGCCAGGGCGCGGAACAGCGGTGGGTTTTCGGTTTTCTTGCAAACCAGCGTCCCACCCGCTTTCGGATCTTTACTGGAGCCGACGAAGACGGGAATATCGCTACGTACGGCCGGCAGCAACGTTGCCGGGTGCAGCACTTTCGCGCCGAAGGTGGCCATTTCCGCCGCTTCTTCAAAGGCGATCACATCAATACGTTTAGCCGCAGAAACGACGCGCGGGTCGGTGGTGTAAATGCCCGGAACGTCCGTCCAGATATCCACGCGCGTTGCATGCAGGGCTTCGCCAAGCAGCGCGGCGGTGTAGTCGCTGCCGCCACGGCCAAGCGTGGTGGTGCGGCCTTTCGCTTCGCTGCCGATAAAGCCCTGGGTGATCACGATACCGTCTGCCAGGCGTGGTGCCAGCTGCTGATTGGTCAGCTCTGCCAGCGCCTCAACGTCCGGCTCGGCACGACCAAAGCGATCGCTGGTACGCATCACTTTACGCACGTCAAACCACTGCGCCTGAATGTTACGCTCGCGCATGATTTCAACAAACAGCAGGGTGGACATCAGCTCGCCGTGGCTGACCAACTCGTCGGTCAGTGCGGTGGAGGTGGCCAGAGAGGCCGCTTCTGCCAGGGTGGTGATATTTTCCAGCAGACGTTCCACTTCCTCGCGGATGACGTTCGGGTTCTGCAGACGCTCAAGAATGTCGAACTGAATTTTGCGCAGCGCGTCCAGCTTCACGAAACGTTCTGTCGCTTCCAGTCCTTCAGACAGAGAAACCAGCAGGTTCGTCACGCCGGCGGATGCTGAGAGCACCACCAGGCGGGTATTCGGATCGGCCAGCACCACATCGGCGCTGCGGTTCATGGCAGCGTAATCTGCCACACTGGTGCCGCCAAATTTGGCGACCACAAAACTCGTCATAACAACCTCGTGTCAGGGAATGAATAAGCGACCTTGGCACAAGAGTGAAACGAAAACAGGTGCAGGCGCAAAATACGGCCCTATAAATAAAATGCGGGGGAGGTCCTGTCAATGCTGGGATTATGCGGATTTTTTATGGGGGGGTACCCCTGAGAAACAGGACTTATAACAGGGCCATATTTTATGCTCCATTTTAGCCTGTTTTGGGCGACATTTCGCCGCCCCAGGAGGGCACTTCAGCAGCTATACTTTTCGGGTCTTTTCACCTGTGTTTGATGCAGGCCAGGGCAATGGCATAAAAACCATCACAATTTTTATTTGCAGGCGCTACAATCGACCGCAGTCACAATTCTCAACAGAAGAGTATTGCTAATGAAAAACATCAACCCAACGCAGACCGCTGCCTGGCAGGCACTCCAGAAACATTTTGATGAAATGAAAGACGTCACCATCGCGGATCTGTTCGCGAAAGACGCCGATCGTTTCGCTAAGTTCTCCGCGACCTTCGACGACCTGATGCTGGTGGATTTCTCCAAAAACCGCATTACCGAAGAGACGCTGGCAAAACTACAGGATTTGGCGAAAGAAACCGAGCTTGCCGACGCCATCAAATCCATGTTCTCCGGTGAGAAGATCAACCGCACCGAAGACCGTGCCGTGCTGCACGTGGCCCTGCGTAACCGTAGCAATACGCCAATCATCGTTGACGGCAAAGACGTCATGCCGGAAGTGAACGCGGTGCTGGAAAAGATGAAATCCTTCTCCGAAGCGATCATCTCCGGTAGCTGGAAAGGCTACACCGGCAAAGCGATCACCGACGTGGTTAACATCGGTATCGGCGGCTCTGACCTCGGTCCGTTCATGGTGACCGAAGCGCTGCGCCCGTACAAAAACCACCTCAATATGCACTTTGTGTCTAACGTCGATGGTACCCACATCGCCGAAGTGCTGAAGAACGTGAACCCGGAAACTACCCTGTTCCTGGTTGCCTCCAAAACCTTCACCACTCAGGAAACCATGACCAACGCCCACAGCGCGCGCGACTGGTTCCTGAAAACCGCGGGCGACAACAAGCACGTGGCGAAACACTTCGCGGCGCTGTCTACCAACGGTAAAGCCGTCAGCGAGTTCGGCATTGATACCGCGAACATGTTCGAGTTCTGGGACTGGGTTGGCGGCCGCTACTCCCTGTGGTCTGCGATCGGTCTCTCCATCATCCTGTCCGTGGGCTTCGACAACTTCGTTGAGCTGCTCTCCGGCGCGCACGCGATGGATAAACACTTCTCCACGACCGCACCAGAGAAAAACCTGCCGGTGCTGCTGGCGCTGATCGGTATCTGGTACAACAACTTCTTCGGCGCTGAAACCGAAGCGATCCTGCCGTACGACCAGTATATGCACCGCTTTGCGGCCTACTTCCAGCAGGGCAACATGGAGTCCAACGGTAAATACGTTGACCGTAACGGCAACGCGGTGGATTACCAGACTGGCCCAATCATCTGGGGCGAGCCGGGCACCAACGGTCAGCATGCCTTCTACCAGCTGATCCACCAGGGCACCAAAATGGTACCGTGCGATTTCATCGCCCCGGCTATCACCCATAACCCGCTGTCCGACCACCATCCGAAGCTGCTGTCTAACTTCTTTGCGCAGACTGAAGCGCTGGCGTTCGGTAAATCCCGCGAGGTGGTTGAGCAGGAATACCGTGACCAGGGTAAAGATCCGGCAACCCTGGACCACGTTGTGCCGTTCAAAGTGTTCGAAGGCAACCGTCCAACCAACTCCATCCTGCTGCGCGAAATCACGCCGTTCAGCCTGGGCGCGCTGATTGCCCTGTACGAGCACAAGATCTTCACGCAGGGCGCCATTCTGAACATCTTCACCTTTGACCAGTGGGGCGTTGAGCTGGGCAAACAGCTGGCAAACCGTATTCTGCCAGAGCTGGGTGACGATAAAGCGATTGCCAGCCATGACAGTTCGACAAATGGTTTGATCAACCGTTATAAAGCATGGCGTGCGTAATTAAAACGTCATGAAAACGTGCCGGCTTAATGCCGGCATTTTTTTATCGGATAATTCCTGATGTCTGTTAGTTAACTCAAATTCTGGATCTGAGTTTAATCCGAAAAAGACGCTTAACCCGTTAATTGCTGCGGTTTATTTTAAGAATATACGTAGAAGTCAATTAATATCTCTATATTATAACCAATTGATTTTTATTGATTATATATTTCTGTAATTTGCCTTTCATTTCGATTTTATCCATTAGTCCGAAAACCCTCTCCCTATTTCCCCTCACGGCAAACCCACGGCAGTAGTTGTGTATACTCGATTCCGCCTGAAATTCTTTTCGGGCAAATCTCCATTCATTCATTGAAGGGAAATTGTTATGAAGAAAGTACTGTATGGCATTTTTGCCATATCTGCGCTTGCGGCGACATCTGTTTATGCAGCTCCGGTTCAGGTCGGGGAAGCGGCAGGTTCGGCTGCGACGTCTGCGTCTGCGGGAAGTTCTACCGCAGCCAGCGCCAGCACCGTAAGTTCAGCCGTGGGTGTCGCGCTGGCGGCAACCGGTGGCGGTGATGGCTCCAATACCGGAACCACGACCACCACGACAACCAGCACCCAGTAATAGCGGGTGTTTTAATCATAACCACACTTCGGTGTGGTTATTTCGCCCCTTCGGAGAAGAGTCGTGAAGCGACCTGCAATCATTCTGATTTGCCTGCTGCTGCAGGCGTGCTCGGCCACCACTAAAGGGCTGGGAAACTCACTGTGGGAAAGCATGTTCGGCACACCGGGCGTACATCTGACCGATGACGAACTTCAAAACATGCCCTATGCCAGTCAGTACATGCAGCTTAACGATGGCCCGCAGCTGTTTGTGGTGCTCGCTTTCGATGAAAACGGGCAGCAGAAATGGGTGACGCAAGATCAGGCCACCATCGTGACGCAGCATGGCCGTATCGTGAAAACCCTGTTGGGCGGCGACAACCTGCTGGAAGTGAATAATATCGCTGCCGATCCGCTGATCGAGCCGAACCAGATCGCCGAAGGCGCAAGCTGGACGCGCACGATGGGCTGGACCGAACATAAGCAGGTGCGCTACGCCACGGCACGCTCGACCTTCCGCTGGGACGGCACGGACAGCGTGAAAGTCGGCAGCGATGAAACTCATGTTCGCGTGCTGGATGAAGAAGTCACCACCGACCAGGCCACCTGGCACAACCGCTTCTGGATCGACGAGGAAGGGCAGATCCGCCAGTCCCTGCAGTATCTCGGTGCCGGATTCTTCCCGGTGAAAACCACCCTGATCAAGGCGGCGAAATCATGAAAACGCTCATCCACGTTGCGCTTCTCGCCAGCCTTGCCGCGCCGCTGGCATGGTCCGCAGGGACGGTGAAGGTCTACACGCCGGACAGTGATAAACCCAAAACCTTAACCCACGCCGAGCATCTGCTCGATCTCGTCGGACAGCCAAGGCTCGCCAACAGCTGGTGGCCGGGGGCAGTGATCGCTGAACGGCAGAAGACCGCTGAAGCGGAACAACAGCACAAGGCGCTCCTTGCCAGGCTGACGGGTTTAGCGGAGCAGGAAGATGGCGACGACGCGGCGGCCATTAACAGCGTTCGCCAGCAGCTGCAGGCGCTGAAGGTGACGGGCCGTCAGAAAGTGAATCTTGATCCAGATGAAGTGCGCGTCACGGAAAAGGGCAACCCCACGCTTGAAGGGGAGTATACGCTCTGGCTGCCGGTGCAGCCGACGACAGTGACCGTGATGGGGCTTATCAGCAGCCCGGGTAAAAAGCCCTTTACGCCCGGTCGTGACGTGGTGAGCTACCTCGACGAGCAGAGCCTGCTGAGCGGTGCCGATAACAGCTACGCCTGGGTGGTTTACCCTGATGGGCACACACAAAAAGCCCCCGTCGCTTACTGGAATAAACGGCATATCGAACCTATGCCGGGCAGCATCATTTTTGTCGGTTTTGCCGACCATTTCTGGACGAAGGCGTATGACGGGCTTAACGCCGATATCCTTCACTCCCTGATTCAGCGGATACCGGAATAATGAAAAGAACTTATCTCTACAGCATGCTGGCGCTCTGCGTGAGTGCTGCCTGCCATGCAGAAACGTATCCGGCACCCATTGGCCCGTCTCAGTCAGACTTCGGCGGCGTCGGTTTACTGCAAACGCCCACCGCGCGTATGGCGCGCGAAGGGGAAATTAGCCTTAACTACCGTGATAACGACCAGTATCGCTACTACTCGGCGTCGGTGCAGTTGTTCCCGTGGCTTGAAACCACGCTGCGCTATACCGACGTGCGTACGAAACAATACAGCAGCGTTGAGGCGTTCTCCGGCGATCAGACCTACAAAGATAAAGCCTTCGACGTCAAGCTGCGCCTGTGGGAAGAGAGCTACTGGATGCCGCAGGTGTCCGTGGGTGCCAAAGATATCGGTGGTACAGGTCTGTTCGATGCGGAATACATCGTGGCCAGCAAAGCCTGGGGCCCGTTCGACTTCTCGCTCGGCCTGGGGTGGGGCTATCTGGGCACCAGCGGTAACGTGAAAAACCCGTTCTGCTCCTACAGCGACAAATACTGCTATCGCGATAACAGCTACAAAAAAGCCGGTTCCATCAACGGTGACCAGATGTTCCACGGCCCCGCCTCGCTGTTTGGCGGTGTGGAGTATCAGACCCCGTGGCAGCCATTGCGCCTGAAGCTCGAGTATGAAGGGAATGACTACTCGCACGACTTCGCCGGGAAGATTGAGCAGAAGAGCAAGTTTAACGTCGGCGCCATTTATCGCGTCACCGACTGGGCCGACGTTAACCTCAGCTACGAGCGCGGCAATACGGTGATGTTTGGCTTCACGCTGCGCACCAACTTTAACGACATGCGGCCGCACTACAATGATAACGCGCGCCCTGCATACCAGCCGGAGCCACAGGATGCGATTCTGCAGCACTCCGTGGTGGCAAACCAGCTGACGCTGCTGAAATACAATGCCGGTCTGGCGGATCCGAAGATTCAGACCAAAGGCGATACGCTTTACGTCACCGGCGAGCAGGTGAAATACCGCGACTCGCGCGAAGGGATCGAACGCGCCAACCGGATCGTTATGAACGATCTGCCGGAGGGGATCCGCACGATCCGCGTGACGGAAAACCGCCTCAACCTGCCGCAGGTCACAACCGAAACGGACGTTGCCAGCCTCAAGCGCCATCTTGAAGGCGAGCCGCTTGGGCATGAAACCGAGCTGGTGCAAAAACGCATCGAGCCCGTGGTGCCGGACACCACCGAGCAGGGCTGGTATATCGATAAATCGCGCTTCGATTTCCATATCGATCCGGTGCTGAACCAGTCCGTCGGCGGGCCTGAAAACTTCTACATGTATCAGCTGGGCGTCATGGCAACGGCGGATCTGTGGGTCACCGACCATCTGCTGACCACCGGCAGCCTGTTCGGCAACATCGCCAACAACTACGACAAATTCAACTACACCAACCCGCCAAAAGACTCGGCGCTGCCGCGCGTGCGTACCCGCGTGCGTGAATACGTGCAGAACGATGCCTACGTGAATAACCTGCAGGCCAACTACTTCCAGTACTTCGGCAACGGCTTCTACGGCCAGGTGTACGGCGGATATCTGGAAACCATGTACGGCGGCGCGGGGGCGGAAGTGCTTTATCGTCCTGTCGACAGCAACTGGGCGTTCGGGGTTGATGCCAACTACGTGAAACAGCGTGACTGGCGCAGCGCGCAGGACATGATGAAATTCACCGACTACAGCGTCAAAACGGGCCATCTGACCGCCTACTGGACGCCGTCGTTCGCCCCTGACGTGCTGGTGAAAGCCAGCGTCGGCCAGTACCTGGCGGGCGATAAGGGCGGTACGCTGGACATCTCTAAACACTTCGACAGCGGCGTCGTGGTGGGCGGCTACGCCACCATCACCAACGTCTCGCCGGACGAATATGGGGAAGGGGACTTCACCAAAGGAGTTTACGTGTCCATTCCGCTGGATCTGTTCTCGTCAGGCCCTACCCGCAGCCGCGCGGCAGTGGGCTGGACGCCGCTGACGCGTGACGGGGGTCAGCAGCTTGGACGCAAGTTCCAGCTGTATGACATGACGAGCGATAAGAACATTAACTTCCGCTGATGCTTTTTTGCCCGGTGGCGCTGCGCTTACCGGGCCTACGATAGGTTTTTTGTAGGCCGGGCAAACGCAGTGCCGCCCGGCAAGAATGCTCATGCGGACAAAACATAAACAAAAAATATAGATCCCCGTCACATTTTTGCGTTATACAGGAACCTCGCCCTGGAGAATGAGGTGCTGTATGACATCCCTGACTCGCCCGCGCGTTGAGTTTATCTCAACTATCCTCCAGACCGTGTTGAACCTCGGTCTGTTGAGCCTTGGCCTGATACTGGTCGTCTTTCTCGGCAAAGAGACGGTGCATCTGGCGGATGTACTGTTCGCCCCTGAACAAACCAGCAAATATGCGCTGGTGGAAGGCCTGGTGGTCTACTTTCTCTACTTTGAATTTATCGCCCTGATTGTGAAGTACTTTCAGTCCGGCTTTCACTTCCCGCTGCGTTATTTTGTCTACATCGGGATCACCGCGATTGTGCGGCTGATCATCGTCGATCATAAATCCCCGCTCGACGTGCTGATCTACTCGGCGGCGATCCTGCTGCTGGTCATTACGCTCTGGCTGTGCAATTCGAAGCGGCTGAAACGCGAATAAAAAAATGGCGGCCCGGAGGCCGCCTAACAACAGTCACAAGTTGGGTCAATACAATACGTCTAAAGTTGAGGGTTGCAGTGGCATAACAAAATGAAACTTAACCTTTCACACCGCCCGCCGTCAGGCCGTTGACCAGCCAGCGCTGCGCCAGCAGGAACACCACGGTGATTGGGATGGCAGAAAGTACGGCCGCCGCGGCAAAGTCGCCCCACAGGTAG
Source organism: Enterobacter sp. 120016 (assembly GCF_018383635.1). Classification (NCBI taxonomy): domain Bacteria; kingdom Pseudomonadati; phylum Pseudomonadota; class Gammaproteobacteria; order Enterobacterales; family Enterobacteriaceae; genus Enterobacter; species Enterobacter sp. 120016. Next base: position 115,416 of record NZ_JAHAWC010000012.1, on the reverse strand, counting down.
TTTTGCGGGTTGAGGTATTGCTGCATACCTACGGCCAGGGTGTAGCTGTTCACATCACGCAGTAACAGTGAGGCAACCGGTACTTCGGTGATCGCAGCGATAAACGACAGAATAAACACCACCGCCAGGATAGGCACCGACAGCGGCAGCAGCACCAGGCGGAACGCCTGCCACGGGGTTGCGCCATCCAGCGCGGCCGCTTCTTCCAGCGAGCCGTCGATGGTTTCGAAATAGCCTTTAATGGTCCATACATGCAGTGCGATACCGCCAAGATAGGCGAAGATCACGCCGCCGTGGGTGTTCAGACCGATAAAGGGTACGTACTGGCCCAGACGGTCAAACAAGGCATACAACGCCACCAGCGACAGCACGGCCGGGAACATCTGGAAAATCAGCATCCCTTTCAGCAGCGTCGCTTTGCCCGGGAAGCGCATGCGGGCGAAGGCGTAGGCGCAGGTAGTGGAGAGCGTCACGATGCCGATCGCGGTAATGCCTGCGATTTTCACCGAGTTCCACAGCCACAGCAGCACCGGGAACGGCGGCGGCGTGATGCGGCCATCGGCATGTTCCACGCTGAAGCCCAGCGCGAGCTTCCAGTGCTCCCAGGAGATTTCGTCCGGGATCAGGCTCCCGGTGGCGAAGTTACCCGAACGCAGGGAGATGGCGATAACCATCAGCAGCGGGAACATGATCGCCGCGATGAAAATCAGCAGGCCTAAGTGCGTCGCCAGGAGGCGCAGTTTCTGAGATTTGGGTTGTACCATTGCCATGATCGATGCCCTCCTTAGTCGAATTTCATACGTGTGGCTTTCAGGTTCACAATCGCCAGGGCGCCTACCAGCAGGAAGATCAGGGTGGCAATCGCCGCCGCCAGACCGAAGTCCTGACCGCCGCCGCCTTCGAAGGCGATACGGTAGGTGTAGCTCACGAGCAGGTCGGTATAGCCTGCTGGCGTCGTGGTGCCAAGGCGGTCCGGGCCGCCGTTGGTCAACAGCTGAATCAGCACGAAGTTGTTAAAGTTAAAGGCGAAGCTGGCAATCATCAGCGGCGTCAGCGGCTTAATGAGCAGCGGCAGCGTAATCTTGAAGAAGTTCTGGAACGGGCCCGCGCCGTCCATCGCCGAGGCTTCATACAGATCGTCCGGGATAGCCTTCAGCAGGCCCATGCACAGGATCATCATGTACGGATAACCGAGCCAGGTGTTCACGATGATAATCATCGAGCGGGCGGTGGTCGGGTCGCTGAACCAGGCCGGTTTGATGCCGAACAGGGCGCTCAGCATCATGTTGATTTCACCGAAGCTCTGGTTAAACAGCCCTTTGAAAATCAGAATCGAGATAAACGACGGTACGGCGTACGGCAGAATCAGCAGGACGCGGTAAATCGCTTTGCCCTTAAGGGATTCCCACTGGACCAGACAGGCCAGCACCATGCCCACGGCAACGGTCAGGATCACCGTCAGCACCGAGAAGACCACCGTCCAGACGAAGATGGCGAAGAACGGTTTCTGAATGCCTTCGTCGGTAAACACGCGGGTAAAGTTGTCCCAGCCAATGGTGACGGTATAGCCTGGGCTGAGCTTGTCATCACCCCATTTGCCGTCGGCAGTAATGGACTGATAGAAACCAATGTCGTTATTCGGACGATATTTTACGCCGCTCTGGTTGTTGGTCAGCGTGCCGTCGTTCGCCAGAGTGTACAGCGGCTGCGTGCCGGAGAACTGGCGCAGCGAGCTCATGGTCACTTTGCTTTCGTCTGGCAGCACGGCGGTGAGCTGGGTCAGCGCCTGACGGTTCTGGGTAATAACGCGTAGGTTGGCACGTTCACCTTCAGGCAGGGCCTGTGCCTCTTTTAAGGCCAGCTTCTGCTCGCCGCCAAACTTGAACGCGTCGGAGACATAGTATTTGCTGCTTGATTCGTCAGTAAGCGCTAACTTCCACTCGTTACCGGCAGGATACAGGCCGAAGTTAAAGGTCTTGCCTGCCTGATATGAGCGATCCAGCAGGACCTGCTGCGCGCGTTCCTGCGCAAGCTGGTTGGTGCTGCTGTAGTTAGTGAACGCAATGGCGATGGTACAAATCAGCGGGAACAGGACAAACAGCCCCATCCCGGCCACGCCCGGGTAGACATAGCGCCAGGCATAGGCTTTACGATTAGCGAAAATATACAGGCCAGCAGAGCTTAAAATCAGCGTCATGATGGCAAACAGATATTCCCCTTGTACGTACATTAAAACAACAAGGTAACCCACCAGCAGACACAGCAGACCGATCGCTGACCACTTCAGCGCGTCGCTTTGCCACCAGTGCTTCTTTTTAATGACATCCATGGGGTTCTTCCTCTACAACGGTGGAAACTTATCGTCAGGTGGCGCTGCGCTTACCTGACCTACGGATCGTGCCGTAGTCGTAGGGCGGGTAAGCGCATGCGCCACCCGCCGTTTTTCAGACTTACTTAGTAATACGACCCTGAGCATCCTTCAGCGCGGCATCGACAGTCTGACGACCGCTTGCAGCGTTGATGACCGCGGTACGCGTGGCGTACCAGAATGCGGCCATCTGCGGGATGTTCGGCATGATTTCGCCTTTCTGGGCGTTATCCATGGTGGCCGCGATACGTGGGTCCTTCGCCAGATGATCCTGGAAGGATTTCAGCGCAACGGCGCCCAGCGGTTTGTCCTTGTTCACTTCATCCAGACCCTGATCGGTCAGCAGGTAGTTTTCCAGGAACTCTTTCGCCAGCTCTTTGTTCGGGCTGGCAGCGTTGATGCCCGCGCTCAGCACGCCAACGAACGGTTTAGACGGCTTACCTTTGAAGGTTGGCAGCAGGGTCACGCCGTAGTTGATTTTGCTCTTGTCGATGTTGGTCCAGGCCCACGGACCGTTGATGGTCATCGCGGTTTCGCCTTTGTTGAACGCCGCTTCCGCGATAGAGTAGTCGGTATCCGCGTTCATGTGTTTGTTCTTGATGAGGTCAACCAGGAAGGTCAGACCCGCTTTCGCGCCCGCGTTGTCCACGCCCACGTCTTTCACGTCATATTTGCCGTTTTCAAACTTGAACGCGTAGCCGCCGTCGGCAGCAATCAGTGGCCAGGTGAAGTACGGCTCTTGCAGGTTGAACATCAGGGCGGATTTACCTTTCGCCTTCAGCTCTTTATCCAGTTTCGGGATCTCTTCCCAGGTTTTCGGTGGGTTTGGTACCAGGTCTTTGTTGTAAATCAGAGACAGGGCTTCAACCGCGATAGGGTAAGCGATCAGCTTGCCGTTATAGCGAACGGCGTCCCAGGTGAACGGGAACAGCTTGTCCTGGAAGGCTTTATCTGGCGTTACTTCTGCCAGCAGGCCAGACTGCGCGTAACCCCCGAAACGGTCATGCGCCCAGAAGATGATGTCCGGGCCGTCGCCGGTTGCTGCAACCTGCGGGAATTTCTCCTCCAGCTTGTCCGGGTGTTCTACGGTAACTTTGATACCGGTGTCTTTCTCGAATTTTTTGCCCACTTCGGCCAGGCCGTTATAGCCCTTGTCGCCGTTAATCCAGATAACCAGTTTGCCTTCTTCAATTTTGGCGAGCGCCGGTGCGGAAATCATCATTGCTGCGAGGGCGGACAATGCGAAAACGCGTGCGCCAGTCTTGATATTCATAGCTGCCATCCTTTTTGGTGATGTCTCGTGGTATGACTTCAGTGGTTCAACGTGTCTCAGTCTCCTTATTTGACATCCTCTTTCCATCCTCCCAACCCCTACGCCCCACCCCCCGTTTGTGTGATCTCCGTTACATAAATTTAAGTTATGAGTGCTGGCGCACATAAAAACCCACCGAAATTTGCAGGCGGCTTCACGAATTTTGCCTCAGCCCTCCCACAGCGGTCGCAGAGCCTGCTCTCTCATCCTCCCGCCTCCTCCCCCATAAAAAAGGCGGGGGGTGGAGGATTCGGGAAAGTAATGGATACCCCATAGTGAACTTATCTTGAATGTTTCTGTCGGTGACAGGTTGTAACGAAGGGAGAAGGGCATGGCGAGCGTACAGCTGCGTAATGTAACGAAAGCCTGGGGTGACGTTGTGGTGTCGAAAGACATCAATCTGGACATCAACGAAGGCGAGTTCGTGGTGTTTGTTGGCCCATCAGGCTGTGGTAAATCTACTCTGCTGCGTATGATTGCCGGTCTTGAAACCATCACCAGCGGCGACCTGCTGATTGGTGATACCCGAATGAATGACATCCCGCCTGCCGAACGTGGCGTAGGCATGGTGTTCCAGTCTTATGCACTCTATCCCCACCTTTCCGTTGCCGAAAACATGTCCTTCGGCTTGAAGCTGGCCGGCGCGAAGAAAGAGGTCATTAACCAACGCGTGACGCAGGTGGCGGAAGTGTTACAGCTGGCGCACCTGCTGGAGCGTAAGCCAAAAGCGCTTTCCGGTGGTCAGCGTCAGCGTGTGGCGATTGGCCGTACGCTGGTGGCCGAACCGCGCGTGTTCCTGCTTGATGAACCTCTCTCTAACCTGGATGCCGCCCTGCGCGTCCAGATGCGTATTGAAATCTCCCGTCTACACAAGCGTCTTGGCCGCACGATGATTTACGTCACCCACGATCAGGTGGAAGCGATGACCCTCGCCGACAAAATCGTGGTGCTGGATGCCGGCCGCGTGGCGCAGGTGGGTAAACCGCTGGAGCTGTACCACTACCCGGCAGACCGCTTTGTTGCGGGCTTTATTGGCTCGCCAAAGATGAACTTCCTGCCCGTCAAAGTGACCGCAACAGCCATTGAACAGGTACAGGTGGAGCTGCCAAACCGCCAGCAGATCTGGCTGCCGGTCGACAGCGCCAACGTACAGGTCGGGGCAAACATGTCCCTCGGTATTCGTCCTGAGCACCTGCTGCCGAGCCACATCGCCGATGTGACTCTGGAAGGTGACGTTCAGGTCGTCGAACAGCTCGGTCACGAAACACAGATTCATATCCAGATCCCCGCCATCCGTCAGAACCTGGTCTACCGCCAGAATGACGTGGTGTTGGTAGAAGAGGGTGCCACATTCGCTATCGGCTTGCCGCCAGAGCGTTGCCATCTGTTCCGTGAGGATGGCACTGCATGTCGTCGGTTGCACAAAGAGCCAGGCGTTTAAGCAATCCCAAAAGAAGACACGAAACCGACAGGTGAAGTGTTCAAAGAAAAGCAATGATCTCAGGAGATAGAATGATGATTACTCTGCGCAAACAAGTCCCTCTGGCAATCGCCGTTGCGGCAGGCATCCTGTCTGCCCAGGCAGGCGCCGTGGACTTTAAAGGTTATGCTCGTTCCGGCATTGGCTGGACCGGGAGTGGCGGTGCTCAGCAGTGCTTCCAGGCAACGGGTGCTCAAAGTAAATACCGTCTTGGTAACGAATGTGAAACCTATGCGGAATTGAAACTGGGTCAGGAAGTGTGGAAAGAAGGCGATAAGAGCTTCTATTTCGACACCAACGTCGCGTATTCCGTTGCGCAGCAGAACGACTGGGAAGCGACTGACCCGGCGTTCCGTGAAGCTAACGTGCAGGGTAAAAACCTGATTGAATGGCTGCCAGGCTCCACCATCTGGGCCGGTAAGCGCTTCTATCAGCGTCATGACGTTCACATGATCGACTTCTACTACTGGGATATTTCAGGTCCTGGTGCCGGTATCGAAAACATCGATCTGGGCTTCGGTAAGCTCTCTCTGGCAGCCAGCCGCTCCACTGAAGCTGGCGGTTCTTCAACCTTCGCCAGCAACAGCGTCCGTGACTACACCACCGACACTGCCAACGACGTGTTTGACGTGCGTTTAGCTCAGATGGAAGTCAACCCAGGCGGTACATTGGAACTGGGTGTCGACTACGGTCACACCAACGTTAACGATAACTACTACCTGCAGCCAAAAGCATCGAAAGATGGTTGGATGTTCACCGCAGAACATACCCAGAGCATGCTGAAAGGCTATAACAAATTTGTTGTTCAGTATGCAACGGACTCCATGACCTCTCAGGGTAAAGGTCTGAACCAGGGGGCTAGCATTGGTCTTGGTAAGGACGATACCGACGGCAAACTCTACGGTTATGGCATCAACAACAACGGTAGCCTGCTGCGTATCCTCGACCACGGTGCAATTTCCCTGGCCGACAACTGGGATCTGATGTACGTCGGTATGTACCAGGATATCGACTGGGATAACAACAACGGCACCAAATGGTGGACCGTCGGCGTGCGTCCTATGTACAAATGGACGCCAATCATGAGTACCCTGCTGGAAGTGGGCTACGACAACGTCAAATCTCAGAAAACTGACGAAACCAACAACCAGTACAAAATCACTCTGGCTCAACAGTGGCAGGCTGGCGACAGCATCTGGTCTCGTCCGGCAATCCGTGTCTTCGCAACCTACGCCAAGTGGGATGAGAAGTGGGGTTACGACACCGCCGGTAGCCCGATCTCCACAAGCTCCAACTACAACTCCAACTTCGGTATGCAGACTGCAGGCCTTGGCCGCGGTGACACTGATGAGTGGAGCTTCGGTGCCCAGATGGAAATCTGGTGGTAATTCGCAATACCTGACGTAATGACCTGAAAAGAGGGGCGTAAGCCCCTCTCTCCTTAGGGTACTGCGCGCTATTGCCTGGCCACCGCAGTCCTCACGCTATCAGAGGTAATAACAATGAAAATGAAGAAAAGTCTCGTCGCGCTGTGCCTCTCTGCGGGGCTGCTGGCCAGTGTGCCGGCTCTGACATTCGCAGAAGTAAATTTTGTTCCTCAGAATACAACTACGGCGCCTTCAGTTCCGGCGGCGGCGCTGCAGCAACTGACCTGGATACCGGTTGATCAATCCAAAACGCAATCCACACAGCTTTCAACTGGTGGGCAGCAGCTGAATGTGCCCGGTATCACGGGTCCCGTTGCGGCTTATAGTGTCCCGGCCAATATCGGTGAGCTTACGTTAACGCTAACCAGCGAAGTGAATAAACAGACCAGCGTATTTGCGCCGAATGTGCTGATCCTCGATCAAAACATGACGCCATCAGCATTCTTCCCGAGCGAGTACTTTACCTACCAGGAGCCCGGCGTAATGAGTGCTGACCGCCTGCAAGGCGTGATGCGTCTGACCCCGGCTCTGGGTCAGCAAAAAATCTACGTGCTGGTATTTACTACTGAGAAAGATTTACAACAAAAAACCACCTTAGTTGACCCTGCAAAAGCGTATGCGAAAGGTACCGGCAACGCGGTACCGGATATTCCTGATCCTATTGCCCGCCACGCAACGGATGGTCTGGTGAAGTTAAAAGTCTCCACCAATAGCGCTTCCAGCGTACTGGTTGGCCCACTGTTTGGTTCGTCTGGTCCGGGTCCGGTAACCGTCGGTAACACGGCTGCACCAGCCTATGCCGCGCCTGTCGCCGCTGCGCCAGTAGCCGCACCAGCCGCTGCCCCGGCTCCAGCGAAGCCATCCAAACCGGTACTGAACGACACCGAAGAGTACTTCAACAACGCCATTAAGCAGGCGGTGAAGCGCGGCGATGTCGATAAAGCGCTGAAATTGCTTGATGAAGCCGAACGTTTAGGTTCAACCACTGCCCGTTCCACCTTTATCAGCAGTGTAAAAGGCAAGGGGTAACCGTTTCCCCACAGTGCTGATTTGTTAGTAGTTTGGTGCGCCTGAGTGGGCGCACTTTTTTTCGTATCCGCCAGGCTGTTGCGCCCATGTTGCGATCGTGATCGTTAAATAACGTTTGGCCCCCCTCAATCCGTGTTTCTGCGATACAATGCCATTACGTTATGTATCGGAGAGTCTGGCATGTCACACCCTGCGCTAACGCAACTGCGTGCGCTGCGCTATTTCGACCAAATACCTGCGCTTGATCCGCAGCAGCTTGACTGGCTGTTGCTGGAAGATTCCATGACGAAACGTTTTGAGCAACAGGGTAAAACGGTCACGGTGACCCTGATTCAGGAAGGGTTTGTTTCTGGCGATGAGATCGCCAGCGAGCTGCCGCTGCTGCCGCAGGAGCCACGTTACTGGCTGCGCGAAATTTTACTCTGTGCTGACGGTGAGCCATGGCTTGCCGGGCGGACGGTGGTGCCCGAGTCCACCCTTTCCGGGCCAGAACTGGCGCTGCAGCGTCTGGGGAAAACGCCGCTGGGGCGTTACCTTTTCACCTCGTCTGAGCTTACCCGAGATTTTATTGAGATTGGTCGTGATGCCGAACTCTGGGGGCGTCGTTCCCGCCTTCGCCTGAGCGGTAAGCCGTTAATTCTGACGGAGCTTTTTTTACCGGCATCACCGTTGTACTAAGAGGAAGAAAAAATGGAGTGGAGCCTGACGCAGAATAAGCTGTTGGCGTATCACCGCTTAATGCGTACCGATAAACCGATTGGCGCGTTACTGCTATTGTGGCCAACCCTGTGGGCACTGTGGCTTGCCACACCGGGCGTACCGCCGCTGTGGATCCTGGGCGTATTCGTTGCCGGCGTCTGGCTGATGCGCGCGGCGGGCTGCGTGGTGAATGACTATGCCGACCGTAAATTCGACGGCCATGTTAAGCGTACTGCCGGTCGTCCGTTACCCAGCGGACAGGTCACCGGGAAAGAAGCCCGCGTGCTGTTCATTGTTCTGGTGCTGCTCTCTTTCCTGCTGGTGTTAACCCTCAACACCATGACCATTCTGCTTTCCGTAGCGGCGCTGGCGTTGGCCTGGGTGTATCCGTTTATGAAGCGCTATACCCACCTGCCTCAGGTGGTGCTGGGCGCGGCGTTTGGCTGGTCGATTCCGATGGCGTTTGCGGCGGTTAGTGAGTCCTTACCGCTCAGCTGCTGGCTGATGTTCCTGGCGAACATTCTCTGGGCGGTGGCGTATGACACGCAATACGCGATGGTAGACCGCGACGATGACCTGAAAATTGGCATCAAATCAACCGCCATCCTCTTTGGTCGTCAGGACAAGCTGATTATCGGTATCCTGCAGGTCGCGGTACTGGCGCTGATGGTCGCTATCGGTCGCCTGAACGGGCTGAACTGGGAGTTTTATTGGTCCGTGCTGGTGGCGGGACTGCTGTTTGCGTACCAGCAAAAGCTGATTGCGAAGCGTGAGCGCGACGCCTGCTTTAAAGCGTTTATGAACAACAACTACGTCGGTCTGGTGCTGTTTTTAGGCCTGGCGATGAGCTATTTCTTATAAAAAAAGCCGGGTGGCGGCTTCGCCTTACCCGGCCTACGATTTAGCAGGATATAGTAGGCCCGGTAAGCGTCAGCGCCACCGGGCGTTTTTTTACCGGCGACGCAGCAGCCGAAGCGCGTTCGCCGTCACCAGCACCGTTGCTCCGGTATCCGCCAGCACCGCCAGCCACAATCCGGTCATGCCGAGCAGGGTCGTCACCAGGAAAACCCCTTTCAGCCCGAGCGCGATACCGATGTTCTGACGGATATTGGCCCGCGTCGCCCGCGCCAGGCTAATCATCTGCGCCAGCCCGGTCAGGCGGTTGTGCGTCAATGCCGCGTCGGCCGTTTCCAGCGCCACGTCGGTGCCGCTGCCCATCGCAATACCAATGGTGGACGCTTTCATCGCCGGGGCATCGTTAATCCCGTCACCGACCATCGCCAGCGGCGCGTGAGCGTTCAGCTCCGTTACCGCGCTGACCTTATCCGCGGGCAATAATCCAGCTTTAAACTCCAGCCCCAGCTCACCCGCAATCGCTGCCGCCGCGCGAGGGTTATCACCGGTGAGTATAACGCCCTGCACGCCTAGCTGATGCAGCGCCGCCACGGCTTCTTTTGCGTCATCGCGCAGGGTATCGCGCAGCGCCAGCATCCCTTTCGTGACGCCGTCCTGCAGGACGACCACGACGGTTTGTCCGGTCTGTTCTAACGCCTCAACCTCTGGATGAGAAGACTTGCCCGCCGCGACAATCAGCACCTTTTTATCGTCAACGGTGGCCTCAATCCCTGACCCGACCAGCGCCCGTTGGGCGGTTGCCGGGGGGATGTTCAGCCCGCGTGACTGCGCTTCACGCACAATCGCCTGCGCCAGCGGGTGAGTGGACCCCTGCTCAACGGCGGCGGCCAGCGTAAGCAGCTCATCTTCACTGATTTCCTGCGGATACACGCCGGTCACCTGCGGCTTGCCGACGGTTAACGTACCGGTTTTATCGAAGGCGATATGCTGGACCTGGCTCAGCTGCTCCAGCGCCGCGCCGCCCTTAATCAGCGCCCCGCGACGTGCCGCAGCCGCCAGCCCGGAGGTAATCGCCGCCGGGGTGGAGATCACCAGCGCGCACGGGCAGCCAATCAGCAGCAGCGTCAGCCCTTTATAAATCCAGCCCTCCCACGGCGCGCCAAAGAACAGCGGCGGGACGACGGTGACCAGCAGGGCAACCAGCATGATGGCAGGGGTATAAATCCGGCTGAAGCGATCGATAAAGCGTTCGACCGGCGCGCGGCGCTCCTCTGCCTCTTCAATTAGCTTCAGGATGCGGTCGATGGCACTGTCGCCCGGCTCGGAAAGCACGGTGAGCTGCACCAGACGGTCGACGCTGGTGGCGCCAGCAGGCACTTTTTCACCTGCGGCACGCTCTACCGGAAGGGATTCCCCGGTCAGGGCGCTTTCATCAAAGCTCGCGGTGGCGGTAAGCAGCGCGCCGTCGGCAGGCAGACGCCCCCCTGCGGCCACTTCAATCACGTCGCCCGGGCGCAGCGTAGTGATGGCGACCGTTTCACGCGTGCCGTTTATTACGCGAGTGGCGGTTTCCGGCTTCAGCGCCATCAGCGCGCTGACCCCTTTACGCGCCCGGCTCGCCGCCCAGCCCTCAAGACGTTCGCCGATTAAGAACAGCAGCAGCACCATCGCCGCTTCCGCCGTCGCGCCAATGAACAGCGCGCCGATTGCCGCCACGCTCATCAGCGTTTCGATGGCAAACCAGCTGCCGCTTTTCATCAGGCGCAGCGCCTGACGGGCAATCGGGAACAGCCCGACCAGCGTGGTGGCGATAAACGCCAGATTGCCGAACGGATGGTTAATCTGTTCCAGCCCCCAGCTCAGGGCCATCATGATGATGATGGTAATGAGCGGCAGGTTTTCTTTCAGGGAAGAGGCTTTTTCAACGGGCGCCGTTTCGCTACGCAGGGTATAACCCGCCTTGCTGACGGCGGCTTCAACCTGCTTGCTGATGTCGTTATCGGCGCTAACCAGCAGCTTTTCGGTGGCGAACAGTACCTGAACGTGACTCACGCCCGGTACCTGCATCACCGCGTTTTCCACTTTGCGCGCGCAGGCCGCGCAGTCCATGCCGTTGACGACCCAGCTGAAGCGGTTGCCGCTTTCAGGAAGGGGTTGAGTTGGCGTTTCGCACACGCCTTCGCAGCAGCAGTCGTCTTTCGACGGAGCCGGGCTGAGCTTAAGTGCCGAGAATTGAGGTACTTTTTTAGGTATTTCTGGAGTCGACATGGCAGTCTCCGGCAATGATAATTTTCTCATTAACCGCAGCATACACTCTGGAGTCGACTCCAGAGTCAAGCGCTATTTAGATATACAGCGAACGCACAATCAGGAAATGCCCGGCAAAGTAGCAGGCGGCGGCAATCGCGTTATCCGCCCGGAAGCGGCGGCGATAGTGGCTGCCCAGCCAGACGACATTCCCGATCAGCAGCAGCGCGGCACCGAAGAACGCGGACATCGCCGGAGCGGTCGGGCGGAAGAACCACAGCTCGCCCGCCAGCCACACCATCACCAGCGTCATGGCGATAAAGGTACAGACCGGCAAACGCATCTCTTCCAGACGTGACCAGATCACCGCAATCAGCAGTGCGCCAATCACCAGCAGCACCAGCGGCAGCGGCCAGAAGAAGGAGAGCGTCATCTGGCTGGCAAAGTAGATGGTATAGAGCAGATGCGACAGGAAGAACGCGCCCACGGCATAGAGCAGACGCTGGCGGGGGAGCAGGGTCAGCGCATCGCCTATCAGGGACGCACACAGCCCGGCGAGCACCAGATAGCTGACGGCGTTAAACATCGGCGCTTGCCAGGCCAGCAGCAGCAGGAGCAACAGCGTGACCGGTTTAAACAACCAGCGCTGCCAGGCGGGACCGCGGTACGACGCATCGACATAAAGCCATGCGGAAAAACAGACAGCGATAAATGACCAAAGCATATTAACTCCCTGTATCTGTTAAGTCTGAATAATCAGTTTCTGATCCAGTGTAGTGACGCGGGCGGGCGTTTGGCAATGGCGGTACAGGCAATGTATCCTGAATTCCGCATAATCTTATGGGATTTTAGAATGAGCAAGATGCCGCTTTTTTTCATTATCGTGGTGGCGATTATCGTTATTGCCGCCTCGTTCCGTTTCGTTCAGCAGCGCCGCGAGAAGGCGGATAACGATGCCGCGCCGCTGATACAAAAGCGCGTGGTGGTGATGAACAAGCGTGAGAAACCCCTCAACGACCGCCGCTCGCGCCAGCAGCAGGTGACGCCTGCGGGAACCAGCATGCGCTATGAAGCGAGCTTTAAGCCGGAAACGGGCGGCCTGGAGATGACCTTCCGCCTGGAGGCGCAGCAGTATCATCAGCTGACGGTGGGGGAGAAAGGGACGTTGAGCTACAAAGGGTCGCGGTTTGAGGGGTTCAGGACGGAATAATGCACGAACAGTCCCCTCTCCCACGGGGAGAGGGTTAGGGTGAGGGCATCAGGCCGCACCTTACTTCTTCACCTGCGCCTTAAACTTTTTCATCCACACCAGCAGCTCAAACACGCCGAAAATAAACACGCGCAGCTGCTGCCAGCCCGTCATCTGCGGGCCGTCTTTCGGCAGGCCGTTTTTCAGCATCACCATCTGCAGGGCGTGCATAAACGACGTGAAAATCAGCGCCACGTTAACGAAAATGTTCATCGGGCGCGGGAACGGGTGCACCAGATTCAGAATCAAGAACGCCCAGACGCCCAGCATCAGCAAACGTCCCAGGTTAATCAGTACCGGCATTGGATCCTCCTTGTGCCTGACGGTGATACAGACGATAAGCAACCTGACCCGCGACTTTTTCACGGTGCAGATCCCAGTGAGTGGGAACCGGCGGCAAACCGTTTTCCACTTCGCTTTCAACGTAAATTAGCGCGTCATCCGCCAGCCAGCCATTTTGCTCCAGCAGGGATAGCGTCTCTTCCAGCAGCCCCTTGCGGAACGGCGGGTCGACAAATACCACGTTATGTGGCGTGCCTTTCTGCGCAAGAAAACTCAGCGTGTTAGTGTTCACGACTTTGGCGTTGCCCGCCTTCAGCGTCGCCAGATTTTGCTGCAGCGTCTGCGCCACGCCGCGCTCCATCTCCAGCAGCGTGGCGCTGGCGGCATAGCGCGACAGCGCTTCCAGCCCGAGCGCGCCGCTTCCGGCGAAGCAGTCCAGGCAGTGGGCGTCTACCATTGACGGGGCCAGCCAGTTAAACAGCGTCTCGCGCACGCGGTCGGTAGTAGGGCGTAAACCGGGGCTGTCCGGCACCGGTAATTTCCGGCCTCGCCACTGACCGCCGATAATACGAATTTGACCGGCCGGGGCGCGGTTGGGTTTCTTCATCTCAGGAAAGCTCTGTTAACAATTGGCCTGCGATTGCGGGCGGTGATGTCAATTAAGTAAAGTGTTAGACTATTTCATCATTTTTTTAGCTTCCATGTATATAGCGCCGCGAGGAGTGTAGTCGCAGATGGCAAAACAAAAAAAACGTGGCTTCTTTTCCTGGCTGGGCTTCGGTGAAAAAGAGCAAGAAACAGAACAGAAAACCGAAGAGCAACAAGCCGTTGAAGAGCAGTCGCAGCCTGAAACGCCTGTAGAAACCGCCGCGGTAGTCGAAGCGGAAGAAACGGCGCACAGCAAAGAAGAGATTGAATCCTTTGCAGAAGAGGTGGTTGAGGTCACTGAACAGGTTCAGGAGAGCGAGAAGCCAGAGCCGGTTGTCATTGAGACCGTTGCCGAAGCGCCGCAGGCCGTAATCGAGCACGAAGAGCTGCCGCTGCCGGAAGAGGTGAAAGTCGAAGAGGTGTCTGCCGAAGAGTGGCAGGCCGAAGCGGAAACCGTTGAAATTGTTGAGGCGGTGGAAGAAGAGGCGGCACTCGAGCCTGAACTGACCGACGAAGAGCTGGAAGCCCAGGCGCTGGCGGCGGAAGCGGCTGAAGAAGCGGTCATCGTCGTGCCGGTGGAGGAAGAACCGGAAGAAGAGATCGTTCAGGAGCAGGAAAAACCGACCAAAGAAGGTTTCTTCGCACGCCTGAAGCGCAGCCTGCTCAAAACCAAAGAAAACTTAGGTTCCGGATTTATCAGTCTGTTCCGCGGCAAGAAGATCGACGACGATCTGTTTGAAGAGCTGGAAGAACAGCTGCTGATTGCGGACGTCGGGGTGGAAACCACCCGTAAGATCATCGCCAACCTGACCGAAGGTGCGAGCCGCAAACAGCTGCGCGACGCCGAGGCGCTGTACGGTCTGCTGAAGGACGAGATGGGCGAAATTCTCGCAAAAGTTGACGAACCGCTTAATATTGAAGGCAAAACGCCATTTGTTATTCTGATGGTTGGCGTGAACGGCGTGGGTAAAACCACCACCATCGGCAAGCTGGCGCGTCAGTTCGAGCAGCAGGGCAAATCGGTGATGCTGGCGGCGGGCGATACCTTCCGTGCGGCAGCGGTTGAGCAGCTGCAGGTCTGGGGCCAGCGCAACAACATTCCGGTGATTGCCCAGCATACCGGCGCGGATTCCGCGTCCGTGATCTTTGACGCCATCCAGGCGGCGAAGGCGCGCAACGTGGACGTGCTGATTGCCGATACCGCAGGGCGTTTGCAGAACAAATCGCACCTGATGGAAGAGTTGAAGAAAATCGTTCGCGTCATGAAGAAGCTGGACGAAGACGCACCGCATGAAATTATGCTGACCATTGATGCCAGCACCGGACAGAACGCCATCAGTCAGGCGAAGCTGTTCAATGAAGCGGTAGGACTGACGGGGATCGCACTGACCAAACTGGACGGCACCGCGAAAGGCGGGGTGATCTTCTCCGTGGCCGATCAGTTCGGCATTCCTATCCGCTACATCGGTGTGGGCGAGCGTATTGAGGATTTGCGTCCGTTTAAAGCGGACGACTTTATTGAGGCATTATTTGCCCGAGAGGACTAACAATGATTCGCTTTGAACACGTCAGCAAGGCCTATCTCGGTGGGAGACAAGCGCTGCAGGGGGTGACATTCCACCTGCAGCCGGGCGAGATGGCATTCCTGACCGGCCATTCCGGCGCGGGGAAAAGTACCCTGCTCAAGCTTATCTGTGGGATCGAGCGGCCAAGCGCCGGGAAAATCTTTTTCGGCGGCCATGAGATCAGCCGCCTGAAAAACCGCGAAGTGCCGTTCCTGCGTCGTCAGATCGGCATGATTTTCCAGGATCACCACCTGCTGATGGATCGCACCGTTTTCGATAACGTGGCCATTCCGCTGATTATTGCCGGCGCCAGCTATGACGATATCCGCCGTCGCGTCTCTGCGGCGCTGGATAAGGTCGGGCTGCTGGACAAAGCGAAGAATTTCCCGATCCAGCTTTCCGGCGGTGAACAGCAGCGCGTGGGCATCGCCCGTGCGGTGGTGAACAAGCCTGCCGTACTGCTGGCGGATGAACCAACCGGTAACCTGGACGATGCCCTGTCCGAAGGGATTTTGCGTCTGTTTGAGGAATTCAACCGCGTAGGGGTCACGGTATTGATGGCGACGCACGACATCGGGCTCATTTCCCGTCGTTCGTACCGCATGCTGACCCTGAGCGACGGGCATTTGCACGGAGGCCACGGTGAACAAGCGTGATGCAATGAACCAGATTCGGCAGTTCGGGAACCGGTTTGACCGTTTCCGTAAGCCGCAGGGCGGTGGTGACGGCAATCGTAATGCGCCGAAGCGCCAGAAGGCCGCGCCAAAACCGGCCTCCCGTAAAACCAACGTGTTTAACGAGCAGGTACGCTACGCCTTCCACGGCGCGCTGCAGGACCTGAAAAGCAAACCGCTGGCGACGTTCCTGACGGTGATGGTGATTGCCATCTCCCTGACGCTGCCAAGCGTCTGCTATATGGTCTATAAAAACGTCAACCAGGCGGCTTCGCAGTATTATCCGTCGCCGCAGATCACGGTCTATATGGATAAAGCGCTCGACGATAACGCCGCGGCGCAGGTGGTTGGGCAAATCCAGGCCGAGCAGGGCGTGGAGAAGGTCAACTATCTCTCACGTGAAGACGCGCTGGGCGAATTCCGTAACTGGTCTGGCTTTGGCGGCGCGCTGGATATGCTCGAAGAGAACCCGCTGCCCGCCGTGGCGGTGGTGATCCCGAAGCTGGATTTCCAGGGGACCGATTCGCTTAACACCCTGCGCGATCGCATCACGCGCATTAAGGGCATTGATGAAGTGCGCATGGACGACAGCTGGTTCGCGCGCCTTGCTGCCCTTACCGGGCTGGTAGGACGCGTCGCTGCGATGATTGGCGTGCTGATGGTGGCGGCGGTCTTCCTCGTCATTGGTAACAGCGTACGCCTGAGCATCTTTGCCCGTCGCGATACCATCAACGTGCAGAAACTGATTGGTGCGACGGATGGCTTCATCCTCCGACCGTTCCTTTACGGCGGCGCATTGCTCGGTTTTTCCGGCGCATTTCTTTCACTGATATTGTCAGAAATTTTGGTGATGCGGCTTTCGTCTGCCGTGACTGAAGTGGCGCAGGTTTTCGGAACGAAGTTTGATATCAGCGGCTTAGGGTTCGATGAGTGCCTGTTACTGCTGCTGGTTTGCTCGATGATTGGGTGGGTGGCAGCCTGGCTGGCAACCGTTCAACATTTACGTCACTTTACTCCCGACTAATAAAAGCGTGATATAATCTTTCCCTGCACCGAGATGTTCGCTCTGCAGGGAAAGCGTCCCTGTTGTCGCTCCCCCTGTTATCATTTCCATGTCACATTTTGTGCGTAATTTATTCACCGTTGCACCTGGAACTTGTGGATAAAATCACTGTCTGATAAAAGAGTGAATGCTAATCTCGTTGCTCAAACGCTTTGGCATGGTTGTTGCCTGACGGGGACGACCTGGACCAGAAGAAACATTGAGAGGAATGAATGACCAAAGAAATGCAAACTTTAGCTTTAGCCCCTGTTGGTAACCTGGAATCTTATATCCGGGCTGCGAACACCTGGCCGATGTTAACGGCCGAGGAAGAAAAGGAGCTTGCTGAAAAGCTGCATTACCAGGGCGATCTGGAAGCAGCTAAGACGCTGATCCTGTCTCACCTGCGCTTTGTTGTTCACGTTGCTCGTAATTATGCGGGCTACGGCCTGCCGCAGGCGGACTTGATTCAGGAAGGTAACATCGGTCTGATGAAGGCTGTACGTCGCTTCAACCCGGAAGTGGGTGTACGACTGGTCTCCTTCGCCGTGCACTGGATCAAAGCAGAAATTCACGAATACGTACTGCGCAACTGGCGTATCGTGAAAGTCGCCACGACAAAAGCGCAGCGCAAGCTGTTCTTTAACCTGCGTAAAACCAAGCAGCGTCTGGGCTGGTTCAACCAGGATGAAGTGGAAATGGTGGCGCGCGAGCTGGGCGTAACCAGCAAAGACGTGCGTGAGATGGAATCCCGTATGGCCGCGCAGGACATGACCTTTGATATGTCCTCCGACGACGACGCATCTGACAGCCAGCCGATGGCACCGGTTCTGTATCTGCAGGATAAAACCTCTAACTTTGCTGATGGCATCGAAGAGGATAACTGGGAAGATCAGGCCGCGAACAAGCTGACCCATGCGATGGAAGGCCTCGACGAACGTAGCCAGGATATTATCCGCGCCCGCTGGCTGGACGAAGACAACAAGTCCACGCTGCAGGAGCTGGCCGACCGCTACGGCGTTTCTGCGGAACGTGTCCGTCAGCTTGAAAAGAACGCCATGAAAAAACTTCGCGCCGCTATCGAAGCGTAATTTCCGCGAAGTACACCGAGAACCCTCGAATGCAAATTCGGGGGTTTTGTTTTTTTAGCGCCCGCTCTGGCGAATTCCCTCCCCCTGGCAAACACTTACTGATGCGCTAAGCAGGCGACTTTCTCAGGGGGACAGGGTGAAAAATAACGAACTGAACGACCGGCGTTTACAGGCGACGCCGCGCGGCATCGGCGTGATGTGTAACTTCTATGCCGATAAAGCTGAAAACGCCACGGTGTGGGACGTGGAAGGCAACGAGTACATCGACTTCGCCGCCGGGATCGCGGTGCTGAATACCGGCCATCGCCATCCAAAAGTCATTTCCGCCATTGAAAAGCAACTCCATGCGTTTACCCATACGGCGTACCAGATCGTGCCGTACGAAAGCTATGTCGCGCTTGCAGAGCGCATCAACCAGCGCGTGCCCGTTGACGGTCCGGCTAAAACGGCGTTCTTCTCCACGGGAGCTGAGGCGGTCGAAAACGCGGTCAAAATTGCCCGGGCGTACACCAAACGTCCCGGCCTTATTACCTTTGGCGGCGCGTTCCACGGGCGCACCTTTATGACCATGGCGCTGACCGGCAAAGTTGCGCCGTACAAGCTCGGCTTTGGCCCGTTCCCCGGATCGGTGTATCACGCGCAGTATCCGAATGAACTGCACGGCGTCAGCACGGCGGAAGCGTTGAAAAGCCTGGAACGCATCTTTAAAGCGGACATCGCCCCCGACCAGGTCGCGGCCATTATTCTCGAACCGGTTCAGGGAGAGGGCGGTTTCAACATTGCGCCAGCTGATTTTATGCAGGCGCTGCGCGCCCTGTGCGACACCCACGGTATTTTGCTGATTGCCGACGAGGTACAAAGCGGCTTTGCCCGTACCGGCAAGCTGTTCTCGATGGAACACCACTGCGTGAAGCCCGATCTGATCACCATGGCGAAAAGCCTGGCGGGCGGAATGCCGCTTTCTGCGGTGTCGGGCCGTGCGGAGGTGATGGACGCACCCGCGCCGGGCGGGCTGGGCGGTACCTACGCCGGAAACCCGCTGGCGATTGCGGCGGCGCATGCCGTGCTCGACGTGATTGATGAAGAGGATCTCTGCACGCGCTCGGCGCATCTTGGCCATCACCTGGTGGAAGTGCTGAACAAGGCGAAGGAACACTGCCCGTATATCGCTGACATTCGCGCGCAGGGCTCGATGGTGGCCGTGGAGTTTAACGACCCGCAAACGGGTCAGCCTTCGCCGGAATTTACCCGCCAGGTCCAGGATCGCGCGTTGCAGGAAGGGCTGCTTCTTCTGAGCTGCGGCGTCTACGGCAACGTCATTCGCTTCCTCTATCCGCTGACTATCCCTGAAGCGCAGTTCCGTAAAGCGCTGGACATTATCTCCGCGTCGCTGACACGTTAAAGCCACATGCCCGGCGAAAATCCCAGCCGGGCCTGGCATATATTCATTTCAAATTAGCTATTCCAAAATCATAAAAATCGGGTATGTTTTAGCAGAGTATGCTGAAAAAGCGCGGACAGCACACCTATAAATGACATAAAGCGCTGCACAACAACATCACAACAATCGTAATAACCATAATAATGGGGAATCTCAGGATGAACATGAAGGGTAAAGCGTTACTGGCAGGATGTATCGCGTTGGCATTCAGCACCATGGCACAGGCAGACATCAAGGTGGCTGTTGTTGGCGCAATGTCCGGTCCGGTAGCACAGTACGGCGACCAGGAATTTACCGGCGCTGAGCAGGCGGTTGCAGACATTAATGCTAAGGGCGGTATTAAAGGCGAAAAACTGCAGATCGTAAAATATGATGATGCCTGTGACCCGAAACAAGCGGTCGCGGTCGCGAACAAAGTGGTGAACGACGGGATCAAATACGTTATCGGTCACCTGTGCTCTTCCTCTACTCAGCCAGCGTCTGACATTTACGAAGACGAAGGTATTCTGATGATCACCCCGGCGGCGACCGCACCAGAGCTGACCGCGCGCGGCTACAAGCTGACCCTGCGCACCACCGGCCTGGACTCTGACCAGGGCCCAACCGCAGCGAAATACATCGTTGAAAAAGTGAAACCGAAGCGCATCGCTATCGTTCACGACAAGCAGCAGTACGGTGAAGGTCTGGCGCGTTCAGTGCAGGACAACCTCAAGAAAGCCAATGCTGACGTGGTGTTCTTCGACGGGATCACCGCCGGTGAGAAAGACTTCTCCACCCTGGTGGCGCGTCTGAAGAAAGAGAATATTGATTTCGTTTACTACGGTGGCTACCACCCGGAAATGGGCCAGATCCTGCGCCAGGCGCGCGCTGCGGGCCTGAAAACCCAGTTTATGGGCCCGGAAGGCGTGGCGAACGTGTCCCTGTCTAACATTGCGGGTGAATCAGCGGAAGGCCTGCTGGTGACCAAGCCGAAGAACTACGACCAGGTCCCTGCGAACAAACCTATCGTGGATGCCATCAAGGCGAAGAAACAGGATCCAAGCGGCGCGTTCGTCTGGACCACCTACGCGGCGCTGCAGTCTCTGCAGGCGGGCCTGAACCAGTCAGCCGACCCGGCTGAGATTGCCACCTGGTTGAAAGCGAATACCGTCGAGACCGTCATGGGGCCACTTTCCTGGGATGCGAAGGGCGACCTGAAGGGCTTCGAGTTCGGCGTGTTTGACTGGCATGCTAACGGCACGGCGACAGACGCCAAATAAAAGCAAAAAGGCAACGTAAGTTGCCTTTTTTAATGTGTTCTCCCTCTCCCCGTGGGAGAGGGCCGGGGTGAGGGCATCAGGCCGCACCGCACGCATCAGGCCGCACAAATCAATCCTGGCGCTTCTCCCACCCGCTCTCCTGTGCCGTAAACCCTAACGCCTGCATAAACGCCGCCATCACGCCGCGGTCTTCCACGCCCACATCGGCCATCCACCATGAGGTCACGCTCGGGTTTTCACGGATCACTTCTTCAATTAAATACTGTCCCACACCGCGACGACGGGTGACGTCACGTACGCGCAGCGAGTCCAGCGCCCCTTCTGTACCGCTCAGGGTGACGCGTACCGCAGCCAGCAGGCGCTCGTTAAAACGCGCGGCATAAATACGGTGGGTCTCATCAACGCGCAGAGACGAAGGGGAATATTCCGGCCAGATCTTGCCCAGGTCGATATGATCCTGGTCGCTAAAGGTCACCAGACGCACGATAGTCAGTTTCATTAGCTACTTGTCCAAATCAGATTGAGTAGGGGCAGTGTACTCAATTTATTCACTCAGCGGCTTCCTCTTTTTATTCTCATTAACCAGGTGATTAGTTTTTTGGCAACGCGATGGGCAGTTTGAAAACACATGGATCGAAAAATAAGCAGAATTTTAACCTGAAGGGTAGTGATTTATTCGGCGCTTTGTACCGTTATTTTATGCTGCAAACTGCACTTTTATTTGTTTATCTCTGCCTGATTTCAGAATATTATCTTTGCTTAATCGCCTGAAAAATAGAGATTTTAGTCTGGTTTTTGACAAAAACCTGCGCTAAACCATTAAAGGCACTGGTAAAAATAGCGTTGTTCATTAAAAGTACAGAATGCTTTTTAACCATAATAAAACAAAATATAAACACGACATCACGAATGGGGATTCAGAGATGAAAAGGAACGCGAAGACGTTAATCGCGGGGATGGTCGCACTGTCGATCTCGCATGCCGCTATGGCGGAGGACATTAAAGTTGCGGTCGTGGGTGCGATGTCCGGCCCTGTTGCCCAGTGGGGTGACATGGAGTTCAACGGCGCGCGCCAGGCCATTAAAGACATCAACGCCAAGGGCGGCATCAAGGGCGACAAGCTGGTGGGCGTGGAATATGACGACGCCTGCGATCCAAAACAGGCCGTCGCGGTCGCCAACAAAATCGTCAACGACGGTATCCAGTATGTGATCGGCCACCTGTGTTCATCCTCCACCCAGCCCGCGTCTGATATCTACGAAGACGAAGGCATCCTGATGATCACCCCAGGCGCAACGAATCCGGAACTGACCCAGCGCGGCTATCAGCACATCATGCGTACCGCCGGTCTGGACTCCTCGCAGGGCCCCACCGCCGCCAAATACATCCTCGAGACCGTTAAGCCACAGCGCATTGCCATTATTCACGACAAACAGCAGTACGGCGAAGGTCTGGCGCGCTCCGTACAGGACGGCCTGAAAAAAGGCGGCGCGGACATCGTCTTCTTCGACGGCATTACCGCAGGCGAGAAAGACTTCTCCGCGCTGATCGCCCGTCTGCAAAAAGAGAACATCGACTTCGTTTACTACGGCGGCTACTACCCGGAGATGGGCCAGATGCTGCGTCAGGCGCGCGCCACCGGCCTGAAAACCCAGTTTATGGGGCCAGAGGGCGTGGGCAATGCCTCCCTGTCAAACATCGCGGGGGATTCTGCTGAAGGCATGCTGGTGACGATGCCAAAACGCTATGACCAGGATCCGGCCAACAAGGCTATTGTGGATGCGCTCAAGGCGCAGAAGAAAGATCCGAGCGGTCCGTACGTCTGGATCACCTATGCGGCCGTACAGTCTCTGGCCACCGCGCTGGATCGCTCCGGCAGCAAAGAGCCGCTGGATCTGGTGAAAGATTTAAAAGCACACGGGGCGAACACCGTGATTGGGCCGCTGAACTGGGATGAGAAAGGCGATCTGAAGGGATTTGAGTTTGGTGTCTTTAAGTGGCACGCCGACGGTTCGTCCTCGGCCGCCAAATAATTATCCCACCGCCCGGCATGACGGGCGGGTATAAAAAGGTTTGCATATGTCCGAGCAGTTTCTCTATTTCCTGCAGCAGATGTTTAACGGCGTTACGCTGGGAAGCACCTACGCGCTGATCGCCATCGGCTATACGATGGTTTACGGCATTATCGGCATGATCAACTTCGCCCACGGCGAGGTGTACATGATCGGTAGCTACGTCTCCTTCATGATTATCGCCGCCCTGATGATGATGGGCATCGACAGCAGCTGGCTGCTGGTCGCCGCCGGGTTTGTCGGCGCGATTGTGATAGCCAGCGCCTACGGCTGGAGCATTGAGCGCGTGGCCTACCGGCCGGTGCGCAGCTCCAAGCGTCTGATTGCGCTGATTTCCGCGATCGGGATGTCGATCTTCCTGCAAAACTACGTCAGCCTGACCGAAGGCTCGCGCGACGTGGCGCTGCCAAGCCTGTTTAACGGCCAGTGGATTGTGGGGGCCAGCGAAAACTTCGCGGCCACTATCACCACCATGCAGCTGGTTATCTGGGTCGTGACCTTTATTGCGATGCTCGCCCTGACGCTGTTCATCCGCTACTCGCGTATGGGACGCGCCTGCCGCGCCTGCGCAGAAGACCTGAAGATGGCGAGTCTCCTCGGCATCAACACCGACCGCGTGATTGCCCTGACCTTCGTGATTGGCGCAGCGATGGCGGCGGTGGCGGGTGTCCTGCTCGGCCAGTTCTACGGCGTGATCAACCCGTACATCGGCTTTATGGCCGGGATGAAAGCCTTCACCGCGGCGGTTCTGGGCGGTATCGGCAGTATTCCGGGCGCGATGATCGGCGGCCTGATCCTGGGCGTGGCGGAAGCGCTCTCCTCGGCGTACCTGAGCACGGAATATAAAGACGTGGTGTCGTTTGCCCTGCTGATTCTGGTTCTGCTGGTGATGCCTACCGGTATTCTGGGCCGTCCGGAGGTAGAGAAAGTATGAAACCGATGCATTTTGCAATGGCGCTGCTCTCTGCCGCCATGTTCTTCGTGCTGGCGGGCGTCTTTATGGGCGTCCAGTTAGGTCTGGACGGCACGAAACTGGTGGTGGATACCGCCCCCGACATCCGCTGGCAGTGGGTGTTTATCGGCACGGCCGTGGTGTTCCTGTTCCAGCTGCTGCGTCCGCTGTTCCAGAAAACGCTGAAAAACGTCTCCGGGCCGAAATTCGTCCTGCCGGCAATCGACGGCTCTACCGTTAAGCAGAAGCTGTTCCTCGTGGCGCTGCTGGTGGCCGCCGTGGCGTGGCCGTTTGTGGTGTCTCGCGGCACCGTGGATATCGCCACTCTGACCATGATCTACGTGATTCTCGGCCTCGGTCTGAACGTGGTGGTGGGGCTCTCTGGCCTGCTGGTGCTGGGCTACGGTGGCTTCTACGCCATCGGTGCCTACACCTTCGCGCTGCTGAACCACTATTACGGTCTCGGCTTCTGGACCTGCCTGCCGCTGGCGGGGCTGGTTTCTGCCGCGGCGGGCTTCCTGCTTGGCTTCCCGGTGCTGCGCCTGCGCGGTGACTACCTGGCGATTGTGACCTTAGGCTTCGGCGAAATCGTCCGTATCCTGCTGCTTAACAACACCGAAGTGACCGGCGGCCCGAACGGCATCAGCCAGATCCCGAAACCGACCTTCTTCGGCCTGGAGTTCAGCCGTACCGCCCGCGAAGGCGGCTGGGATACCTTCAGCAACTTCTTTGGCGTGAAGTATGACCCGTCCGACCGCGTGATTTGGCTCTATCTGGTGGCGCTGCTGCTGGTGGTGATTACCCTGTTCGTGATTAACCGCCTGCTGCGCATGCCGCTGGGCCGCGCGTGGGAAGCGCTGCGTGAAGATGAGATCGCCTGCCGCTCTCTTGGCCTGAACCCGACCCGCATCAAGCTGACCGCGTTCACCATCAGCGCCGCGTTTGCCGGTTTCGCCGGAACGCTGTTTGCCGCACGTCAGGGCTTCGTCAGCCCGGAATCGTTCACCTTTGCCGAATCCGCCTTCGTGCTGGCGATTGTGGTGCTCGGCGGGATGGGCTCGCAGTTCGCCGTTATCCTCGCGGCCATCCTGCTGGTGGTCTCGCGCGAGCTGATGCGCGACTTTAACGAATACAGCATGCTGATGCTGGGTGGTTTGATGGTGCTGATGATGATCTGGCGTCCGCAGGGTCTGCTCCCGATGACCCGTCCACAGCTGAAGCTGAAGAACGGGCAAGCGAAAGGAGAGCAGGCATGAGTCAGCCATTATTATCCGTTAACGGTCTGATGATGCGTTTTGGCGGCCTGTTGGCGGTCAACAATGTGAATCTGGATCTGCACAAGAAAGAGATTGTCTCCCTGATTGGCCCGAACGGCGCGGGAAAGACCACGGTCTTTAACTGTCTGACCGGTTTCTACAAGCCGACGGGCGGCACCATCATGCTGCGCGACCAGCATCTGGAAGGGCTGCCGGGCCAGCAGATTGCCCGCATGGGCGTGGTGCGTACCTTCCAGCACGTGCGTCTGTTCCGCGAAATGACGGTGATTGAGAACCTGCTGGTGGCACAGCATCAGCAGCTGAAAACCGGGCTGTTCTCCGGCCTGCTGAAAACCCCGGCCTTCCGCCGCGCGCAGGATGAAGCGCTTGACCGCGCCGCCACCTGGCTCGACCGAATTGGCCTGCTGCAGCACGCCAACCGTCAGGCGAGCAACCTGGCCTACGGCGACCAGCGTCGCCTGGAGATTGTGCGCTGCATGGTGACGCAGCCGGAAATCCTGATGCTCGACGAACCGGCGGCAGGGCTCAACCCGAAAGAGACCAAAGAGCTGGACGAGCTGATTGCCGAGCTGCGCGATAGTCACGACACCACCATCCTGCTGATTGAGCACGACATGAAGCTGGTGATGGGCATTTCTGACCGTATCTACGTGGTAAACCAGGGCACGCCGCTGGCAAACGGCACGCCGGAAGAGATCCGCAACAATCCGGACGTGATCCGCGCATACCTGGGTGAGGCATAAGATGGAAAAAGCGATGTTAACGTTCGACAAGGTCAACGCGCACTACGGCAAGATCCAGGCGCTGCACGACGTCAGCCTGCACATCAATCAGGGTGAAATCGTGACCCTGATTGGCGCCAACGGCGCGGGCAAAACCACGCTGCTCGGCACCCTGTGCGGCGACCCGCGCGCCACCAGCGGGCGGATTGTGTTCGATGGTAAAGACATTACCGACTGGCAGACCGCCAGAATCATGCGCGAGGCGGTGGCGATTGTTCCGGAAGGGCGCCGCGTCTTCTCCCGCATGACGGT
Source organism: Enterobacter sp. 120016 (assembly GCF_018383635.1). Classification (NCBI taxonomy): domain Bacteria; kingdom Pseudomonadati; phylum Pseudomonadota; class Gammaproteobacteria; order Enterobacterales; family Enterobacteriaceae; genus Enterobacter; species Enterobacter sp. 120016. Next base: position 89,413 of record NZ_JAHAWC010000012.1, on the reverse strand, counting down.
GGAAGAGAACCTGGCGATGGGCGGTTTCTTCGCTCACCGCGATGAATACCAGACCCGAATTAAGTGGGTATATGAACTCTTCCCGCGCCTGTGGGAGCGCCGCATCCAGCGTGCGGGCACCATGTCCGGCGGTGAGCAGCAGATGCTGGCGATTGGCCGCGCGCTGATGAGCCAGCCGCGCCTGCTGCTGCTGGACGAGCCGTCGCTCGGCCTTGCGCCGATCATCATTCAGCAGATCTTCGACACGATTGAGCAGCTGCGTAAAGAGGGGATGACCATCTTCCTCGTCGAGCAGAACGCCAACCAGGCGCTGAAGCTCGCTGACCGCGGCTACGTGCTGGAGAACGGCCGCGTGGTGCTGGAGGATACCGGCGACGCGCTGCTGGCGAACGAAGCGGTGCGGAGCGCGTATTTGGGCGGCTGAGCCGTCTGTATCGCCCGGTGGCGCTGCGCTTACCGGGCCTACATGCTTTTCTCCCTCTCCCCGTGGGAGAGGGGCGGGGTGAGGGCACCAGACCGCACGAGGTAAAAGCAAAAGGCAACGCAAGTTGCCTTTTTTAGTGTTTGCTCCCTCTCCCTGTGGGAGAGGGCTGGGGTGAGGGCACCAGACCGCACCTAAACCACACCCCCAACCCCCTTCACACAACCATCATCCCCCTGACGCCTGGCTGTCATTTATCTGTAAACAAACAGTTATTTTTCTGTAATTCGAGCATGTCATGTTACCTCGCGAGCATAAAACGCGTGATATCGCGCATCCGGCACAATAAGAGAGATGACAATGACATCGTTACGACACACAGCTTTGGGTCTGGCACTGGGTCTGGCTTTTGCGACGAACGCAATGGCTGTCACCACCATTCCGTTCTGGCATTCAATGGAAGGGGAGTTGGGTAAAGAAGTTGACTCCCTGGCGCAGCGTTTCAACGACACCCACCCGGATTACAAAATTGTGCCGGTGTACAAAGGCAACTACGAGCAGAGCCTGAGCGCGGGCATCGCCGCCTTCCGTACCGGCAACGCGCCGGCCCTGTTACAGGTTTATGAAGTGGGCACCGCCACCATGATGGCCTCCAAAGCCATCAAGCCGGTCTATGAAGTGTTCAAAGACGCGGGCATCAACTTCGACGAATCGCAGTTCGTGCCGACCGTCGCGGGTTACTACACGGATTCCAAAACCGGCCATCTGCTGTCCCAGCCGTTTAACAGCTCTACACCGGTGCTGTACTACAACAAAGACGCCTTCAAAAAAGCCGGTTTAGACCCGGAGCAGCCGCCAAAAACCTGGCAGGACCTGGCGGAGTACACCGCGAAGCTGAAGGCGGCGGGGATGAAGTGCGGCTACGCCAGCGGCTGGCAGGGCTGGATCCAGATTGAAAACTTCAGCGCCTGGCACGGCCTGCCGGTGGCGACCAAAAACAACGGCTTCGACGGCACCGATGCGGTACTGGAGTTCAACAAGCCGGAGCAGGTGAAGCACATCGCGCTGCTTGCCGATCTGAACAAGAAGGGCGACTTCAGCTACTTCGGGCGTAAAGACGAATCCACCGAGAAGTTCTACAACGGCGACTGCGCCATTACCACCGCCTCGTCCGGCTCGCTGGCGGATATCCGTCACTACGCCAAATTCAACTACGGCGTGGGCATGATGCCGTATGACGCTGACGTGAAGGGCGCGCCGCAGAACGCCATTATCGGCGGGGCGAGCCTGTGGGTCATGCAGGGTAAAGACAAGGGCACCTACAAAGGCGTAGCCGAGTTCCTCGACTTCCTGGCCAAGCCTGAAAACGCCGCCGAGTGGCACCAGAAGACCGGCTACCTGCCGATCACCAAAGCCGCGTACGACCTGACCCGCGAGCAGGGCTTCTACAGCAAGAACCCAGGGGCGGACATTGCGACGCGTCAGATGCTGAACAAGCCGCCGTTGCCGTTCACCAAGGGCCTGCGTCTGGGCAACATGCCGCAGATCCGCACCATCGTAGATGAAGAGCTGGAAAGCGTGTGGACCGGGAAGAAAACGCCACAGCAGGCGCTGGACTCTGCGGTAGAGCGCGGAAATCAGCTGCTGCGCCGCTTTGAGCAGTCGACCAAATCGTAAAAAAATGCCCGGTGACGCGTAGCGATCCGGGCCTACGACGTGCCCCATGTAGGCCGGGTAAGGCGTAGCCGCCACCCGGCATTGTTCAGGAACCAAATCTCAATGTCATCATCCCGTCCGGTGTTCCGTTCCCGCTGGCTGCCGTATCTGCTGGTCGCGCCGCAGCTGGTCATCACCGTTATTTTCTTTATCTGGCCTGCGGGCGAAGCGCTGTGGTACTCGGTACAAAGCGTCGATCCCTTTGGGCTGTCCAGCCAGTTTGTGGGCCTGGACAACTTCACCGCGCTGTTCCATGACAGCTACTACCTGGACTCCTTCTGGACGACGATGAAGTTCAGCGCGCTGGTGACCGTCAGCGGTCTGGTTGCCTCGCTGTTTTTCGCCGCGCTGGTGGACTACGTGGTGCGCGGCAGCCGTATTTATCAGACCCTGATGCTGCTGCCGTACGCCGTGGCTCCCGCCGTCGCCGCCGTGCTGTGGATATTCCTGTTTAACCCGGGGCGCGGATTGATTACCCATTTCCTGGCCGAACTGGGCTACGACTGGAACCATGCCCAGAACAGCGGTCAGGCGATGTTCCTGGTGGTGTTCGCCTCGGTGTGGAAGCAGATCAGCTACAACTTCCTGTTCTTCTTTGCCGCGCTGCAGTCCATTCCGCGCTCGCTGGTGGAAGCCGCGGCAATCGACGGCGCAGGGCCCATTCGTCGTTTCTTCAGACTGTCGCTGCCGCTGATCGCCCCGGTGAGTTTCTTCCTGCTGGTGGTTAACCTCGTGTACGCCTTCTTCGACACCTTCCCGGTGATCGACGCGGCGACCGCAGGCGGCCCGGTGCAGGCGACAACGACGCTTATCTATAAGATCTACCGCGAAGGCTTCGCCGGTCTGGATCTCTCTGCCTCTGCCGCACAGTCCGTCGTGCTGATGTTCCTCGTCATCATCCTCACGGTGGTGCAGTTCCGCTATGTCGAAAGTAAGGTGCGCTACCAATGATTGAGAACCGTCGCGGGCTGACGATTTTCAGCCATACCATGCTGATTTTAGGGATTATCGTCATCCTCTTCCCGCTGTACGTGGCGTTCGTCGCCGCCACGCTGGACACCAAAGCGGTGTTCGACACGCCGATGACGCTGATCCCAGGCGGGCATCTTTTCGAGAACATGAAGACCATCTGGACCCAGGGCGTGGGCGCCAACAGCGCGCCGTTCTGGCTGATGATGCTCAACAGCTTCATCATGGCGTTTGGCATTACGGTCGGCAAAATTACGGTGTCGATGCTTTCGGCCTTCGCTATCGTCTGGTTCCGCTTTCCGCTGCGTAACCTCTTCTTCTGGATGATTTTTATTACCCTGATGCTGCCGGTGGAAGTGCGTATCTTCCCGACGGTGGAGGTGATCGCCAACCTGAAGATGCTCGACAGCTATGCGGGCTTAACCCTGCCGCTGATGGCCTCGGCGACCGCCACCTTCCTGTTCCGTCAGTTCTTTATGACTCTGCCGGACGAGCTGATTGAAGCGGCGCGCATCGACGGCGCGTCGCCGATGCGCTTCTTCCGCGACATCGTGCTGCCGCTGTCGAAAACCAACCTTGCGGCGCTGTTTGTGATCACCTTTATCTACGGCTGGAACCAGTACCTGTGGCCGCTGCTGATTATTCAGGACGTCAACCTCGGCACCGCCGTGGCGGGCATCAAAGGCATGATCGCCACCGGCGAAGGCACCACCCTCTGGAACCAGGTGATGGCGGCAATGCTGCTCACCCTTATCCCACCCGTAGTCATTGTTTTAGCCATGCAGCGTGCGTTTGTCCGTGGCCTGGTCGATAGCGAGAAATAAGATGGCAGGTTTAAAACTTCAGGCAGTAACCAAAAGCTGGGACGGCAAAACCCAGGTGATTCAGCCGCTGACGCTCGACGTGGCGGAGGGGGAATTTATCGTGATGGTCGGCCCGTCCGGCTGCGGCAAATCCACCCTGCTGCGCATGGTGGCGGGTCTGGAGCGCGTGACGTCCGGAGATATCTGGATTGACCGCCAGCGCGTTACCGAAATGGAACCCAAAGACCGCGGCATCGCGATGGTGTTCCAGAACTACGCCCTCTATCCGCACATGAGCGTGGAAGAGAACATGGCCTGGGGGCTGAAAATCCGCGGCATGGGCAAAGGCCATATCGACGAGCGGGTGAAAGAGGCGGCGCGCATTCTCGAGCTGGACGGCCTGCTCAAGCGGCGCCCGCGCGAGCTCTCCGGCGGCCAGCGACAGCGCGTGGCGATGGGGCGCGCCATCGTGCGCGATCCGGCGGTATTCCTGTTCGACGAGCCGCTCTCTAACCTCGACGCCAAGCTGCGGGTGCAGATGCGTCTTGAGCTGCAGCAGCTGCACCGTCGTCTGAAAACCACCTCTCTGTACGTGACCCACGATCAGGTCGAAGCCATGACCCTCGCCCAGCGCGTGATGGTGATGAACAAAGGCATCGCCGAGCAGATTGGCACTCCGGTGGAGGTGTACGAGAAACCGGCCACCCGCTTTGTGGCGAGCTTTATCGGCAGCCCCGCAATGAACCTGCTGGAAGGGCGTATCAGCAGCACAGGCACGCATTTTGAGCTGGAAAGCGGGATGGCATTGCCGATCAACTGGTACTATCGTGGCTACGCCGGGCGTAAGATGACGCTCGGTATCCGCCCGGAGCATATTGCTTTAACCTCTCAGGCGGACGGCGGCGTGCCGCTGGTGATGGACACGCTGGAGATGTTGGGTGCAGATAACCTGGCGCACGGGCGCTGGGGCGAGCAAAAAATGGTGGTGCGCCTGGCACATCAGGAGCGCCCTAAGGCAGGCAGTACGCTGTGGCTGCACCTGCCGGAAAACCATCTGCACCTGTTTGACGGTGAAACAGGACAACGAGTATGAGCAACTGGCCTTATCCCCACGTCGTCGCCCACCGGGGCGGCGGTAAGCTGGCGCCGGAGAACACCCTGGCGGCGATTGACGTTGGCGCGCGCTACGGTCACACGATGATCGAGTTCGACGCCAAGCTGTCGAAAGACGGCGAAATTTTTCTGCTGCACGACGATAACCTCGAGCGCACCAGCAACGGCTGGGGCGTGGCGGGCGAGCTGCCGTGGCGCGATCTGCTGAAAGTGGACGCCGGAAGCTGGTACAGCGGCGAATTCAAAGGCGAACCGCTGCCGCTGCTGGCGGACGTGGCGGACCGCTGCCGCCAGCACGGCATGATGGCCAATATCGAAATCAAACCGACCACCGGCACCGGGCCGCTGACGGGCAAAGTGATTGCCCTCGCCGCGCGCGAGCTGTGGGACGGGATGACCGCGCCGCTGCTCTCCTCGTTTGAAATTGACGCGCTGGAAGCGGCACAGGCGGCCGTGCCGGAGCTGCCGCGCGGGCTGCTGCTTGACGAGTGGCGCGAGGACTGGCGCGAGCTGACGACGCGCTTAGCGTGCGTTTCTATCCATCTCAATCACAGGCTGCTGGATGAGGCGCGGGTGAAGATGCTGAAAGACGCGGGTCTGCATATTCTGGTCTACACCGTTAACAAACCCCAGCGTGCAGCCGAGCTGCTGCGCTGGGGCGTGGACAGCATCTGTACCGATGCAATTGACCTGATCGGCCCGAACTTTAGTTCTGCGGATTAAGCATACTGCCATTCGACTGCGGCGGCAGCATATGCTGCTGTCCGCTGCCTGACGACGTCATCCCCCCTAACATCCCGCCGTTTTTATTCGGCAGCGGCTGCTCGCGCACCTGCCCCTGCTGCACGCGCTGGGTGTTGGCGTTCATCTGATTTTGCAGGCTTTGCTGCTGCATTTGGGTCTGCGTTTTAAGCTGCTGGTTAAGCATCCCTTTCTGCTGCTGTTGCTGGCTCATCATCTCGGTCTGCATACGCTGCTGGCTCGGGATAACATAACCCTGCTGGTTGGGATTGTTCATGGTGTTGAGTGGCTGTGCGAGCGCGGCAAACGGGATCAGCGCCGCAAGAATCATCAAGCGTTTCATTGTCATTTCCTCCTTTTGAGGTCTCTCTTAAGTTTACCCTGATTTCACCATGACGATGATTTTTTAGGAGTTGTGAACCAGGCTTAAGCGGGGAATATGGATCCCTTCACCTGGAGAACAATAATGATGAAACCAACGTTTTTGCGCTGGGTTGCCATCGCCGCGCTGATGGCTGGCGGTACATTTAGCGTGGCGGCCAACCCGCCAGCGGCGCCTCCGGTCTCTTACGGCGTGGAGGAAGATGTTTTTCATCCCGTGCGGGCAACCCATGGCATGGTGGCGTCAGTGGATGCGCTGGCAACAAAAGTGGGCGTCGATATTCTCAAGCAGGGCGGAAACGCGGTGGATGCAGCGGTCGCCGTCGGCTATGCGCTGGCGGTAACGCATCCGCAGGCGGGTAACCTGGGCGGCGGCGGCTTTATGATGCTGCGCACCAAAGACGGCAAAACGACGGCCATCGACTTCCGCGAGATGGCGCCTTCCCAGGCGTCCCGCGATATGTTCCTCGACGACCAGGGTAACCCTGACGGCAAAAAATCTCTGACCTCGCATCTCGCCACCGGCACGCCGGGTACCGTCGCGGGCTTCTCGCTGGCGCTGGAGAAATACGGCACCCTGCCGCTGAACAAGGTGGTGCAGCCTGCCATCAAGCTGGCGCGCGACGGCTTTGTGGTAAATGACGCTCTGGCGGACGATCTCAAGACCTACGGCAGCGAAGTTATTCCGAATCATGAAAACAGCAAGGCTATCTTCTGGAAAGACGGTGAGCCGCTGAAGAAGGGCGACAAGCTGGTGCAGAAGAACCTCGCCAAAAGCCTGGAGCTGATTGCGGAGCACGGTCCGGACGCCTTCTACAAAGGGGCGATTGCCGACCAGATTGCGGAAGAGATGCAGAAGAACGGCGGGCTCATCACCAAAGCGGATCTGGCGGAATACAAGGCGGTGGAGCGCGAGCCAATTAGCGGCACCTATCGCGGCTACGAGGTCTTCTCCATGCCGCCGCCGTCCTCCGGCGGGATCCACATCGTGCAGATCCTCAATATTCTTGAAAACTTCGATATGCACAAGTTCGGCTTCGGCAGCGCGGACGCCATGCAGGTGATGGCGGAAGCGGAAAAACGCGCCTACGCCGACCGTTCGGAATATCTCGGCGATCCGGACTTCGTGAAGGTGCCGTGGCAGGCGCTGACCAACAAGGCGTATGCCAAATCCATTGCGGAACAGATCGACATCAACAAGGCCAAACCGTCGAGCGAGATCCGCCCTGGCAAGCTGGCGCCGTACGAAAGCAACCAGACCACCCACTTCTCGGTGGTGGATAAAGACGGTAACGCGGTGGCGGTGACCTATACGCTCAACACCACCTTCGGCACCGGGATTGTGGCGGGCAACAGCGGCATTCTGCTGAACAACGAGATGGATGACTTCTCCGCCAAGCCGGGCGTACCGAACGTCTACGGGCTGGTCGGCGGCGATGCGAATGCCGTCGGGCCGAAGAAGCGCCCGCTGTCGTCCATGTCGCCCACCATTGTCGTGAAAGACGGGAAAACCTGGCTGGTGACCGGCAGCCCTGGCGGCAGCCGTATTATCACCACCGTACTGCAAATGGTGGTGAACAGCATCGACTTTGGGATGAACGTCGCCGAAGCGACCAACGCGCCGCGTTTCCATCACCAGTGGCTGCCGGATGAACTGCGCGTCGAGAAGGGCTTTAGCCCGGATACCATCAAGCTGCTGGAACAGCGCGGTCAAAAGGTGGCGGTGAAAGAGGCGATGGGCAGCACCCAGAGCATTATGGTGGGGCCGGACGGGGCGCTGTTTGGCGCGTCGGACCCGCGTTCGGTGGATGATTTGTCGGCGGGGTATTGATGTGTTGCCGGGTGGCGGCTTCGCCTTACCCGGCCTACGTGTTTCATTCCCTCTCCCTGTGGGAGAGGGTTAGGGTGAGGGCAACAAACTACTTCATCCGCGCCATATAATACGCATCCACATACTCGCCGTTGCGCAGGGCAAATTTCCTGCCGGTGCCTTCGATTTCAAAGCCAAACTTCCGGTACAGCGCCAGTGCAGCAGGGTTATCGGCAAAAACCGTTAACTCTATACGTTCGATGCGCATCCAGTTGTCGCACAGGTTGATCATCTCGCGCATGAGCGCGCTCCCGACGCCGCGCCCTTGAGCGTGCGCCGCAACGCTGATACCGAACGTTGCCACATGGCTGCGTCGCGGGCTGGCTTCCACCTGAAGCATCAGATCGCCAACGAGCTGTTCATCAATGCAGGCGACCAGTCGTCTTTGCCCGGGTTTTGCTATAAGGCGATCTTGCCAGTACTCAAGGGAAGGATGAGGTAGCTGTAGCGTGTCGTGATACACCCCCGGATGCATGTAGTTCTGGCGTAAAGCTTCGGCATCTTTCGATTCAGCGTGGCGTATCACTATCTCACTCATTCCTTGTTCCTCAGTCAGTTAAATGTCCCTTTCAACATCAATGACTTTAAAATTTGAGTCAACCGCTATTTTTTGCAAAAAAAAGTAGACAAGTGCGAATGAGAATGATTATTATTGCTTTGCATTCAGGAAGACCCCTACGGGAACCTGAAAGCACGACATTGCTCACATTGCTTCCAGTATTACTTTAGCCAGCTTCTAGCTGGCTTTTTTTTTGTTATGGTTAGACTCAGTAACCTTCCAAAAGGACTGAGCTATGACACTACATTGCGCATTTATTGGATTTGGTAAAAGTACGACCCGCTACCACCTGCCGTATGTTCTCAACCGTAAAGACAGCTGGCACGTGGCCCATATCTATCGCCGCCGCGCGAAGCCGGAAGAGCAATCCCCACAGTATTCCCACATCCATTTCACCAGCGATCTGGATGAAGTGCTTAACGACCCGCAGGTCAAACTGGTTGTCGTCTGCACGCACGCCGACAGCCACTTCGACTACGCGAGACGCGCGCTCGAAGCGGACAAAAACGTGCTGGTAGAAAAGCCGTTCACCCCCGACTATCGCCGAAGCGAAGGAACTGTTCACGCTGGCGAAAAGTAAAGGCCTGACCGTTACGCCATATCAGAACCGTCGCTTTGACAGCTGCTTCCTGACGGCGAAAAAGGCGATTGAAAGCGGCAAACTGGGCGATATCGTGGAAATCGAAAGCCACTTCGATTACTACCGTCCGGTCGCGGAAACTCAGCCCGGCCTGCCGCAGGACGGCTCGTTCTATGGTCTGGGCGTGCACACCATGGACCAGATCATCTCCCTGTTTGGCCGACCGGACCACGTGGCGTATGACATCCGCAGCCTGCGTAATAAAGCCAACCCGGACGACACCTTTGAAGCGCAGCTGTTCTACGGCGACCTGAAAGCCATCGTCAAAACCAGCCATCTGGTGAAAATCGACTACCCAAAATTTATCGTTCACGGTAATAAAGGATCGTTCATTAAGTACGGCATCGACCAGCAGGAGACCAGCCTTAAGGCCAACATCATGCCGGGCGAGCTAGGCTTTGCGGCGGATGATTCCGTGGGCGAGCTGGAGTACGTTAACGATGAGGGCGTAACGGTCAGGGAGGAGCTGAAACCGGAAGTGGGTGACTATGGCCGCGTCTACGATGCGCTGTATGAAACCCTCACAGCCGGCGCGCCGAATTACGTCAAGGAATCTGACGTTCTTACCAACCTGGAAATCCTTGAACGGGCCTTCGAGCAGGCTTCTCCTGCCACGATAACCCTCGCGAAATAAGCAAAAACCACTCCTCTGCGCTTGTTCATAATTTTTGAACAGAGGAGTCAATTTTCACCCTCTATGATCCCAGGCGGTTTGCGTCCACACTTAATCCATCGAAACGAACTGAGGGTGAAACAATGATCTACTTACGCAAAGCAAACGAACGTGGTCACGCGAATCATGGCTGGCTGGACTCATGGCATTCATTCTCGTTTGCCGACTACTACGACCCGAACTTCATGGGCTTCTCTGCACTGCGCGTGATTAACGACGACGTGATTGATGCAGGCCAGGGCTTCGGTACCCACCCGCACAAAGACATGGAAATCCTGACCTATGTGCTGGAAGGGGCGGTTGAGCACCAGGACAGCATGGGTAACAAAGAGCAGGTTCCGGCGGGCGAGTTCCAGATTATGAGCGCGGGTACCGGGGTGCGTCACTCCGAGTACAACCCGAGCAAAACGGAAAAACTGCACCTGTATCAAATCTGGATCATTCCAGAAGAGACCGGCATCACGCCGCGCTACGAGCAGCGCCGCTTCGACGCGAAACAGGGCAAACAGCTGGTGCTCTCCCCGGATGCGCGTGAAGGTTCCCTGAAGGTGCATCAGGATATGGAGCTGTACCGCTGGGCGCTGGCGAAAGACGAACAGTCTGTCCATCAGATTGCCGCCAACCGCCGCGTCTGGATCCAGGTGGTGAAAGGTGAAGTGTCCATCAACGGCACCAAAGCAACCACCGCCGATGGTCTGGCCATCTGGGATGAGCAGGCGCTCTCCGTGCACGCCGACAGCGAAAGTGAAATCCTGCTGTTTGACCTGCCGCCGGTATAAATAATTACTCAACCTTCCCTTTAAACGGGGAAGGTTGAGCTTTGTCCGTGATAAACTGAGCAAATCTCTCACTTCAAGATTTCTCAGGACGATGAAAAAGAAACGCCCCGTACTTCAGGATGTCGCCGATCGCGTCGGTGTGACCAAAATGACGGTCAGCCGTTTTTTACGTAACCCGGAGCAGGTTTCCGTGGCGTTACGTGGCAAGATTGCCGCTGCCCTTGATGAACTGGGTTATATCCCCAACCGCGCACCCGATATTCTCTCCAATGCGACCAGCCGTGCGGTGGGCGTCCTGCTTCCTTCCCTGACCAACCAGGTTTTCGCCGAAGTATTACGAGGAATCGAAAGCGTCACCGATGCTTTTGGCTATCAGACCATGCTCGCCCACTACGGGTACAAGCCGGAACTGGAAGAGGAGCGTCTTGAATCGATGCTTTCCTGGAACATCGACGGCCTGATTTTAACCGAACGTACCCACACTGCCCGCACGCTCAAAATGATCGAAGTGGCCGGTATCCCGGTGGTGGAGCTGATGGACAGCCAGTCGCCGTGCCTCGACATCGCCGTTGGGTTCGATAACTTCGAAGCGGCGCGCCAGATGACGGCGGCCATCATCGCCCGTGGGCATCGTCATATCGCCTATCTGGGTGCGCGTCTGGATGAACGTACTATCATCAAACAGAAGGGATACGAGCAGGCGATGCTCGACGCGAACTTAACCCCGTACAGCGTGATGGTGGAGCAGTCCTCTTCCTATACGTCGGGTACTGAGCTGATGCGTCAGGCACGACGCGAGTATCCGCAACTGGACGGTATTTTCTGCACCAACGATGACCTTGCGGTCGGCGCGGCGTTTGAGTGTCAGCGTCTGGGGCTTAAGATCCCGGACGATATGGCGATTGCCGGTTTCCACGGCCACGACATCGGCCAGGTGATGGAGCCGCGTCTGGCGAGCGTCCTGACCCCGCGTGAACGTATGGGCCGCATTGGCGCAGAACGCCTGCTGGCGCGCATTCGTGGCGAGACGGTTACCCCGAAAATGTTAGATTTAGGTTTCACCTTGTCACCGGGTGGATCTATTTGAACTGACAAATTTGAAGTAGCTCACACTTATTCACTTCGCGCACGTTTGGATATTGCTTCTCTTTTGCCCCGGCAGGACAATGTTACCGATAACTGTTACCCGTAACAATTGACTGAGGGACACCCTTTGAGCACGACTAATCACGATCACCACGTCTACGTCCTGATGGGCGTTTCCGGTAGCGGGAAATCAGCCGTAGCCAGCGAAGTGGCGCATCAACTCCAGGCTGCGTTCCTTGATGGCGACTTCCTCCATCCGCGCAGTAACATCATGAAAATGGCCTCCGGCGAGCCGCTGAACGACGACGACCGCAAACCGTGGTTGCAGGCGCTGAATGACGCCGCGTTCGCTATGCAGCGCACTAACAAAGTCTCCCTGATCGTCTGCTCTGCGCTGAAAAAAACCTATCGCGACCTGCTGCGCGACGGCAACCCGAACCTCTCTTTCATCTACCTGAAAGGGGATTTCGAGGTGATTGAAAGCCGTCTGAAGGCGCGTAAAGGTCACTTCTTCAAAACCCAGATGCTGGTGACGCAGTTCGAAGCGCTGCAGGAGCCGGGTGAAGATGAGAAAGACGTCTTAGTGGTTGATATCGATCAGTCACTGGAAGGTGTTGTTGCCAGCACCATCGAGGTCATTAATAAAAGGCAGTAAGTTTTGAGTACATTAACGCTAGTTTTGACAGCAGTGGGTTCCGTATTGCTGCTGCTGTTTTTAGTGATGAAGGCGCGTATGCACGCTTTTGTTGCTTTGATGGTGGTTTCTATAGGTGCAGGTCTCTTTTCCGGTATGCCGCTCGACAAGATCGCCGCGACGATGGAAAAAGGGATGGGCGGTACGCTGGGCTTCCTGGCGATTGTGGTGGCCCTTGGCGCGATGTTTGGCAAGATTTTGCACGAGACGGGCGCGGTCGACCAGATTGCCGTCAAGATGCTGAAATCCTTCGGCCACAGCCGTGCGCACTACGCGATTGGCCTGGCTGGCCTGATTTGCGCGCTGCCGCTGTTCTTCGAAGTGGCCGTTGTGCTGCTGATAAGCGTCGCGTTCTCCATGGCGCGCCATACCGGCACTAACCTCGTGAAGCTGGTTATTCCGCTGTTTGCGGGCGTGGCGGCGGCCGCAGCGTTTCTGCTGCCTGGGCCTGCGCCGATGCTGCTGGCGTCCCAGATGCACGCTGACTTTGGCTGGATGATCCTGATCGGCCTGTGCGCGGCAATTCCGGGGATGATTATTGCCGGTCCGCTGTGGGGCAACTTCATCAGCCGTTACGTTGAGCTGCACATTCCGGATGACGTCACCGAGCCGCACCTGGGCGAGGGCAAAATGCCGTCCTTCGGCTTCAGCCTGTCGCTGATCCTGCTCCCGCTGGTTCTCGTGGGTCTGAAAACCATCGCCGCGCGCTTTGTGCCGGTGGGTTCCAGCGCCTACGAATGGTTCGAGTTCATCGGTCACCCGTTCACGGCGATCCTGGTGGCTTGTCTGGTGGCGATTTACGGTCTGGCGATGCGTCAGGGGATGCCAAAAGACCGGGTGATGGAGATCTGCGGTGCCGCGCTGCAGCCTGCGGGTATTATCCTGCTGGTGATCGGTGCCGGCGGCGTGTTCAAGCAGGTGCTGGTGGATTCCGGCGTGGGGCCGGCTCTGGGCAAAGCGCTGACCGGGATGGGCCTGCCGATTGCGGTAACCTGCTTCGTACTGGCCGCGGCGGTGCGTATCATCCAGGGTTCCGCAACCGTGGCGTGTTTAACCGCCGTGGGTCTGGTGATGCCGGTGATTGAACAGCTGAACTACTCCGGTGCGCAGATGGCCGCGCTGTCTATCTGTATCGCGGGCGGTTCGATTGTGGTCTCTCACGTTAACGACGCAGGCTTCTGGCTGTTCGGTAAATTTACCGGTGCCACCGAAGCGCAAACCCTGAAAACCTGGACGCTGATGGAAACCATCCTCGGCACGACGGGTGCGATTGTCGGGATGATTGCCTTTACGCTGCTGAGCTGAATGCGGTGATTTAACAAGGCTCAAAAATAAGGCCCGGTAGCGTTACCGCTTACCGGGCCTTTATATTATGCAGAACGCCAGGCCGGGTCAGGTGAAGCCACCACCCGGCTTTTTCACATCACTCGCCCTGCGTCGCGCTCTCAATCGTCAAACGCACATCCGAGGTGATCAGCTCTGCCAGCATCTGGTATACCTTCAGCGTCTCTTCCGGCTCGGCATCGCCCGTATCGCTGATAAAGCCTTCGTCACGCAGCGTCAGAACCAGGGAGCTGAAGACCGCTTTGTCGAAGAATTCAGGGGCGTTAATGCCGTGCAGAACGGACAGGCGCTGTGCCAGCGTCCGGCTCTCTTTCTCCAGCGTACCGCGGTTGATAGACGGGTTCGCACTCAGCAGCCAGAACGTAATGGCGTAGCGCTGCAGCGTTTCGCGCGCGCCGGCCGCTAGCAGTTGCAGGGTGCGGGAGCGTGACGGATTGATGTGCAGCTCGTCGTTCGAGACGGTAATCAGCCCCTGACGACGCAGCTCTTCCGTCAGTTTATCCAGCTCGGCTGCCAGCTCATCCTTGCTCCAGCGCAGGAACAGCTCCGCTTTCAGCATCGGGTAGAGCGTATCAACGTGACGCAATAGCTCCTGACGCGAGATACGGCGATGCTGGGTGATGATGGCCGCCATGAGCGACGGCAGCATCAGCATATGGGTGATGTTGTTGCGATAGTAGGTCATCAGCACTGCCTGCTCGCGCGGCAGAATGATGATGTCGCCGATCGTATCCTTTTCGACTTCAAACTTGTTCATCTGCAACGCGTGATCGATAAGCTCACTGGCGGTAGCAGAAGGCACGGTTGAATCAACGGAATACGGTACGTTGCGCATCATGTCCAGATAGCAATCCAGCTGCTCCGTGAGCTGTTCACGGGTCAGCGAGCGCTGACGCGAAGCCAGAAGCGCCGTACAGCACAGGTTCATGGCGTTAGCCGCACCGGCGTTGTTAATGCGCACCATCAGCTCGGACGCGATGCCGTTGACCGTTGGCGTCAGCCAGGCTGGACGAATCGCTTCGATAGGATCGATGGATTCGCGCCACTCGGGAACGTGATGGTTCAGGTACGTCATCAGCGGCATCGGTTCGCCGAAGTTCACGTAGCCCTGACCGAGATTGCGTAGCTTGCTTAAGCCGCGCAGCATCTGCGGCAGGCTCTCTTTCTCTTTGGTCGCACCGCGCAGCTCTTTGGCGTACGTGCCCACTTCCATCACGTGCTCATAGCCAATGTAGATTGGCACCAGCGTGATTGGACGGGTTCCTCCGCGCAGCATCGCCTGAATGGTCATCGACAGCGTGCCGGTCTTCGGATCGAGCAGACGTCCGGTACGGGAGCGACCACCCTCGACGAAGTACTCCACGGAATAGCCGCGGCTGAACAGCTCGCCCAGATACTCGCGGAACACGGTGGAGTAGAGCTTGTTGCCCTTGAAGGTACGACGGATAAAGAAGGCGCCCAGGCGGCGGAAAATCGGACCTGCTGGCCAGAAATTCAGGTTGATACCGGCTGCAATGTGCGGCGGTACCAGCCCCTGATGATAGAGCACGTAGGAAAGAAGCAGGTAGTCCATGTGGCTGCGGTGGCAGGGAACATAGACGATCTCATGGCCATCATGCGCCAGCTGACGTACACGCTCGGCGTTATGAACGTTGATGCCCTGGTAGAGGCGGTTCCAGGTAAAGCCGAGAATGCGATCGGACAGGCGAATCATCTCGTAAGAGAAGTTCGCTGCAATCTCTTCCATCAGCGCAATGGCGTTCTGCTGGGCTTTCTCATGCGATATTTTCTTGCTGCGCGCTTCGTCTTCAACGGCGCGGGCGATCGCTTTGGAGGCCAGCAGCTTGTTGAACAGATCCTGACGCGCCGGGAGACGCGGCCCTACGGCAGCCAGGCGCTGGCGGGCGAAGTGCATACGCGCCACGCGCGCCAGTTTTTGCGCGATGATCTTGTCGGTGCCGTGCTCGTCCGCCATTCGACGCAGCGAAACGGAAGGGGAGAAACGCACAAAGCTGTCGCGTCCCAGCCAGGAGACCGCGAAGAACTTCTGGATGCCGTTAAGCATGCGCAGCGGCGGGTTCTCTTCGCCTTTTTCACGGCCCGGGCGACGACCAAACATCACCGATACCGGCACCATCTGCACATCCAGATCGGGGTTGCTGCGGTGCAGGTCGAGATAGTCATGGAACAGCTTGATGGACTCTTCTTTTGGCGTGTAGTAGGTAAACACGCGCGGCCCGCCGTGAATGAACACATAGCGCGGTAGTAAAGTGCCGTCAACTTCAAGCGGTTCAAGCGGGTCAGGTAAGTCATGCGCCAGACACTGGGCGCGAAGCGTCAGTAAGTCTGCCTTCGAGTTATAAGGCAAAACGTACATAATAGGACGCGACGTATCGAGCCCTAATTCCAGCGCGGGTTCTGCTGGGATAGACTTGCTTTTTACCAGGATGCTTAATGGTAAATTAAGTAATTTGTAGTAAATTCGTGGCCAGCCGGACATAAACGATGTAAAGCCTCTGGTTAATAATGCAATTGCGGCGCAAGGATAACAGAAAGCGCGCAAAATTTCTGTTGTTACCCGTCATACTTCAGGCTGTAGCGAAACGCGCTACAGTTCCTGTTACTGACGCTTTTTTTCATAAAAGGTTCTTTTAATGGCCAATAATACCACTGGGTTAACGCGTATCATCAAAGCCGCCGGCTATTCATGGAAAGGGTTCCGTGCCGCGTGGATCAACGAAGCCGCCTTTCGCCAGGAGGGCGTCGCCGCTATCATCGCGGTGATCATCGCCTGTTTCCTTGATGTTGATGCTATTACCCGCGTACTTCTTATCGGTTCCGTGCTTCTGGTGATGATAGTGGAAATTCTTAATAGCGCTATTGAAGCCGTTGTTGATCGCATTGGTTCAGATTTCCACGAGCTTTCTGGCCGCGCAAAAGACATGGGCTCTGCTGCCGTGTTGTTGGCGATTATCACTGCCGTTATCACCTGGGTCACGCTGCTTTGGTCACATTTCCGATGAGCCTCGAGGAATAATTAAGTCCCTGGTTTTTTGTGCAGTTTTTGGTTCCAAAATCGCCTTTGACTGTATATACTCACAGCATAACTGTATATACACCCAGGGGGCGGAATGAAAGCGTTAACGACCAGGCAGCAAGAGGTGTTTGATCTCATCCGGGATCATATCGGCCAGACGGGTATGCCACCCACGCGTGCGGAAATCGCGCAGCGTCTGGGCTTCCGTTCTCCGAATGCTGCCGAAGAACACCTCAAAGCGCTGGCGCGTAAGGGCGTGATTGAGATTGTTTCAGGCGCGTCACGTGGTATCCGCCTGCTGGTGGAAGAAGAGACGGGCATTCCGCTGGTGGGGCGTGTTGCTGCCGGTGAGCCTTTACTGGCACAGCAGCATATTGAAGGCCATTACCAGGTTGATCCAGCCATGTTCAAACCGAGCGCTGATTTCCTGCTGCGCGTCAGCGGTATGTCGATGAAAGACATCGGCATTCTTGACGGCGATCTGCTTGCGGTGCACAAAACGCAGGACGTGCGTAACGGCCAGGTGGTTGTCGCACGCATTGATGATGAAGTCACCGTCAAGCGTTTGAAAAAACAGGGGAACACCGTTCAGCTACTGCCTGAAAACAACGAGTTCTCCCCGATTGTGGTCGATCTCCGCGAACACAACTTCTCTATCGAAGGACTGGCGGTTGGGGTCATTCGCAACGGCGAATGGCTGTAACCTCTTCCTGACAGGCTATGGCGCCGCTGTAGCCTGCTTCATTCTCCACTCCCGGTATTTTTCATGTCACTGCTGACGGCATCCGATAAGGCATTGTGGCGTCTTGCTCTGCCGATGATTTTCTCCAATATTACCGTTCCCTTGCTCGGTCTGGTCGATACTGCCGTTATTGGTCACCTTGATTCGCCTGTTTATCTTGGCGGCGTGGCGATTGGCGCGACGGCGACCAGCTTCCTGTTTATGCTGCTGCTCTTTTTGCGCATGAGCACCACCGGACTCACGGCACAGGCTTATGGTGCAAAAGATCCGCTGCGTCTGGCGCGCGCGCTGGTGCAGCCGCTGATCCTTGCGCTTGGCGCGGGGCTGTTAATCGTTTTATTATGTGCGCCTCTTATCGACCTTGCGCTCCATGTTGTTGGCGGCAGCGAGGCGGTACTGGCGCAGGCGCGACGTTTCCTTGAAATCCGCTGGCTCAGCGCGCCCGCCTCGCTGGCAAACCTGGTTCTGCTGGGGTGGCTACTGGGCGTTCAGTACGCACGCGCGCCGGTCATTTTGCTGGTGGTAGGCAACCTTATCAACATTGTGCTGGATGTCTGGCTGGTAATGGGCCTACATATGAACGTGCAGGGCGCGGCGCTGGCGACGGCGATTGCCGAGTACGGAACCTTTATTATTGGCCTGTGGATGGTCTGGCGCGTGCTGGCGATGCGCGGCATCTCCCTGGCGCTGCTCAAAACCGCATGGCGCGGCAATATCCGTAAGCTGCTGGCACTTAATCGTGACATCATGCTGCGCTCGCTGCTGCTTCAGCTTTGCTTCGGCGCGCTGACGGTTTTCGGGGCTCGACTGGGGCCAGAAATCGTTGCGGTCAACGCGGTGTTGATGACGCTACTGACCTTTACCGCCTACGCGCTGGACGGTTTTGCCTATGCGGTAGAAGCGCATTCCGGGCAGGCGTACGGTGCGCGCGAAAGCGGGCAGCTTCGGGACGTCTGGCGGGCAGCCTGCCGTCAGTCGGGACTGGTGGCGCTGGCGTTCGGCCTGGTTTACGCCTGCCTGGGTGAGCAGATCGTGGCATTGCTGACGTCTATCCCTGCGCTGCGCGAGCTGGCGAGTCACTATCTCATCTGGCAAGTCATCTTACCGGTGGTCGGCGTCTGGTGTTATCTGCTGGACGGCATGTTTATTGGTGCGACGCGCGGAGCGGAAATGCGCAACAGCATGGCGGTCGCGGCGGCAGGGTTTGGCCTGACGCTGCTGACGCTTCCCTGGCTGGGTAATCACGGTTTGTGGCTGGCCCTGGCCGTTTTCCTCTCGCTGCGAGGGATATCGCTGGCTTTTATCTGGCACCGCCACTGGCAAAACAATACCTGGTTTCCCTCGCGCCACGATATATCGTGACGGTTAAAGATTCCGAATATGAAATCAACTGCCGAATCCTTAACTACAATAATTATCACGTCCAGCAGAAAAGAACGTAACGGACGTTACGACCCGACGCTTAACTAAGAGGAC
Organism: Enterobacter sp. 120016; assembly: GCF_018383635.1. Classification (NCBI taxonomy): domain Bacteria; kingdom Pseudomonadati; phylum Pseudomonadota; class Gammaproteobacteria; order Enterobacterales; family Enterobacteriaceae; genus Enterobacter; species Enterobacter sp. 120016. The sequence continues at coordinate 70,369 of NZ_JAHAWC010000012.1, read as the reverse complement.
ACGATGATGAATAAAGACGAAATCGGCGGCAACTGGAAGCAGTTCAAAGGTAAAGCGAAAGAAAAGTGGGGTAAGCTGACTGATGACGATATGACCGTCATTGAAGGTAAACGCGATCAGCTTGTCGGTAAAATTCAGGAACGTTACGGCTATGCGAAAGATCAGGCGGAAAACGAAGTCAAAGACTGGGAAACCCGTAACGACTACCGCTGGTAACGCTGAATAACCCACAGGGCGGCTCTAAGCCGCCTTTTCTTTTGCCGTTAACGCGGCTTTTTCTTCACAAGAATTGAGTGGTCGTGCTGGCAAGCGTCCTGATGGCGACAGGCTTCCACTTCCACGCAGGCAGAGCACAGCCCGTGCGCTTCAATCACGTTATGACGCAGGGCAAAACCCATTTTCGCCGCCAGCGTATGCATAATATCTTCCACGCCTTCCGCAGCCTCTTCTTTCACCACGCCGCAGCGGTCACAGATAAACATCGCCGACGTGTGGGTGGGCTGATCAAACAGATGGCACAGCACATAGCTGTTGGTGGATTCAACCTTATGCACGAATCCTTGTTCCAGCAGGAAATCCAGGGCGCGATACACCGTCGGTGGCTTCGCCTGCGGCTCGCTTTCACGGAGCAGGTCGAGCAGATCGTAGGCGCTGATAGCACCCTGCTGCAGGCTCATCAGACGTAAGACTTCAAGGCGCTGCGGAGTCAGGCGCACATTGCGTTGGGCGCACAGCTTTTCGGCCTGCGCTAACAGCTCTTTTGTGGACTTATCCATGTAGCACCCCGGATGTTATAGGACGGAAAACCCCCACTTTATCATGTTCTGGTAAAAACACCGAGATCCGCCAGTCTGTGCTATACCTGACCCATTACAAACCGGGAAATAAACAATGAAAAAACCTGACTGTATTCGGCACTGGCGCGACGTTGAAGGCGCGGATGATTCGACCTATCCAGATAGCGATGAGCTTTTTTCTATCGGCGCCCCGTTGGCTCGCAAGCTTGGGCTTGGGCGCATTGGCATCCATCATGAGCGTTTGCCGCCCGGGCGCAGAACGTCCTATCCGCATGCGGAAAGCGATGAAGAAGAGTTCATTTATGTTCTCGAAGGTTATCCAGAGGCGTGGATTAATGGCTATTTATGGAAACTTGAACCGGGCGACAGCGTGGGGTTTCCTGCCGGAACCGGTATCTGCCATACCTTTATTAACAATACGGAGGAAGAGGTGCGGTTGCTGGTCATAGGCGAGGCCAACAAGAAGCACAATCGCATCTACTATCCCCTCAATCCGGTATATGCCGCTACCCGAGAGGATCGCTGGGTAGACCACCCACCCCAGTTTTTTGGACCGCATGATGGAAAACCTGGGAAAAAATAATTTCCTCTTCTATAAATATTGAGGGCCGTCACAAAATATAACAGGCCGTAAGGGAGTTTTACTTAGGGATAGAAATAGCGGGTCTTTTACTACTTATTCACAGCAATAGTTCGTTCCTGTTTGGGTGATAACAGACAGGGGTTATTTCATAACAGACTATAACGGGCATACTGTGAAAAAAAATTTTAAATTTTCGGTGGTTAGTATCGCTGTTTCCTTGTTTATGGCAAATCAGGCGGGAGCAGCCAATACCTGGACAGAATCACGGAGTGACGCAATGGGGGGCACTGGCGTTGCCTCCGGGAGCTATGGTAGCGGGGCGTTAATCAACCCCGCGTTGCTGGCAAAGGCAAAACCGGATGATGATGTGACGGTCATTTTGCCGTCCGTTGGCGTACAGGTAACGGATAAAGACAATCTTCAGGACGAGATTGATAACATCAACGACAAAATTAATCACTACAAGGATGTGGTTGATGGCCTCACGCCAAGAGAGATTATTACCAATCCGTTAGGTTCCATTAATCAATTCCAGGGCGCGGCCAAAGATCTGGCCGATGAGCTGGACTATCTCAAGGGCAAAACCGCACGCGCGACGGCAGGTGCAGGGCTTGCCGTGAGTATCCCTAACGATGTGCTTTCCGTGGCCTTTATGGCGAAAGGCTATGCTCATGGCCGGGTGAGTTCGTCTATCGATCAGCAAGATATTGATTATCTTCGCGGTATTCAACGAAGCAATGTGGTGGCTGCCGGTGTTGCCCTGGACGCTGCGCTGAACGGTACGGATCAGATCACTAAAAACCTCAACTCAACGGCGTCTGGCCGGGCGGCGATTGTGTCCGACTATGGTGTTGCCGTTGCCCGTCAGTTTGACCTCGGCGGCGTCCCGGTTTCCGTGGGCGTGACGCCAAAACTGCAAAAAACCTGGGTCTATAACTACACCACCTCAATCTACGATTACGACAGTAACAAGTGGAACGACAGCCGCTACCGTACGGACGACACGGGCTTTAACGTCGATGCCGGTATTGCGGCAGATTTCGGCGAACACTGGACGGTCGGCGTGAGCGGACAAAACCTGATGTCGCGCGATATCGACACCAAAGATATCCGTATCCGCAACGGCCGTACGGGAGAAGTGGTGAGCTATAAAGATACCTACCAGATCCGTCCGCTGGTAACCGCCGGTGCCGCCTGGCACAACGATCTGGTGACCTTGACCGCCGATGGCGATTTGACGGAAACCAAAGGCTTCAAGAGCGAAGACACGTCGCAGTACGTGGGTGTCGGTGCCGAGGTTACGCCACTCAGCTGGCTGGCGGTGCGTGCGGGTTATCGCGCGGACGTGAAGGGTAACGACAGCAATGTCTTTACCGGCGGTGTCGGTTTTGCGCCGTTCAGTACCGTTCATGTAGACCTGATGGGCCTGTACGGTGAAGACGAAACCTGGGGCGCAGGGGCCCAGTTGAGTATGACGTTCTAAATACAAAGGGCACCCTTGCTGGTGCCCTTTACACTTATCCGTGTGCTGCTTTAGCCAGCGTATCGTTGATCCATTGATTCACGCTTTTACCTGAAACTTCAGCGGCAATGTTGATCGCTGAATGGACTTCTGGCGAGATGCGCAAACTGATTTTTCCGCTAGCTGGTCGCAGAGGCTCTCGGCCCTGCTCAGCACAATATGCCAGATAATCATCAACTGCTTCTTCAAACGCTTTACGCAGGGCAGCGACGTTATCAGCATGAAAACCGATAACATCTCTTATGCCAGCAACATGCCCAACGAAGCATAAATCTTCGTCGCTGTAATCTATTTTTGCGGCATAGCCTTTATAAGTCATAGTGTTAATCATGGAGATACCCCTGTTGCGATGAGAAAAGCCATTGCGTCGCGAACCTGATAAACCTTCGCTTCTTTATCCGGATGAGGACGATGAAACGAAGCCACAACTCCATTGATTTCGAATCTTACCCTTGAGCCGTTGCCTTCTGAGGCTTTCGCACCCAATGCGATAAAAAGCGCTTCAATCCTGCGCCATTCCAGAGAACTGGGTGTAGGCATAGAGAAAATCAACTGCAATGTTTTTTGGTGGCGGGCGTTCAATGTTTTCATTTTTAATAGATTCCATTTTGATTTTTCTCTCCGCCAAGTAGAAATAAATGATATCATTTTTTGATATCATATCAAGCCGGATCGTATCCTTTTTGAGCCTGTGCTATAGTAGCGCCCCTTTTCCACCAGATGCTTAAAACTTCGCCATGTTGTCAGAATTACAGACCGCTTTCCCTGCACACCGTTTCTCCATTGCGCCGATGCTCGACTGGACGGACAGACACTGCCGCTATTTCCTGCGGCAGCTCTCCCGCCATACGCTGCTGTACACCGAAATGGTGACCACGGGCGCAATCATTCACGGGAAGGGCGACTATCTGGCCTACAGCGAAGAAGAGCATCCGGTTGCCCTGCAGCTGGGCGGCAGCGATCCGGCCGCGCTGGCGCAGTGCGCAAAGCTGGCAGAAGCGCGCGGCTACGACGAGATCAACCTTAACGTTGGCTGCCCGTCCGACCGCGTGCAAAACGGCATGTTTGGCGCATGTTTGATGGGGAACGCGCAGCTGGTAGCGGACTGTATCAAGGCGATGCGCGATGTGGTCTCCATTCCGGTCACGGTCAAAACCCGTATCGGCATTGACGACCAGGACAGCTACGAATTCCTGTGCGACTTCATCAATACGGTATCCGGGAAAGGCGAGTGCGAGATGTTCATCATCCACGCGCGAAAAGCCTGGCTCTCCGGCCTCAGCCCGAAAGAGAACCGTGAGATCCCGCCGCTGGACTATCCGCGCGTGTATCAGCTGAAGCGTGACTTCCCGCACCTGACGATGTCCATTAACGGCGGCATCAAGTCGCTGGAAGAGGCCAAAGCGCATCTGGAACATATGGATGGCGTGATGGTCGGCCGCGAGGCGTATCAGAACCCGGGCATTCTGGCGACGGTCGATCGCGAAATCTTTGGCATCGAAGGCGCAGACACCGATCCGGTTGCCGTCGTGCGTGCGATGTACCCTTACATTGAGCGCGAGCTGAGCAATGGCACCTATCTGGGTCATATCACCCGCCATATGCTTGGCCTGTTCCAGGGTATTCCGGGCGCGCGTCAGTGGCGTCGCTACCTGAGCGAGAATGCGCATAAAGCCGGTGCAGATATCGAGGTGCTGGAACATGCGCTGCGACTGGTTGCAGTCAAGCGATAACTTTCGCTAAAAGTTCGTCAAATTCACCACGCCCTGCGAACGCTCGCGGGGCGTTTTTCTTTAATTACAACAGGTTAATACTGGCATGATTCTTGTAATGCCTACTGCATTACTCGGGAACTCGTGGGAGAGCACCATGCTGGAACTACTTTTTGTGATTGGATTTTTTGTCATGCTGTTAGCGACAGGCGTTTCGCTGCTCGGCATTCTGGCGGCTATCGTGGTGGCGACGGTGGTCATGTTTATTGGTGGATTGTTTGCCCTGACGATCAAACTGTTGCCGTGGCTACTGCTGGCCATTGCGGTCGTGTGGGTGATTCGGGCGATTAAAGCGCCAAAAGTGCCCAGTTATCAGCGCAATAACCGCTTCCGTTACTAAGGTATTGAGGGGTTCGTCACATACTTGTAACTTTTCCGGCGGCAGGGCTTAGAACAGAATAGGATTTACTTATCGAATCTGTCACTATGACTGCCGCTAAAGAATTCATCGAGCTGTACCCTACATACAGCCGAACTAAAAAAAGAAAGGGCTTCCCACGGGAAGCCCAATTTCTTTTTGGGGCTCAGGGAATCAACAAGCTCGACCCCTGCGTCGCCCGACTCTCCAGCACCTCATGCGCGCGCTGCGCATCGGTCAGCGCGAATTTCTGCGCCTCTGCCACATCCACTTTGATGACGCCGCTGGCGATTAGCGAGAACAGCTCGTTGCTGGCTTCCTCAAGTTCTTCCCGGTTGGTGATGTATCCTTGCAGGGAAGGGCGAGTCACGTACAGAGAACCTTTCTGGTTCAGAATGCCCAGGTTAACGCCGGTCACCGCGCCTGACGCATTCCCGAAGCTTACCATCAGACCGCGACGCTGCAGGCAGTCAAGCGACGCTTCCCAGGTGTCTTTCCCTACCGAGTCATACACCACGCGCACTTTTTTGCCGCTTGTGATCTCCTTCAGCCGCTCAACAATGCTCTCTTCACGGTAGTTAATCACCTGCCAGGCGCCCGCCTGCAGCGCGCGCTGCGCTTTTTGTGCATTTCCGACGGTGCCGATCAGCTTCGCGCCCAGTGCTTTTGCCCACTGACAGGCGATGAGCCCGACGCCACCCGCTGCGGCATGAAACAGGAACTGCTCGTCGGGTTTAATTTCATAGGTTTTGCGCAGCAGGTAGTAAACCGTCAAACCTTTCAGGAACGAGGCTGCCGCCTGCTCAAAGGAGATGGCGTTAGGCAGCAGGGCGGCTTTATCCGCCGGAACGTTGTGGACGGAGCTGTAAGCGCCCAGCGCAGACTGCGCGTACACCACGCGGTCGCCCTCTTTAATATGCTTGACCGCGCTGCCCACTTTGACGACGACACCGGCTGCCTCGGTGCCCAGGCCGCTCGGCATTGACGGAGGCGGGTAGAGACCGCCGCGAATATAGGTGTCGATGTAGTTTATGCCGATGGCTTTGTTTTCAACCTGCACTTCGTTTTCGCCAGGCGCGGCAGGGGTGAACTCCACCGCTTTCAGTACGTCTGGCCCACCGTGTTTCTGGAATTCAATGCGCGTTGCCATGCTCCCTCCGTAAGAAAAATATGGTAATCTTTCGACCCACTCTTTATCTCGGTAACTCCATTCACTATGGCAGGAAACAAACCCTTCAACAAACAGACTGAACCTCGCGAGCGTGATTTCCAGGTCGCAGGGTTAAAAGTCCCGCCGCACTCGATTGAAGCGGAACAGTCGGTGTTGGGCGGTTTAATGCTGGATAACGAACGCTGGGACGACGTCGCCGAGCGCGTCGTGGCGGAAGATTTCTACACCCGCCCTCACCGCCATATCTTTACCGAAATGGCGCGTCTGCAGGAGTCGGGCAGCCCGATCGACCTGATCACGCTCGCGGAATCGCTGGAGCGTCTTGGGCAACTCGACAGCTGCGGTGGGTTTGCCTATCTTGCGGAACTGTCAAAAAACACGCCTAGTGCGGCGAACATCAGCGCTTATGCCGATATCGTGCGCGAACGTGCCGTCGTTCGCGAGATGATCTCGGTGGCGAACGAGATCGCCGAAGCCGGTTTTGATCCGCAGGGTCGCACCAGTGAAGACCTGCTCGACCTTGCTGAGTCTCGCGTCTTTAAAATCGCCGAAAGCCGCGCCAATAAAGACGAAGGCCCAAAAAACATTGCCGATGTCCTCGACGCCACCGTGGCCCGTATCGAACAGCTGTTCCAGCAGCCGCACGATGGCGTCACCGGCGTGAACACAGGCTATGACGATTTGAACAAGAAAACCGCCGGCCTGCAGCCGTCGGATTTGATCATCGTCGCCGCGCGTCCGTCGATGGGTAAAACCACATTTGCGATGAACCTCGTCGAAAACGCGGCAATGTTGCAGGATAAGCCGGTGCTTATCTTCAGTCTTGAGATGCCCTCCGAGCAGATTATGATGCGTTCTCTGGCGTCGCTGTCGCGCGTGGATCAGACCCGCATTCGTACCGGCCAGCTCGACGATGAAGACTGGGCGCGCATCTCCGGCACCATGGGCATTCTGCTGGAAAAACGTAACATCTATATTGATGACTCCTCCGGCCTGACGCCGACGGAGGTTCGTTCCCGCGCGCGCCGTATCGCCCGTGAACACGGCGGCATCGGTCTTATCATGATCGACTACTTACAGCTTATGCGCGTCCCGTCGCTCTCCGACAACCGTACGCTGGAAATTGCGGAGATTTCCCGCTCGCTCAAGGCGCTGGCCAAAGAGCTGCACGTGCCGGTGGTGGCGCTGTCGCAGCTGAACCGCTCCCTGGAACAACGTGCCGACAAACGCCCGGTCAACTCCGACCTGCGTGAGTCCGGCTCCATCGAGCAGGATGCCGACTTAATCATGTTTATCTACCGTGATGAGGTTTATCACGAGAACAGCGACCTGAAAGGGATCGCCGAGATTATTATTGGTAAACAACGTAACGGCCCGATCGGGACGGTGCGCCTGACCTTTAACGGACAGTGGTCGCGTTTCGACAACTATGCCGGTCCTCAATATGATGATGAGTAATTTCTAAGGAATTCAAATGCAAGCGGCAACTGTTGTTATTAACCGCCGCGCTCTGCGACACAACCTGCAACGTCTGCGTGAACTGGCACCCGCCAGCAAGCTCGTTGCAGTCGTGAAAGCGAACGCTTACGGACACGGTCTTCTGGAGACCGCGCGAACGCTCCCCGATGCCGATGCCTTTGGCGTCGCCCGTCTTGAAGAAGCCCTCCGCCTGCGCGCGGGCGGCATTACTCAACCCATTTTGCTCCTCGAAGGCTTTTTCGAAGCCACAGATTTGCCGACCATCGCTGACCAGCATCTTCACACGGCAGTGCATAACGAAGAACAGCTCGCCGCACTCGAAACCGCCGAGCTGAGCGAGCCGGTGACCGTATGGATGAAGCTCGACACGGGCATGCACCGTCTGGGCGTGCGTCCGGAGAGCGCGGAAGCGTTTTATCAGCGTTTATGCCGGTGCAAAAACGTGCGCCAGCCGGTGAATATCGTTAGCCACTTCGCCCGCGCCGATGAGCCCGAGTGCGGTGCGACCGAGCGGCAGCTGGATATCTTTAATACCTTCTGCGAAGGCAAGCCGGGGATGCGCTCGATTGCGGCATCCGGCGGTATTCTGCTGTGGCCGCAGTCGCATTTCGACTGGGCGCGACCGGGCATCATTCTCTACGGCGTGTCGCCGCTGGAGAACAAACCCTGGGGGCCGGACTTTGGCTTCCTGCCGGTCATGTCGCTGGTCTCTAACCTGATTGCCGTGCGTGACCATAAAGCGGGTGAGCCGGTGGGCTACGGCGGTACCTGGTCCAGCGAGCGTGACACCCGTCTTGGCGTGGTGGCGATGGGCTATGGTGACGGATATCCGCGTGCCGCACCGTCGGGTACGCCGGTTCTGGTCAACGGTCGCGAGGTGAAGATTGTTGGCCGCGTGGCGATGGACATGATTTGTGTCGATCTGGGGCCTGAAGCCCAGGATAAGCCAGGCGACGATGTCGTGATGTGGGGTGAGGGCCTGCCCGTTGAACGCATTGCTGAAATCACGAAAGTAAGTGCTTACGAACTTATCACGCGCCTGACTTCAAGGGTAGCGATGAAGTACATTGATTGAGACTCGCATAGAGTAGTCCAACGGCATAAGCTGCCGTTGGACGCGTAACGCTTATTTCAACACGTTATAGATCGCCTGATTAGTCAAATAATCCGACGCTAGCCCTGACTCCGGACTGAAGCGGGAACCCTGGATGGACGAGAACCGTTTTCCAGTGCTGCCCAGCGAGACATAGCGTTCCCCTCCATCGTTTTCCGAAATGGTGTACACCGTTTTCTGCATCTCGGCGAATAGCGGAGCGTTACGCTGAATGGTCTGATGCAATTCCAGCAGCTGCACCCCATCCAGATTGAGCTTTTTATCCAGCGTGACGCCCCATCTTTGCAGGCAGACTTCGGCGAAATGGCGCACTATTGTGCCGGGTTCATGGACTACTTTTTCCCCGCTATTCCCATTGGCCGAAGCATTCCCCACCAGCGTAGCGTGGCGGCCAGACATGGGGTAAATATGTACTTTTGTTGCGCTATCGGTCTGTGGAATGACGCACGAGAAACCTTTTGACCGCTCATGTCTGGCGTAGAAAGCCACATACTCCTTAACGTTGCTACCCAGAGTGACTTTTTCCGTCTGGAAATTACCCATGCCCGGGACCGGATCGACCGCAAAAATATTCACCGGGATCGTCGTTAAAAGGGGATCGGCCAGCATTGCATTGGCAAGCATATGGCAGCTAATTCCTCCCCGGCTCCACCCAACAAGATTCACCTGAGTGGGCAGGATCTGCCCCTGACGGAAGGTTTTGATGATTTGCTGCTGCAGCGCCTGCTGGGTCACTTTACGATCGCCATAGTCATATTTACGCCACCAAAAAGAACCGGTAACCTCAACGTCCTGAATCGGCACGCCCGCCTTTTTGAGCTGCTCGTAGTTTTCTTTTGTGAGCTTCTCACGCTGCCAGTCAACGTGGCCTTTGATAATATTGATCGCGTGCTGAACATTCTCATTCCAGCCGCTGCCCAGAAGCTGGGCGCGAAGCTGAGAATATTCTCCGCTTTTGACCCAAAGCTCATCGCTTTGTAGATTGCCGCTTCCCGGGCCATCAAGAATGACCCATTCGGCGAACTCTTTACCCTTGTTATTGGCAGCCAGAGAAGAGATGAGTTCGCCGTTCCAGTAATTAGCATGAGACTCATCAAATTTATTAGATCCAGTACCACAGAAATACACTGTTAGTATTGTCATAAATGACCTCATTGAAATATTAATATGTAGGTGGATGACACGCGTGCAGTTAAATAATACGTGTCAGCAATATTTCGGGGAATATGCTATTGAGCCCAGGCTATTTTTGATAACGATAAGATCGTTCTTAATTAAACATAGCTATGTTTAATGTGTAGTACTGCTTAACTTTTTGCTTAGGGTATATGACATTCGCCTTATGCCGAATGCTGTTTTTACAGTTTTGCAATAGCACGCATACTTAATTTCGGAATAAGTAGGTTGAATAATCTAAGAAAATAGATTTCACACGGGGTTATGCTACGATGAATATATTAATGATCGATGAATTACCGATCTTCATTCACGGTATGAAAACAGAGCTGGAACGCGTAATGCCGGAATGCACTGTTTTTGCAGCGAACAATTTTGAGGATGCACACGCAATTTTAACCGCTATACCGGTCAGCATTATTTTGCTGGATGGTGAAATGAAGTGCCGTGATTTTATCACTAGTTTGATGACAAACTGGCCTGAGCTACCGATCGTGGTAATGTTACGAAAAGCGACGGATAAGATATTCAACTTCTACATCCGCCAAAGCATTAAGGGTATTTTTACCAAGGATCTACCCGCCGAAAAAATCAGCCAGATACTTAGCATGGTCTCCTCGGGGGTGGTCTGCTTTCCGGAACAAGCAGTGGTCCAGCGAGAACAACCCACTGGCGGTTTGCCGATCCACTCCCTGAGTCGTCGGCAGAAGGAGGTTCTCAAGCTGCTGGCTAATGGAGGAACAAATAAGCAGATCAGCAGGCAATTGAATATCAGTGCAGGTACGGTCAAAGTGCATCTGGAATCCATCTTTCACCGATTACAGGTCAACAATCGGACTCAGGCCGCAATGCTCTATTTTAAATATATGGCTAATTAGGCAATTTTCAGCAAAACGAAGGGCTGCAGTCAAAACGCGTTAAGAGAAAAGCGCAACAGCAGACTTCTGTTGCGCTTTGTTTTTTTAACGGTACTGAGATTTAAAATAATATATCACCACTACCAGCGTTCCGAAGTCCTGCAATAGCCAGAACGGAAAGCTGTCACTCAGTATATCAGCGCCGGTAAGAATAAATTTCATGTTTAAGCTGCTCTCACCAAAAAAACCAAAGGCAAGGGCGGCTAAGCCGATTTTACACATTACCGGCAGGGCATGGACTCGTCGACTATAGGCGGCAAACAAAATCAGCAGCGATGTAACCAGGTCGACGAAGATAATAAAGGGGAGCACCCAGCCATTCATCATGTTAAGCATTTATTCTCCATCGGGTTTGTTGTGGGTTAAATCAGGCGGAGAAAGTGACTCATGTCTGACTTTACTTTTGATGACGCTTGCAACATCAAAAATATCGCGCTGTTCATGCCGGCGGAAAAAGTTTGCCAGCCAGACGATCAGGCCATTACTCATTGCACCGAGGATATACCCTAAACCAAGCGTGATATCGGCCTGATTGAGGTCTATCTTTAACCAGCGGGCTGATAATCCACCTAATGCGACGGCCGCGCCCATGCTGATTCCGCCAAAAATAATGCCTGCCATAAATCGGCTGTGCTGGTGCAATCGCTGCGGTTGCCAGAAAAACGAGATACTGACGCCGCCAAATAAACCTGAAAAAGCCAGCAAGGCTTCACTGATGAGAGTCGGGAGATAGATGTCAGACATACGTTCATCCTCTGCAAGGATAAATCCCCCTGGAAAAGGGGATTTATTATCGTAACGGGCGCTTATTATTGGCAGGGATCCAGCTCAACAATATGCTGGTACTTATCGGTTGTAATAAAACGCTGTTGCCCTGACAGGCTGTAAATCAAGCGCTTAGGAGAACGATATCCTTTCACGACATCGACATCCGCGCTAAGCCAGGGCTGACTGGCAGGAAGATCGCTACGGCTGTACTTATCGCCACCGATCCATTTTTGATGGGTGAGTTTCACCCCCCAAAGCGATTCGCTTTCACTACCCGACCAGCCGAGGCGTTTGGCTTCCTCGGAGGTGATATAGCGGTCGGGCAGACGCCCAAAATTTTTTATATTACGAAGCGTTGTCGCCAGATCGGTCACGTTATTGACGGGCGGCATACCCTGAGAAGATAAAAAGGCGTTGGCTTCCTTTATTTCATCTTCGCAGGTTGGCGTGGCGGCGGTTGCCTGTAAAACGGTAAATAATGAAACAGACAGCATCGCTATTTTGACTATGGATAGTGGTTTCATTGTGTTTTTCCTGTTGAGTTAACTGAGAAATAGCTTCATTTCTGCTTCGCGGCGTCGGGTTAGACCGGTCAAAACCTTACCGCCTGCTTTATTCCAGCTTTTGAACTGCAGTGCGGCGCCCTGGATATCGCCTGCGTTGAATTTTTTGAGCAGCGTTGATTTCTTTAAATTGCCCACGCCAAGGTTGAAGGCGAATGAAACCAGCGCGTCGAATTGGTTCTGTGTCGAAGCGCTGCTCAGCAGTTTTTTCACGCCCTCCTCGGTGCGTTTCAGATCTTTGCGCAGCAGATCTTTGGCTTCACCGGTGGTAATTTTGGTGAACTTTTCCATCTCCTCTTTGAGGATCAAATGGCCGTAGCCGATGGTCCACAAACCTACGGCATCGCGATAACGCTCCAGCTTCAGCCCTTCGAACTGGCAAATAAGCTGAATGCCCTTATCACCTGTACGTTCTGGTTGTTTTTGCATTACGAAGTCTCCTCTGCTTTCGGGCGGGGAATCACCTTGTTGGTGTATTCGTCAATCAAACGCATGACGCTCTCCGGCGGCTCAAGCGCGGTAAATTGCATCTCCACATCGACGTGGCGGCTATCACGCCCGCCTTTGTTATCGCTGGAAGGCGAAAGGCTGACGTGAAAGCGGCCAAATTCGTTTTCACCGGATTGGCGGGAAGGTGCCTGCATGCCTTCCGTGCGGATCGTCAGGTTGACCTTCATCTTTTCCAGCATCAGCCCGCGCGGTGTCGAAAGTGCGACTAAGGGCAGGTCAAAGTAGTGCTTTTCGTCCAGTGCCAGCTGTACCGTGCGCGGAATCAACGAACCGTCTTCTGCGGGCTCGAAAAAAGGATCCAGCGCCTTCATATACTGCTGAGCAATCAGTTCGTTGGCCGCAGTGGCCGCGTACTGCATCCCTCGCGTAATATCTTCAAGCGAGATCGGTACGCCGGGAATATCGGCTGGAGGCGCTGGAGGCGTGTTTTCCTGTACCGGCGGCGTGCCTTCATCCCCTTTGTCCGCCCTGTTTTCCGGCGCTTCATCCTTGCCGCCGCGCAGCCATTTTTTAAAAGACATATTTCGCTCCTGAAAAAAGGGCTACCCGGGTAGCCCCTGCGTTACGGAATCGCACGTATGTCGCGGCGTGGGAGATTATTGCGCGGCGACAGGCTTGGTTTTGGCGTTGGTCAGGTAATCAATTACGCGCTGCAGAGCTTCAGGTGGCTCCTGGCGTTTAATCTGGGTATGGATGGAGTATTTAGCGCGTGTATCGGTCGAACGGGTCTGCTCCGATTTATGTGAGACCTTGCCGGTCATTTTCGCTTTGAATACGCCCCAGCCGACGGACGCTTCCACGGAGGCTTCCGCTTCGGTGCTGCTGGAGCTGGCTTCGCTCTGGCTCACTTCCAGCTCAAAGTCGATGGTGCCGTCCTCGATGCAGATGATGGGGTGGGTGACAGCCGCCAGGAGCGGAATGCTCATCTTACGGGTCACGCTGCCTTTATTGACCCCCTGTTCGTCAACCACGGTTTCGTCGTAGTCGAATTCGATCGCGACAGCTTTGCCGTCTTTAATACAGACGGAGAGCAGGAAGTCGGTATAGGCCTTGCTCGCCTGGACCTGTGCTTTGATCATCGCCTGCAGCGGACCGCCGATCATATGCTCCAGCGGCAGGGCGTTAATAACTGAACCAATAAATTGTGAATCCATGATGTGAACTCCTTGAATCAGTGAATGCGCGGTTGCGCAGGAGCCACATTACGGAAAGCGAGAAGGGGAAAATATTGGGTAAATGGCATGGCGAGAGGACGCAAAAAACCTATGCCGATCGCAGGATAATCTTAAGGGGTGGTGTTGTGTGATATTCCGGTTTATTGTTGAAATCCCTGCCTCATCGAATTCCGGAGACTCATCGCGTGTTTCAGAAAGTTGACGCCTATGCCGGCGACCCTATCCTCTCCTTAATGGAGCGTTTCAAAGAAGATCCTCGCAGCGACAAAGTGAACCTGAGCATCGGTTTGTATTACAACCACGAGGGTTTTATTCCTCAGCTGCAGGCCGTAGCCGAAGCTGAAGCGCGTCTGAACGCTGTTCCACACGGCGCGTCGCTCTATCTGCCGATGGAAGGGTTAAATGCCTATCGCAGCACCATTGCGCCGCTGCTGTTTGGTGCCGATCACGCGGTGCTCGCGCAAAAACGCGTGGCGACCATCCAGACGCTGGGCGGCTCGGGTGCGCTGAAAGTGGGTGCAGACTTCCTGAAAAAATACTTCCCGGATTCAGGCGTGTGGGTGAGTGACCCGACGTGGGAAAACCACGTTGCGATCTTCGAGGGCGCAGGCTTCAAAGTGGCGACCTATCCGTGGTTTGACAGCGAAACTAATGGCGTGCGCGTTGAAGCGCTGCTGGAAAAACTGAACACCCTGCCGGAGCGCAGTATTGTACTGCTGCATCCATGCTGCCATAACCCGACCGGTGCGGATCTCACCAATGCCCAGTGGGATGCGGTGATTGAAGTTCTGAAGGCCCGCAACCTGATCCCGTTCCTCGACATTGCCTACCAGGGCTTTGGCGCGGGCATGGAAGAAGATGCATACGCCATTCGCGCCGTTGCCAGCGCCGGGCTGCCAGCGCTGGTCAGCAACTCCTTCTCTAAAATCTTCTCCCTGTACGGTGAACGCGTTGGCGGTCTTTCCGTGGTGTGTGAAGACGCCGAAGCGGCAGGTCGCGTGCTCGGCCAGCTTAAGGCGACGGTGCGCCGCATTTACTCCAGCCCGCCGAACTTTGGTGCGCAGGTGGTGGCGACGGTGCTCGGTGACGAAAATCTGAAAGCGTCCTGGCTTGCGGAAGTGGAAGCCATGCGCCAGCGCATTCAGACGATGCGTCAGGAGCTGGTTAACGTCCTGAAAGAGGCCGTGCCGGGACATAATTTCGACTATCTGCTCAAGCAGCGCGGGATGTTCAGCTATACCGGACTGAGTGCGGCACAGGTCGATCGCCTGCGCGAAGAGTTCGGCGTCTACCTGATCGCCAGCGGCCGTATGTGCGTGGCGGGTCTGAATGCCAGCAACGTTCATCGCGTGGCGCAGGCGTTTGCTGCTGTGATGTAAGTACTTACCAACCGCCCTCTCCCCGTGGGAGAGGGCCGGGGTGAGGGCATCAGGCCGCACAAAAAGGTTGCCCGGCCTTTTGTGATCGTCTTCTTTTTATTCAGCTTCATAAGCAAAAACTCCTTTCCTTCACCTCCCGCTGGGGTTATGGTCGGATAGTTTTTTGACCATCCGCTCAAATTAAAACGATAACAAACTGAATATTCAGGGGAAAATATGCGCAAGATCACACTGGCGCTCAGCGCCGCCTGCTTATTGTTCTCGCTTAATAGCGCCGTCGTCGCTCGAGCTTCTGCCCCGACGCCGCTTTATACCGGCACCACCGCCGCCATTCTTGCCGAGCAGGCGCCCATTCACTGGGTTTCCGTGGCCCAAATCGAAAATAGCCTGATGGGCCGTGCGCCAATGGCCGTAGGTTTTGACATTGACGATACCGTGCTGTTCTCAAGCCCCGGCTTCTGGCGCGGTAAGAAAACGTATTCACCAGACAGCGAAGCGTATCTGAAGAACCCGGAATTCTGGGAAAAAATGAATAACGGCTGGGACGAATTCAGCATCCCGAAAGAGGTTGCCCGTGCGCTTATTGCCATGCACGTGAAGCGCGGTGACAGCATTTATTTTGTGACCGGCCGCAGCCAGACCAAAACGGAAACCGTCTCTAAAACGCTGCAGGATGATTTCCAGATCCCGGCGACTAGCATGAATCCGGTAATTTTTGCCGGTGACAAAGAAGGGCAAAACACCAAAACCCAGTGGCTGGAAAAGAAAAATATCAAAGTATTCTACGGCGATTCAGATAACGACATCACCGCCGCGCATGACGTGGGTGCCAGAGGGATCAGGGTGTTACGTGCCTCTAACTCCACGTATCGACCGCTGCCGATGGCCGGAAAGTTTGGCGAAGAGGTGATCGTCAATTCGGAGTATTAAGTACCCGGCAGCGGGTTTGACTCTTTTTTAATCAAATCTCGCTGCTGCGGGTTTTACCTTTCGTCTTCTTGCTGCACACTTAGAAAGATTCATCTTTCATCACGGAGCAGCACATGTGGTACCAACAGACCCTGACCTTAAGCGCAAAACCACGCGGATTTCACCTGGTGACGGATGAAGTCATCGGGCAACTCCGCGACCTGTCGCGCGTCAGAACGGGTTTGCTGCATCTGCTGCTTCAGCACACGTCCGCCTCTCTCACGCTTAATGAAAATTGCGATCCCACCGTCCGGTCCGACATGGAGCACCATTTTCTGAAGAGCGTCCCGGACAACGCGCCTTATGAGCATGACTATGAGGGGGCGGACGACATGCCTTCGCATATTAAATCCTCTTTGCTGGGCGTATCGTTGATGCTGCCGATTCACAACGGGCGGCTGATGTTGGGAACGTGGCAGGGGATCTGGCTGGGAGAGCATCGCATTCACGGTGGTTCGCGTAAAATTATCGCCACGCTACAAGGGGAATAAAGATGACAATTTCGGAGATACTTCAGTACTGCATGAGCAAGCCCGGCGCGGAGCAGAGCGTCCACAGCGACTGGAAAGCCACGCAGATTAAGGTGGGAGATGTGCTGTTTGCGATGGTGAAAGAGGTGGAAGGCCGCCCGGCGGCGTCGCTGAAAACCAGCCCTGAACTGGCGGATTTGCTACGCCAGCAGCATGATGACGTGAGGCCGAGCAAGCACCTCAATAAGGCGCACTGGAGCACCGTCTATCTGGACGGATCGATTCCTGGCTCGCAGATTTACTACCTGGTGGACGCGTCCTATCAGCAGGCGGTTGAGCTGCTGCCGGAAACCACCCGACAGCAACTCTCCGTGTGACAGTTACAGCAACGGTTTAAGGAAGCGCGCGGTGTGCGAGGCTTCGCACTCTGCAACGGTCTCTGGCGTACCGGAGACGAGAATTTCACCGCCGCCGCTGCCGCCTTCCGGGCCGAGATCGACAATCCAGTCCGCGGTTTTAATCACGTCCAGGTTATGTTCGATGACCACGATAGTGTTGCCCTGGTCTCTGAGCTGATGCAGAACCTCGAGCAGCTGCTGGATGTCGGCAAAGTGCAGGCCGGTGGTCGGCTCGTCCAGAATATAGAGCGTTTGACCGGTGCCGCGTTTTGACAGCTCACGCGCCAGCTTCACGCGCTGCGCTTCACCGCCGGACAGCGTGGTGGCGGACTGTCCCAGACGAATATAGGTCAGGCCCACGTCCATCAGCGTCTGAAGCTTACGCGCCAGCGCAGGGACGGCGTCAAAGAACTCGCGCGCCTCTTCGATGGTCATATCCAGCACTTCGTGGATGGTCTTGCCTTTGTACTTAATCTCCAGCGTTTCACGGTTATAGCGCTTGCCTTTGCACTGGTCGCACGGCACGTAGATATCCGGCAGGAAGTGCATCTCAACCTTGATCACACCGTCGCCCTGGCACGCTTCGCAGCGGCCGCCGCGCACGTTAAAGCTGAAACGTCCTGGCGTATAGCCGCGTGAACGTGATTCCGGCACGCCCGCGAAGAGTTCACGTACTGGCGTGAAGACGCCGGTATAGGTCGCCGGGTTAGAGCGCGGGGTACGGCCAATCGGACTCTGGTCAATGTCGATAACCTTATCGAAATGCTCCAGCCCCTGAATGTCGCGGTACGGAGCAGGCTCGGCCAGCGTCGCGCCGTTCAGCGCCGTCTGCGCAATCGGGAACAGCGTATCGTTGATCAGCGTCGATTTACCGGAACCGGATACGCCGGTGATGCAGGTAAACAGGCCAACCGGCAGCGTCAGGGTGACGTCTTTCAGGTTGTTGCCGCGCGCGCCGGTCAGCTTCAGCACTTTTTCCGGATCTGCCGCTACGCGCTGTTTCGGCACTTCAATCTTGCGCTTGCCGCTCATGAACTGGCCGGTCAGCGACTCGGGCACCGCCATGATGTCCTTCAGCGTGCCTTCCGCGACCACCTGACCGCCGTGTACGCCAGCGCCTGGGCCAATGTCGATGACGTGGTCAGCCGCGCGGATCGCATCTTCGTCGTGCTCGACCACGATCACCGTGTTGCCGAGGTTGCGCAGGTGAACCAGCGTCCCGAGCAGACGCTCGTTGTCGCGCTGGTGCAGGCCAATGGACGGCTCATCAAGCACGTACATCACGCCGACTAAGCCCGCGCCAATCTGGCTGGCCAGACGGATACGCTGGGCCTCACCGCCGGAGAGCGTTTCCGCCGAGCGGGAAAGCGTCAGGTAGTTCAGGCCGACGTTCACCAGGAACTTCAGGCGATCGCCGATCTCTTTCAGCACTTTTTCGGCAATTTTTGCGCGCTGGCCGGAGAGCTTCAGGTTGTTGAAGAAGTCCATCGCGTGGCCGATGCTCATGTCTGAGATGGTTGGCAGCGCGGTGTTTTCCACAAACACGTGGCGCGCTTCGCGACGCAGACGCGTGCCCTCACAGGTGGCGCAGGAGCGGTTGCTGATGAACTTCGCCAGCTCCTCGCGCACCGCGCTGGATTCGGTCTCTTTGTAGCGGCGCTCCATGTTGTGCAGCACCCCTTCGAACGGGTGACGACGCACGGAGGTATCGCCGCGATCGTTCATGTACTTGAACTCGATGTTCTCTTTGCCGGAACCGAACAGGATCACTTTGTGCACGTTCGGGCTCAGGCTCGCCCACGGCGCTTCGACGTCGAACTTGTAGTGCTCCGCCAGCGATTTCAGCATCTGGAAGTAGTAGAAGTTACGTTTGTCCCAGCCGCGAATGGCGCCGCCCGCCAGCGACAGCTCCGGGTTCTGGATCACGCGGTCCGGGTCGAAATACTGCTGTACGCCCAGGCCGTCACACGTCGGGCACGCGCCCGCCGGGTTGTTGAACGAGAACAGGCGCGGTTCCAGCTCGCGCATGCTGTAGCCGCAAATCGGGCAGGCAAAGTTGGCGGAGAAGAGCAGCTCTTCCGCTTTTGGGTCATCCATGTCGGAGACCACGGCCGTGCCACCAGAGAGTTCCAGCGCCGTTTCAAAGGATTCCGCCAGACGCGTGGCGAGATCGTCACGCACCTTGAAGCGGTCAATCACCACTTCGATGGTGTGCTTCTTCTGCAGCTCCAGCTTTGGCGGATCGGACAGGTCACACACCTCGCCGTCGATACGGGCGCGGATATAGCCCTGGCTTGCCAGGTTCTCCAGCGTTTTGGTGTGTTCGCCTTTTCGCTCTTTGATGATCGGCGCCAGCAGCATCAGGCGTTTGCCTTCCGGCTGCGACAGCACGTTATCCACCATCTGGCTTACGGTCTGGGCCGCCAGCGGAACGTCGTGGTCCGGGCAGCGCGGCTCGCCCACGCGGGCATACAGCAGACGCAGGTAGTCATGAATTTCGGTAATGGTACCGACCGTTGAGCGCGGGTTATGCGAGGTGGACTTCTGCTCAATAGAGATAGCAGGGGACAACCCTTCAATATGGTCGACATCCGGTTTTTCCATCAGCGACAGGAACTGACGCGCGTACGCAGAGAGTGATTCAACGTAACGACGCTGTCCTTCGGCATACAAAGTGTCGAAAGCCAGTGAGGATTTGCCAGACCCCGAAAGCCCGGTCACGACAATGAGTTTGTCGCGAGGGATTATGAGGTTGATATTCTTGAGATTGTGGGTGCGGGCGCCCCGAACTTCGATCTTATCCATTCACCTTTCCCGGTTGGAACACGGATTGCCTGATTTGTTTGAAGGACAAACGGCTGTCAGAAACGGCTAATTATGACACAATTTGACCTGTTTGAATATACAGTATTGGAATGCATTTTCTGATTGGCTGTGTAACAATGTTGTGTTCGCGCGCGAACTCTGGAAGATGCTACGCAACTATCAAAGTGGCGTCTGGAAATGGTACACTCGCGCGTTTACACTATTAAGAAACGTATTCAGGAGACACGAACATGGCCAGCAGAGGCGTAAACAAGGTGATTCTCGTCGGTAATCTGGGCCAGGACCCGGAAGTACGCTACATGCCGAGTGGTGGCGCAGTTGCCAACATTACGCTGGCTACTTCCGAATCCTGGCGTGATAAAGCGACCGGTGAGATGAAAGAGCAGACCGAATGGCACCGCGTAGTGCTGTTTGGCAAACTGGCCGAAGTGGCCGGTGAGTATCTGCGTAAAGGTTCTCAGGTCTATATCGAAGGCCAGCTGCGTACCCGCAAATGGACCGATCAGTCCGGTGCTGAGAAGTACACCACTGAAGTTGTGGTTAACGTGGGCGGCACCATGCAGATGCTGGGTGGCCGTCAGGGCGGTGGTGCACCGGCAGGTGGCGGCCAGAGCCAGCAGCAGGGCGGTTGGGGTCAGCCTCAGCAGCCGCAGGGCGGCAACCAGTTCAGCGGTGGCGCACAGTCACGTCCGCAGCAGCAGTCTGCTCCGGCGCCGTCTAACGAACCACCAATGGATTTCGACGACGACATTCCGTTCTGATTTCCGAGTGCTTAAAACAAAAAACCCAGACCATGGTCTGGGTTTTTTTATTCCGTAAGGGATCAGGTAATCACCATCGGCCAGTCTGGTGGCGTGTGGCTCATCGCCTCAACCATCACCACTTTAATATTTTCCCAGACGGCGGCAATATCCAGCAGGGTGATGCCAAGCAGACCCGTTGCAAACCAGCAGGCTGCACCCAGCCCCAGCAGTGTGCTGATGACAGCAAGAGCCGCATAGTCAGATTTACGAAACTGAATGTTCAGCGTGCTGGCTAAAAACATCAGTACCGCACTCAACAAAGGCCAGCGCAGGAGAACCATGCTGGTAGTAATGGTTGCCATAAACCCCATCCTCTACAAAACAGACGAACTGAATGAAACGGTGTTTCTCGTTACAAAATATGTGTGAACTATATCACGTTTGTTGATTTATTCGCCAGCCTCTATGCGATCAAAAAAGAGGATTTTATTCCTCGGAAAAGGTGATTGTGCAGGCTGGTTCTGCCTTCGGCGCATGAGGGGATGGACCCACAACGCGCCGGAAAAGCCCATCGGGCAGGTGGGAATACCGCAAATTCGGTTTTTATAAGAGGGGCGTTATTCTCAGCCGAAGCTGAAAATAATGTGCGAAGTCTGATTATTTATAAATCAACGAGCACAATACCCCAGAGCAAATAGCATAAAACGTCATGATGAAGTTGTACTTTTTTCATGCTGTCAGACGTTTAGCTTAATCAGCGATCGTCTGTTGTGTTATCTTCCCGCCTGCCCCGGCGGGCTGGATAATTATTTTCCTTAATTGAAACGGAACGAATACTTACAGTTTAACTTACGGGAAAATATTATCGTCATAACGAAATTTAAGATTTTTAATACGAAAAGTCAGTTGCTAACTTCGCATGATTCATGCAACGTAATCACCTGTTTAACAAAGCATCCGGCCTTCATTACTACAGGCGTACAACATGCAGGGATATAGGGCGGGAAATGAATCGTAGCGCGCGGCGCAAAATGCTCAGGGTAGTAGGGATCATCATGGTAGTTATGCTGCCGGTGATGCTTGCGCTATGGTTTGCCCAGCTACGAGCCGTGTCTGAAACAAGCGCCCAGCTAAGGACATTTGCTGAACTGGCTTTAGACAAAACAGAACTGGTTATTCAACAGGTTGAGCTGGCCCGTGACGAGGCTGAAAAATATCAGGGTGAGCTTTGCACGCCGGGACATCGTCAATATATGCTGAACGTTGTTCGTGGCCGCCTGTTTGTCGCCGATTTAATTTACGCTGAAGGTCAGAATTTTCTTTGTTCGACCGTTTTTACACCGGATCACCCCTACGCCATTCCTGTCGCTAATTACACGCGTAAACCTGACGTCGCTATCTATTATTATCGCGATACCCCATTTTATACTGGCTATAAAATGACATATATGCAGCGCGGAAATTATGTGGTGGTCGTCAACCCGCTTTCATACAGCGAAGTCATGTCTGCGGATCATTCTCTCTCCTGGGGCGTGTACGACACGGTAACCAATGCTTTCTTTTCCGTCAGCCAGAAAGCCAATGTTTCTTTATTAAATTCGATGATTCGGGATAAGGAATCGGTATTTCAAAAAGATAACCGCTTTTATACGATCGTAACATCCCCTAAAAGACCTATTGCGGCCATTGTGTCGACATCGAATAAACGCTTTTATGAAACGCTTTATCACCAGGCGACGTTGACGCTGCCGCTGGGTATGATCTGCAGCATTATTATTTTGCTGGTATGGTCCCGCACCCATCGTGAGCTCAATTCGCCGGGGCGCTTGCTGCACCGGGCGCTGAACAAACGACAGCTTTGCGTGCACTATCAGCCGATTATTGATATCAAGAACAACCAGTGCGTGGGCGCGGAGGCGTTGTTACGCTGGCCTGGTTTTAACGGGCAGGTGATGAGCCCGGCGGAGTTTATTCCGCTGGCGGAAAATGAGGGGATGAGCGAGCGGATTACGGACTATGTCGTTGAAGAGGTGTTCAACGATCTGGGCCATTTCCTGGCCGAGCATCCGCATCTCTATATTTCGATTAACCTGTCGGCCACGGATTTCCACTCCTCGCGGCTGATCGCCATGATTTCCGACAAGGCTCGCCACTACGCCGTCCGTGCGCAGCAAATCAAAATAGAAGTGACGGAACGCGGTTTTATCGATGTGCCAAAAACCACGCCGGTGATTCAGGCTTTCCGTCAGGCGGGTTATGAAGTCGCGATCGATGATTTCGGCACCGGCTACTCGAACCTGCACAACCTCTACTCGCTGAACGTGGATATTCTGAAAATCGATAAATCGTTTATCGATACCCTAACGACCAACAGCACCAGCCACCTGATCGCCGAGCATATTATCGAGATGGCGCAAAGCCTGCGGCTGAAAACCATTGCGGAAGGGGTAGAGACGGCAGAGCAGGTGAGCTGGCTGCTGAAGCGCGGCGTGCAGTTTTGTCAGGGATGGCACTTCGCGAAAGCGATGCCGCCCCAGGAATTTATGACCTGGCAGCAGCAGCCTTTGCACTGAGGGTAATTAATTCAACTGGTGGCGATAGTCGCTCGGCGTGCGGTCAAACTCGCGGCGAAACACGCGGGAAAAGGTTTGTTGCGATACATAGCCAAGATCCATCGCGATATCAAAAATGGGCCGCTGCGTTGAGCGTAGCGCCTGCGCCGCCAGCAGCAGTCTGCGCTGGCGAATGTACTCACCCAGCGTCTGATGCATAACCGTGCGGAACATTCTCTGTAAATACCATTTCGAATAGCCCGACTTTTTAGCGACCACATCAATGTTCAACGGTTGGTCGATATGTTCATCAATCCATTCAATAAGTGTCTGAATAATCTGCTGATGCGACATAAGGTTGCCCCTCTGTAGATACAACTATCTCGGTTAATTCGTCGTTTTCTCTGCGGGGGAGTATAATTCCTCAAGTTAACTTGAGGTAAAGAGGTTTTATGGAAAAGAGATTGCCGCGAATTAAAGCGCTGTTAACCCCCGGTGAAGTGGCAAAGCGAAGCGGCGTGGCGGTATCGGCGCTCCACTTCTATGAAAGCAAAGGGTTAATCAAGAGTATTCGTAACGGCGGCAACCAGCGTCGCTATACCCGCGACGTGCTCCGCTACGTGGCGATTATCAAAATTGCGCAACGAATCGGAATTCCCCTGGCCACGATCGGCGAGGCGTTTGGCGTGCTGCCGGAAGGTCACACGCTGAGCCCGAAAGAGTGGAAAGAGCTGTCGTCCCAGTGGCGTGAAGAGCTGGACAGGCGTATTCATACGCTGGTCGCCCTGCGTGACGAGCTGGATGGCTGTATCGGCTGCGGCTGCCTGTCGCGTAGCGATTGTCCGTTGCGTAACCCGGGCGACAGGCTGGGCGAGCAGGGGACGGGGGCGCGGCTGCTGGAAGAGGATTGAGCGTGCGTGTAGCCCATTCGCCGGGTGGCGCTTCGCTTACCCGGCCTACCAGACCGTAAAATGTAGGCCGGGTAAGGCGCAGCCGCCACCCGGCAAAACCCCCGAGTACATAAAGAACTAAAGCGCCACATAAGGGCGCTTTAGTTTTTCCCGGTCTTTGTCTTTCACTCTATCCCGCTGGTTCACGGGAGGGTTTCCCCCGACGTCAGTACCCCTCGTGTCGAGCTGGTTGGTGAGGTTCCGGATTGTGCTGACACTTTAATTCTATGCAAGACCCGTTTTTTCGCCAGCCTTGCTGAGCGTTTTTTCGACGAATTTTTTTCGCGGTGTTGTTCAATTTTCTATAGTTAAAAAGTATGAATAACAGGAGAAAACCATGCTCACGGTACACCACCTTAACCAGTCGCGCTCGCACCGGGTGATTTGGGCGCTGGAAGAACTCGACCTGTCTTATGAGATCGTTCACTACCAGCGCGAAAAGAACATGCTGGCACCGGAGGCTCTCAAAAAGGTGCATCCGTTGGGCAAATCACCAGTCATCGAAGACAATGGGCTGATCCTGGCCGAGTCCGGTGCCATTCTGGAGTATCTCCAGGAAACGTACGATCCCGAGTCACGGCTTAAGCCTTTAGATCCGGCGCATAAGGTGCAATACCGCTTCTGGCTGCATTACGCCGAAGGATCCCTGATGCCGCTGCTGTTAATGAAGCTGGTCTTCAACAGTCTCGGCAAGCCGCCGGTGCCGTTTGGTATCAGAACCCTGGGCAAAGCGCTGGGGCAGGGGGTGCAGAAAGCGTATCTCAACCGCCAGCTGGAAACCCATGCGCGCTTTATTGAGTCACATCTTGCCGAAAACAGCTGGTTTGCCGGGGATTCGCTCAGCATGGCCGATATTCAGATGAGCTTTCCGATCTTTGCCCTGCTGGCGCGCGGCGGTATCGCTAATCTGCCGCATATTCAGGCATGGAAGACAAAAGTTGAGAGTAGCCCTGGCTGGCAAAGAACCCTGGAGCAAGGGGGTCCGTTATCCATCCCGGGCGAGGATTGAAATGTAAACAAATTGCGCATAGACGATAACGTTTGCGCATCCTCTGTTTATTTCTTCAGCGTCATAAGTGAATTTTAGCGAAAAACGAGAAAGTTCAGTTGAAAAGGGCGGGGATTACGCTAGATAATCGTTTGCCTTAATTTGACCACCCGTTTGTAAGCGCGGAGCTAAACGTTTGCTTTTTTTGTGACGCCCTTTCGTCACAAACGCAACACAAGGATTTGACGTTCAGCTGGCAGTGGCGTCTCCACCTCGCTTACGGACTTCCTAAAAAACTCTCAGGGGATGTTTTCTATGTCTACGCCATCTGCGCGTACTGGCGGTTCACTTGACGCCATGTTTAAAATTTCGGCTCGCGGCAGCACCGTGCGCCAGGAGATCGTTGCCGGTTTGACAACGTTTCTGGCGATGGTTTATTCCGTCATCGTTGTGCCGGGCATGCTGGGCAAAGCGGGCTTCCCGCCAGCGGCCGTCTTTGTGGCGACCTGCCTCGTGGCCGGCGTGGGCTCCATCGTGATGGGCCTGTGGGCGAACCTGCCGCTGGCGATTGGTTGCGCTATCTCTCTGACCGCTTTCACCGCGTTTAGCCTGGTGCTGGGTCAGCACATCAGCGTACCGATTGCGCTGGGGGCCGTGTTCCTGATGGGCGTGCTGTTTACCGTGATTTCCGCAACCGGCATCCGGAGCTGGATTTTGCGCAACCTGCCGCAGGGCGTGGCGCACGGTACCGGTATCGGCATCGGCCTGTTCCTGCTGCTGATCGCCGCCAACGGCGTTGGTCTGGTCATCAAGAACCCGCTGGACGGCCTGCCGGTGGCGCTGGGCCATTTCGCCAGCTTCCCGGTGATTATGTCGCTGATCGGTCTGGCGGTGATTATCGGTCTGGAAAAACTGAAGGTCCCGGGCGGCATTCTGCTGACCATTATCGGTGTTTCCGTTGTCGGCCTGATTTTCGATCCAACCGTACACTTCTCCGGTATCTTCGCCATGCCGTCGCTGAGCGATGACAAAGGCAACTCCCTGATTGGCAGCCTGGATATCGTTGGCGCGCTGAACCCGGTGATCCTGCCAAGCGTGCTGGCGCTGGTGATGACCGCCGTGTTTGACGCGACCGGTACCATTCGCGCGGTGGCCGGTCAGGCGAACCTGCTGGATAAAGACGGTCAGATTATTGATGGCGGCAAAGCGCTGACCACTGACTCCCTGAGCAGCGTCTTCTCTGGCCTGGTGGGCGCGGCGCCTGCGGCGGTGTACATCGAATCCGCAGCGGGTACGGCGGCAGGCGGTAAAACCGGCCTGACGGCGATCACCGTCGGCGTGCTGTTCATGCTGATCCTGTTCCTCTCTCCGCTCTCCTATCTGGTTCCGGCGTATGCGACCGCGCCAGCGCTGATGTACGTCGGCCTGCTGATGCTGAGCAACGTGGCGAAAATCGACTTTGCAGATTTCGTGGACGCCATGTCTGGCCTGATTACCGCGGTCTTCATCGTGCTGACCTGTAACATCGTGACGGGCATTATGATCGGCTTCGCGTCGCTGGTGATTGGTCGTCTGGTTTCCGGTGAATGGCGCAAGCTGAACATCGGCACCGTGATTATCGCCGTTGCGCTGGTGGCGTTCTACGCGGGCGGCTGGGCAATCTAAGTTGTCCTTTGATGCGAAAACGGGTGGCTCAGGCCGCCCGTTTTTATTTTCAGGACTCATCCTGTTGCCTTTTGCGTTACTCTGGTGAAGATAGAATAAAAGGCACGACGCCTTCCGGAGTACATAAGCAACACAGCAAACAGGGAACGCATGGAAATCTTCTTCACAATACTCATCATGACCCTTGTGGTCTCGTTATCCGGGGTGGTTACACGCGTACTGCCCTTTCAGGTCCCCCTGCCATTAATGCAAATTGCCATCGGCGCGCTGCTGGCGTGGCCGACGTTTGGCCTGCACGTGGAATTTGACCCCGAACTGTTCCTCGTGCTGTTTATCCCGCCGCTGCTGTTTGCCGATGGCTGGAAAACGCCTACGCGCGAATTCCTTGAGCACGGGCGCGAGATCTTCGGCCTGGCGCTGGCGCTGGTGGTGGTCACCGTCGTCGGGATTGGTTTTCTGATCTACTGGGCGGTACCGGGGATTCCATTAATACCGGCCTTTGCGCTGGCCGCCGTACTGTCGCCAACCGACGCCGTGGCGCTGTCCGGCATCGTGGGTGAAGGCCGTATTCCGAAGAAAATCATGGGGATTTTACAGGGTGAGGCGCTGATGAACGACGCCTCCGGCCTGGTCGCCCTGAAGTTTGCCGTGGCCGTTGCGATGGGCACGATGGTCTTTACCGTCGGCGGCGCGACGCTGGAATTCTTCAAGGTGGCGATTGGCGGTATTCTCGCAGGCTTCGTGGTGAGCTGGCTGTACGGCCGCTCATTGCGCTTCCTCAGCCGCTGGGGCGGCGATGAGCCCGCTACGCAGATCGTACTGCTGTTCCTTCTGCCGTTTGCCTCCTATCTGATTGCCGAGCATATCGGCGTGTCGGGCATTCTGGCAGCGGTGGCGGCAGGGATGACCATCACCCGCTCCGGCGTAATGCGCCGCGCGCCGCTGGCCATGCGCCTGCGTGCCAACAGCACCTGGGCCATGCTGGAATTCGTGTTTAACGGCATGGTGTTCCTGCTGTTGGGCCTGCAGCTGCCGGGCATTATGGAATCCTCGCTGGTGGCGGCCGAAGCCGACCCGAACGTTGAGGTCTGGATGCTGTTTACCGACATCGTGCTGATCTACCTGGCGCTGATGCTGGTGCGTTTCGGTTGGCTGTGGACGATGAAAAACTTCAGCGTACGTTTCCTGAAGAAAAAGCCGATGGAGTTCGGCTCGTGGACAACGCGTGAGCTGCTGATCGCCTCATTTGCGGGCGTACGCGGGGCGATCACCCTTGCCGGTGTGCTCTCCATTCCGCTGCTGCTGCCTACGGGCGACGTCTTCCCGGCGCGCTACGAGCTGGTCTTCCTGGCGGCGGGCGTGATTCTGTTCTCCCTGTTTGTCGGCGTGATTATGCTGCCGATTTTACTCCAGCATATTGATGCCGGTGATTCGACCCAGCAGCATAAAGAAGAGCGTATTGCGCGGGCGGCTACCGCCGAAGTGGCAATTGTCGCCATCCAGAAAATGGAAGAGCGTCTGGCCGCGGATGCGGAAGAGAACATCGATAACCAGCTGCTGACGGAAGTCAGTTCCCGCGTGATTGGTAACCTGCGCCGCCGCGCGGACGGGCGTAACGACGTGGAAAGCTCGCTGCAGGAGGAGAACCTGGAGCGCCGGTTCCGCCTGGCGGCGCTGCGCTCCGAGCGTGCCGAGCTGTATCACCTGCGCGCCACGCGGCAGATCAGCAACGAAACGCTGCAAAAGCTGCTGCACGATCTGGACCTGCTGGAAGCGCTGTTGATAGAGAATCAGTAGCGCTGTTTTGCCGGGTGGCGGCTTCGCCTTACCCGGCCTACGTGCTCGATCGGTTCCCTCTCCCTGTGGGAGAGGGTTAGGGTGAGGGCACCCAAAACCCCTCACAACACTGCAGCCACGCCTGCGCGCTGTGCGATAAATACACCCCTTCACGCCAGATCATCCCCAGCTGCCAGTGCAGGTCGCTCTCCAGCGGGATCCAGCGCAGCGTGTTTTTATCCAGCCGCTCGCAAATCGGCTGCGGCAGAATGGCAATCCCCACGCCTGCCTGCACCATCGCCGCCAGAAAATCCCACTGTCCGCTGCGCACCGCAATGCGCGGCTTGACGTTATGGTGGCTAAACAGCGTCATCAGCTGGCGGCTGAGGGCAAAGTCTTCGTTGTAGATCAGCAGAGGGTGCTCGCCGAGCAGTTCAGGCTTCACCGAGTCTCGCTTCAGCCAGTCGCCGGAGCGGGGGACCAGCACGCACAGCGGGTGACTAAAGAGCGGAAGCGTCGCCAGACCGCTCTCTTCCTCAACGGGAAGGGCGGTCATTGCCACGTCGAGCTCGCCGTTGGTGACGGCCTGCTGGACGGTTAACCCACCAAACTCCGAAATCTTCAGCTCAACGCCGGGATAACGCTGGCGAAACAGGCTAATCGGCCCGGCCATCATCATCCCCACCATTGGCGGAATGCCGAGGCGAAGCACCCCTTTCGTCAGATGATTAATATCGTCCAGCTCCGCTTCCAGCTGGCGGAACTCCGCCAGAATCGCCAGCCCGCGTTCGAACACCACGCGTCCGGTGTCGGTCAGCAACAGCTTGCGTCCGTCGCGGATCAGCAGGGTACAGTTCAGTTCATCTTCGAGGTTTTTCAACATCTTGCTGATAGTAGGCTGGGTAACAAACAACTTCTCCGCTGCGCGGGTAAAACTTTGCTGACGAACCACTTCGACAAAATAGCGCAGCGTTCTTATGTCCATGATTATTCCTCGAAACTATACCTTTGATGATTTTAATTCATTTCAGTCCACACCGTGCGGTCTCTATACTGGCGCCTCGTCTCATTTTTGAGGAAACCCTCCATGGCCGTGGCGTTAAGCCGTGTTACGCCTGCCGTTGTGCAACGACTCCAGGTCCCGGTTCAGGTACTGCTCTATGCGGGACTGTTTGTTTTCGCGGAATATCTTGTCGGCTGGCTGCACCTGCCGCTGCCCGCCAACCTGGTGGGGATGCTGCTGATGCTGACGCTTATTCTGTGTCGCGTGATCCCGCTTAACTGGGTGCGCGCCGGAGCGCGCTGGCTGCTGGCGGAGATGCTGCTGTTCTTTGTCCCTGCCGTGGTGGCGGTGGTGAACTACGCGCAGCTGCTGATGGTCGACGGCTGGCGAATCTTTGCCGTTATCGCGCTGAGTACGCTGATGGTGCTGGGGGCGACCGCCTGGGTGGTGGATAAAGTGTATCGCTTTGAAATTAGCAGGCAGAAGCATGACTAACTTTCAGATCAGCGTGCTGTGCCTGGTCGCCACGCTAATTATCTACTTTGCCAACAAGCGGCTGTATCGTCGTTTCCATGCCCTGCCGCTGATGCCGCTGGTCTTCACGCCGATCCTGCTGGTGCTGATGCTGGTCTTCGGCCATATCTCCTGGCAAAACTACATTGGTGAATCCCACTGGCTGCTGTGGCTGCTCGGCCCGGCGACCATCGCGTTTGCCGTCCCCGTTTATGACAACCTGGCGATTATCAAACGCCACTGGATGTCGCTCAGCGCGGGCGTTGTCACCGCCACG
This sequence comes from Enterobacter sp. 120016, assembly GCF_018383635.1. NCBI lineage: Bacteria > Pseudomonadati > Pseudomonadota > Gammaproteobacteria > Enterobacterales > Enterobacteriaceae > Enterobacter > Enterobacter sp. 120016. The sequence continues at coordinate 39,955 of NZ_JAHAWC010000012.1, read as the reverse complement.
GTGGTGGCGGTGTGCAGCTCCGTCTGGCTGGCGCGCCTGTTTACGCTGCCCGATGAAATTCAGCGCAGCCTGGCCGTGCGTTCGGTGACCACGCCGTTTGCGCTGGCGGCGGCTAAACCGCTCGGCGGGCAGCCGGATCTGGTGGCGCTGTTTGTTGTCGTGACGGGCGTGTTCGGCATGGCGGTCGGCGATATGCTATTCCTGCGCTTGTCGATCCGTGAAGGGATGGCAAAAGGGGCGGGGTTTGGCGCGGCGTCGCACGGCGCGGGCACGGCACGTTCGTATGAGCTGGGGCAGCAGGAGGGCGTTGTCGCGAGCCTGGTGATGATGCTTTCGGGCGTGGTAATGGTGCTGATTGCGCCGCTGGTGGCGTGGGTGATGTTTTAAACTCCCCGACCGGATGGCCGGGGAGAAGGACTTAGTGCGCGCGGCCCTGCTCAACGCCGAGACCGGTTTGTGAGCGGATAAACTGGGCGCGGAATTTCTCACGCTCCAGGTTACCCTCCGGCGAATTGTCGGTGGCCGAGAAGAACCAGATGCCGATAAACGCCACGGCGATAGAGAACAGCGCCGGGTATTCATACGGGAAGATGGCGCTTGCGTGACCGAGGATCTGCACCCAGATGGTTGGGCCCAGAATCATCAGGATCACCGCCGTCAGCAGCCCCAGCCAGCCGCCAATCATTGCGCCACGGGTGGTCAGTTTCGACCAGTACATGGAGAGCAGGATGATCGGGAAGTTACAGCTTGCCGCAATCGAGAAGGCCAGCCCCACCATAAAGGCGATGTTCTGCTTCTCGAACAGAATGCCTAACAGAATCGCCACAACGCCCAGCACCAGCACGGTGATTTTCGAGACCTTCAGCTCATCGCGCTCGCTCGCGCCTTTACGAATCACGTTAGCGTAGAGGTCATGCGACACCGCAGACGCGCCGGCCAGCGTCAGCCCTGCAACCACCGCGAGGATGGTGGCGAAGGCCACGGCGGAGATAAAGCCGAGGAACAGGTTACCGCCCACCGCGTCGGCCAGGTGCACCGCCGCCATGTTGTTACCGCCAATCAGCGCGCCCGCCGCGTCTTTAAACGCCGGGTTCGCCCCCACCAGCATGATCGCGCCAAAGCCGATAATAAAGGTCAGAATGTAGAAGTAACCCATAAAGCCGGTAGCGTAGAAGACGCTCTTGCGTGCTTCACGCGCATCGCTCACGGTAAAGAAGCGCATCAGGATATGCGGCAGGCCCGCGGTACCGAACATCAGGCCGAGACCCAGCGAGAGCGCGGATATCGGGTCTTTCACCAGCCCGCCCGGGCTCATGATCGCTTCCCCTTTCGGGTGGACCGCCATCGCTTCGGTGAACAGGTTATTGAAGCTGAAGCCGACGTGCTTCATCACCATAAAGGCCATAAAGCTGGCGCCGAACAGCAGCAGGACGGCTTTGATGATCTGCACCCAGGTGGTCGCCAGCATGCCGCCGAACAGCACGTACATCACCATCAGCACGCCAACCAGCACCACCGCGATGTGGTAGTTGAGGCCGAACAGCAGCTGGATCAATTTACCCGCGCCCACCATCTGCGCAATCAGATACAGCGCCACCACCACCAGCGAGCCGCAGGCGGAGAGGGTGCGAATCGGCCCCTGCTTCAGGCGATACGAGGCCACGTCAGCGAAGGTATAGCGGCCCAGGTTGCGCAGGCGTTCGGCAATCAGGAACAGGATGATCGGCCAGCCGACGAGGAAGCCGAGAGAGTAGATCAGACCGTCATAGCCGGAGGTGTACACCAGCGCGGAGATCCCGAGGAAAGAGGCGGCGGACATAAAGTCACCCGCAATCGCCAGCCCGTTCTGGAAGCCGGTAATGTTGCCGCCTGCGGTGTAGTAATCGTTACGTGAGCGCACGCGTTTCGACGCCCAGTAGGTGATATAGAGCGTCAGCAGGACGAAAATCAGGAACATCACAATGGCCTGCCAGTTGGTTGGCTGGCGCTGGACCTCGCCGGTAATGGCATCCGCCGCGTGGGCGGCAAAGGGAAGTGTGGCGGCGAGCGCCGTCAGAACTCGCTTCATGATGCTTTTACCTCGCGCAGGACTTCTCTGTTAAGACGATCGAATTCACCGTTCGCGCGCCAGACGTAGACGCCGGTCAGCAGGAATGAAATCACAATCACGCCAATGCCAATCGGAATGCCGCGCGTCACGCTGGTCCCCTCGTGCAGCGGGGTGCCCAGCCAGTGCGGGGCAAAGGCGATCAGCAGAATAAAGCCGACGTAGATAACCAGCATGATGATGGAAAGGATGAAGGCAAACCGTTGCCGTTTTTCGACGAGCTCCCTGTAGTGCGCACTATTCTCTATCTGCTGACAAATATCATGATTCATCACAGAAATCTCCAGAGGTAAGGTTGGTTTGTTTTTAGTCCCCTCTCCCCTTTGGGGAGAGGGTTTGGGTGAGGGGAGGAAGGTGCGGTCTGATGCCCTCACCCCGGCCCTCTCCCACGGGGAGAGGGAGAAAAGATTACGATGGCATCGCGATGGCCTGCTTCTCTTCGAGCAGTTTTTCCACCACGCCAGGATCCGCGAGCGTTGAGGTATCGCCGAGGTTGCTGGTGTCTCCTGCCGCGATTTTGCGCAAGATACGGCGCATGATTTTGCCGGAGCGGGTTTTCGGCAGCGAGTCGGTCCAGTGCAGCACGTCCGGCGTCGCCAGCGGGCCAATCTCTTTACGTACCCAGTTGCGCACCTCGGTGTACAGCTCTGGCGATGGCTCTTCGCCGTGGTTCAGGGTGACATAGGCGTAAATCGCCTGGCCTTTGATGTTGTGCGGAATACCGACAACGGCGGCTTCGGCAATCTTCGGATGCGACACCAGCGCCGATTCAATCTCAGCGGTGCCCAGACGGTGGCCGGAGACGTTCAGCACGTCGTCCACGCGCCCGGTTATCCAGTAATAACCGTCTTCGTCACGGCGCGCGCCGTCGCCGCTGAAGTACATGTTTTTAAAGGTCGAGAAGTAGGTCTGCTCGAAGCGATCGTGATCGCCGAACAGGGTACGCGCCTGACCCGGCCAGGAGTCTGTGATCACCAGGTTGCCTTCGGTGGCGCCTTCCAGCGGGTTGCCTTCGTTATCCACCAGCGCAGGCTGCACGCCGAAGAACGGACGGGTTGCGGAACCAGCCTTCAGCTGCGTGGCGCCCGGCATCGGGGTGATCATGAAGCCGCCGGTTTCGGTCTGCCACCAGGTGTCCATCACCGGGCATTTCTCGTTGCCGATTTTCTTCCAGTACCACTCCCAGGCTTCCGGGTTGATTGGCTCACCGACGGAACCGAGGATGCGCAATGAAGAACGATCCGTGCCTTCGATGGCTTTATCGCCTTCCGCCATTAATGCGCGGATCGCCGTTGGCGCGGTGTAGAGAATGTTGACCTGGTGCTTGTCGACCACCTGACACATACGCGCCGGGGTCGGCCAGTTTGGTACGCCCTCAAACATCAGCGTTGTTGCGCCACAGGCCAGCGGGCCGTACAGCAGGTAGCTGTGTCCGGTGACCCAGCCCACGTCGGCGGTACACCAGTAGATGTCGCCAGGATGGTAGTCGAAGACGTATTTGAAGGTGGTGGCCGCATAGACCAGATAGCCGCCGGTGGTGTGCAGCACGCCTTTCGGCTTACCGGTAGAGCCGGAGGTATAAAGAATGAACAGCGGATCTTCTGCGTTCATCTCTTCCGGCTGATGCTGGTCGCTCGCTTTTTCAATCAGGTCGCTCCACCACAGGTCGCGCCCTTCGTTCCAGTCGATTTTGCCGCCGGTACGCTTCAGGACGATGACGTTACTGACCGTTTTGACGTTCGGGTTTTTCAGCGCTTCGTCGACGTTTTTCTTCAGCGGGATACCGCGTCCGGCGCGCACGCCTTCATCGGCAGTGATAACTAGTTTTGAACTTGAATCGACAATACGACCCGCAACCGCCTCTGGCGAGAACCCGCCAAAAATCACCGAGTGAATCGCCCCGATACGCGCGCAGGCCAGCATGGCCACCGCCGCTTCCGGCACCATCGGCATATAGATAGCGACTACGTCGCCTTTTTTAATGCCTTTTTCCAGCAGGACGTTGGCGAAGCGGCACACGTCCCGGTGCAGCTCTTTGTAGGTAATGTGTTTGCTTTGCGAGGCGTCATCGCCTTCCCAAATGATGGCCGTCTCGTTCCCGCGCTCGGCAAGGTGGCGATCAAGGCAGTTCGCCGCCAGGTTCAGGGTGCCATCTTCATACCATTTAATGGAGACATTGCCGGGCGCAAAGGAGGTGTTCTTCACCTTCTGATAAGGTTTGATCCAGTCAAGGATATGGCCCTGCTCGCCCCAGAAGGTGTCCGGGGCGGTGATAGATTGCTGATATTTCTCGTGGTACTGCTCCGGGGTGATCAGGCAACGGTCCGCAATATTTGCGGGAATGTCATGTTTGTGGATTTGGCTCATGGCTTTTTTTCTCCTTGTAAGATGTTAATAATATGTCGCAAAAACGTTAATTGTAGGGGCTTTACAAGCTTTGTTTAGTATTTGGGCTACAGATCACGCATTGTTTGAAGAGTATGAAAAATGAGCGAATGAAACTTTGAAGGAAAATAATTTATGCTGACGATTATTCACATTTATGTTTAAAAAAGCGTTTTTATAACAAAAGGTTATTTATCAGAATTAGAACAAACTCCCGTCATCGTCGCTTTTGTGAGTGAAACGCGTCGTTCTTTAAGGCTTGCGCAACAGGTCGCGCAAATGATACTCATACGCCGCGTTAAAAAATCCCATAAACCAACGCAACACAATTCATACCCTTTCAGTATGTCTCCATATTCATGCAGTTTGAGTGAATAAGGCGCTTCATTGAGGAAGTCAGTTTCTATGAAAAACGTTAAAGTCAGCCTTGCCTGGCAGATCTTAATCGCCCTTGTGCTGGGCATCTTGCTGGGCAGTTACCTTCACTATCACAGCGACAGCCGCGAATGGCTGATTGCGAACCTGCTTTCACCGGCAGGGGATATCTTTATTCATCTGATCAAGATGATTGTGGTACCGATTGTGATCTCGACGCTGGTGGTCGGTATTGCGGGCGTCGGCGATGCGAAGCAGTTAGGCCGTATTGGTGCGAAAACCATTATCTATTTCGAAGTGATCACTACGGTTGCGATTATCCTCGGTATCACGCTGGCGAACGTGTTCCAGCCGGGTTCCGGAATCGATATGTCGCAGCTGGCCACGGTGGATATTTCGAAATACCAAAGTACGACCGCTGACGTGCAGAGCCATGCGCATGGCCTGATGGGCACAATCCTGTCGCTGGTGCCGACCAACATCGTGGCGTCGATGGCGAAGGGCGAGATGCTGCCCATCATCTTCTTCTCGGTGCTGTTTGGTCTGGGACTCTCTTCACTGCCAGCGACGCATCGCGAACCGCTGGTGACCGTGTTCCGCTCTATCTCCGAAACCATGTTTAAAGTGACCCACATGGTGATGCGCTACGCGCCGGTAGGGGTGTTTGCGCTTATCGCCGTCACCGTGGCGAACTTCGGTTTTGCTTCCCTGTGGCCGCTGGCGAAGCTGGTGCTCCTGGTGCACTTCGCCATCCTGTTCTTCGCGCTGGTGGTGCTGGGGATCGTGGCGCGCCTGTGCGGGCTGAGCATCTGGATCCTGATTCGTATCCTGAAAGATGAACTGATTCTGGCGTACTCCACGGCAAGCTCTGAGAGCGTGCTGCCGCGTATCATTGAGAAGATGGAAGCCTACGGCGCGCCTGCCTCTATTACCAGCTTCGTGGTACCGACCGGCTACTCCTTTAACCTGGACGGTTCGACGCTGTACCAGAGTATCGCCGCCATCTTTATTGCGCAGCTGTACGGCATTGACCTGTCTCTGTGGCAGGAGATCGTGCTGGTGCTGACGCTGATGGTGACGTCCAAAGGTATTGCAGGCGTTCCGGGGGTCTCCTTCGTGGTGCTGCTGGCTACGCTCGGCAGCGTCGGTATTCCGCTCGAAGGTCTGGCATTTATCGCCGGTGTGGACCGTATCCTCGACATGGCGCGTACGGCGCTGAACGTGGTGGGGAATGCCCTAGCGGTGCTGGTTATCGCCAAGTGGGAACACAAATTCGACCGCAAAAAAGCGCTGGCGTATGAACGCGAGGTGCTGGGTCGTTTTGATAAGACGGCTGACCAGTAATGTAAAAAGCCGGGTGGCGGCTTCGCCTTACCCGGCCTACACAAGCCGTAGGCCCGGTAAGCGCAGCGCCACCGGGCAATGGTTTACTCCCCGCTCAACGCATCAAACTCTTCACATCCCGTATCAAACCCTTCGGTGCAGCTCAGGTTCAACCAGTACAGTGCTTTCTGTTTATTGGGTGTGATAAAGCCTTTCTCGCCCTGCTGGAACAGCATCCCAGCCCAGTATTCTGCGTATCCCGTACGCGACAGAGACGAACTGCGCTTAAACCACGCAGCCGCCTGAGCGTCATCCTGCGCCACTTCAACGCCGTTGGCATAAATCAGCCCAAGCAGCAGTTGCGCATCAACCGCGGAGTCGTTGTCGATATCCTCGGTCGCCGTTTGCAGCAGTTTAATGGCCTGCGGATAGTCGGTTTTCCCCGCCTGGGTGTTCACCAGCACGCGCGCCAGCATGATCGCGCCGCGTTTGCTGCCAGCAATGTTTGCCTGCTGCGCCAGGGCTTTGGCCTGAGCGTAATCGCCCTGCGTAAAGTGGATTTGCGATAGCAGCGCCATGGCGTCAACGTCGCCGCCTTTTGCGGCTTTCTCTGCCCACAGCGCTGCCTGCTTGCTGTCACCGGAACTGAAGTACGTATCAGCAAGATAATACTGGGCGCGGGCATCGCCTGCTTCCGCCTGCTTCTGATATTGGCTGCCGATCTCATCCGCGCGGGCGAAAGAGGTTAAAAAGAATAACAACAGGAAAATGGGTTTCATGGATTCTTATCATCTGGGTACACGCCGCGCAGTATAATCGCGGTGGCGGAAGAAAAAAATGGGTGCATTAAGACCTCAGCATCCTACAAGCCGGGCGGAACCCTTGTTCCGCCCGTAGAGGTTAGCCTGCGTTGCAGGCTAATTTAGCCGCCACCTCCTGATGTTCACTCTTTATTGAAAACTCGCAAAGTTTCCCGCGAGTAATAAAGGTAAAGATCACTATCGTCAGGCAAATAATAAAGACGATGCCTAACGCAGTTTTTAATGGCGTCATGCCTTTTACTCCTTGTCAAAAAAAGAATAAGAGGCTACTCTCAACATGTTGGTTGTTGAGGGAGTAGCCTCGGGTAAATGAAAATTTCCCGGGGCTTCCTACTTTCTGTCCCTCAACAATGCTCAAGACAGAAAGTCTTAAGCACCCGCCGCACATCTTATCCCTCTGAATTAAAATGCAAAGATGTAATTCTTTTTCGCGAAAATTACATTATTTCTGCGAGCCGCTTTCCAGAATAATAATTGATATTATTGATGGGTTAATCGGAAATAAAAAGGGAGTGAATATCTCACTCCCTTTATTCAACGATGAATTAACGGCTTCACCCCATAGCGCTTTCGCGCAGTCGGGCTTTCAGCTTGTTATATTCGTCGATTACGTACTGTTCTGCCGCGTGTTGATCCGCAATCGGCTCCACGCGCACGGCGCAGTATTTATACTCCGGCGTTTTGGTTATCGGGCTTAAATTCTCCGTCACCAGCTCGTTACAGGCGCCAATCCACCACTGGTAGGTCATATAGACCGCCCCTTTGTTCGGACGATCGCTGACCTGTGCACGGGTGATGATGCGGCCCTTACGCGAGTTCACCCACACCAGCGCTTCGTCCTCAATACCCAGGCGCTGCGCGTCAGCGGTATTAATTTGCGCGTAGCCCGGTTCGTCCGCCAGCGCCGCCAGCGCGGCGCAGTTGCCGGTCATCGAACGACAGGAGTAGTGGCCCACTTCACGCACGGTGGAAAGCACCATCGGATACTCATCGGTGAGCTTATCGATCGGCGCGACCCAGTCGCAGGTGAAGAACTGCGCCAGCCCGTTCGGGGTGTCGAACTTCTCTTTAAAGAGATAGGACGTCCCCTGGTCGGCTTCGGACTCATCCCGGCACGGCCACTGGATGTACCCCAGCTCACCCATTTTTTCATAGGTTGCCCCATAGAAGTCCGGACACAGACTGCGCAACTCGTCCCAGATCTCCTGAGTGTTGTTGTAGTGCATCGGGTAGCCCATGCGGGTGGCGATTTCGCTGATGATCTGCCAGTCGGTTTTGAGATCCCACTTCGGCTCGACCGCCTTAAAGAAGCGCTGGAAGCCGCGGTCCGCCGCCGTGTAGACGCCTTCATGCTCGCCCCAGGAGGTCGACGGTAGAATCACATCCGCCGCCGCCGCGGTTTTGGTCATGAAGATATCCTGGACAATCACCAGCTCCAGATCCTCAAACCCTTTGCGCACCGCAGACAGCTCGGCGTCGGTCTGGAGCGGATCTTCACCCATGATATAGGCCGCACGCACTTCGCCGTGCGCCGCGCGGTGCGGCAGCTCGCTGATGCGATACCCGGTGTGTTCCGGCAGGCTTTCCACGCCCCAGGCCTTCGCGAATTTCTCGCGGTTTTCCGGGAACTTCACGTACTGGTAGCCCGGATAGGTATCCGGCAGCGCGCCCATGTCGCAGGCGCCCTGGACGTTATTCTGACCGCGTACCGGGTTGACGCCGACGTGCGCTTTACCCAGATTGCCGGTCAGCATCGCGAGACTCGTCAGAGAACGCACGGTTTCCACGCCCTGGTAGAACTGGGTCACGCCCATACCCCACAGGATGGCGGCGGTTTTCGCCCCGGCATACATCCGTGCCGCCTGGCGGATCTCCTGCGCGCTGACGCCGGTGATCGTTTCCACAGACTCTGGCGTATAGCCTTCGACAATTTTTCGATACTCTTCAAAGCCTTCCGTACGGGTCGCGACAAACGCCTGGTCGTACAGGTTCTCCTCAATAATGACGTGCCCCATTGCGTTCAGCAGCGCGATGTTCGAGCCGTTTTTCAACGCGATGTGCATATCCGCAATGCGCGCGGTTTCAATTTTGCGCGGATCGCAGACGATGATTTTCGCCCCATTCTGCTTAGCGCGAATAACGTGGTTCGCGACGATAGGGTGAGAATCCGCCGGGTTATAGCCGAAAATAAACACGAGATCGGTATTATCTATCTCGTTGATGGCATTACTCATTGCGCCGTTACCGACCGACTGGTGCAGACCTGCAACCGATGGGCCGTGTCAGACGCGAGCGCAACAGTCGACGTTATTGGTTCCAATAACGGCGCGCGCGAATTTTTGCATTACATAGTTGGTTTCATTCCCCGTCCCGCGTGAAGAGCCGGTGGTCTGAATCGCATCCGGGCCATATTTGGCCTTGATGGCGCTAAGGCGCGTAGCGACGTAATCCAGCGCCTCGCTCCAGCTGACGGCTTCCAGCTTGCCGCCGCGCTCGCGGCGGATCATAGGGGTTTTCAGGCGCGGGGTGAGGATTTGGGTATCGTTAATAAAATCCCAGCCGTAGTAACCTTTCAGGCATAGCGTGCCCTGGTTGGTTTTCCCCTGTGCGGCCTCTGCCCGGACGATTTTGCCGTTATCGACCACCAGGTGGATCTTGCAACCTGAGGCACAATAAGGGCAAACCGTGACGACTTTTTTCATCAGTCTGCTCCAGTTAATCGAATCATTCGCACCCACTATGCAGCTTCTATGCCATGTTTTTCGTATGGGTATACCCTGACTTTACGGTTCATTCGCGGTGAAAACCCTGACAAAAAACAGCCAATCGTCAAAATTGACGTGTCGAGAGGGCAGCGGATGTGACATGGGTTGAATTTCCGTCACTGAAAAAACCATTTGACTGGAGCCGACGGCAGAATGGTTCAGACTTAACATAATCCCCTGACGGAAGCATACGATGAAACCGGCGATTCTGGTGGTAGATGACGATACGGCAGTCTGCGAACTGCTTCAGGACGTGCTGAGCGAGCACGTCTTTAGCGTGCTTGTCTGCCATAACGGCCAGGATGCACTGCGGCAGGTACAACAGGAGCCGAATATCGCGCTGGTGCTGCTGGATATGATGCTGCCGGATATCAACGGCCTGCAGGTTCTGCTGCAGCTGCAAAAGCAGCGACCGGCATTACCGGTTGTGATGTTAACCGGGCTGGGGAGTGAGTCAGACGTGGTGGTGGGGCTGGAGATGGGGGCCGACGATTATATTGGCAAACCGTTCAACCCGCGCGTGGTGGTCGCCCGCGTTAAAGCGGTATTGCGTCGTACGGGCGTGCTTGCTGCTGAAGTCCCGGCAGCGCCCGTCGCGGGCATTGCTTTTAACGGATGGACGCTCGATACCACCCGCTGCGAGCTGAGCGATCCGCAGCGGAATACCGTCCCTTTAACCCAGGGCGAGTACGGCCTGCTGCTGGCGCTCACGCAAAATGCCCGTCGGGTGCTGAGCCGTGACCGGCTGCTTGAGCTGACCCACAGCGAAAGTGCCGACGTGTTCGACCGCACGATTGACGTGCTGATCATGCGCCTGCGCCGGAAGATCGAGGCTAACCCGCATCAGCCAGCGCTCATCAAAACCATCCGTGGGCTGGGCTATGTGTTTGCCACCGACGTTTCCCATAGCGAGAAAGCGGCCTAGGTATTCTCTTTGATAAACAGCTGCAGCTCGGCCAGCGTTTTTGCGCCGTCAATCGCGTTGGCGGCCAGCAGGCTTGCCCGCGCGCAGGCGTGCGCCAGATAAATGCTCTCCGTCAGCGGCAGCGATTCATGGCAACCGTATAAAAACCCCGCGCAAAACGCATCGCCCGCGCCGACGCTGCCGACAATGTCTTTCTGCTCCAGTAACCATGATGGGATCCAGCGGCCTTGCTCACCCGGTGCTTCACCCCATGCGCCTTCCGGGCAGTGGATCACCACCCGCTGGCGAACGCCTGCAGCCAGCAGCTGCGCGGCGGCATCGGCGATATGGGCCATGTTCAGCGCATCGCCGTCGTCGCGCATCTCAAGCCCGCTAAACTCACCGGCTTCCAGCTCGTTAATCACCAGATAATCCAGATGGCGCAGGGCAGGGAGCACCAGCGGCTGGTAGCGCGGGTCGCCCTTGCGGGACACCAGATCGAGCGAGGTTTCATACCCCTGGTCGCGCATCTGCGCCAGCAGCCGCGCGCTGCGGGTGACAAATTCGTCATCGGGCATATCCAGGCTGTCGAGCAGCAGCAGGTAGCCGAGATGGAAGATCTTCATCGATCCGTCTAAGCGATCGAAGGCGGGAAGATCCAGCAGGCGGTTGGCGCCCGGCGAGTGGAAAAAGGTGCGCTGTCCGCTGGGATCGGTCATCACCTGCGACATGGAGGTCGGTGCGAAGGTGGTGCGCTGTACGCGCTGGCGGTTGACGTGGTACTGGTCGAGCATCGCCAGAATGTAATCCCCGTCGCCGTCTTCGCCAATCAGCCCCACCGCCTGCAGCGGCAGGCCAACGTGCATTTTCGCCAGCGTCAGCAGCACGTTGAGCGGCGCGCCGCCGGTTGAGCGTTCGCTGTGGGTGATTTCCGCCAGCCAGCCGCGCTCCGGCCACTGCACGATCTGGTGGACGTGATCCACCAGCATATTGCCTGCGGCGATGATGCCTTTGCGTTCCATTATGCCTGCCCCGCGCTGCCGAAGATGCGCATCTGTTCGGCGACCGTATCCGTTATCGCCTCTTCTATCCCCAGCAGCAGCTCGGCAAATTCATCGTATAGCGGCTGGCGGTTCGCCATGCGCTGCTCAACGGCGGCGAGCGCGGCCTGCGACATGCCGGTATAGAAGTTGATTTTATGAATGCCCAGCTCGATGGCGCGGCGGAAATCGGCATCGCTAATCCCGGAGCCGCCGTGTAAAACCAGCGGCAGCCCCGTCTGCTGGCGAATGGCGTCCAGACGGGGGAAATCGAGTTTCGGCTCGCCCTTGTATTTGCCGTGCGCGTTGCCGATGGCAACCGCCAGCGCGTCGATGCCGGTCTTATCGACAAATTCGCGCGCCAGCTGCGGGTCGGTAAAGAACGCTTCGTCCGCATGCCCGTAAAGCGCGCCGCCTTCATCACCGCCGACCGCGCCCAGTTCCGCCTCCACCGACACGCCCACCGCGTGGCACATCTTCACCACCTCCCGCGTCTGGCGAATGTTTTCCTCGTAGCTCAGCGTAGAGCCGTCGAACATCACCGAGCTGAACCCTAAGCGCAGGGCGCGCACGACCGCCTCGAAATGCAGGCCGTGGTCGAGGTTGAGCACCACGGGAATATCGTGGCGGGCGGCCTCGAACTTCACCGCTTCGACAAGCGAATCCAGCGACACGTACTTAAAATGCACTTCGGTGATGTTGATGATAAACGGCGAGCGTTCCTGCTTCGCGGCGGCGAACAGCGCGCGCAGGAAGTGGGAGTCGAGCACGTTAAACGCGCCCAGCGCATAGCGATGCGCCCTGGCGTGCTCCAGACCGTCGGCAAGAGAAATCAATGGCATCATTCACCCCTTATATCCGAAACAGGTTGTACTCGTTGCACAGCACCAGCAGCGCCGGTTCGTCTTCTTCGATGTTGTTATAGCGGGCAACGGGCTGCAAAAAGTGGTTGTCGTGCTCGTCGTCGTTTACCGATGACACTTCGCCGACCAGCACGTCGCCGAAGCCGCGTTCGCCCCAGAAGCTGTGGTACAGGCCGGGTGTCAGGCAGATGCTTTCCCCTGGCGCGAGGCGCAGCTGGCTGCCGGGCGCGTGGGTCTGACGGCAGCCGTCGACGGTGACCGTGACGTCGGTGTTTTCCGTCTCTTCATGTGCACCGGCATTCCACAATTCTACAATCAGGTTCCCGCCGCCCCGGTTGATGATGTCTTCTCGCTTACGCCAGTGAAAATGCATCGGCGTCACCTGGCCGTCGCGCACGTGCATAATTTTTTCGGCATAGCCTTTTTCATAAGGCACGCCGTTGGGCGAACCGTTGCGCAGGGTAAACAGCGTCAGGCCCTCGGCGGCAAAGCTGTTGCCGCCGAACGCCGTCACGTCCCAGCCGAGCTTGAGATCGAACACCTCCTGCCATGCGGCCTGGTCAAGCTGCTGCCATTTTGTTGGCGGAAAGCTGGCAAACGGCGGGAGATGCACGTCGTGCATGGAAAAGAACTGTCGCGTGTGGCCGAGAATTTCATTGATGTCGGAGCGTTTCATGGGGACTCCTGGAATTTTTTGCCGCCCGGCCCTCTCCCACCGGGAGAATAAGTTCCCTCTCCCTGTGGGAGAGGGTTAGGGTGAGGGCATCAGGCCGCACAACCGTTACTTAACCGTCCAACCCTTATACGTACCGACGTTCTTTTTATCGATCATCGTCACCGGGATCAGCACCGGCGCTTTCGGCGCAGGTTTGCCCTGTAGAATGTCATAGCCGATCTCCACCGCTTTTGCCGCCATCACCTGCGGATCTTGCGCCGGGGTCGCCACAAACAGGGAGTTTTCCCGCTTCAGCGCTTCCTCACCGTCCGGGGAACCATCCACGCCGACGATAAAGAACTCGTTGCGCTGAGCCTGCTTCGCGGCCAGATCGGCGCCGATCGCCGTCGGATCGTTAATCGCAAACACGCCGTCGATCTTCGGATTGGCCGCCAGCAGGGAGGTCATGACTTCCAGACCGCCTTCACGACTGCCCTTGGCGTTTTGGTTATCCGAGAGCACCTTGATATCCGGATGTTTTTTGAATTCCGTCTGGCAACCTTCCACGCGGTTTTGCACCGCAGAGACCGGTGGTCCGTTGATGATCACCACGTTGCCTTTGCCTTTCAGGCGGTCGGTAATGTACTTACAGGCCATTTCGCCCGCCTGGGTGTTATCGGAGGTGATGGTCGCATCAGCCCCTTCCGCCGCCACGTCAACCGCAACGACCACGATCCCCGCCTCTTTAGCTCGCTTCACCGCCGGGCCGATCCCTTTGGAATCCGCAGCGTTGAGGATAATCATGTCCACTTTCGCGGCGATGAAGTTGTCGATCTGCGCCACCTGCTGGCCCAGATCGTACCCGCTGGAGACCAGCGTCACCTTGACGTTATCGCCAGCCAGCTTGCGCGCTTCCAGCTCGGCACCTTTGGTGATCTGCACGAAGAACGGGTTAGCCAGGTCGCCCACCGTCACGCCGATGGACTTCAGATCTTTTGCCTGCGCAAACGGTGTTGCGGCAAGCAGCGCGCCAGCACAGAGCGCGGTCACTAACGGTTTCAAACGCATAGGATTTTCCTCGAAGCTGTAGGGTTTTGTTGTTATGCACTTTGATGGTGTCGGGTACGGTATTTGTCGATCAGCACCGCTATGATGATCACCGCCCCTTTGATCACCAGCTGCCAGAAGTAGGAGACGCCCATCAGCGTCATGCCGTTGTTGAGGGTGGCGATGATCAGCGCGCCGACCAGCGTGCCGGTGATCGTGCCGATCCCGCCGACGAAGCTGGTACCGCCGAGGATCACCGCCGCAATCGCATCCAGCTCGTAGCCCATCCCCAGGTTGCCGTTGGCGCTGTAGAGGCGCGAGGCGCTCATCACGCCGCCTAAGCCCGAGAGCAGGCCGCTCATACCGTAGACAAACAGCAGCACCAGCCAGACCTTGATGCCGGTCAGTCGCGCCGCCTGCATGTTGCCGCCCACGGCATAGATGTGTACGCCGAGCGTGGTGCGGCGCAGGATGAACCAGCAGATAGCAATGACCGCCAGGGCGATCACCACCAGCCACGGAATGGGGCCAAGGTAGTTATTGCCGATCCACTCGAAGCTGATGTTGGAGTTAATGACCGTCGTGCCGTCCGCCAGCAGATAGGCCGCGCCGCGCAGCGCCGTATAGGTGCCGAGCGTCACGATGAAGGGAGGCAGCCCGGCAAAGGCCACCAGCGCGCCGTTAAACAGGCCCAGCAGCATGCCGAGCATCAGCGCGGCCGGAATGGAGAGCATGGCAAATTCAGGGATAAGCGATACCACCATCGCCGCTACCGCCGTAGTGCCGAGAATCGAGCCGACGGAGAGGTCAATCCCGCCGGTTAAAATGATGAAGGTCATTCCCGCCGCCAGCACGATGTTGATCGACGCCTGACGGGTAATGTTGAGCAGGTTGCTCTCGGTGAAGAAGTTAGGGGCGATAAAGCCAAATACCGCCACAATCAGGATAAGAATCGGCAAAATGCCGACCGTTTGCATCAGATCGCTCATCAGCATTTTTTTTGCGGAGGCGGATTTCGCCACCTGCTGCGGACTGGTTGAATGTGTCATGGTTGCACCGCCTGATGATGAGTGTCGTTCACGCCGGTTGCCAGCGTCATGATGTTTTCCTGAGAGATGTCGCGCCCGTGAAGTTCACCCGCGATGCTGCCTTCCCGCATCACGTAGACCCGGTCGCTCATGCCTACCACTTCCGGCAGCTCGCTGGAGATCATTAAAATCGCCACCCCTTTGCGCGCCATCTGGTTCATGATGCGGTAAATCTCGCTTTTCGCGCCGACGTCCACGCCGCGCGTGGGTTCGTCCAGAATCAGAATGCGTGGGCCAATCGCCACCCAGCGGGAGATCAGCAGCTTTTGCTGATTGCCGCCAGAGAGCCCGCCCGCGCGCACCTGCGAATGCGGTACGCGGATGTTGAGCAGGGCGATAGCGTCATCGGAAATCGACTGGGCTTTTTTGCGGTTTAGCATGCCGAAGGTGGCGTCGCGCTCCAGCGTCGCCATGGTGATGTTCTCCTGCGCCGCCAGCTCCAGAAACAGCCCCTGCTCCTTGCGGTTTTCGGTGAGAAAACCGATGCCGTTATCAATGGCCGCGCGCGGGGAGTGGATCACCACCGGCTCGCCGTCGACCTCAATCATGCCGCCGGTGGCTTTACGCACGCCGAAGATGAGCTGCGCCAGCTCGGAGCGCCCGGCACCGACCAGGCCCGCCAGCCCGACGATTTCGCCGGAACGTACCTGCAGGCTGCACGGCTGTACTTTTTTACCGTCGGTGAGGTGGTGGACGTTGAGGCGCGGGCTGCCGAGAGGAATATCACGCTCTTTATTGAACAGGTCGCTGAGCGGGCGGCCCACCATCATGCGCACCAGCTCGGAGGCATTCAGCTTGTCGCGCGTCAGGCTACCGACGTACTGCCCGTCGCGCAGCACGCTGACGCGGTCAGAGAGTTCATACACTTCCGCCATGCGGTGGCTGATATAGATGATTGCCATCCCTTCATCGCGCAGGCGCAAAATCAGTTCAAACAGGCGGTGCGTTTCCCGCGAGGAGAGGGCTGCGGTGGGTTCATCCATCACCAGAATGCGGCTGTTACGGTGCAGCGCGCGGGCAATTTCCACCTGCTGCTGCTCGGCGATGGTCAGCTTCATCACCAGGTCGGTGGCGCTGAACTGTGCGCCGAGGCGGTCAATCACCGCCTGCGCCTGGGCGGCCATCTCTTTGCGCTGCACCATCCCACCGCGCGACAGCTCGCTGCCGAGAAAGATATTCTCGGCAACGGTCAGATTGGGCGCGAGCTGCATCTCCTGATAAATCAGGGTAATGCCTGCGGCCAGCGCATCTTTCGGCCCTTTAATGTGAAACGGCTGACCGTCGATCAGGATCTCGCCGCTGGTGGCGGTATAGGCTCCCGCGAGGATTTTCATCAGCGTGCTTTTTCCCGCGCCGTTTTCCCCCATCAGCGCATGGATCTCTCCGGGAAAGACCGTCAAATCTACACCCTTGAGCGCGTGGAAACTGCCAAACGTCTTGGCAATGCTGCGCATCTCTAATACCGGGGTTCTGCTCATGGCGGATCTCCTGCGAATGCCGATATCTGCACTTCATCACAGGTGCGTAAATGCAAAATGTCAGAAGCTGTTCATATTTGTCATAGTTATGAATAGCTAATCGCCGTCACATTTCTCTTTTCCCTCTCCCTGTGGGAGAGGGTTAGGGTGAGGGCACCAAACCGCACAGGAGCCCAAATCCATGCCATCACGCCGTCCCCCCTTCTTCGCCAGCGCCCGCGGACGCCTGCTGATTTTCAATCTGCTGGTGGTCGCCGTTACGCTGATGGTGAGCGGCGTGGCGGTGCTCGGCTTTCGTCACGCCAGTCAAATCCAGGAGCAGGTTCAGCAGCAAACGCTGGATGACATGACCGGCAGCATGAACCTGGCTCGTGATACCGCCAACGTGGCGACGGCGGCGGTGCGGCTTTCGCAGGTGGTGGGGGCGCTGGAGTACAAAGGCGAAGCCGAGCGCCTGAAGCAGACGCAAATGGCGCTGCGCCGCTCGCTGGAACAGCTTGCGGATGCGCCGCTGGCGCAGCAGGAGCCGGCGCTGGTGGCGCGCATTATTCAACGAAGCAATGAGCTCCAGCAGAGCGTGACGGAGATGCTTGAGCGCGGACAGCGGCGCCATCTGGAGCGTAACGCGCTGCTGAGTTCGCTGTATCAAAGCCAGAGCTACCTGCGTCATCTGCAGGACATCAACCGCCGCTATGGCAGCAACGTACCGGATGCGCAGCAGCTGATGGAGATGGACCGGCTGATCGCCGCTGCCATCGACACCCCTTCGCCGCGCGCGACCGTTCATCAACTGGACGCAGTGGCCGCAGCGCTGCCCCGAAATGCCGTACAGCCGGTTGTGAAGGGGGTTCTGCCTGATTTTAATGCCGAGTTAGGCAAGCTCGCCCCGCTGTCGAAGCAGCTGGAAGAGAGCGATCTGGCGATAAGCTGGTATATGTTCCACATCAAGGCGCTGGTGGCGATCCTCAACGGTGACATTAATCAGTACGTCGAGCAGGTGGCGCAGGCCTCCCGCCTTCGTACGGCCCAGAGTCATCACGAGCTGCAGTCCATCAGCGTGTTTATCAGCATCTTCGCCGTCCTGGCGCTGATCATTACCGGGTGCGCCTGCTGGTATATCTACCGCAATCTGGCCTCTAACCTGACGGCCATTTCCCGGGCGATGTCGCGCCTTGCTCACGGCGAACAGGATGTTTCCGTTCCCGCCCTCCAGCGGCGCGATGAGCTGGGCGAGCTGGCGCGCGCGTTTAACGTTTTTGCCCGCAATACCGCCTCGCTTGAGCACACCACGCGCCTGCTGAAAGAGAAAACCACGCAGATGGAGATCGACCGCGTTGAGCGTCAGGGGCTGGAAGAGGCGCTGCTGCACAGCCAGAAAATGAAGGCGGTCGGACAGCTGACCGGCGGGCTGGCGCATGATTTTAACAACCTGCTGGCGGTGATCATCGGCAGCCTTGAGCTCACCGACCCCGAATCACAAGACGCGCCGCGCATTACCCGGGCGCTGAAGGCGGCCGAGCGTGGTGCCTTACTGACCCAGCGCCTGCTGGCATTTTCCCGCAAGCAATCCCTGACGCCGCATGCGGTAGAGATGCTGCCGCTGCTGGAGAACCTCCGGGAACTGATGCGCCACTCCCTGCCTGCCACCCTGACCCTGGAGATTGAAGCGCAATCGCCGGCCTGGCCCGCGTGGATAGATGTCAGCCAGCTTGAAAACGCCATCATCAACCTGGTGATGAACGCGCGCGATGCGATGGAAGGGCAAAGCGGGGTGATAAAAATCCGCACCTGGAATCAGCGTGTTACCCGCAGCGACGGGCGCAGGCAGGATATGGTGGCGCTGGAGGTCATTGACCGCGGCAGCGGCATGTCGCAGGAGGTAAAATCCCGGGTCTTTGAACCGTTCTTCACCACCAAGCAGACCGGAAGCGGGAGCGGGCTGGGCCTGTCGATGGTCTACGGCTTTGTGCGTCAGTCCGGCGGTCGCGTGGAGATTGAAAGCGCGCCGGGACAGGGAACGACCGTCCGGCTTCACCTCCCGCGCTCTGTGCTGCCCGCCGCTGCAGATGATGAAGCGCTGTCAGCCACCGACTCCGTGGATAGCGAGCGGCTGGTTCTGGTGCTGGAAGATGAGGCGGATGTCCGTCAGACCCTGTGCGAGCAGCTGCATCAGCTTGGTTACCTGACGCTGGAAGCGGACAACGGCGAGCAGGCGCTGAATATGCTGGCGGCGTCGCCGGATATTGGCATGTTTATCAGCGACCTGATGCTGCCCGGCAGCCTCAGCGGGGCCGAAGTGATTAACCATGTGCGTAATCATTATCCGCAGCTTCCGGTGCTGCTGATCAGCGGCCAGGATTTACGACCCGCGCATAACCCTCAGCTGCCGGACGTCCAGCTACTGCGTAAGCCGTTTACGCGGGTGCAGCTGGCGCAGGCACTGCGGAAAGTGATGGTAATTTGAGATTCCTCCGCTACCCCCGCTCCCTGTCGTTTATTATCGTAAAGCCAGTTCACCTGCGAGTCTGGCCTTATGAAACGTTACTCAACTGCTCTGTTATTCGGTCTGCTGTCACTCACCAGCCAGCTGGCTCATGCCGATATTGTTGATGATGCTATTGGCAACATTCAGCAGGCGATCAACGATGCCTATAATCCCAGCAGCAGCCGTAGCAGCAGCGATGACGATCGTTATGACCGCAGCCGTCAAATCGACAGCCGACAGTACGACGATCGTCGTCGGCAGCTTGAAGACAGACGTCGCCGTCTCGACGAGCGTCAGCGTCAGTTGGATGACGATCGCCGTCGGTTAGAAGAAGATGAGCGCAGGTTAGAAGACGATTACGATCGAGGTTAAGTGCGGCCTGTTGCCCTCACCCCGACCCTCTCCCTCGGGAGAGGGAGAAAACCTAATCCAGTACCAGCACCATCCCGTCATATCCCGCTTCTATGCCCTGCGGCAGCGGGTTATTCATCATCCACGCGTCAAACTGATGGCTGACGTGCGTCAGGATCACCTGCGGGCAGCCAATCACCTCGTTTAACGCAATCACGGTATTTAAGTCGCAATGGTTTCGCGGCGTCTCGTCGCGCGGTTCATGGCTGCAGTCGATAATCATCGCCTGCGGCTGATTGTTGAGCAGGAACTTCACCGTTTTTTCCGGCAGCCCGGCGGTGTCGGAAAGCCAGGCCACGCGGCTGTGGGCCGATTCCAGCAAATACCCGAAGGTCAGTTTTGAATGGTTAAGCGGCAGCGGCGTAACCCGCATTCCCTGAAGTTCAAACATGACAAACGGTTCGACCGTGTGGCTGAAATCCAGAATCCCCGGATGTTTAAACAGGTCGTCGCAGCCCGCTTCGTCCGGCGGACCGTAAACCGGAATCGTCGCACCAACGCCCCAGCGCAGGGGGAAGAGACCCTGAACGTGATCCATATGGTAATGGGTCAGCAAAAACTGCTGAAAGCTGCCTGCGGGCCAGTCGTCCATCAGGTGCGGAATGCCCGCGTCCAGCAGGGTGACCGCATCGTTGAATTTGACCACCGCACTGCAGGGGCGACGGCGATAGTTGTCCTGCAGGCGCGCCCGGCGGCAGGCCGCGCAGTCGCAGCCAAAGACCGGCACCAGCTGGGCGCCACCGGTTCCCGTCAACGTGATGGTCAGACTCATAACGCACCTCTACAGCGGTTTGGTGAATCGGAAATGGCTCTGCGTGTATCCTTCACGCACGTAAAAACGGTGCGCGTCGGTGCGCTTCACGCTGGTGGAAAGTTCGGTCAGCTCCGCGCCGGCCTGTCGTGCTACCTCTTCCGCCCAGGCCAGCAGCTGACTTCCCACCTTTAACCCACGCGCCTGCGGCATCACGACCAGCTCCTGGATCTCGCCGATCCAGCGCGCGTGATGGAGGTGAAACTGCATGTGCAGGCCGATCATGCCGATGGCCTGTCCCTCACTCTCCGCAAGCTGGTAGCGCATGTTGCGATCCTGCAGATTGGCAAGATAGCCCGCGTGAAACGCCTGGCGATCGAACTCTGCCTGCTTCAGTTCGCAGATCAGGGCGTAAACGCTCTGCGCATCGTCGGCGGTAGCGGGGCGAAGCTGGCAGTCAGGCATGCTGTTTCTCCTTCTGACGGATAAGCGATAAAAAGGTATCGACTGACTGTAGCAAACTTCCGTCGTTATTGAGGATGTGGCAGTCGGACGGGGCATAGCGGGACGCGCGCTCAAGCCGCTGATCGATCTCACGGGCTGATTCACGCCCCCGACTCTGCAACCGGCTGCGCAGGACGTCCGGCGAAACCTGCAGACAGACCGGCAGCAGGGCCGCCTCATAGCGGGCGCGCGCTTGTGGCAGATGCGCACGCGAGCCGTTAACCAGCACGTCGAAGCCCGCATGCAGCCACAGATCGGTCTCAATGCCGATCCCATAGTAATAACCGTTGGCATGCCAGCTCAGCGCCAGCAGGTTTTGCCCGGCGCGGGTAAAAAACTCCTGCTCGCTCAGGGCGATATGGTTTTCACTTCCGGCGTTGGCCGCGCGGGTTATGTACCTGTGCGCGACCAAAAGCCGCGCGTGTTCCTGCTGCCGCAGCGCCGACAGCAGGCTGTCCTTACCGGAGCCGGAGGGCCCCATTAACCAGATGAGCCTTCCCATCAGAACACCCTTTTTCCCTGACGCCAGACGTGGTCGATATGAACGTGCTCGCCCTTGCGGTGGGCCAGCACCAGATCCGCGCGTTTACCCTCGGCGATTTCCCCGCGATCCTGAAGGTTGAGCGCCCTGGCCGGGTTTTTCGTCACCAGGCGAATCGCCTGCGGCAGCGTAAAGCTGTTGCCTTCGTCGTCCGCCACCCGGAACGCCGCATCCAGCAGGCTGGCGGGGTAGTAGTCGGACGAGAGAATATCCAGCAGGCCGAGGGAGGCGAGCCTGCTTGCCGCCACGTTACCGGAGTGCGATCCGCCGCGCACGATGTTCGGTGCGCCCATCAGCACGTTCATGCCGTGCCTGCGGGAGGCTTCAGCCGCCTCGAACGTGGTGGGAAATTCGGCGATCACGCTGCCAAGCTGGTGGGATTCGAGCACGTGATCGTGCGTGGCGTCGTCATGGCTGGCTAGCGCGATGTTGCGGTCACGACACATGGCGGCAATCTTGAGGCGGTTCGGCTGCGACCACTGGGCCGCAAGCGCCAGCTGCTCTTCCTCGTAGCGCGCCATCTCGGCGTCGTTGAGCGAGTATTTGCCCTGATAGTATTCGCGATACTTTTCAATGTTGGCGAACTGGCGCTGCCCCGGCGAGTGGTCCATCAGGGAGACCAGCGAGACCGGCTCGCGCCCGACCAGCTTTTCAAACAGCGGCAGGGTGGTGTGGTGCGGCAGCTCGCAGCGCAGGTGCAGACGGTGCTCGGCGCGGTTGAGGCCGCGTTTTTGCGTCTCCTCCACGGCGTTGATCATCTTCTCCAGATTCTCCAGGCGGTCGCCGCCGTCGCGCACGTCGCCAATGGCCACCGCGTCCAGCACGGTGGTGATGCCGCTGGCGACCATCAGCGCGTCGTGGCTGCTCATCGCCGAATGGGCGGGCCAGTCCACCTTCGGGCGCGGGGTGAAAAATTTGTCCAGATTATCGGTATGCAGCTCAATCAGCCCCGGCAGCAGCCAGCCGCCTTCACCGTCCATCGCTTCAGGGGTACGGCTCTGGGTTTCGGCAAAGGCGCGAATAACGCCTTCATGGACTTCAACCGAGCCATCAACGACTTCATTTTCCAGCACCAGCCTGACGTTATTGATAATCATGCGTTTGTCCCCATCGGGTGCAGTCTGTCCGCCACGCGGCTGCGTACGGCGTCGTCGTGGAAGATCCCGACGATCGCCGCCCCGCGCGCTTTGGCCTGTTCGATCAGCTCCACCACGGCGGCGCTGTTTTTACCGTCGAGCGAGGCGGTGGGTTCATCCAGAAGTAAAATCGGGTAGTCGACAATAAACCCGCGGGCGATATTGACGCGCTGCTGCTCGCCGCCGGAAAAGGTCGACGGAGCGAGGTGCCACAGGCGTTCAGGCACGTTGAGGCGCGTCAGCAGGCTGGCGGCTTTGGCGGCGCAGGTTTCGCGCGGCACGCCGAGATCCAGCAGGGGCTGCATCACCACGTCCAGGGCGGAGATCCGCGGGATCACCCGCAGAAACTGGCTGACCCAGCCGATCGTCCTGCGGCGCACTTCCAGCACTTTACGCGCGGGGGCCTGCACCAGATCGACCCACTCATCGTTGTGGCGAATGTGAATATGGCCTTCGTCCGGCAGATAGTTGGCGTACAGGGAGCGCAGCAGGGTGGATTTTCCGCTGCCGGAATGGCCGTGCAGCACCACGCATTCGCCGCTGCTGACCTCTAACGAGGCATTTTGCAGCACCGGCAGGCGCACGCCGTTTTGCTGGTGGAGCACGAAGGTCTTACTTACGTTTTGTACGTGGATCATGTTGGCCTCGCGATTCGTTTTGCCGGGTGGCGGCTTCGCCTTACCCGGCCTACAGGTGCGGTGTTCGTAGGCCGGGTAAGCGCAGCGCCACCCGGCGACAGCGCCCTCAATTCTGCAACACGGACGACACCAGCAGCTGGGTGTACGGATGGTGTGGATCGTCGAGCACCCGGTCGGTGAGCCCACTTTCCACCACCTGACCCTGCTTCATCACCAGCAGACGGTCCGCCAGCAGGCGCGCGACGCCCAGATCGTGGGTGACAATCACCACCGCAAGGTTCAGCTCCACCACCAGACCGCGCAGCAGGTCGAGCAGGCGCGCCTGCACGGAGACGTCCAGCCCGCCGGTGGGTTCGTCCATAAACACCAGCTTCGGATGGGTGACCAGGTTGCGGGCAATCTGCAGGCGCTGCTGCATCCCACCGGAGAAGGTTGTCGGCAGGTCGTCGATGCGCGAGGCGGGGATTTCAACTTCCTCCAGCCAGTGCTGGGCAGTGGCGCGGATGTTGCCGTAGTGGCGCGCGCCGGTGGCCATCAGGCGTTCGCCGATGTTGCCCCCGGCGGAGACCTGACGGCGCAGGCCGTCCATCGGGTGCTGATGCACCACGCCCCACTCGGTGCGCAGCAGGCGGCGGCGCTCGGCCTCGCTTATGCCGTAGAGGGAGCGTCCCTGATACAGGATCTCGCCGTGTTGCGGCGTCAGGCGCGCGGAGATGGACTTCAGCAGGGTGGTTTTGCCGGAGCCGGACTCGCCGACGATCCCCAGCACCTCGCCCGGCCACAGCTCGAACGACACGTCGCTAAAGCCTTTGCCCGGCGCATAAAGGTGGGTCAGGTGATTAACCGAAAGCAGCGGTTTCATTGGCCGTTCGCCTCGCTCTGTTGGCGGCAGTAATCGGTGTCGGAGCAGACAAACATCCGTTTGCCCGTGTCGTCCAGCACCACTTCGTCCAGATAGCTATGTTGGGATCCGCAGATGGCGCACGGCTCGTCCCACTCCTGCACCGTAAACGGGTGGTCGTCGAAATCGAGACTTTCCACCCGGGTGTAAGGCGGGACGGCGTAGATGCGCTTTTCGCGCCCGGCGCCGAACAGCTGCAGGGCGGGCATCATGTCCATCTTCGGGTTATCGAATTTCGGGATCGGCGACGGGTCCATCACGTAGCGCCCGTTGACCTTCACCGGGTAGGCGTAGGTGGTGGCGATATGGCCGAAGCGGGCGATATCCTCATACAGCTTCACCTGCATTACCCCGTACTCCTCCAGCGCGTGCATGGTGCGGGTTTCCGTTTCGCGCGGCTCGATAAAGCGCAGCGGCTCCGGGATCGGCACCTGGAAAATCAAAATCTGATCTTCAGCCAGCGGGGTTTCGGGGATGCGGTGACGGGTCTGGATCAGCGTCGCGTCTTCGGTTTTTTCGGTGGTGGTGACGCCGGTGACGCGCTGGAAGAAGCTGCGGATCGACACGGCGTTGGTGGTGTCGTCCGCGCCCTGGTCGATGACCTTCAGCACGTCCGCCTCGCCGATCACGCTGGCGGTGATCTGAATACCGCCCGTGCCCCAGCCGTAGGGCATCGGCATTTCGCGGCCGCCGAACGGCACCTGATAGCCCGGAATGGCCACCGCTTTAAGTATCGCGCGGCGGATCATGCGTTTGGTTTGCTCATCAAGATAGGCAAAGTTGTAGCCGCTTAAGTTAGCCATTGGCGCGCTCCCGTTGCAGGCGTTTCAGCAGTTCCAGTTCGGCCTGGAAATCGACGTAGTGCGGCAGCTTGAGGTGCGAGACAAAGCCGGCGGCCTCAACGTTATCCGCGTGGGCCAGCACGAACTCTTCGTCCTGCGCCGGGCCTGCAACGTGCTCGCCGTAGTCCGGTGCCTGGAGTGCGCGGTCAACCAGCGCCATTGCCATGGCCTTGCGCTCGCCGAGGCCGAACACCAGCCCGTAGCCGCGGGTAAAGTGCGGGTCTTCATTTTCGGGCGCGATAAATCCGTTCACCATTTCGCACTCGGTCATCAGCAGTTCGCCGACGTTCACCGCAAAACCCAGCTCTTCCGGCACGATTTCGACGTCGATGTAGCCGCTGCGAATTTCGGCCGCAAACGGGTGGTTGCGCCCGTAGCCGCGCTGGGTGGAGTAGGCCAGCGCCAGCAGATAGCCTTCGTCGCCGCGCATCAGCTGCTGCAGGCGGGACGAGCGCGAGCACGGGTAAACCGGCGGCGTGCGGGTGATGTCATCCGGCTGCGCGTCTGAATCTTCCTCCGCCTTCGCCAGACCCTGCTTCGCCAGCAGGCTGAAGACGTGCGGAGACGGTTCTTGTTCGGCGTCGGAAGCGCTCAGCTGCGGCGCTTCGCCGTTCGCCAGCAGGGTAAAATCCAGCAGGCGATGGGTGTAGTCGTAGGTCGGGCCAAGCAGCTGGCCGCCGGGAATGTCTTTATAAACGGCAGAAATGCGGCGCTCCAGGCGCATCTCCGCCGTGTTCACCGGCTCGCTCACCGCCAGTTTGGCAAGCGTGGTGCGGTAGGCGCGCAGCAGGAAGATGGCTTCCACGTTATCGCCGCTGGCCTGCTTCAGGGCCAGCGCCGCCAGCTCGCGGTCGGCGATGCCGCCCTCAGTCATCACGCGGTCGACGGCAAGGTTTAGCTGCTGTTCAATCTGGGCGACGCTCAGCTCGGGAAGCCGTTCATCGCCCCGTCGTCTGTGCGCCTGTAGCGCATGGGCGGCGGCGATGGCCTTCTCGCCCCCTTTGACGGCAACGTACATCAGCACACCTCCACGTGGGTGGTCCGCGGGATTGCCAGCAGGCGTTCGCCGCAGGTCAGGATCAGGTCAATGCCCAGCGGGAACGGGTGCGGGCGTTCGGTCAGCTCGTGAATGATGCACTCCGGCAGCTGCGGCGCGACCATGCGCTCGTCGGCGATGCCTGCCCCGGTGAGGCGCAGCATGCGGCCGCCGCTCAGGCTGGAGACCTGCAGGATCAGCGTGGCGCTGGTCTCCGGGGCGACGGCGCTGCCTTCGCTCAGGGCGTTAAGCTGTTCATGGCTGATTTGCTCGTCGGCCACGGCAAAAACCGCCTGCTGGGGCTGATCGACCAGCGGGGCGCCGGTGTGAAAACGCAGGTTCTGGCTGGCGATATCGTTCGACAGCGCGCCCGAGAGCCACACCGGAGTGTCGTTATCGGCAAGCGTCAGCAGCACGCTGGTGGTCGCCAGGTTCAGCGGCAGCCAGCCCTGGGAGAGCTGGTGCAGCGAGACGATCACGCCCGGCTCGCTCATCGCTTTCAGCAGGCGACGAAAACTGTGTTGGGCATCCTGGACGGCCAGGGTAAAAGCAGGTTGAAGCGTCATGCGTTGTCTCCGCGAACGAGCGTAAAGAAGTCGACCCGGCTGGCGTTCACTTCGGCCTGACGTGCGGCAATGCGCGCGGCGCGGTCGGCTTCCAGCGGGGCAATAAGGGTTTCCATTAACGTCTGGAAATAGGGTTGTTCCTGTAAAAGCGCGTCGATCACCGCGCAGCGCTCGGCGTGCGCTTTGTCGCGCCCCAGCACGTAGCTGTAGCCCAGCGTGCCGCTGTTCAGGCGGATCGCCGCGCGGGTGAGGGTGGCGTCTCCGGCGAAGAAGCGCTCGCCGGTGCCGCCCATGCGCGCCTGGATCTGAACGAGACCGATTTCCGGGGCGCGGAGGGTGTCGTAATCGGGTGCCAGACTCAGGGCGCTCATGCGGGCAGAAAGCGCGGCAGGCTGGCTGTGGGCCAGCACGCGCATCCAGCGCTGTCGGGTGGAGGTGTCGAAGTGCATTCAGTGCTCCATGGTGAATTCGATCATGTCGGCGCGGGTCAGGCTGACGGAGTATTCCGTCGCGTTGATCTCGCCGTCACGGTGGTTGAGGGTGCGCACGCAGAGCAGCGGGGCCATATTGGGAATTTCGAGCACCTTGCTCTCTTTCGCCTGCGCGCGACGGGCGCTGATGCGCGTCTGGGTACGCTTGAGCGCAACGCCTGTTGCATCCTGAAGAAAGTCATGCAGCGAGCCGCTGGAGAAATGCTGGAGCACGGGCCAGAGGGCGAGGTCCGCGAAGTAGTGGTCTATCTGGCACACCGGCACGCCGTTAACCCGGCGCAGGGTGCGCAGGTGAATGACGTTATCGCCCTCCTGAATCCCCAGCGCGTCCGCCACGTGGCTGGAGGCCGGGCGCAATACCGAGAGCAGCTTTTCGCTGGTCGGGTGGCTGCCCTGATCCAGCAGGTTCTGGCTGAAGCGCGCCTGGGCGTTTAGCGGGTAGTCGAACGGGCGCATCAGCACCAGCACGCCCACGCCCTGACGGCGCTGGACCCAGCCGCGCTCGACCAGCTGGTCAATGGCGCGGCGCAGGGTGTGTCGGTTCACCTCGTAGCGGTCGGCAAGCTGCTGCTCGGCGGGCAGGTAGTCCCCGCAGCGGTAGTGCGTGCGCAGCTCCACTTCGAGCTTTGCCGCTATCTCCTGCCAGCGGGTGGGGTAACTGGTCGGATGTCTGGATAAGTGCATAGAAAACAAAGCCTCGCTTCTCAGATGAAGTGCTTACGCAAACGTTGAGAGAGGAAATCCAGCAGGCTAACGGTAACGATGATGAGCACCATCAGGGCGCAGGTTTGCTGGAACTGGAAACCGCGAATCGCTTCCCACAGGGTGACGCCAATCCCGCCTGCGCCCACCATGCCGACCACGGTGGCGGAGCGGACGTTGGACTCAAAGCGGTACAGGGAGTAGGAGATCAGCAGCGGCATCACCTGCGGCAGGACGCCGTAAAGGATCTCTTCGATTTTGTTGGCACCCGTGGCGCGGATGCCTTCCACCGGGCCGGGCTCGATGGCTTCGACCGCTTCGGAGAGCAGCTTGGAAAGCACGCCGGTGGTGTGGATGAACAGCGCCATCACGCCGGCAAACGGACCCAGGCCGACGGCGACCACGAACAGCATCGCAAAGACCATCTCGTTGATGGCGCGGCAGGCGTCCATCAGGCGACGCATCGGCTGATACACCCACCATGGCACGATGTTTTCGGCGCTCATCAGGCCAAATGGAATGGAGAGAACGACGGCAAGGGCGGTGCCCCAGACGGCGATTTGCAGGGTGACCGCCATTTCGCTGAGATAGTCCTGCCACTGGCTGAAGTCCGGCGGGAAGAAGTCGGCGGCGAAGGTCGCCATGTTGCCAGCGTCTTTGAAGAGCAGCAGCGGATCCATTTCCGCGCCCTTCCAGGAGATAAACAGCACCGCCAGCAGGATGGCCCAGCTTATGAGTGAGAACCAGCTGCGCTTCGGCGGTGGGAGGGTGATGGTTTGCATGTTGGCTCCTTAATCTGTTCTCCCTCTCCCTGTGGGAGAGGGCCGGGGTGAGGGCATCAGCGTGCGCATTTCCCCCTCACCCTAACCCTCTCCCTCAAGGGAGAGGGGACTTGAGTTACTGCACCGCTTTATTCACGCTGGTCATTGCACCGAGCGCGGCGGTCAGGCGGTCGAGGTCTTCCAGTTGTGCCTGAATGGTGGCCACTTTGCTGGTCTTCTCCTCGTCCTTCAGCCCTTTGTTGTCCTTCACGCCCTGCATCTCTTTAAACAGCGCCAGCTGACGAATCGGGACCAGCTGCAGGTCGCTTGACGGGCGGAACGGTGCCCAGCCCAGACGCTCCAGGACCGCTTTCTCTTCCGGCGTTTTGCCATAGGTCATAAAGAAGTCGTACACCTTGTCCTTGGTGCTTTCAGACAGGTTTTTACGCCACACGATCGGGTCGCCCGGGATCAGCGGCGATTTCCAGATAACCTTGATCTCTTTCAGCTTGTCCGGCGCGGAGGTTTTCAGCTTGTCGAGGTTCTCGGTGTTGTTGGTGGCAACGTCCACCTGCTTGTTGGCCACGGCCAGGGCGTTGGTTTCGTGGCTGGCGTTCACCGTGCGTTTGAAGTCGCTGGCGGAGGTGTTGTTTTTGGCGAAGACGTAGTAGCCGGGGACAAGGTAACCGGAGGTGGAGTTCGGGTCGCCGTTGCCGAAGGTCAGCTCTTTGCGTTTGGCGAGCATGTCGTTGAGGTTGTTGATCGGGCTGTCTTTGTTCACGATCAGCACGCTCCAGTAGCCCGGGGAGCCATCTGCCGCGACGGTCTGGGCAAACACCTGGCCGTTCGCGCGGTCCACCGCTTCCATGGCGGAGAGGTTGCCGTACCAGGCGATGTCCACTTTATTAAAGCGCATCCCCTGGATGATGCCCGCGTAGTCCGGGGCGAAGAAGGCGTTCACTTTGATCCCCAGCTTGGTTTCCATATCTTTCAGGAACGGTTCCCACTGAGGCTTCAGGTTCTGCTGTGATTCCGTCGAAATAATGCCGAAGTTCAGCGCTTTTTCCTGCTCTTCCGCATACGCTGGGCTTAACAGGGTGCTGATGCTGAACATGCTGGTAAAGGCCAGCGCGGCAACGGCTTTGTAGCTCATGTACTTTCCTCGGATCGGGTTTAATTAAGCAGCCTGCGCGTTCTCTTCGACGCGGTTAATGCTGCGGTAGAGATGGTCAAAACGTTCGTTATCAAACTGATGGCTCGCGCCATCAAAGAACACGTGTCCCTGACGCAGGGCGACAATGCGTTCGCAGTAGCGCAGGGCGTAATCCACCTGATGCAGCGTGACCACCACGGTGATGCCGTCGTTTTGGTTAATGTCGCGCAGGGTCTCCATCACGATGCGTGCGGACTCCGGGTCCAGCGAGGCAATGGGTTCGTCAGCGAGAATGATTTGCGCTTTTTGCATCAGGGCGCGGGCAATGGCGACGCGCTGCTGTTGTCCACCGGACAGGGTGGAGACGCGCTGGTGGGCGAAATGCGCCATGCCGACGCGGGTCAGCGCCTGTAAGGCTTCCTGCTTCTGGGAAGGGGAGAACCAGCGCAGACAGGTGCGCCAGAACGGCGTGCTGCCGAGCGCGCCAATCAGCACGTTCTCCAGCACCGTCAGGCGGTTCACCAGGTTGAACTGCTGGAAGATGTAGCCCGTCTGGGCGCGGCTCTTGCGGATATCGCTGGCGAGACGCCCCGCGCGCTGCACGGTATTGCCCAGCAGCTCGACGTGGCTTTCCGGCGTTTTATCGCAGGTGATAAGGCCGCTTAAATGACGCAGAAGGGTGGATTTACCTGAACCGGATGGCCCCAGCAGCGCCACCATTTCGCCCTGCTGGACGGTCAGATCAACGGCATGCAGAGCCTTATTGTGATTGAAGGTCTTGCTCAGTTTCTCGACGCGGATGACGGTTTGCATGTGCTGGGCCTCACGATAAATGTGGCCTCATGCTGGCGCATCAATGTGACATTTGGGTTAAGTCTGGGTTGCGGGAGTTTGAAGAGTTGAGCGGAGTTTGATGACAGGCGGAGGCAGACGGCCCTCCGCCAGAAGATTAGTGCTGCTGCTTAACGACGTTAATCATCCACGGCACGCCGTATTTATCGGTGACTTTACCGAAACCGTGCGCCCAGAAGGTTTCCTGCCAGGCCATTTCGATATTCCCGCCCGCGGCGAGGTTGTCGAACCAGCGCTTGCCTTCATTAACGTCCTGGGTATCGAGTACCAGCGTGAAACCCGCGTACTGCGCGTTGCTGCCCGGCGGCATCCCGTCGCTCATCATGATATCGCTGCCCGCAATGCGAACGTTGGAGTGAGCGATAGCCGAATCCGGAAATTGCATACCGGACGGACAGCCTTCATCGCTGTTATCGCTTTTTGGCATTTCGCCGAAGGTGATTTTATAGAGGAGTTCTGCGCCGACGGCTTGCTGGTAGAAAGAAGTGGCTTCTGCACAGTTGCCGGCGAAAGAGATGTAGGGACTTAACGGCATAATCTTTACCTCACGTAAGAAAAGCCCGTTAAGTGTAGTTCCCGAAAACCCGGTAAGCGAAGCGCCACCGGGCGGGTAAATCAGTTCTTTTTCACGAACTCGGATTTCAGCTTCATCGGACCGAAGCCGTCAATTTTGC
This sequence comes from Enterobacter sp. 120016, assembly GCF_018383635.1. Taxonomy (NCBI): domain Bacteria; kingdom Pseudomonadati; phylum Pseudomonadota; class Gammaproteobacteria; order Enterobacterales; family Enterobacteriaceae; genus Enterobacter; species Enterobacter sp. 120016. The sequence goes on along the minus strand of NZ_JAHAWC010000012.1, from coordinate 8,660 downwards.
AGTCGATATTATGATCGCCTTCAACCAGACGGATATTCTTCACTTTGGTGCCAATTTTCAGCATGGAAGAACTGCCTTTCACTTTCAGGTCTTTAACCACGGTTACGCTGTCGCCGTCCGCCAGCAAATTGCCGTTCGCATCTTTTACGACAAGTGCATCAGCATCGTGTGATGGTTCGGCATCATTCCATTCGTGAGCGCATTCCGGGCAGATGAACATGCCATTATCTTCATAGGTGTATTCAGAATTGCATTTTGGGCAATGTGGGAGTGACATATCGGTATCCTCAAAAAAGTGTAAACGCGCTGGAAAGTGCCAGCTAAATGACGGCAGCGTGCCGAAAAAGGCGGCAAGTATAGCGCAAATCCACACGGTTGTCGGTGATATTGTGAATTAAAAAAATGCAAAAAGCGTATCGGGAGTGACACTTCCTGTCAGTCAGTTAAGCGATGCTTACGTCATTAACACGGTGGAAAGAATGGGTGCTAAATATATCGAATATTTTATTGCGGCAAATTGCTACGCTCCGCCATTTCGGATAAGGTGAAGCGACACATTGTTATTTATCTCCTGACTTCGCTGCCATCCATATCTTTTGGCAGGGGCGTATTACCTCTCTTTTTAGGTGGGTAAATAATGATGATATATCCTGAAGTTTCTTAAAATTGGGCTACGCTTTTTTCTTTTGGCCGTCAGGCCAGGAGGGGAGCTATACACGCCATGCAAGGATAGCGAATTATTTCTGATTATCATCAATCGGTTATATTTCGGCGAACATGTTTTCCACACGTGATCATATAAGCCTGAACAACATAATTAATACCAGTGGCTTAATAAAAGTAATAAATTTGCGTTAAGGAAAGGCTTTTATCATGCACACACAGACCATTTTTGAATTAAGCCAGGAAGCTGAGCGTTTGTTACAGCTCGCCCTGCAAAATCTTGATACGTTGAAATCAATGCCGACTGCGATGCTGGAGAGCACAGCGGCTGCCATTACGGGTGAAAAGAACAACGTTTTACCTTTGCATTTTAGTGCGCGCGGTGTCGAAGCGCAGCAGGCGATGCTGAATAATGAATTACGGAAAATAACCCGGCTGGAAATGGTCCTCGCTATTGTTGGCACCATGAAAGCGGGGAAATCGACCACCATTAATGCGATTGTGGGTACCGAAGTGTTGCCGAACCGCAATCGTCCGATGACGGCGCTACCTACCCTGATTCGCCATACGCCGGGTCAGAAGGATCCGGTGCTGCATTTCTCACATGCCTCGCCGATTGATGAATTGATTCAACTGCTTCAGAAAAAGCTATGCGATTACGATCGCGGAAAGCTGGCACAGCATCTGGAAATTGATAAAGACATGAATACGCTGCTGGAGCGCATTGAAAAAGGAGAAGCTTTTGAGAAGCATCACCTGGGCGCGCAGCCGATATTTCATTGTCTGAAAAGCCTCAACGACCTGGTGAGACTTTCCCTGGCGTTAGGCGTGGAGTTTCCCTTCTCTGAATATGCCGCCATCGAACATATTCCGGTGATTGAAGTGGAGTTCGTGCATCTTGCGGGTCTGGATGCTCACCTCGGACAGCTGACGCTGCTCGATACGCCCGGGCCGAATGAGGCCGGACAGCCGCATCTGCAAAAAATGCTCAACGAACAGTTGTCCCGCGCGTCGGCGGTGCTGGCCGTGATGGATTATACCCAGCTTAAATCCATCTCTGATGAAGAAGTCCGCCAGGCCATCTCCGCGGCGGGAAAATCCGTGCCGCTGTATGCGCTGGTCAATAAGTTCGATCAGAAAGATCGCAATAGCGATGATGAAGAGCAGATCCGGGCGATGATCTCCGGCACCTTAATGAAAGGCAATATTTCGCCTGGCCAGATCTACCCCGTTTCCTCCATGTGGGCGTATCTGGCGAACCGCGCTCGCTACGAGATGAGTACCCACGGACAGCTGCCGGATCATCAGGAGCAACCCTGGGTGCAGGATTTTGCCGAAGCGGCGCTTGGGCGGCGCTGGCGTACGGCGGACCTGGACGATATCGAGCATGTTCGTCATTCTGCCGATTTGCTCTGGGAAGATTCGCTCTTTGAACAACCCATACGCAAATTGATTTACGCCGCCTATGCCAACGCCTCGCTATACGCGCTGCGTTCGGCCTCGCATAAGCTCCTTAATTACGCACAAAATGCCCGGGAGTACCTCGACTTCCGCTATCAGGGTCTGACGGTTGCCTTTGAGGCGCTGGAAATGAATATCGCACGTCTGGAAGAGGACATGGCGCTTCTGCAGACGCGCCAGAGCGTGGTGAGCGATGAGGTGAAACATGAAGTTGAGGAGGCGCTGAACGCCACTGCGGACTTTATGGGAACCCAAAAAACCGCGCTTAACCAGGCGATTGGCGAGGTGTTCAGCGCTCAGCATATTCGTGATTTGGCAGGCATCGCTCGGCAGACCCCTCACGGTGACGAGCTGAAGCAGCTGGTTCTGGACGACGAAGGGCAGGCGCAGATTGCGCTGAGTAAAATCCGCTCCTCCTGCGAGCTGGTGATGCTGGATGCGCAGACGAAGATTTGCCGGGAGCTGGCGTTACGCTTCGACCAGCTTGAGTCTACGCTGGCGCGCTCCCTGAACGAGGCCATGCGTCCCATCGAAACGCGTATTAAAGAGCATCTGAGCCATGCGGGTTTTCGGGCGCGAATCAGTTTCCCGGCGTTTCAGGCGAGCCAGCTTAACTTCAATACGCGGGCGCTGTTTAACGATGCGATTGCGCAGGATGACAGCCAGGCAGGCCCGCCATCGGGTGGGGGCAGCATGCGAGAGACGGTCTCTCGCTGGCTCAATAATCCGGGCTGGGGCTGGGATGAGTATGTGGAAACGCGCACGCGCTATGTTATCGACATTGCGCAGCTACATGACAAATTTAAGCAACATATTGAACAGTTTTGTGAACAAATACGTAAAGCTTTGTCCGCGCAGGTCGATGTCTCTGTTACGGCAGGAATGGCAACGTTCTTTGCAGAATTTTCGTTGTGCCTGACCGGGTTACAGGAAAGCTTGCGTGATAGCCTCGCAGTGCGTCAACAGAATGAGCATTCAACCCGAGCGCTCTGCCAGCTGTTGAAGCAAAGTATCACTACTGCGACGTGGATACAGGAAGATACCCGACTGTTACGCGATGATATTCAAACTCTATTCGCGGCAGAGCAACCATGACAACACCACTACTGGACGGCCCCGGGCGAACGCTGGAGTGTATTAATCCAAAATTTATGGTCGATCTGGTGCAGGGGGGAGACGCGGCGCGTCATTCTCATCTGGGACCACAACAGCTTCAGTTTCGCGAGCGTTTGACTCAGGAAATCATGACGCATACCCGGCTACGCCCCTGGGCGATGGCGGGTATGCTCAATGAAAATGCAGCGCTGCGCCTGGGGCTGGCGGAAAAACTGGCCGGCATGCTGGATCCGGGTCATCTGGCGCTGACGCTGATGGCAGAGAAGCTGATTGCTTTGCGCCAGCAGACGAACCCGCGCGCCCCGCAATCCCCGGGTCTGATGCAGCAGTACGCTGAACTCGCCTCTCATTTTACCCAGCGTGCAGCATATAAAGAAAAGGCGCTGACCCAGCGCGGGCTCACGGTGCAGGCGGGCGAGCACAGCGAGCAGATTTTTACCCGCTGGCGGGCCGGGCATTATGACGGCTGGTCGCTGGCCGGGCGCTGTTTTATCGTGCTGGAAGAGCTGCGCTGGGGGGCATTTGGTGATGCATGCCGCCTCGCGAATGAAGATGTAGCGGCAATGCTTAAGGATAACCTGCGCAGCATGGCGGCTAACTATCTGGCGCAGGGCATCAATGCATCCCCCACGACCCGCCATTTCTATCACCAGTGGCTGACAACGCCTGCCTCTCCGGGTTTAATCGATCATAAAGACATGCTGGGGTGGCTGGGGGACTGGTGTCAGGCGGATCAACATCCGGTGAGCTGGTCAGTCACGCAAAACTGGCAGACCGTCGCGCTGGGTATGCCAAGGCTCTGTTCGGCAAAACGGCTGGTGGACGCGATGGTAGAAGAGATTTTTGGGTAAACTCCGCACCCATACCCTCTCCCCGCGGGGAAGAGGGTATGGTTTGGTGCGGTGTGTTAATGATTCATTTCTATTGGTTTCGGCTCAGGCTGGGTCACTGGCATATTCCCGTAGCGTTTCGCATACAGCGCCGTGATGATGGGGACCAGAATCGCGGTGACAATCACGCTTGCGGCAACCAGCGCCGTCGCTGAAGCGGCCACCGGTTCGAAGGCCGGGTTAATTTGGGCAATAATCACCGGGTTTGCGACAGCAGCACCCGCGGCTGAAGAGGCGGCGACGCCGGCCGTGCCGTTTCCTCCTCCGATTACACGGTCGGCAATAATCAGCGGAATACCGGTGATGACGATCACGGCGACACCCAGCACAATCCCCAGCAGGCCGGTATCGAGAATGACTTTCAGGTTGATGGTGTTCCCCAGTGCGAAACCGAAGAACGGGATCAGCACCGGCGTGGCTTTGCTAAAGAAATCACGCAGATCGTGATCGAGATTGCCAAGGGCGAAACCGATCAGGAAGGGCAGGATCGCGCCGACAAAGTGGTGGGGTTCAAACGAGGCCAGGCCAGCAGACCCCAGGATCAGCATCGTCATCAGCGGGCCGGACTCCAGAGACATCAACACAAATGCGCCGGACTCTTCTTTCGTCCCGTACTGGTTCATCAGGCTGGCGTACAATCCGCCGTTGGTCATATCCATCGCCGAGACAATCGCCAGGACTGATAAACCCGCGAAGAACCCGGTCTGAATACCATCCTCTGGAATGAACATCGCGCATATCATTGCTACCGCCCAGGCTACGGCTATTTTGGTTATCACCAGCGTGCCGGATTTGCGTATTACAGTACCCGTTGCCCGCAAATTAATGGATGCGCCGATACAAAAAAACCAGACGGCAAGAATGGGAACCGTGCCTGTTATCATGCCTTTTGTGAAACCGCCAAAATAAGCTCCGGTATCAGGAGCAAGGGTATTCAGGATCGCGCCCAGTACCAGCGGAACCAGCATCATACCGCCAGGTATGCGTTCTATCGTGGCTTTAATCTTCATGGACAAACCTCACATCGGGTCCCGCAGGACGGGTGATAGGTGTTAAAAATTAGTCAATAAATTCAATAAATTGCTCTTTTTGCTTGCGGGTTTTTTTCGATGACCCTGTAGCATAATTAAATGTGTACTTCCGATTAAACTGATTCAGAAACACCTTAAACGCTGAATTCGGATTTATCATGCGATCATTGGAATAGTGATTCAATGAAAATAAAACACCGTTTTAGTTATCCTTGTCACATATTCAATGTAAAACTTGAGGCCGGATCCTGTTGATGAAAATTTATGTAAAGCTGATGTGAATTAACGTGGTTTGTTTTTCTGTTAGGAAAGAAATAATGACGTGCGTGAGGATAATCTTTAGGCAGGTTAATGAAGTGCTTATTGGCACTCCTTGACAAAAATTTGCCTGAGCTGACCGGACGCGAAAATATGTGTGAAGTTGATCACAAATATAAACGCTGGTAGGGTAAAAAGGTCATTAACTGCCCAGGCAGGCGTCAACAGGTTCGGTTGTATCGACGTAAAACGTCAATGTAAGTAAACCTGCTACGCTTGAATAAGGCGATTCGCATGGAGCGGATCCCATGGTTCACAGAACGCAAACTGGACTGTGAAACAGACAGGGCCGAGTCAACGAGGATAGCTATGCTAAGAAGGAAAAAGATTAAACCCATCACGCTTCGCGACGTCACCATTATTGATGACGCAAAGCTGCGTAAAGCCATTACCGCAGCCTCGCTCGGTAATGCGATGGAATGGTTCGATTTTGGTGTCTACGGCTTTGTAGCCTATGCGTTAGGTAAAGTGTTTTTCCCCGGGGCCGATCCCAGCCTGCAGATGATTGCCGCACTGGGTACGTTCTCCGTTCCCTTCCTGATTCGCCCGCTGGGCGGTCTGTTCTTCGGTATGCTCGGCGATAAGTATGGTCGTCAGAAAATCCTTGCCATCACCATCGTCATTATGTCGATCAGTACATTCTGTATCGGCCTTATACCGTCCTACGCCACCATCGGCATTTGGGCACCCATTCTGCTGCTGATTTGTAAGATGGCGCAGGGCTTCTCCGTCGGCGGTGAATATACCGGCGCCTCGATCTTTGTTGCCGAGTATTCCCCGGACCGTAAGCGCGGTTTTATGGGGAGCTGGCTGGACTTTGGCTCGATTGCCGGGTTTGTTATGGGCGCGGGCGTAGTGGTGCTGATTTCAACCGTGGTGGGCGAAGATAACTTCCTCGACTGGGGCTGGCGTATCCCGTTCTTCCTGGCACTGCCGCTGGGGATTATTGGTCTCTACCTGCGTCATGCGCTTGAGGAGACGCCCGCGTTCCAGCAGCACGTCGAAAAACTGGAACAGGGTGACCGCGAAGGGCTGCAGGATGGTCCGAAGGTGTCGTTCAAAGAGATTGCCACTAAGCACTGGCGCAGCCTGCTGACCTGTATTGGCCTGGTGATTTCGACCAACGTGACCTACTACATGCTGTTGACCTACATGCCGAGCTATCTGTCGCATAACCTGCACTACTCGGAAGATCACGGTGTGCTGATTATTATCGCCATCATGGTCGGTATGCTGTTTGTGCAGCCGATTATGGGCCTGTTGAGTGACCGTTTTGGCCGTCGACCGTTCATTATCCTGGGAAGCGTCGCGCTGTTTGCTCTGGCCATTCCGGCATTCATACTGATTAACAGTGATGTGCTGGGGCTGATTTTTGCCGGTCTGCTGATGCTGGCGGTGATCCTTAACTGCTTTATCGGGGTGATGGCCTCAACGTTGCCTGCGATGTTCCCGACCCACATTCGCTACAGCGCGCTGGCCGCGGCCTTTAACATCTCGGTGCTGATTGCCGGTCTGACCCCGACGCTTGCCGCCTCGCTGGTAGAGAGTACGCAGAACCTGATGATGCCGGCTTATTACCTGATGGTGATCGCGGTGATTGGTTTGATTACCGGTATTACCATGAAGGAGACGGCGAATCGCCCTCTGAAAGGTGCAACGCCTGCGGCGTCTGATATCCAGGAAGCGAAAGAGATCCTGCGTGAGCACTACGATAACGTAGAGCAGAAGATTGAGGATATTGACGCAGAGATTGAAGAGCTGCAGAAAAAACGCTCCCGACTGGTGGACCAGCATCCACGCATCAACGAGTAATAAAGAAACCCGCCAACGGCGGGTTTTCTTTTATTAGCATCCAGCAGCGATGTAGTCGCCATTGGCGCTGACGGGGATCACCGTCAGGAACAGCACCGTCGCGAACAGGATCAGGACTATCCCTCCGGCTATTTTGACTGACGGTACGAGCCATCTCAATGAGGCGCTTTCTCCGAACCAGCTCACCGTGCGCTCGCGGGCGTAGCGTACTGCCAGTGAAAGCCCCACGATAGAGAGCGCGGTTCCCAAAGACATGGTCATGACTGCGGCCACCCCCCAGGTGACAATGCCCAGCGCGTTCGAAAACATCAGAATCATGATCGCCCCGCTGCACGGGCGTGCGCCAATCGCCAGAATGACGCCCAGGCGCGTTTTCCAGTCGCCTTGTGTCAGGTTGGTCCCCACGCCATGATGACCGCAGCCACAGTGTTCATCGTGCTGATGAAGCGGCTTGATGGCTGAGATCGTTAACCTGTGTGGACGCAGGCTCTTCAGCGCCTGGTAAATAACAAACGCGCCAAATGCGCCAATAAGCACTGCGCTTATCTTCTCCACGTACCAGCGGCTGGTACTGATATCCCCTGAGGCGAGGTTAAACCCCACCGCCAGAATAAAGACAAACAGAATAGCGCTCACGCCCTGCATCAGGCTACCCAGGAAGGGGACGACCCGGGCGGCCAGCTCGCTTTCCTTATTGGTGGTCAGATAGGTCGTTACAATGAATTTTCCGTGCCCGGGTCCGATGGCGTGAAGGACACCATAAAGGAAAGCCCCCGTTAACAGCCATAATCCGCCGCTGTACTGGTGGTTATTAAGCTGCAGCAGATACATCACCAGATAACGGTGCAGCGTAATTTGTGTGGCGAGACACCACTGGATAAAAGCGTTCCAGTGCGCATGCAGGGTAAAACCGGCAAAGAGGATTGCCAGCAGCATCACCCCTGCGGTAGGGAGGCGCCAGTCACGGGCGAGGCGTTGTGTGGTCATGAGGATGGGCCTGCACAGAGGAGAGTATTTGCCGCTAGTATAGTTGATCTTCCCGCTCAATTCGTAGGATCGCATCGCGATCCGCTCAGGATTGTGGATAACTTTGTGCATAAAAGGGTATAAGGCGGGGTTTTGCTGTGGAATGCAGCAGTCAGTCATTTTTCTGTCATTTAGCGGTTGCGGCCTGCTGAGAACTCCCTATAATGCGCCTCCATCGACACGGCAGATGTGAATCACTTCACACAACAAGCGGTTCGGTTGAAGAGAAAAAATCCTGAAATAACGGGTTGACTCTGAAAGAGGAAAGCGTAATATACGCCACCTCGCAACGGTGAGCGAAAGCCGCGTTGCACTGCTCTTTAACAATTTATCAGACAATCTG
>NZ_JAHAWC010000011.1:0-146040 GCF_018383635.1 Enterobacter sp. 120016 | reverse complement strand
ACCGTCAGAGCCCGGGAATATACTCCGGACGCCCGGAGTCTGATTTCTCACATCACCGACACCGCCACCGGGGAATGGCACTTCAGCCATGACGAACGGGAGCGTCTGGCCGCCACCGCATTCACGCCGCGCCGGGTGGACGGACTCATGTCATGGCAGGAGTCCTTCACCCACGATGCCGCCGGCAACCTGACCGGCCCCCTGACGGTCACTTCCGGCAATCGCCTGACGCGCGCCGGGAACACCCGCTATGAATACGACGGCTACGGCAACCGCATTCTTGAGGTGACCGGCAGCGAGGAGCATCACTACACCTGGGACACGCAGCACCGCCTGACCGGCTACCGCTGCCGGGTACGGGGTCAGGAGACCGCGCATTATCGTTATCAGTACGATGCCCTGGGGCGCCGTATCCTGAAGGAGGATTTACTTGCCCGCACCGCCCGCCGCTTTTTCTGGCAGGGAGAGCGCCTGCTCGGCGAGTGTGATGCCGGACGCTTCTGGCCCGGCAGGCTGCCGGATAATCCGCAGCTGCAGGAGGCACTCCGCGATGCGTCCTGCCGGGTGTGGCTGTATGAGGATGAACATGACTTCCGCCCGCTGCTCATGCTCTGCGGACGGGAGGCGAACGCCGGGGTGTATCACTACGTCTGCGACCACCTCGGCACGCCGCTTGAGCTGCGCGATGTCCGGGGCGGCGTCGTGTGGTCAGCCATGCTGCGCAGCTATGGTCAGGTGCATCATGCTGATACTGCTGGGATAAATCAGCCGCTGCGCTTTCAGGGGCAGTATCATGACGGGGAAAGTGGGTTATACTACAACAGGCACCGGTATTACGATCCGGGCGTGGGGCGGTACCTGAGTCCGGACCCGGTAGGGCTGGCGGGTGGGTTAAACCTGTATTCATACGTACCGAATCCGCTGCAATATATTGATCCGCTTGGATTATGTAAGGTTAAAAGCGCAAGAGCACGACAAGCACAAATGTTACAAGATGATGTGGGATATAATATAAGTCCAAAAAGCTGGGATCAATATCCTGCAATTGGTCGAGATGGTACATTTGTTACCGACAAAGACGGTGCGTTGAAATATTTTAATGGTATTGAAAAAGGAGATGTTACTATATCTAAATCTCTTGCTTCGACTATTGAAAAAGATATGGGGTTATATCCGGGTTCATTAAGTGATGGATTCAATATTAGAAGAGTTGATGGCATTTCTAATATGCAACCACGAAGTCCATTAGGTGGCAATGATTATTTCTTAGGCCCAGGTCAGCACTTGTCGGGAGGCGCACCAGAAATGGTGATAAACTCTGTACCAACATCAACTCCAGTAACTATACGGGTGAATGGAAATTGAATAAGATGCCAAATGATTCCATTATTGTTATTGATATAGCGGGAAATGCTGTAAAAATAAAGGCTTTTGGTCAGAGTTTGATTGGAAAAATGCAGGTGATAGGTTTTTCATCAATAGATGAATTTATGGTTTTACCTGTAAGTGATGACCAAGATAAAAAAAGAATAATAAGATTACTAATCAGTGAAGGTGCTCTTTTTTTATATGGATATGGTTGGTATCCGTCAGAGGTAATGGAGTATTATAAAGAACAAAATATTAATTTAGGGAAATATAAGGTTATATATTGGACTGATAAGGACACTTATCATATAGAAGAACGATGATGTATTCTTATTAAATAAAAAGCCAGGAAAGATCCCCAAATCTTCCCTGCTTTTATTATTTAATTCCCGTCAGATCCCACCCTCAATTCTGTCGCGCTTAATCATCAGAATATCTGCGACCACCTCGGCACGCCGCTTGAGCTGCGCGATGTCCAGGGCGGCGTCGTGTGGTCAGCATGCTGCGCAGCTATGGTCAGGTGCATCATGCTGATACTGCAGGGATAAATCAGCCGCTGCGCTTTCAGGGGCAGTATCATGACGGGGAAAGTGGGTTATACTACAACAGGCACCGGTATTACGATCCGGGCGTGGGGCGGTACCTGAGTCCGGACCCGGTAGGGCTGGCGGGGGGGATAAACCTGTATGCCTATGTCAAGAATCCGCTGACATGGATAGATCCTTTAGGTCTGACAGCTTGCCCTGAAAAAGTTGATACTTTAAAAACTGGTGGTAAAAATACTACTGTTGATGTCAGGACTAAAGCAGAGGCTGATGAATTACTTCATGCTGCATTTCCTGATTATCAGAAAGTTAAAGGTGTTGGCTCTCAAGATGCCGTTGGTATTAGAAAAAAACGAAAAATGGATCGCTTTAAAGAAGGTAGCGCATATCATAAAGATTACGCAATTGATCCTGAAACGGGGCGAGTAAGAGGACATGCTTCAACTGACGAACATGGCAACTTTCCGCATATAAATATTAAGCGAGCAGATGGCGTCAAATTAGTGATTAATATCACCGGTGACATATGAATACAAACCCTAACTTAATAAAAAAAATAGAAAATGGGAGTCAGGTAGGACAGCGAGTTTCTTTTCTAATGGACGGTGAAATTTGCTGGACTTCTGTAGGCCTGCAAAAGTGGAACGGAAAATATAAAGTATATATTGACGAGATCTTAGAATCAAAAATGAATTCTGAAGAATATCAAAGAGAAGAGGTAATTAATTTTGATTTACTTGATAATGCTTTAGAGTTTATTGAAAATAACACGCATGTAAAAGTATTTGATTTGATTCCGTGTAAAGGACAGCGAATATTTAATCCAGATTTCGACTAGACAGCCGGAGCCCGGCGGCAGAAAATCGCGCGCCGGGTGAGGCTGGATGAGGATGAACATAAGTCGGGAAATGAAGCATTCAGGCCAGCGGTCGAGTCACGGTTCGCCACGAAGACGGCGCGGAAGAGCACTGGCGGCACGATCCGGAGACCGCCCGGCTGCTCGAACAGACCGGTGCGGACGGTGCCACCACCCGATATGAATATGATACCCGGGGCAACCTTGTCTCACTGACCGATCCGTCGGGCGCGGTAACCCGCTGGCGTCATAACCGTGACGGCCAGGTCACGGAGGAAAGCCTGCCGGACGGGCAAATTATTCGTCGCCATTACAGCGCGGGCCGCTGTACTGAGCAGATTATCTACAGCGCTGACGGGCTGGCAAAACAGCGGGAGCGCTGGCGTAAATCCGCTACGCCCGGGACGGTTTCGGCCGGCTGACGTCAGCAGACGACGGTGAGTGGCCGCTCGCATGGCAGTATGACCGCCGCGGGCTGCTGACTGCCGAGCATCAGGGACCGGCAAGCACGTACTATCAGCGGGATGTCACCGGCGCCCTGACCGCCATGCGTCTGCCGGACGGGCGGACCGTGTCATGGCAGCGCCAGCGTGGCCAGATAACCCATACCGCCCTGGACGCGCAGACGCTGGTCCGTCATGCGTGGCGAAACGGCGCGGAGCACATCCGGGACGGCGGGACGTTTCGCCAGTATTTCGCCCGTGACGCCCGCGATCGTCTGGTCCGTCAGTCCGTCGTGACGGCGGACAACCGCACCGTCAGAGCCCGGGAATATACTCCGGACGCCCGTAGTCTGATTTCGCGCATCACCGACACCGCCACCGGGGAATGGCACTTCCACCATGACGAACGGGAGCGTCTGGCCGCCACCGCATTCACGCCGCGCCGGGTGGACGGACTCATGTCATGGCAGGAGTCCTTCACGCACGATGCCGCCGGCAACCTGACCGGCCCCCTGACGGTCACTTCCGGCAATCGCCTGACGCGCGCCGGGGACACCCGCTATGAATACGACGGCTACGGCAACCGCATTCTTGAGGTGACCGGCAGCGAGGAGCATCACTACATCTGGGACACGCAGCACCGCCTGACCGGCTACCGCTGCCGGGTACGGGGCCAGGAGACCGCGCATTATCGTTATCAGTACGATGCCCTGGGGCGCCGTATTCTGAAGGAGGACGTACTTGCCCGCACCGCCCGCCGCTTTTTCTGGCAGGGAGAGCGCCTGCTCGGCGAGTGTGATGCCGGATGCTTCTGGCCCGGCAGGCTGCCGGATAATCCGCAGCTGCAGGAGGCACTCCGCGATGCGTCCTGCCGGGTGTGGCTGTATGAGGATGAACATGACTTCCGCCCGCTGCTCATGCTCTGCGGACGGGAGGCGAACGCCGGGGTGTATCACTACGTCTGCGACCACCTCGGCACGCCGCTTGAGCTGCGCGATGTCCGGGGCGGCGTCGTGTGGTCAGCCATGCTGCGCAGCTATGGTCAGGTGCATCATGCTGATACTGCAGGGATAAATCAGCCGCTGCGCTTTCAGGGGCAGTATCATGACGCGGAAAGTGGGTTATACTACAACAGGCACCGGTATTACGATCCGGGCGTGGGGCGGTACCTGAGTCCGGACCCGGTGGGGCTGGCGGGTGGGTTAAACCTGTATTCATACGTACCGAATCCGCTGCAATATATTGATCCGTTAGGGTTGTGTAAGGAAAAAACTGATTTTTATGTTGGGCCAGACGGCCCAAGTTCGACTATGCCTTCTACAGCTTACCGATATATGAATAGCAAATATGCTGCACAGACAATGGAAAAATAATTCGGCTCCATTAAGTTACTTCGGATATACAAAATATAACTCTGGACATGAAGCCAGAGATGCCTATCAAATATTTTATGAGAAAGGTAACCCTGATTCATGGAGTGATGCGCGGTTAGTGGGAGAGTTTGATACGTTACAACTTTATAAAAATGGTGTGCCTCAGGTTCAAGTCCCTCTAGCTAATGGTGGCAGAGGGCCTGGATATGAGCTTTTTACCAGCGCATATCCTGAGTATGGAAAAGGTGGGGCATTACAGTTGCTACCGACAGAACATAATTACCCTATTATTTTTGAACGTGTTAGTGTTATTCCAGAGTAAATGCTATGACAGATGAAGAATTACGAAAAAACCTTGCTTATTTAATAGGTAAGTATGTTCCGGAGAATCAAAGAGATACATTTTATGATGATATATCAAAACCTTATGTGCCAGTAAAAGGTATTTTGGCGGATTTTAATAAAGTCAAAACCAGAACTGTCGATCAAGTGGATGGTGACTTAATAAGTGATATTTATTTTCACTTCTGCTGATAAAAAGCCGGGTAAGAAATTAAATCTTCCCGGCTTTTTTATTTAAATCTCGTTCAGTACACTAAACTAAACACTCCATCTTTAATCCCCTTAACCACTTGTTTAGCCTGATAAAGCTGCTCGCGTAGCTCTTGCACCTCGTCACCGTCCGCCTTCAGCACCATACACCCCCTCCGAAATCTTCACACTCACGTCCGTTCAGATCTCAAACCCCGCGTCCGACAGCGAGTTGTCCATAAGGGACATACTGGGCATGCTTGAGCATTCAGTTGGAATTTTGGAAAAAATCACATCTGAAAGAATATCTATTCACACTCAAAAATAATTTTATTCATGTCCTCTCAGTAAATTTAAATAACCTGTAACAGGTTGCCTGATATATATCAGGCACAATTCTGAATTTGCATAAAATTCTTTTTCTGATCGCGCCCACCTAATAATATCAACATATGCAGGGATCATTTCCACAGCCTGCGGTAGCTATCACCAGGTTCTCATTTCGTTCTGATTTTCCACTACCGTTGTCTTATTACTTGCGGGGTGACGGCAAAAAATTCAGTGTCGGGCGGCTGATTAGTGCTGGCGTTGGTGGATAGCCACTGTCATGGAACTATGACTGGCGTCCCCGGAGTCCGCTGTCGCACATCACCGACACCGCCACCGGGGAATGGCACTTCAGCCATGACGAGCGGGAGCGTCTGGCCGCCACCGCATTCACGCCGCACCGGGCGGACGGACTCATGCCATGGCAGGAGTCCTTCACGCACGATGCCGCCGGCAACCTGACCGGCCCCCTGACGGTCGCTTCCGGCAATCGCCTGAAGCACGCCGGGGTGTACCACTACGTCTGCGACCACCTCGGCACGCCGCTTGAGCTGCGCGATGTCCGGGGCGGCGTCGTGTGGTGAGCCATGCTATGCAGCTACGGTCAGGTGCATCATTTATCCTCACCGTTACATTTAATCCATTAAAATACTCATTTAATCGCTATGAATATTCAGCGCCCGGCGCGTACGCCCGGAGCTCAGATACTCGGCAATATAGTCCTGCGAAATCTCGCCGTTGTAGCGACCGTCCTCATCCACGATCGGCATCCAGCTGGTATTACTCTCATACAGACGTGAAAGCACCACGCGCAGGTTGTCTTCCGCTTTGCCGGTCATGCGGAACGGATGCAGGATGTCGGCGCAGGTACCGCTGGCGTTGCGCGCTTCGCGACGCTTCACAAAGCCCAGCGGTTTGCCGTGCTCGTCGACCACCGTCACGGCACGAATGTCGTTATCATCCATGGTCGCAAAGGCGTCGGGAAGCGGAGTAGAGCCCCGCACCGTAATGGTCGGCTGCTGGTCGGTGACGTCGCCCGCCGATACCAGCAGCAGGCGCTTCAGCGTCCGGTCCTGGCCGACGAACGATCCGACAAACTCATTCGCCGGTTTCGCCAGCAGTTCATCCGGGCTGGCGCACTGCACGATTTTCCCCTGACGGAACACCGCAATACGGTCGCCGAGCTTCAGGGCTTCATCGATATCGTGGCTCACCAGCATGACGGTTTTTTTCAGCTTGCGCTGCATCTCCAGGAACTGGTTCTGGATCACCTCGCGGTTGATCGGGTCCACCGCGCCGAAGGGTTCATCCATCAGCAGTACCGGAGGATCTGCCGCCAGGGCGCGGATCACGCCGATACGCTGCTGCTGGCCGCCGGACATCTCGCGCGGGTAGCGGTTGAGGAACTTGTGCGGATCCATCGCCACCATATCCATCAGCTCTTCGGCGCGGGTTTTGCAGCGCGCTTTATCCCAGCCCAGCATGCGCGGCACGACGGTAATGTTCTCTTCGATGGTCATGTTCGGGAACAGGCCAATCTGCTGGATCACGTAGCCGATGTTGCGACGCAGGGTGACGGTGTCCATCCCGCTGGTGTCTTCACCGTTGATCAGGATCGTCCCGCTGCTTGGGGTAATGAGGCGGTTAATCATCTTCAGGGTGGTGGTCTTCCCGCAGCCGGAAGGGCCGAGCAGGACGCACATTTCCCCTTCGGGCACGGTCAGGTTGACGTTATCGACGGCCTTAAAGGTCTGGCCGTGCTTCTGTGAAAATTGTTTGGTGAGGTTTTCCAGTTTTATCATTATCGAATCCCCTTTGGAGTCAGAACCACCTGCAGACGGTGCAGCAGCCAGTCAAGCACAATTGCTAAAAGACAAATCATCAGCGCGCCCGCAATCAACATGCGAATATCGCTTCCGCCGATGCCGTTGAGCAGCAGCAGGCCCAGACCGCCCGCGCCGATCACGGCGGCAATCGCCATCACGCCGATGTTCATCACCACGGCGGTGCGGATCCCGCCGAAAATCACCGGCAGCGCCATCGGGATTTCAACCCAGCGCAGGCGCTGCCAGAAGGTCATGCCGATGCCGCGCCCGGCTTCGCGCAGGCCCGGCGGCAGGCTGTCGAGCGCGGTATGGGTATTACGCACAATCGGCAGCAGCGAGTAGAGAAACACCGCCGTGATCGCGGGCAGGGCACCGATGCCCTGACCGATCAGCGAAAACAGCGGGATCATCAGGCCAAACAGGGCGATGGACGGAATGGTCAGCACGATGGTGGCTATCCCCAGCACCGGCGTTGCCAGCCACTTATGGCGGACAATCAGAATGCCCAGCGGTACGCCGATGATGATGGCTAAGCCTACGGCCAGCGCCACCAGCCACAGGTGCTGCAGCGTCAGGGTTAAGAGGTAATCCCAGTTGTCCAGAATGTAGTGAATCGTCTCCATAGCGCCTCCTACAGCAGCTGTTTGCTACGCAGGAAATCGCGGGCGACCTGCTGCGGTGACTGATGGTCGATATCCACCTTCTTGTTCAGCTCGGTGATAACGTCGTTGTTGAGCTGGGCCGAGAGGGTGTTGAGCGCCTCTTCCAGACCGGGGTTGGCCTCCAGCGTGTCTTTACGCACCACCGGCGTTACCGCGTAGCTCGGGAAGAAGCCTTTATCATCTTCCAGCACCTTGAGGTCGAAGCCTTTCACGCGCCCGTCGGTGGTGTAAATCAGACCGGCGTCAACGAAGCCGTCGCGCACCGCGTTATAGACCAGACCGGGGTCCATCTGACGGATTTGCGGGCGGTCCAGATCCATCTTGTAGGCCGCCTGAAGCGGCTTCATGCCGTCGCTGCGCCCCGCAAACTCCAGGTCCAAGCCCAGCAGCCAGTTTTTGTCCGGATTGGTTTTACGGACCTGCTCAATCTTCGCCACCATCTCCGACATGGTGTTGATATGTTCCGCCTCGGCGCGCTTGCGCTGCATGGCGAAAGCGTAGGTGTTGTTCATGTCTGCGGGTTTGAGCCAGACCAGACCGTGCTTCGCGTCCAGGCGTTTCACCGTCTCGTAAGACTCCTGCGGCGACATGCGCTTGTTGATGTGGTTAAAGATGATCAGCGACGTGCCGGTGTACTCCCAGGTCATGTCAATCTGCTTGTTGATCATCGCGTTGCGGGAGATCACCGTGGCAATGTTGGTTTGCGGCTGGACCTGAAAACCTTTCTTTTGCAGGTACTGCACGGTCATCGCCGAGAGAATGTGCTGCTCGGTAAAGCTCTTGGTCGCCAGAATCAGCGGGGCCGCCATCGCCTGGCTGGTGAACAGGGCCGCGGCACACAGCGCCGTCAGGCCGGAAAACAGTCTCATAAAAGCTCCTTGTTATTGTTATCGAGCGAGATGGGGACTCATCACGCGACCCAGCGCCGCCAGCAGGGTATCGAGGATCAGGGCGATCAGGGCGGTGGCCGCCGCGCCGAGGATCAGGGTCGGAAAATCGTTCAGGTAAATACCGGGGA
Organism: Enterobacter sp. 120016; assembly: GCF_018383635.1. Classification (NCBI taxonomy): domain Bacteria; kingdom Pseudomonadati; phylum Pseudomonadota; class Gammaproteobacteria; order Enterobacterales; family Enterobacteriaceae; genus Enterobacter; species Enterobacter sp. 120016. Next base: position 137,091 of record NZ_JAHAWC010000011.1, on the reverse strand, counting down.
AAATCAGCTCGCCGTAGCTGCTGGCGCCAATCAGGAACGCCAGCGGTGCGGTACCGACGTTAATAGCCGTGGCGATGCGGATCCCCGAGAGCATGACCGGCCAGGCGGCTGGTAGCTCAACCTGACGCAGGCGCTGCCATTTGGTCATCCCGATGCCGTTTGCCGCCTCCAGCAGCGACGGCGGGACCGAGCACAGCCCGGCGTAGGTGTTACGCACGATCGGCAGCAGCGAGGCAAGGAACAGGGCGATGATGGCGGGCGTATCGCCAATGCCAATCACCACCATCGCCAGCGCCAGGACGGCCAGCGGCGGCAGCGTGTTGCCGACGTTGAAGATTTGCATCACATATTCGGCGATACCCCGCGCGGCCGGGCGGCTCAGCAGAATACCGGCTGGAATACCCACCAGCAGGGCAAAAAACATCGATGAGAAAACCAGAATCATGTGCTGTTGCCCGAGATAGACCAGGTCAACCTGGCGCGCCTTTATCGTCTCCATCCCGATACCCCAGACGAGGAGGACGAGGACCACGATAATGGCGCCGACAAACAGCAGCGAACGTTTGAGTAATGGGTGCATTGCGGTGTGTCTCCCTGTGCGCATGCGTTATAGCAACCACCGGTTGCCTGTTGTTATGCCATGTTTCGGCAGGGGTATTTCACCTATAGCAAGCGTTTGGGAAGGGTTCCAGCGAAGGGGTAAAATCAGTAACCCTATGAAAACAGTGACAACCTGGTGTTAAGCCTTATGGCGTAAGGGCTGATTGAGGGGCAGGCAGAATAGTCCTAAAGCGAATTTGCAGATGTGACAACGTCACATCTGCAAAGCTTTTACGCCCAATACAGGTTATTATCTTCATAGAGAGGCGCGAACGCGTCGAACCCGCGACGAGACGGTGATAATTGAAACGATAGCGACCACGGCAAGCATCAGTCCGAGCGCCAGCATGGCGTTAAACCCGATCCACCTGAACAGCAGCAGCCCCGCGATACCGCCCGTAATAAACGAGAAAAGGGTGGTTAAGTGGGTTTTCAGCTGACTTTTTTGTGCCGCCGTATCTTTGGAGTAATCCCTGCGCAGCATCGCTACCATTACGGAGGCCAGGGATATCCCCGCGTCCGTCAGCGTGCCGGTAATGTGCGTCGATCTCACCCGTCCGCCGGAAAGTTGCGTGGAGGTGGAATTATGAATGCCCATCAGGCCGCACAGAAAAAGAATAATCTCGCGGTTGCTGGTGAGGGCATGAAAATACATCTCGTAGAAGGAGACGCCGGTCAGCAATATCCCCTCGACAAACAGGATCTGGCAAAAAACCAGCCTGACGTTATGGATAATGCCCCATATTACAATCATGCGGGCAAGAATAGCGCCTGCGACAAAGGAGAGAATAATCGAGCCGAAGAAAATAATATCGCTCAGGTCGGTGGAAGAGACTTCGCTGGATAACTGTGAGGTGTTGCCGGTCATGTGTGAGGGGAAAAAACCAAATGCCCCAAGGGCGATGGCATTGAGCAAACCTGCCGAGGTCGCCAGCCAGAGAGCAAGCCGGCGATCCTCCTTATGCGTTCGTTCTTTCTTGAGTCTAATCAGCAAGAATACCTCCGGGTTGAGCTTTGCCTGAATAGTCAGGCTAGCAAAGCGGTGCAACGGGCTGTCCAGGATATGGCTTAATTATTATTTCCTCTGACGTGTTTAAGGGTTTAGTAATTAAATAAAATATCCTTGCTCAAGATGGGGCGTAAATACTTTATATCATGCCGTTATTGCCGTGACGCAAAAACGCCGGGCGCTGGTTAAGACGTTCAAACCAGTCCTCAATCGCCGGCACGTCGGGCTTATCAAACGGCGTCATCTTCCAGCGATTCACCGACAGCCCAAGCACCACGTCCGCAAGGGTAAACGTCTGTCCCGCCGCAAATGCCCCGGTGCGCTGCAGCTGGTTTTCCAGAATGGTGATGCAGTGGTTCCACTCTTTTATTCCCGCCGCAATGCGCTCAGGGTCGTTAAAGTCCGGGTTTTTACGCCCCAGCGCCGGGAAAACATAGCGCCAGGCGTTATTGAATTCGGTTGCCTGCCAGTCCATCCAGCGCTCAACGTTGGCGCAGGCCTGCGGTTCTGCGGGCAGCAGGTCGTGACGTCCGGCCTTGCGCGCCAGATAGCGGCAGATGGCGTTGGACTCCCACAGCACGAAATCGTCATCCATCAGCACCGGCACCATGGCGTTGGGGTTCAGGGCGCGGAAGGCATCCGTTTCCGTTGAGGCAAAACCGCTGCCGTAATCTTCCTGTTGATACGCGAGGCCTGCTTCTTCGCAGGTCCAGAGCACTTTACGCACGTTAATGGAGGTGGTTTTGCCGAGGATGTTAATCATGTCGCCGCTTCTCTTCAGAGTGGTGAATCGTTTAAAAACAATACACCAGCGGTGAAGAAAAGCGTCAACAAATCATCCGGCGAGTGATTTGTGACGACGCGAAAGCAGAAGCGTCAACACAACCGCGCCCAGCAGCAACATGCCGCTCAATGCAAACGTGCTCTGCCAGCCGCTATGGTCGAACACCATACCGCCCGCGGTTGAACCCAGCGCAATAGAAAGCTGGATCACGGCGACCATTAACCCGCCACCGGCTTCGGCATCTTGCGGCAGCGTTCGCGCAATCCATGTCCACCATCCCGTTGGCGCCGCCGTCGCCAGCATCCCCCAGAAGCCTAACAGCAGGGCAACGATCCACACGCTGTGACCGGTCAGTATCAACACGCCCGCTATGACGGCCATCAGCAGGGGTATGGCGATTAACGTCAGGTAAAACGCGGCGTTCAGAACAATGGCAACGAGCAGTGTGCCAACAAAACCCGCGACGCCGATGGTGAGTAAAATCAGCGATAAGCCGCAGGGGGTGACCTGCGTGACGGTTTCGAGAAACGGACGCACATAGGTAAACAGCGCAAACTGCCCCATAAAGAACAGGCCGCAGGCCAGCAGACCAATGGAAACCACCGGCTGGCGGAATAACCCAAAGACGGATGCACGTGACACTGTATTTTTATTGCCGTTCATATCGGGCAGGCTAAAGCGTTGCCAGAGGAACGCCACTATCGCCACGGGAACCAGGCACAGGAAGGCGCCGCGCCAGCCAATGGTGGCGCCGAGATAGCTCCCGAGCGGGGCGGCGACTACCGTCGCCAGCGCGTTTCCCCCGTTGAATATCGCCAGCGCGCGAGAGACCTGATGCTGCGGAACGAGGCGAATGGCCGTTGCGGCAGACATGGACCAGAACCCGCCTATAGCGATGCCGATCAGCGCGCGGCCGGTCATGTAAACCAGATAGTTTGGGGCGAAAGCGATAATCATCCCCGAGAGCGCCATCAGGAGCGTCATGCCCAGCAGAAGGTGTTTGCGGTTCATATTCCCGGCAAGCCGGGAAAGGAAGAGGCTGGTCAGAACCGCCAGCGCGCCGGAGATGGCGATCCCCTGGCCAGCGAGCCCCTCCGTAACGCCCAGATCTCTGGCAAGAGGGGTAAGCAGGCTGACGGGCATAAATTCCGAGGCAATCAGAACGAATACGCACAGGGTCATGGCAAAAATACCGCCCCAGTGCGCGCGTTCCTCATTCTGTGAGGTGGCAGGGTTCAGAGTGGACATAGTCATCTTTCACGAAGGGCCGCCCGCTCAACACGGGCGGCGGAGAGGTTTATTTCAGGCTGGTTTTGAAGAACTGCTCAAACTGGCCGAACGGGATCTTCCTGGCAGCATTGTCGTAGAGATCGACATGGTTTGCGCCCGGTACAATCACAAGTTCCTTCTGCTTGCTGCCGACCGCTTTAAACGCATCTTCTGCAAAGTAGCGGGAGTGCGCTTTTTCACCGGTGACGATAAGCGTCGGGATAGTAATTTCCCCGGCGAAGCTCAGCAGCGGCATATTCATAAAGGATAATGGCGTGGTCGCGGTCCACGCGCCGGTGGAGTTGACGGAACGCGCGTGGAAGCCGCGCGGCATGCGGTAGTAGTCGTAGAACTCCTTCAGTACCGGATGCGGGTCTGCTGGCAGCGTCTCTGGCAGAATACGTTCAGCCGCCGCCACCTTGCCGTTCTCATCGACATAAATGTCATGGCCGCCGTGCGCGAAGGTACCGTTCTCAGCATCTTTCCAGCGCTGTGCGTTCAGATACTGCAGAACGGCACGGCGGTCAGACGTTGAATAGCGATCTTTCCCGTCGCCCACGCCGTGGCCCATCGCCCGGCTCATGTCGTACATCACGCTGGTGGCAACCGCTTTCACGCGGGTGTCCATGGAGGCCGCATTCAGCGCCATACCGCCCCAGCCGCAGATGCCGAGAATACCGATGCGGTTACGATCAACCTCTTTCTGCAACCCCAGGAAATCCACCGCCGCGCTAAAGTCTTCGGTGTTGATATCCGGAGACGCAACGTTGCGCGGCTGGCCGCCGCTTTCGCCCGTATAGGACGGATCGAACGCCAGGGTCACAAACCCATTCTCCGCCAGGGTCTGCGCATACAGGCCGCTGGACTGCTCTTTGACCGCGCCAAACGGCCCGCTGACCGCAATCGCCGCCAGCTTGCGGTCACCGCGGTTTTTAGGAAGATACAGATCGCCTACCAGGGTGATCCCGTACCGGTTCTGGAAGGACACCTTACGGTGATCGACTTTGTCACTTTCGGCGAAGGTTTTATCCCATGTGGCCACCATCGAAATCGGTGCGTTTGGGTTGGTGGTTTCTGCATAACTCATTGTTGTAACTCCACTTAATGATGCGCATAGCAGCATCGCAACGGACAGTTTTTGGGTGAATGTTTTCATGAAAATGGACCCTGTGGTGTTGTGTTGCGGACATTATAGTTAGCAGAAATAGTGCTGATTAGAGGCCGAAAGCTGCTAGGATTCATATCATATTGTTATAAATCGGGGGCGTGATGGCGAAGCGGGAAAACTATAATGAGCTGTACCTGTTTATGCAGGTGGTGCGGGAGGGAAGCTTCACGGCGGCTGCGCAGCGGCTCGGGCTGGCGCAATCCGGAATCAGCCGCTCGGTTCGCGAGCTGGAGGAGCGGTTGGGCGTTCAGCTTCTGGTCCGCACCACGCGCAAGCTGTCGCTAACCCACGCGGGGGAACAGCTTTACCGGACCGCCGAGTCCGCGTTCGATACGCTCAATACGGGCCTGGCGACCCTGGCACACTATCGTCAGACGCCGTCCGGCACGGTACGCATTAATGCCAGCCAGCACGCTATCGACAAATGTCTGCTGCCAAAGCTCGCCATTTTTAAACAGCGTTACCCGGACATCAGGCTGGAACTGATGAATGAAAGCCGCTTCGTCGACATTATCGCCGAGCGGTTCGATGCGGGTGTCAGACTGGGGCCGGAAGTGGGGCAGGGAATGATTGCAGTGCGTATCACGCCTGATATGGAAATGGCCGCAGTGGCTGCCCCGGAACACTTCAGACGCTACGGTTTTCCCCAGGCGCCTGCGGATTTAGTGGCGCACCCCTGCATTGCCTACCAGCTTGCCGACGGTAGTGACTATCAGTGGGAGCTGGTGCAGGACGGGAAAATAATCACCCATCGGCCAGAGGGGCAATGGGCGCTGTCTGACAGCTACATGGAAGCCGAAGCCGCCCGGCTGGGGCTTGGGCTGGCCTATGTCCCGGTGGAGCTGGTGGCTGACGATCTGGAGCGCGGAACGCTTATCCGGGTGTTGCAGCGCTATAGCCTGCGCATGGACGGGTTGTACCTCTATTATCCGCACCGTAACGTGTCGCCCGCGCTTAGAGCGGTGATCGATACGCTGAAAATATAGCTTTATTTCAGGGATAAAGAGAATGGCAGGAACACGCCTTCATTCATTTGGAAGATTTAAAGAGGGTATTGCAAGACGGACAGACAAGTTGAGAGCCTTTCTGAACGCGGCTAAAGCTGTGTTCTGAATCTTTTGCACAGCCTGGACATGTGCATTTCACTAAATAATTACGATGAGTTTGTGTTTTTTTACGTACTGACATAGGGAGTTCCTGCTATAAGGGGACAAAAATAATACACGTTTAAAATGATGATTATTTATTTTTTAACAATATTTGAAGAGATTAAGACGTCAGGAAGTATAAATAAAAAACCCGCACGGGGCGGGTTCATTTTATTATCAGTAGCACATAACTGCTCAGGCCAACGCCTTCATCGCTATCGTAAGCGCCACTGATAATGAGCACCTATTACAGTGCAGTGACGTTACCGGCCGCAGGGCCTTTAGCGCCATTTTCAATGGTGAAGGACACTTTCTGACCTTCATCCAGAGTTTTAAAGTTATCGCCCTGGATTGCAGAGAAATGCACGAATACATCTTTGCTGCCGTCGTCAGGAGTGATAAAGCCAAAACCTTTATCTGCGTTGAACCATTTTACTAAACCAGTCATTTTATTAGACATAGATAATTCCTTAATTTATGAGCCACATAGTGCGGCGATGATGGCCTGTATTGAGAGAGTTACTTATTTGGCACTTAGGAGAAGGCTCATGAAGAAGGGATATCTAAGGATAACACCTGAACTGAGGACTGCTTTACTAAAACTGCTTTCATAAGGTCTGTTTTCCAAACCGATGGCGCTATTAAGACATAGAATATTTATTACCGCAATGTAAATGTTATTTTATTTTAACCATTTAAACACCCGGATGGCTGAACGGCTGATAATATCCTTAATACCCTATTAGCTGCCGCGGCCTGGCAATAACGCAATATCCGCACAGTTTTGCAAGCTTCCACCCTATGACGACTCAAGAAGTTTCAGGAGCGTTGTTCTTTAATGAGTAGCCATGCGGGTCGTTGTTTTGTCTGCTTTCGTGCTGCCGAGACGGCGCCGCCATGCCTCAGGCGCCTGACCATAAGCCTGCGCATGGACGGGTTGTATCTTTATTATCCGCACCGCAACGTGTCGCCTGCGCTTAGAGCGGTGATTGATACGCTTAAAATTTAGTGCTGCGTTGTTATTCTGGAAGGCGCCTCGCAAACCGCAAATTAACCGCGTTAAATTCAGGGTTATGTCTTTTCTTCGACCGATCGGGGTCGTAAAGTGCCTGCGTTGCGGCACATCCGCAATCGGGCGTAGGAACCCGCATCTACCATATAGTGACATTTCGTATGTCGCGGCAGCACCGATCCCGCTACAATTGCGGTGGCGCTGGCGGAGCAGCCGTAAGGCTGGCCGTTTTTCTATATGGGCGGTATTCCTACCTCTGTCAGCGCTACCCCCCGAGCGTAGGAACTCATTGGGTGGTTAAATGAACTGCATATAGAAGGATGCCTTGTATGGCTACTATTCCAACCCTGGCTTATCTCCCGTCTGACGAAAACGTCATTCTGCAACTTATCTCCCGGCCGCTTCCGGCTGATGCCGATCTGTTTGTCGTCGCCGACAACTGCGCCGCGCTGGTGAGCGTGCTGGTCGAAATCGAGGATGCGAAGATGTTTACGGCGCTCTGCGAGCGGCTGCTGCACGCCCTGCGTAAGCTAAGAGAACTCTGTGATGTTGATCTGCCGCCAGACCTGATCGCGCAATTGATCATGGGTGAGAAACTGAACTCCTGCGTGCCGGACTGCTGGCAGGATACCCTGACTCAGGTGGACTATGTTCTGGCGCTGACGCAGGCGGTTATGGGTGGAGCTCTGCCCGCTCACGTAGCGAAAGTGCTTACGGGCCTGTTGCACGATATGGTGTGGCTGCTGGCTGAGTTTGTGAAGGAGCCGCGCATCACTACACACTAAGGGCGCTGGTATGGAGGGGCGGTAGCGCCCCTTTGAAGCTGTGATTAACGTGATGCATTCCCCGTATCCAGAAGCGACGTACCGTAGGAGTTGTCGATAGTACAAAGCCAGCGACCGTCGCTTTCCTGCCGAAAAACATAGGTCGCGCGGCGCGACAATTCCGTTATCCCACCCTGACCATCAGGAAAACGCAGAACGGTTTCCATGATAACAAGGGCATTGCCGCCACCTTCGATCACCTGCATCTCTCCTTGTTCGACGCTCAGCTGGTTCTGAAAATAATCAGAGATGGCAATAAATGCGCTGCTGATATTTTCTTTGCCTTTAACCGTCATGCCGGGCTTGACCACCAGAGCGGCGTCTTCGGCGTAATACTCCATCAGGGCGTCATAGTTTTTGGTGGTGATGGCGTGGTCACAGGATTCGATGATCTGGCGTAGCGGATGTGGGGTCATGCGCGATTCCTCGTTGATGGGGGGAACACGTATTAACATAACAGTCTGGTGTGTTTGTATAGCTACCAGGTTTTGTGGCGGGGGGAACGTTACGTCTGCTAAGAGCGATTAACAGACATTGCAAACTGCATTCTGTTTAGATCAACGGGGAGCAGGTCATCATATCGAAAGTGAGTTATGAGGGAATGCAAAGGTGGGGGTAGTGACTTTTTTAATGAAATTGATTAGATTTGAATTATACAAGGGAAACTTAAAATGGATGAGTTTATGACTCAAAAAGATGAAGTTATGAGAGCTAGTTTACTCTCTTATAAAAACTGTAAGCTATTTCAATCTACGAGTGATGTGTTCGGAATATCTGAATTCATAATTTATTCCGATAGTAGATTCACAGATGAAGCTAAAGGGGATTTTGTTTATTCCTTCCTAAATATGATCCCTTTAGAAGATGTTGGTGTAAAACCAACCTTAACGGTGAGAGCCTTGTCTGCTTTAGACCCAGCAAGGTTGTCTTTTATGGATGAAAAGCCACATACTGATGACTTTCATGGCGGTTGGCTTAGTGATGAGATTGCAGCTTTGGTTAGCTTGAAATTAGGCGTAAGAGCACACGCAGGCTCAACTGTCAGAGAATATAGTAGTTATACACCTGAATATGGTCACCCAAGAGCAGAGCAAAACCCTCCACCACCTTTAATGTCAAAAGGATCATTTGTAGTTCCTTCAGCAAAAAAACATATTGAAATTTCACAATTGAAATTATTAAACGATATTTACAAGCTTTCAGAAAAGGATTTTAACTCACTAATTAAGGCAGCGCGAAATTTCCAAGATAGCCTTTGGATTTGTGAATCGTCACCAAATCTAGCTTGGTTATTAATGGTTTCAGCGTTAGAAGTGGCTGCTGGAAACTGGGACTCTAACAAGGGCGATAAGGTTGAAAGATTCAAAGCCTCCAAACCAGAGTTGTTTGATAGATTATTGGGCCATAATGTTGACGGGCTGATTGAAGATATCGCTAAACAATTTGAAGGAACATTTGGAGCAACCAAGAAATTTTGTGACTTTTGCGTCAATTTCCTTCCTGATGCCCCACCAATAAGACCGGAGAGTGGAAAAATAGAATGGGAGGAGAAAAATTTACTCAAAATATTCAAATCCATATATGGATTACGGTCATTAGCGCTTCATGCTGGGAAACCTTTCCCCCAACCTATGTGTTCTCCACCGGACAACTATTCTGGATTAGCTGAACAAGCAGTATGCCCACCTACCTCCAATTTTATTCCATTGAAATCAACCTTGGGCGCCTCATGGTCTCATAAGGAAGCCCCTATAAATCTCAATGTATTTTTCCATATGACTCATTCGATTCTGAATAAATGGTGGGAGAGTCTTTACTTAAAAAAATAATTTGCCATTTCGGTTAAAAGCCTTTGAGAACAGTGGTTCACTTTTAACCTATTTTCGACGCGAATCTTTGAATGCAGTAAACCATTGGTGAGTGACCGACATAATTGCGATCGCTAAAGAAGCATTGCCAGTGCCTTGCTTAGTCATCATCTCCCATTAAATGCTTCCAGCAACCAGATGGTTGTGGGGGCGCTCCAGCTAAAGCTGAATGAGTGCCCTAAAATACTTGGGTAGTCAGCTATCAGTGCATATGTTCATTCGCAGAGAAGGTCCGATCCTGGCACGGAGCGGACTGTCAGATTGAGTCCGACCCTGCGCCACACCTATGTCAGGACAAATCGGAGCTAATAAAAATAAAGTTACCGTCTGACGGTCGCTGAAAGAACCTCATCCTGTGCCAGTAAAGTAATAACATCTCCGGCGATCTCCGGTTTTATGCCTGGCGTTTTGTAAGTCGAATACACCGCAACCGATAATGGACTCAAATTATGCTTCCCTGCGATACGTTTTACCTCTTCAATAACCCTAAACGTATCATCTTCCAAAGCCAGTCCTAAACGAGCTGTATCCAGATAAACGCGATGAACTCCGGAGATATGCGCAAGCTTTTTAAGTTCTGCGGTAATAATGCGCTGCGCTTCCACACCGATAGAAGAGCCCCCCTCAACGACCCCTGTCAATCCAACAAGCTTACCACCATCACTACGAGTATTGTCATCTTTGTCTCTGTGGAGCGGTACTAAAGCATTCAACTCTACATCCTGCTGAAGTAAATCCAGCAGTTCGGGCAAAAGCTCAGTTTTGATGACACCTTTTAAAGCGGCTGCTCTTTTAGCCAGGCTAACAGGGGACTGCCCCAATCGAGCCGACATTGAAATAAGGCAACTAGCGATTATGAAAATATCGCTTTCCCCGATCAGAGGGGCACACTCGCTCCGAAAGGATTGCTCATCACGAAGGAGAGGATTTATTTTTTCAGGTTTCCTGATTTTTGATTTTGACTGATTCTTGCTATAACCACGCAAAGCATCCTGTGCACTTCGGGTTAGAATGCTGATACTTTTAACCAGACCCTCATTACCCTTGAGGTTGGTAATCATTTGCTGCATATTTTCGAGCCTGCCAAGCATCTCGGAAACAGCTTTACCCGCAGCAATCTTCTCGCTGATATCATTAAGATTTCGCAGAACAACAATAACAAGCTGCGAGGATACAGGAACTGAGGTATTCAATTGATGGCTTTTTTTGATTTCTTTTTCCATCAACTGGATCGCCTGCTTCCAGTCGGTTTGTACACCAGCTTTAAGGGTATCAAGATTAAGAATAGCGGTTCGAAGACTTTCGCATTTATCTAACGGAATAGGTTCACCATTCTGTTTACCTGTTTTCAGCCAGTGAACTAAAGATACGAAGTCAGCTTTAGCCGTCGCAACGAGTCCATTGATAACACGCTGCTTCGCTTCAGGCGTAAAGTGATTTGTTCTTGGTGCTGGCATACGATCATTTTTGTATGTTATTGATCTCTTCATAACGGATATCTCAACTTAGCTCCATCAACGATAAATCTCGTCTGGGTTCCTGGTAACAATCAATCCCTCTTAGATATCATGTTTTAAGGTAGTGATACCCGCTCCTCCATCAAACTATTGTTATATTTTGATCGCACAGATGGTTGTTCAACTTCCGTTACTGGCACTTTGCAGTCATGAGTTTGCTTATACTGCTCGGGCCATAACCCAGGCCCAATCGGAGTTACAGAGAACACGATAGAAAGGTTTCACGCGGCATTTCACAAAATCAAGAATATCTGCTTCGCTCATCGCTGAGGCCTTAGAGGGGTAGCCAGGCCCCCAATCATCATAGAGATCATTGTATATGCGGTAAAACTGCCAGCCGATGTTGCTGAGGATACGAGAACCCGGAGATGGGTGAAACGCAGGGATTTGATGCAGCCGTAACTCTAATTCTTTGGAAGTCTCGGCATGCATCAGAAACCAAGCTTTGATCCTTAGCCACGTCATTGCGCTAGCGTTAATGCTGGGCATAACGATGTTTTGTTCAAGCATATATGCATAAAGGTAGCGCTCAATTTCACCTGAATCAGGACGTTTATCTAAATTGAGGGAGGCTAAAATTAACAATGATTCAGAACTATTGCCGCAGAGTAGCTCTCTTTCTGCCCACTCAATGATCATCTTGTCATAATCATCAACGCGATAAGCCTCGAAAGATTCACCAAACGTTTTCAAACAAAGAATTTCGTGAAGGTCATGTTTGTATTTATTTTCCATAGAGTCTTTCAATCCTTGTTGTTAAGAGGCGCAAGTGGATGGCTTCGTTGAGACGATCCGGTGCAAATTGAGCGTCCCCCACTACTATCTTAATATCAGCGTTAACATCTTTGCAAAACAACCGTTCCGCTATTAGATAGTCTCCGACACTCTAACTTCCGCTTCTGGCACCAAGCGGACATAAAACGAGGCCATAAGGTCGCTCATGAGTGAGAAACAAATCTCTGAATCTGTCGTCCTAAACCACTGCACCCACGAATTTTGCAATTCTACAAAATAACCTGTAAGAGGTTACTTTCTCATCATCGCATGAACATGTTCCCCACACAGGAGAAAGGCACCGTGACCCATAAAAAAAGGATTGTCATCGTAGGTGCTGGGATCACTGGCGTATCCATCGCATGGCATCTCGCCCACCGTGAATTTGACGTCACCCTCGTTGAACAGGATATGCCTGCGTCAGGTGCAACCGGTAGCGCGTTTGGCTGGCTGACCGGTGTGGTGAAGGATGATGCGGCTGACGTTTTTATCCGGCGCGCTGCACTTGCGGACTGGCACAGGCTGGAAGAACACATACCGGAACTTAACATTAAATGGAGCGGTTCGTTAACCTACGGCGCGGCATCCGGGTCCTGCCTGCAGGACGAACGTCTCCTCCACAAGGCGGAGATTGCCCGCCTTGAACCGGCTTTGAACAATCCTCCCTCAGAGGCCCGCTATGCTGCAAAAGATGGTGCCATTGATGCCGTCAGCGCAACGCGATTATTGCTCGACAAAGCCTGTGAGATGGGGGTCGTACTGAATACTCAAACAACCGTTACGGGCCTTTACATGTCTGAAGGGAAGGTGACAGGCGTCCTGACCTCTCGGGGGAAACTGGATGCAGATTGCGTCGTATTGGCCTGTGGTACAGGTATTCCAGCGCTGACTGAGCAGATGGATATTCATGTTCCGGTTCTGGCATCACCGGCCATATTGCTGCGCTTTGCTATTCCCCAGAACGTGGTCAACACGATCGTCTCCGGTGATGATATTGAGGTTCGGCAAGCGCACAACGGGGATATGTTAGCCGCAGAAGATTACCCGGCAAGCGGCAACGTCAGAGAAACGGCGAAGGCTGCACAACGCGCGGTAAGAGGCAGGCTTACGGGCGCAGAGTCGGCTGCTCTCATCCAGTACTCAACAGGAGAGCGTCCTGTTATTCAGGATGGGTATCCCGTTCTTGGTTTTGCTGATGAGAGCAGGACGGTATACGTCGCCTCTATGCACCCAGCTGTGACGTGCGCAGCGACGATTGGCAGACTGGTATGTGAAGAATTATGCGACGGTCAGAGCAATGCAATCCCGCAAAGTTACCGGCCCTCTCGCTTTATAGATAAATAGCGTTCGTGGAAAGATATCACTACCGACATGAACGATGGCGTGATGTAAATCGTAAATGAGCCTCTACCGCATGAAGAGGTTGTTTCAACGATGAGACGAAGTACGTATAGTAGTATGACATTACAAGACATGAAAATATGACTATGTTCAGAATCCTCGCCTCGGCTTCACTCCTGCTGTTTCCAATAATTTGCTTTGCGGCCTCGCATGAAGAGGTATTGCGTTTAAATGCAGAACAAAAGGCTGGTAGTGAGGTTGTTTGTCATGTTCCACTGAATATTATTGTGGATCAGAAACCCGTCACACTTGATTTTAAAAACAGTATGACCGTGATTTCAAATCAAGGTAACAATCGAACGTATCAGGTCATCACAACATTTGTACCCTATGGCACAGCCACAGCTGTGATCACACAACGCTATCGCCTCAACGTCATAACTGATGAAACAGGCCAAACACATAAAATAGATCCGAACAGTGTTAGCGTAACCAGTCCATACTCTACGGAGATGGCCCAAAAAAATGAGATCCAGCTTCGCAGTGCCCCAGAGAGTTATCAATCTGACAGCATGGTGACAGTGATCGATTTCCCGAACTACACCATTCAAGGTTATGAAAATGGTCCTGTCACTCGGTGTGCTATTTTGTCTAAACACGAGTAGTTATCGCCACCCGGATAAATATGGGTTAAGTATGAGCCGAGGGTTAACTGTTAAGCTGTTACAACAATCTGCACTGATTAAAGGGCAATAAATAAAGGGCTGCTTACACTCTAATGATTATATAGCGTGCCGATAACCACATCTGCCTTTGGCTAAAACTGACATTGTAAGAATAGTAGGTCTGTTTTGGGCGAGGAGCGGAAGTTTAAGTTTCTACTATTTTAGCTGCCAGATTCTGGAAGAATTAATATATAGCATACTATTTTTGCGACCCACAACCAGTGCTCCGGATATATTGATCATATGCGTAAATTACAAAAACTAATTGCAGCCGAGCGTACCAACTTTTCACCGTACAGCAGCCTCTCTCCGAAGGTGATATCTCGTATCGCATCTAAATGTCGGAAGGATGAAGTTGCCGATGCGCATATCTTGATAAAGGAGTTCATGGCTGAGTTGGCCACAGTTCCTGATTGGGATGGTGATACACATGATGACATCTGGAGGTCCATCGAACTGTTCAGAGCAATCCTGCAAAAGGTGAGATAAAAATGATGCTAGCGTCCCTTCCTGGCACGATGTTGCAACAGCCGCTACTTTGGGGTTGACCAGATCACAGCCTCTAGCCTGGAAATGGACGGCGAGGTATTGCGAACCTGTTTTGCCTTTCAGTCTACATTAAGACGCAGGTTTACAGGGCTGAGACGAGGTTTCTCACCTTTTCAGCCTTTTCAAAATGGTCCAGCTTCATCTCCATAATCCACCAGTGCGCCACTTCCATAAGCAGTTCAGGATCGTCATTTTTATTAGCAAAAAAAGCATAAAAAGAAAGCCCAACATCGCTTCCCTTAGAGGCAATTTTTGAATCACAGATCCTGATGATTTTTTCCTTCATTCCTTGCCGCACGTCATCTCCTTTACGCTTTTCATGTTCGGGCTAAAAAAAGCCGCAAGCAGATGGCTGCTTAGGGCTCCAGGGTCAGTGATGATTTTTATGACAATCAGGCCGCTTTCACAGCCCTGATTTTTTTCGTGTCAGCCGCGTCGGATTCAGTTGTATCCGTTGCAGCTGGGGCATTGAGATCGGGAAGCTTGCTGGTACGAAGAATATGCTGCACGGTCTCTTTCTGCTCGGCGAGATACAGGCCAAGATTTTCAGCCTGCGTTTCATCCATCTGCATTCCGCTTTGCAACAGCCAGTCGGTGAACGCGTCTGCCATATCGAGCAGCTTGTCGTGAGCGTCAGCCTCTTTCTTACTGGCAAATGTCATTTTCTCTTCACCTTTTCTTACGACAACAAATTTTGTTTCAACAGCCATTATGCGCACCTCATACTGTAATTATATACAGTATAACAGCTCCGGGCTTATGATGCAGCTAAAAATTGCTCACATTTTAGCGAGCAGGGGGCACATTCGAAAATCGTGCGCTGATCGCATCACGTTCATAGCCCTGCGGCTGCGTCAGGATCTGGTATAAATCAGGGCGGCGACCGTGGATCCAGCGGCGTCCGGTGCTCATAGCAAGCAGGCTTAAATCGAGCTCAGCGCTTACCATCGCATCTTCAGCCGCCCAGGTTTCGTTCACGATCCTGCCATACGGGTCGAGGATCATCGCATTGCCCGTGCGCACTTCGTCATCATCGGCACCGACACCGTTGCTGAAAAGAAGAAATAATCCGTTGTCATGCGCGCGGGCAGGCAGCCAGCGCATGAGCCATTCCCGACCGCTTGGCCCTTTGAATGCCGCGGTAATTTCTTCCTTGCGCGTTTCGCGCTCCTCCCAGAGCGCCAGCGGAACAGGCTTCATCCCGTGAGGGCTGCGGGAATCGGTACCGCCTGTTTGATGCGGCGCGAGAAGAATATCGGCACCCAGAAGCGCCGTCGCGCGCACGTTTTCGACCAGATTATTGTCCCAGCAAATCAGGATACCGACCTTCACGCCCCACGGCGTATCAAAAACGGTAAAGCCGTCCCCGCTGCTGATGGCCGGATGTTCAAAAGCATGGAGTTTACGATGCGTATGCATCGAGCCGTCCGGCATGCAGGCAACATACGCATTGTAGAGTCGGCCATCGTCGGCGCGTTCAATAAGCCCGGCGCCAATCAGCATTTGATGTTTTATCGCCAGGGAACGAATGAGCGTCAGGGAAGGGCTGTCTGCAATCGGCTCTGCCAGCGCAGACACCTCCGCTGCGGTGAGCTTGGGGACATGCCAGTAGCCGGTGATGCACATTTCAGGGAAAGTGAGAATGTTCACCTGCTCAAGCGCCGCCCGCTCAATAAATTTCTCCATTATCAGGAGATTGTATTTTTTGTTACTGGCCTGATGCTGAAACTGTACGGTGGCCGCCTTTAAGGATGTCAGTTCGTTCATGTTGCGTCTCCGGTTGTCATCGAGACTGAATTACATAACGATTGCCGATAACTGTATAATCAAATGATTTCCGAATTCGATAACCATCTGGAATGAAAAAATGAACACCCGGTTGCTAAAGGCCTTTTTGATACTGGCTGAAAAAGGAAACTATGCCGATGCGGCGCGGGCGCTATTTATCTCGCAGCCGGCATTGACCAAACAGATTAATCTCCTCGAATCCCTGGTGAATATGTCTCTTTTTTCACGAGGTCGTCACGGCGCAATACTGACGGCCAGCGGCAGGCGTTTGCTGCCAGAGGCTGAGAAGGTGGTCAGGCAGACCCAGCAATTTATGCAGCATGCTGAGCGGGTATCGAAAGGGGTTGAAGGGCATATTTCCGTCGGGTTCGGACTTTCAAGCTTTTATCTGGCACCACGCTGTATCGCTGACTTTCGTCGAGACTACCCGGAAGTAGAAATGTCATTGACGGATCTGCCTTCCTTCCAGCAGTACGAGCGATTGCAAAATGATGAGCTACAGGTCGGTTTTGTCAGGGTTCCTCCCCCCGTGGCGCTTGAATACCTGCCGTTATTTACCGATCGGCTGGTTCTGGTTGCGCCCGCCGCGTCGCCGACGATGTTTGTCGGAGAGTGGCTAACGAAGCGCCCTCTGTTACGGCTGTATGATGAGCGAGGGCGGGGGTTAAACGCGCAGATTGACCGCTTCCTGCATGACAACGGTCTTTTCGTCTCATCGACTCAGCTGACTGACGATATCCAAACTATCGTCGCGATGGTGGTTGCGGGTATCGGTGTGGCCATTCTGCCCACCAGCGTGACGCATATCGCGCCGCCGGAGCTGGTGATGATTCCGCTAACGGGGGAGTCAATCAGCTGGAAGGTGGGTATCGCCTGGGACGCAGGCAGGGAGGATGTCATCCGTGACAACTTCATTGCTAGCGTAGCTGCTGCGTTTCCGGGCCAGCCATACTCCGCCGCCATGCCCCAGGCGCCTGACCATACTGACGCTTAAAGCTGCGGTTGAAGGACTGCTGGGAGTCAAAGCCCAGCGCGATCGCCACGTTCAGAATCGGTTCATCGCTGCGGGTTAAGCGCTCAACCGATTTTTGCAGCTTTTGCGCGCGAATATACCCGGCGAGGGGATAGCCCGTATGCTCTTTGAACAGGCGCTGGAGGTGCCATTTTGAGTAGCCGGAACGCCTGGCGACGGACTCAATGTCCAGACGGCTATCCAGGTTGTTGTCGATCCAGTCGAGTAAATCATGCATAAATGCGCCAGTGTTCATCTGGTTACCCCCACGCTGCCTGTCTAAAAGTATCTTTGTCTGTTGCATTAAAAGGTGGCGCGTTTTTGCATTAATTGCAAGTTTTATTGTTGCATTTAAAACCTTGACCGAAACGGGTCTTTTCACCTCCGCTCAAATAGCACATAAAGTGCAACAATTATTCTTGCACTTAGTTAAGCGCCTTCCTACAATCGCCGCGATAGTGTATTCGCAACTGTTACAGTTTTGTGGCGATGAACGACACAAATGGCCTTAAGACAGCCACCGGACAAAGGAAGTGGCGCGGTGCCTCCTGCTGCGTCTTGCCCGGCGGCGACAATTACCGGAATAAAAATAATGAGCCTGCAAAAAACCTGGGGTAACTATCATCTGAACGCGCTGGGGGTCATGTTGCTCTCCGTGCTGCTCGTCGGATGCGATAACAGCGTCGCGCAAAATGCCGCGCCGCCTGCGCCCGCCGTCAGCGCTGCTGACGTGGTGGTGAAATCCATTAGCCAGTGGGATAGCTTTAACGGACGGATTGAAGCGGTGGAGAGCGTTCAGCTCCGTCCGCGCGTTTCCGGCTACATTGATAAAGTGAATTACACCGACGGCCAGGAAGTGAAGAAGGGCGAGGTGCTGTTCACGATTGATGACCGAACCTATCGCGCGGCGCTGGAACAGGCGCAGGCGAACCTGGCGAGAGCCAAAACGCAGGCTAGCCTGGCACAAAGTGAGGCTAACCGTACCGATAAGCTGGTCAATACCAACGTTGTCTCCCGTGAAGAGTGGGAGCAGCGTCGTTCGGCCGCCACTCAGGCGCAGGCCGATATTCGCGCCGCGCAGGCGGCAGTGGACGCCGCGCAGCTCAACCTGGACTTCACCAAAGTCACCGCGCCTATCGACGGTCGCGCCAGCCGGGCGCTGATCACCAGCGGGAACCTGGTGACTGCGGGCGACACCGCCAGCGTTCTCACCACGCTAGTCTCGCAGAAAACCGTTTACGTCTACTTTGACGTGGACGAGTCGACCTACCTTCACTACCAGAATCTGGCCCGCAGCGGGCAGGGGGCGTCCAGCAATCACACGGCGCTGCCGGTTGAGATTGGCCTGACGGGCGAGGAGGGCTATCCCCATCAGGGCAAAGTGGATTTCCTGGATAACCAGCTGTCGCCAGGTACCGGCACCATCCGCATGCGCGCGCTGCTGGATAACGCACAGCGTCAGTTCACGCCGGGACTTTTTGCCCGCGTGCGCCTGCCGGGCAGCGCGGAGTTCAAAGCCACGCTTATCGACGACAAAGCGGTGCTGACCGATCAGGATCGTAAATACGTCTATATCGTCGATAAAGAGGGGAAAGCGCAGCGTCGTGACATCACGCCGGGCCGTCTGGCAGACGGTTTACGCATCGTGCGGCAGGGGCTGAACCCTGGCGATAAAGTCATCATCGATGGTTTACAAAAAGTGTTTATGCCGGGTATGCCGGTTAACGCGAAAACCGTTGCCATGACCACCGCCAGCGCCCTCAACTGATCCCTTGACCTGAGAATCCAACCCATGGACTTTTCCCGCTTTTTCATCGACAGGCCGATTTTTGCCGCGGTCCTGTCGATTCTGATTTTTATCACAGGGTTAATCGCCATCCCGCTGCTGCCGGTGAGCGAATATCCTGACGTCGTGCCGCCAAGCGTGCAGGTGCGCGCGGAATACCCGGGCGCCAACCCGAAAGTGATTGCCGAGACTGTGGCGACGCCGCTGGAAGAGGCGATCAACGGCGTTGAGAACATGATGTACATGAAGTCCGTCGCGGGTTCCGATGGCGTGCTGGTGACCACCGTCACCTTCCGTCCGGGAACCGACCCGGATCAGGCGCAGGTTCAGGTGCAAAACCGCGTCGCGCAGGCCGAAGCGCGTCTGCCGGAAGACGTGCGGCGTTTGGGCATTACCACCCAGAAACAGTCCCCGACGCTGACGCTGGTGGTGCATCTGTTTTCGCCTAACGGCAAGTATGACTCCCTGTATATGCGTAACTACGCCACGCTGAAGGTGAAGGACGAGCTGGCGCGCCTGCCCGGCGTCGGCCAGATCCAGATTTTCGGCTCGGGTGAATACGCAATGCGCGTCTGGCTGGATCCGAACAAGGTGGCGGCCCGCGGGCTGACCGCGTCGGATGTGGTCACGGCGATGCAGGAGCAGAACGTACAGGTGTCCGCCGGGCAGCTTGGCGCCGAGCCGCTGCCGAAAGAGAGCGATTTCCTGATCTCCATTAACGCCCAGGGGCGTCTGCATACCGAAGAAGAGTTCGGCAATATTGTACTGAAAACGACGCAGGACGGTACGGTCGTCCGCCTGCGCGACGTGTCGCGTATCGAAATGGGGTCCGGCAGCTATGCGCTGCGTTCCCAGTTGAACAATAAAGACGCGGTCGGGATTGGTATCTTCCAGTCTCCGGGGGCGAACGCCATCGATTTGTCTAACGCGGTGCGTGCGAAAATGGACGAACTGTCCACGCGCTTCCCGGCGGACATGAAGTGGGCGGCACCTTACGATCCGACCGTTTTCGTGCGCGACTCCATCCGCGCGGTGGTGCAAACGCTGCTGGAAGCGGTGGTGCTGGTGGTGCTGGTGGTGATCCTGTTCCTGCAAACCTGGCGCGCGTCGATCATTCCCCTGATCGCGGTGCCGGTGTCGGTGGTGGGTACCTTCAGCATTCTCTACCTGCTGGGCTTCTCGCTGAATACCCTGAGCTTGTTCGGGCTGGTGCTGGCCATCGGTATCGTGGTGGACGACGCCATCGTGGTGGTGGAAAACGTCGAGCGAAACATAGAAGAGGGGCTTGCTCCGCTTGCGGCGGCGCATCAGGCGATGCGCGAAGTGTCCGGGCCGATCATCGCGATTGCGCTGGTGCTGTGCGCGGTGTTTGTGCCGATGGCGTTTCTCTCGGGCGTTACCGGGCAGTTCTACAAGCAGTTTGCGGTGACTATCGCGATTTCCACGGTCATCTCCGCCATTAACTCGCTGACGCTCTCTCCGGCACTGGCGGCACTGCTGTTAAAACCGCACGGCGCGCCGAAGGATTTCCCGACCCGGCTTATCGATCGTCTGTTCGGCTGGATTTTCCGTCCGTTTAACCGCTTTTTCCATCGCAGCTCGAACGGCTATCAGGGGCTGGTGGGCAAAACGCTGGGACGACGCGGCTCGGTATTTGTGGTGTATCTGCTGCTGCTCTGTGCCGCAGGCGTGATGTTTAAAGCGGTGCCCGGCGGGTTTATTCCGACGCAGGATAAGCTGTACCTGATTGGCGGCGTGAAAATGCCGGAAGGTTCGTCGCTGGCGCGCACCGATGCGGTGATCCGCAAAATGAGCGAAATCGGGATGAATACCGAAGGCGTGGACTACGCGGTTGCGTTCCCGGGGCTGAACGCGCTGCAGTTCACCAACACGCCGAATACCGGGACGGTGTTCTTCGGCCTGAAGCCGTTCGACCAGCGTAAACATACTGCGGCGGAAATAAACGCTGAGATTAACGCGAAAATCGCGCAAATTCAGGAAGGCTTTGGCTTCTCCATTCTGCCGCCGCCGATTTTAGGGCTGGGTCAGGGATCGGGCTATTCCCTGTACATTCAGGATCGCGGTGGTCTGGGGTATGGCGCGCTGCAAAACGCGGTAAACACCATGTCCGGTGCGATTATGCAGACGCCGGGAATGCACTTCCCAATCTCAACCTACCAGGCTAACGTTCCACAGCTGGACGTGCAGGTCGACCGTGACAAGGCGAAAGCGCAGGGCGTATTGCTGACCGATCTTTTCGGTACGCTGCAAACCTATCTGGGCTCGTCGTACGTGAACGACTTCAACCAGTTCGGGCGTACCTGGCGCGTGATGGCGCAGGCCGACGGGCAGTTCCGCGACAGCGTGGAAGACATTGCGAATCTGCGCACCCGTAACAGCCAGGGCGAAATGGTGCCGATTGGCAGCATGGTGAAAATCACGACCACCTACGGGCCGGATCCGGTGATTCGCTACAACGGTTACCCGGCGGCGGATCTGATTGGCGATGCCGACCCGCGCGTGCTCTCGTCCTCGCAGGCGATGACGCAGCTGGACGCGATGTCGAAGCAGATCCTGCCGAACGGGATGAACATTGAATGGACGGACCTGAGCTTCCAGCAGGCCACCCAGGGCAATACGGCGCTGATCGTCTTCCCGGTCGCGGTGCTGCTGGCGTTCCTGGTGCTGGCGGCGCTGTATGAAAGCTGGACGCTACCGCTGGCGGTGATCCTCATCGTGCCGATGACCATGCTCTCCGCGCTGTTTGGCGTCTGGCTGACCGGTGGCGATAACAACGTGTTCGTGCAGGTAGGGCTGGTGGTTCTGATGGGGCTGGCCTGTAAAAACGCGATTCTTATCGTGGAGTTTGCCCGCGAGCTGGAAATTCAGGGCAAAGGCATTATGGAAGCCGCGCTGGAGGCGTGCCGCCTGCGTTTACGCCCGATTGTAATGACCTCCATCGCCTTTATTGCCGGGACCATTCCGCTGATCCTCGGCCACGGCGCGGGCGCAGAAGTGCGCGGCGTCACCGGTATCACGGTCTTCTCCGGGATGCTGGGCGTGACGCTGTTTGGTCTGTTCCTGACGCCGGTGTTTTACGTGACGCTGCGTAAGTTCGTGACGCGCGGGAAAAAAGAGGAAAGGGACGTTCTGCCCGCGTAGGGACGTTGTCGATAATAAAAAACCGCCTTCACTGTGAAGGCGGTTTTTTTTCGCATCAGGGAAAACGTTACGACGTTTTTTGATACTGGGCAATAAGGTCTGGAAGCGGATCCCATCCGCTGCTGTCGGCGTTTTTAACCGCCTCCAGGGCGCTTGCCACGGTATGGCGAGCCAGCACCGCTAACGACGCCTGCTCAGCTTCTTCGGAGATAGACTTGAAGTACCAGCAGGCGTTAGCGCTGACCACGCAGCGGGCCGGTACGTCAGGGCGCGACGCCCACAGCTTTTTATCTTCGATGACCGAAAGGTAGATGTCGCGCAGGGTGATCTCTTCCGGCGGGCGACCAAGATGAATTGAGCCGTTACGGCCAAGCGTTGAGACGATAATGCCGTCACGCGTCAGCGGAACCATCAATTTGCGGATGAAGCTCGGGTTCGCTTCCAGACCGTAGGCCAGAATCGCACTCGTCGAACGTTCACCCAATTGCTCCGCCATCGCTACGCTGAGAACCATCTGCAAAGCTGTCGGGAAGCGGTAATCTAACATTTTTGTATCCTGGGTTGCGGTGAATCTTGTTCTTTTTGGCACCGCAGAGGTGAATAAGCAATAAACAACAATATAACAAATACGGTAATTATTTTGAAGCAATCTGCGGCATTTGCGATCAAACACCCTGTTCTGGTTTAGCTAAACGTGCGGTCCGGGAAGTCAACCGTCACCATCAGGCCACCTTCTGCAGAAGTACTCAGGTTTACGCTGCTGCTGTGCTGCTGCGCCACCGCTTTGACGATGGCAAGCCCCAGCCCGCTGCCGCTTTGCACCTGATTAGGATCGCGGAAAAACCGGTCGAACACGCGCTCCCGCAGCTCAGCCGGAATACCGGGCCCTGCATCTGAAACGCGAAGCCGCGCGAAGTTCTCTAACGTGCGGACATCGACCTGAATCCGCCCGCCCTCGGGACTGTACTTCACGGCGTTCTCAATGAGGTTATCAATGAGCGACACCAGGCGTTCCCTGACGCCTGGGACCCAGATTTCATCCTCGGCGAAAAATTCCAGTTCAATCCTGCGTGCAGACGCCAGCGGCTCCAGCTCGGCCATTCGCTCCTGAATGAGCGTCGTTAGCGGCACGGGCTCCAGGTCCGTATCAAGGCGCGCTTCACTGTGCATCATCAGCAGCAGCTGGTTGACGAGGCGCGCAGCGCGGCTGTTGCTGCGAATCACCCCCGCCAGCAGCTCCTGCTGGCTCTCGCTGATGACCCAGGACTGCAGCGCTTCCACGTTGATGCGCATCGCCGCGAGGGGAGTGCGCAGCTCGTGTGCGGCATCCGCAATGAAAACCCGTTCCCTTTCCGCGCTTTCACGCACCCTGGCAAGGAAGTCGTTGATCGCGTCCACCATCTGGCGAAGCTCCCTGTGCCTGGGAACGGCTTTTAAGGGAGAGAGATCGTCAGGCGTGCGTAACGTAATTTCATTGACCACCTTGTTCCAGGGGCGCATCGCAATGCGGATTGACAGCCACGCGGGAAACAGCAGAAAAGGGAAGCAGACCAGCAGCGGCAGGATGTAGTAGCCGCGCGAGTTCAGGTAGATAAAGAAGTTCCAGCCGCTGGCAGGGGTGAAAAGGGTAACCTCCACGTCGGAGTGAGGGGATTTGAGGGTGCGGCTGGTCCAGACGCGGCCTTCACTCTGCACATGTTCCATTTCCCCCAGCCGGGTGTTTGTTACCCCTGCGGGCGCTCCCTGTGATGAAAATATAACGGCATTATTCTTGCGAACGATGAGGTTAATCGACAGTACGGGATCTTCCCCGCCGCCATAGCCCTCACGCAGCGCCTTGCTGAAGGATTCCAGCACTGCGGTGCGATCCTGCGGGTGTTCGTCCATCCGCTCGACCAGGGTAAAAAGGGTGTCGTAGGTATTACTGCCCGTGAGGATGGGAGGACTACGCAGGTCCTCCCAAAGAATGAAGGTTACAAAAAGACACCACAGCAGGGTAAGCAGCAGCATCTGGGCGATGATAATTCGCCGTACCAGCGTTGGTCGCCTCAGGTGATACCAGACGTTTTGCATTAGCCGGTCACCTTCCGGACTGAGACGGTATCAATGACATACCCGACGCCCCGCACCGTTCGCACATAGCCGTCGCCGATCTTTCGCCGCAAATTTCCCATATGTACGTCGAGCGCGTTGCTGAGGTTCTCTTTGTTGCCGAATATCCGCTCTTCCAGAAACCGTCGCGTAATCACGCGGTCCGCGCGCAGCATTAGCGTTTCGAGTAGCGCATATTCACTCGCCGTCAGGTCTACGTGGCGCGCGCTCACCGTTACGCGACGCGTCGGGACATGAAGCGATAGGCCTCGAATTTCTATCGCCTCATTCTCGAAACCGTAGCTGCGCCGCGCCAGGGCTCTGACTCGCGCTAGCAGCTCGGCGAGAATAAAAGGTTTGACGAGATAGTCGTCAGCACCCGCATCCAGCCCGCAAAGCCGATCCTGCAGCGTGCCTCGTGCGGTCAGGATGATGACCGGGATCCCCTTGAGTTGCTGGCGCAAACGCGTCATCAGGCTCATGCCGTCGCCGTCGGGCAGCCCCAGGTCGAGCAAAATAAGTTCCGGCACGCAGACGTCCAGCTGATGCAGCGCATCCTCTTTACGGCGAACCCATATGACGTCAAAACCTTGATCTGAGAGGGCGATACGTACGCCATTGCCGAGATCCAGGTCGTCTTCGATTAGTAGAATTTTCACACTGGTAACTGTATCAACCGTGAATGAAGAACATCTTAAGAAAAAAACGGTATCAGGAAACCTGTCCGGTTTACAGCACCTGCTCGCGCTTCAGTGTTTCTTCATATTCGGCTCATCAGAACCTTAGGGTCGGTATTCAGAATGGGCGTTCTGGCGGTTAACCGCATGCATCGTCATCATTTGAATCCAAAAGGGCTTCTGTAATGAGAAACATCGAACTGCGTCATACGTTCCCCCATTTACTCTCGGGTCGCAGCCTGAAAAACATCGTGCCGGGCGTCGTTCTGGCGTTACTGGCCACGCCCGTACTGGCGGCAGAACAGAGCCAGGGTAACGTCATAACCCTGGGGGGCGGCGTGGACGTCGCGCCGCGCTACTCGGGTTCAGATAAAACCCGCGTCAGCGCGGCTCAGGTGGTGGATTACGCCATGGCAAACGGCTTTTTTATCGGCACCACGCGGGGTATCGGTTACGGCAACAACCTCGGCAACCTGGACTACAGCGCCGCGCTGAGCTATCGAATTGGCCGTAAAGATAAAGACGTGAGCAGCGATTCGATCAGCTCCGGCAGCGACGAGCTGCGGGGGATGGGCGAGATAAAAGGCTCGGCAATCGTTGTGCCTGGGCTGGAGTACAAGGTGACCGACTGGCTTCATCTGCAGCTGCAGGCAGAGGTACCGGTTTCTGAGAGGGACAACGGTGAAGCGGTGCATTTCGGCATTTCCAGCCCGTTCTATACCTCACCCAAAAATGAGGTGACGCTGGCGCTGACCGGCAGTTGGGGGTCCGACAAGTATATGCAGACCTACTACGGGGTCAGCGCCGCTCAGTCGAGCGCATCAGGGTTTGCCCGACATGACGCCGGGGCAGGGATTTATGCATATTCAATGAATCTGGACTGGACCCACAGGCTCACCTCGCGCTGGAGCGTGCTTGCCTCAGCGGGCGTTACGCAGCTCACGGGGGATGCGGGGGATAGCCCCATTGTGCAGCGTAAAACATCGCCCACGGGGAGTTTGAAGGTGACGTACAGTTTCTGATCGTTAGCTGCGGTGGCTTAACGTTTTGAGCGCGCACCAGCGGTAATTTAAGCCGCTCCGGTTGAGATGGCGGGGCGGTTCCCTTTGCAGACAGTTACAGCACTGCACAGGTGGTTGACGGATTTATCTAAAGCTCCATTGTGCCGTAATGACAAACACGGAAGGTATGATAATACCCACATCCATTCCAAAATAAGACGTAAAATTATACTGGAATCCATGATATATGTAAGGAGAGAACCCTATCCCTGTTACTTTTTTAAAATCATGGTATGAACCATGGTCGCCACAATCATCGAAAGTATCAAAGAAAAATTCACCTACATATCCATAGATTCCTTTAAAAACCCAACCGTTATCCCATCCAGCCCAGTCTCTTCTAACCCCAGCAGCCAGGCATCTGTCATTAAAGCTGTTTTTCATTGTGCCTAGCACAACACTGTATTTCGACGTATCCGAGAATTTTCTCTCCACGGAAACAAACTTATTTTCAAAGTTCTCCGTGTATTGTCCGTGATTATGCGTCAGATGATAAACGTATGATCCAGTGTTTATTGAATACAGATTTATTTCGTCTGCAAAACAATGCAATGTAACCAGATAAAAACTTCCGCACCTCAGCCATGTGGGGGATGTTTTTCGATCTGCCTGCTTATGTGGAATATCATCCATATTCGCTCACTCTGGCTAACGTACTGAAATTATAAGGCCCGATCTTCGGCCTTTAGCTGAACAAATTTTAGCATACATACGGAAACTTGAGGTCTTCTCGTCACGGGTTGGGGGGGAGATGACCTTACCCTCTGAGGTATAATGTTTGTTCAGATAAACGGCAAAGAGGATGTGACAAGATGCTGACTTATATCACTATAGGTACAAATGACCTTCAGCGCGCCGTGGCGTTTTATGACGCTATTTTTAGCGTGCTTGGCTATTCACGTTTGCCTGCCTGGACCGAGGACTGGGCAATGTGGGGAGATGAAAATAATCGGGACGAGGGGTTCAGCTTCTGTATTTGCCCTCCTTTTGACGGGCATCCCGCAACGGCGGGAAACGGAACCATGTTCGCATTCCGTGCAGATAACGCGGACCTTGTCAGACGGTTCCATGCCGCAGGCCTCCTTGCGGGAGGGAAGAATGAAGGCGCGCCAGGGACACGAACCGCATACGGCCCCGATTTTTATGTTGCCTATCTGCGCGATCCTGACGGGCATAAGCTGGCATGCGTTTTCCAGCATTATTCTCCTGAAGCCGATACGTTCACGGACGAAGAATAGTCACTTTCCCTATTAAATTTTAGGGTTTTGAGCGTTTTCAAAACATAGCAGTGAAATTCGGCGCTTCTGGGGCGCATTTCAAATGAAAGAGTTAAGCCAGTATTTGTTTTAAATAATGCACAATATCATAGCAAAGGTCCGGATTAATAAAGAGAACAAACAGAGCTAACACCAATTGTAGTATTAGTAATAACTTCATCGCTAGCGCTCCGGCAGTAGAGACGTAGGGAGAAAATTAGCTGCAACCCGTTCAAGAGCTAAAAGAATCATAAACCCCGGATGCTTAACCCGGGGAATCTACGATTATTTTTCCAGCGCATCCATCTTGTGACGAAAGGTCAGGTAGCCGATCAAGCTTATAATGATCAATAAAAAGATAACGCTGGTGCCGGTTGTGCCCAATCCAAAACCTCCATTCCCTTCCGATTGAGAAAGTAAATCACCACAGGAAGCCCCGAATGGGCGTGTAAGAATATAGGCGACCCAGAAGCACGTGATGCTGTTTGCTCTAAAGCGATAAAAAGCAATTGCTGTTAATCCTATACCGGCACCGAATAGCGCTGCGGCATTCATGTAACCAAGATCTAAGCCCTCCGATAGCCAGTCGCCAGCTGCGGTTCCCAACGAAAAGGTAAAGAGGATGGCCACCCAGTAAAAAATCTCGCGCTTACGGGTTGTAATACTATGGATAGAGAGCGTGTGTTCTTCGTTATACCAGAGCACAAAGGTCAGAATCAGCAGTGCACCAAACACGCCTGAGGACAAAGAAAGAGGTACGGCAAAATGGTCGGTCAAATTATCGGTTACCAGCGTACCGAATACACTTATTAGTAGCACTGTCGTCCAGTAAATAGACGGGATATAGCGCGTGGTGCGCAGTTGGGTTACCAGTGAAATGATAAATAACACGAAGGTTAGTAGTGTGGTGTAAGTCAGTCCCCAGCCGAGATCCATATTCAGAAAATCGGCAGCTGTTTCGCCAACAGTTGTAGACATCATTTTGATAAGCCAGAAGAAAAGCGTAACTTCTGGGACTTTATTGAGCCAGGTATTCTTTGGGTTGGTTATCATTTTGGCGCCCTTTGCCATAGTGTGATTATTTCACACTAACGTGGCTAACTTAGCTGTACCTTAGGGAGACATTTTTTTTCAAGTCATCGTAGTCTTTGTCCTGTTTGCAAAAAGCTTTGATTTTTAATCTCTTGCATACAAGAAAGTACAAATGATGAACAGTTTTGACTTGCATCTAACACCGAACCTCAAACCTGTCAGATCCTCGGCTGCCTGTCTGCTGGTAACCGATCTCTCACCAGTATGTAGCACTGCAACATGTGAAAGGGCCCACTCCTGCTAAGCGGTCGTTTTTGAACTATGTTTAACACAATCAGAATAATAAATAGTTGAACTGTTATTAAATTCTGAACAGTGGCGGTCTTAATCCGGAGCATTTGAAAGCCAGAACCTCACTGAGAAGTGTGCCAACATAACGCGGGTAATATTTATATCCGGAGAATAACGTGTTCGGAAAAGTTTTATTAAACTACATGCCAGGTTTACAAAATTTGTTAGCCTACGACAAAAGCTGGCTAAAACAGGATGTTAAAGCCGGGTTATCCGTTGCGGCTGTCGCGCTACCCGTTGCTATTGCGTATGCTGAGCTGGCAGGTGTTGGGGCAATAGTGGGGCTGTATTCCTGCGTTTTACCGATGATAGCGTATGCGCTGTTTGGTTCTTCACGTCAGCTTATTGTTGGCCCTGATGCCACGACCTGCGCGGTGATTGCGGCCGTCGTGTTTCCTCTTTCTGCAGGTAATCCCGAACTGCACTGGCAACTAACAATCATCATGACGTTGATGATGGGCGGATGGTGCCTGCTTGCCAGTAAATTTCGCCTGGGCGCACTTGCCGATCTGCTTTCTCATCCCATTCTTACGGGTTTGCTTAATGGCGTAGCCGTGACGATTATTGTCGGGCAATTAGGCAAGGTTTTTGGCATCAAGCTAGATGAAGCGCAGGTTATTGAGAAAATAATGGCCTTGCCAGGCCGACTTTCAGACAGCCATTTATTAACGATAGGGATATCACTTATAACGTTAATTATTTTAATCGTTATCAAAACGTATCGCAGCCACTGGCCAGCACCGTTGATTGCCATTGTGCTGACAACGGTTCTGGTGTGGGGAACATCTGCGCAACAGTATGGTATCGCCACGATTGGGGGGGATGGCTTCCAGCCGGGTTTACCCGTCGTTAACTGGGGAGCGTTCCAGCCCGGTCCGATGCGTGATTTAGTGATCCCGGCGCTGAACCTGGCCTTAGTCAGTTTTGTCAGCCTGATGCTGACCGCCCGCAGTTTTGCCGCGAAAAATGGCTATGAAATCAATGCTGATGCAGAGTTCAGAGCGCTGGGTATTGCGAACATTATGTCTGGGTTATCTCAGGGGTTTGCTATCAGTGGAGCCGACTCCCGGACCGCGGTTAATGATTCAGTGGGTGGGAAAAGTCAGCTGGTTTCCATCGTCGCGGCCTTACTCATCGGTATCGTCGTGGTGTTTTTCACTCACCCATTACAATTTATTCCGGTATCTGCATTAGGTATTGTTCTAATGTATGCCTCGTGGTCATTAATTGATTTACGCGGGCTATGGAATCTGAGGCGCAGAAATAAACAGGCATTTCGCCTGGCCTTCTTCACGTTTGGCTGTGTGTTAATTATCGGCGTTATTCAGGGGATCGGCCTTGCGGTGCTGCTTGGGCTGCTACAGTTCCTTCGTACAGTGTTTCGTCCCTCTGAGCACTTGCTGGGCACTGACGAAGATGGAATGATTCACTCATTAGGCAATACAACCGATATTAAAATGGTCCCGGGCGTGCTGATGTATCGATTTAACTCACCGTTGACCTATTTTAATGTGGCTTATTTTAAACGTCGGGTATTGAACCTGGTTGATGGTGCGGCATTACAACCTAAATGGGTGGTCATTGATGCCGTTGCTTGCTTCACCTATTCAGACATCAGCGTTCTGGCAACCATTAATGAGTTAAAGCGTGACCTGAAGGGTCGACAGATTAAATTAATCCTTGCGGGCAGGAAAACGGAATTAACGCGCTGGTTTAAAGAGAGTCGGCCAACGATGAATGACGATGACATGATTCTGGCGCCAGACCTCTATCTCGCACTTCGGTTCATTCAAAGCAAAGAGAGTGTGAGTGAAACAGGTGGAGAGGCATAAGAAGTTAAAGGCTTGCCCGCCACTCGCGAGCAAGCCTCCCGCCTTAGCGATACAGCGTCTTTTCCGCAATCGGAATAAGCAGCCCGGATCGCCAGTCCGCGAGCGTCAGCTGCGCAAGCCTGCCCAGCGCGGTAAAAAACGGATGCCCGGCGTTGTCGACAAACACCGACAGGAAACGGGTGCTCCACGGCAGCAGGTGCCACGCCAGAAGCTGAGCGCACTCCGCTTCGCGGCCATTCTCGGCCAGCCATGCTGCCAGCAGCAGCAGCGTACCAAAGTGATCTTCCGGCTCGTTCTGCTGCATCTCAAAAGTGATATTGTTCTCCCGCATCCACTGGCGCAGCGCGAGGGTCGAGTCGCCAAACAGCACGGATTCGCGGTCAAGCCAGACGGATCCCCACGGCGGGGCAGGCAGGGCGTAAGGGCCAATAAACAGGCGTTGCCAGGCGTCCGTCAGCGGCTCATCGGAAGATGAGGCAAACGTATCGGCTACAGGCTGCAGCGTTTCAGAAGGCAGGGGCCAGTCCTGAATCCATTCGCCAGCGGTGAGCGCTTTCACCAGCGGCGCGGCCTGCTCGCTGTCGGGAGCGAAGTAAAACAGCGCGCCCAGCACCCGGGCGCTGAACGCGAACGATTCACGATGTGAGACGTCTTTCATTAAACCTTCCTTGCTCGCGCGGATGACGTCCGCGCGACTGTGTTAACCGATAATACTGACCATAGAATAAACCAGGGTCTCGCGTTTCACTCTCTATACCTTCTCAATCTGCACCAGATTGGTATGCTGCGGGTTGCCTTTTGCCAGCGGAGAAGGTCGATGGGTCGTCAGCGTGTTGATGCATGAGCCGTGGTCGATACGATCGCCACTCATATTGGCATCGTGCCAGGCACCCTGGCCCATGGCGCTCACGCCGGGCATGATGCGCGGCGTGACCTTCGCTTCAATTCGCACCTCGCCGCGGCTATTAAAGACGCGCACCGTATCGCCGTTCTTGATGCCGCGTTTTTCGGCATCGACAGGATTAAGCCAGACCTCCTGACGGCAGGCCGCTTTCAGCACGTCGACGTTACCGTAGCTCGAGTGGGTACGGGCTTTGAAGTGGAAGCCGAACAGCTGCAGCGGGAACTGCGCGCGGTCGGGCGCGTCCCAGCCGTCAAAGGTCGATGCGTAGACGGGCAGAGGGCTGATGGTCTCATCTTTTGCCAGCTCCCAGGTGGCCGCAATCTCCGCTAGCTTGCTGGAGTAAATTTCAATCTTGCCCGATGGCGTTTTCAGCGGATTGGCTTCCGGATTCTCGCGGAATTTTTTATAGGCCACAAAGTGTCCGTTAGGATCTTTGCGCTTATAAATGCCCATTTTTTTCAGCTCGTCATAGGACGGCAGCATAGGGTCTTTTTCGAGCATTTTGGCATACAGGAACTGGAGCCACTGTTCCTGCGTGCGTCCTTCGGTGAATTTCTGATGGATATCCGGCCCGAGGCGTTTCGCCACTTCGCTCATGATCCAGTAGATAGGCTTACGCTCGAACTTCGGCGCGGTCACGGGCTGGAGGAAAATCAGGTAGCCCATGTTGCCCGCATAATCGTTAGGAATGATGTCTTCCTGCTCGACGGTCATCAGGTCCGGCAGCACGATATCGGCGTACTTCGCTGACGAGGTCATGAAGTTGTCGATGACGACAATCATTTCGCACTTGCTTTCATCCTGCAGGATATCGTGGGTTTTATTGATATCGGAGTGCTGGTTGATGATGGTATTACCCGCATAGTTCCAGATGAACTTAATCGGCACGTCCAGCTTATCTTTCCCACGCACGCCGTCGCGCAGGGCGGTCATCTCCGGCCCGCGGGCAATGGCGTCCGTCCAGCTGAAGCAGGAGATTTGCGTTTTGACCGGGTTATCCGGCAGCGGCATACGCTCGATGGTGATGGTATACGTTGATTCACGCGCGCCGCTGTTACCGCCGTTGATGCCTACGTTTCCGGTGAGGATTGGCAGCATGGCGATGGCGCGGGACGTCAGCTCGCCGTTTGCCTGACGCTGCGGTCCCCAGCCCTGGCCGATGTAGGCTGGTTTGGCGGAGCCGATTTCGCGGGCAAGCTTGACGATACGATCCGCCGGAATGCCGGTGATGCGTGAGGCCCACTCCGGCGTTTTCGCCGTGTGGTCATCGCCCTGGCCGAGAATGTACGCTTTGTAGTGGCCGTTAGCGGGCGCGCCTTCCGGCAGCGTTTTTTCGTCGTAGCCAACGCAGTATTTATCCAGAAACGGCTGGTCGACCAGGTTTTCGTCGATTAATACCCAGGCAATACCCGCCACCAGTGCGGCATCGGTACCCGGACGGATCGGGATCCACTCATCTTCGCGTCCGGCCGCCGTATCGGTATAGCGCGGGTCGATGACAATCATGCGCGCGTTGGACCGCTCGCGAGCCTGCTCCAGATAATACGTAATCCCACCGCCGCTCATGCGCGTTTCCGCCGGATTATTGCCGAACATCACCACCAGCCTGGTGTTTTCAATATCCGAGGTGCTGTTCCCGTCGTTGCTGCCGTAGGTGTAAGGCATCGCGCAGGCGATTTGCGCCGTGCTGTAGGTACCGTAATGGCTCAGGAAACCGCCGTAGCAGTTCATCAGGCGCGCCACCAGCGAAGCGTAAGGGGAGGAGCGGGTGATATTGCCGCCGACAATGCCGGAGGAGTAGTTAATATACACCGCTTCGTTGCCGTATTTGTCGACCACGTCTTTCAGGCTGGCGGTGATAGCGTTCAGCGCTTCATCCCAAGTGATGCGCTCAAACTTGCCCTCACCGCGCTTGCCCACGCGTTTCATCGGGTAGTTCAGACGGTCGGGGTGATTGATACGACGGCGAATAGAGCGTCCGCGCAGGCAGGCGCGCACCTGATGGTTACCGTAAATATCCTCGCCCGTGTTGTCCGTTTCGACCCAGTACACTTCGTCGTCGCGGACGTGCAGACGCAGCGCGCAGCGGCTGCCGCAGTTGACCGAGCAGGCGCCCCACACCACTTTATCTTCAGCAGGCTGAACGGCATCCTTCACCGCGGCGGCGGCGCTTTTTAAACCAAAAGGAAGCGAGATCCCGCCAGCGGCAAGCGCCAGAGAACCTATAGCCGTAGATTTCACGAGAGTTCGGCGGCTAATACCGCCGTGATGATCGACCTCAGACATGGCTCACCCCAACATTGAGATTACGTATTATTTTTACCCGTGATTACAACCGGGCTAATGATGGGGTGAGTGTTACTTATTTGGAGGTATTAGATCTTAATCCTCATCAAATCAAAGGGGATTGAGGGTAAATTACTGAGCTTCAGCAGCCCCGTTGCCTGTACGGGTGTACAAAATTTTAAACGTGTCGTTGGCGCAGTGGCCCACCACCTGCGTGCCCGCCTGGTCGGCCTGGTCGTTCGGCACAATGCTGAGCGTAAAACCTGACTCAGGTACGCCGTTGTTGATAATCTTCTGCTGAATGTCGCTTTTCACGCGTTCGCAGGAATCCGGTGCCGCCAGCGCGGCCGTTGAGGCACTCATTAACAGCAGGGCGGTAATCCAGGGTAACCGTTTCATCTCTTGCTCCTTTTCTCTGTGTAGAGATTAATTTTAGCAGGCTTCGTGTAAACAACTGTATTTGCTAATATGATTGGGAATAATCTCCCTTTACGGTAATAAATGTGAAGAAATACGCAGCGATAACGCTACTGGCAGCAACACTGGTGG
Organism: Enterobacter sp. 120016; assembly: GCF_018383635.1. Lineage (NCBI taxonomy): Bacteria > Pseudomonadati > Pseudomonadota > Gammaproteobacteria > Enterobacterales > Enterobacteriaceae > Enterobacter > Enterobacter sp. 120016. The sequence continues at coordinate 102,716 of NZ_JAHAWC010000011.1, read as the reverse complement.
GGTGCGACAACAGCTCCGCGCCGCTGTCGTTTACGCCCGAGATGGCGAGTTTTTCAAACGAGTTTGATTTTGATCCTCTGCGCGGCCCGGTCAAAGACTTTACCCAGACGCTGTTCAACGAGAAGGGCGAAGTGTCCAAACGGGTCACCGGCACCGTGTCGGCGGAAGGGTGTTTCGATACGCTGGAGCTGCACGACCTGGAGGCCAACACCGGCGTGGCGCTGGTGCTGGATGCCAATTACTACCTTGATGCGGAAACCCAGCAGCGCAAAGTGAAGCTGCAGGGGAAATGCCAGCTGGCCGAACTGCCGTCAGCCGGGGTGACGTGGGATACCGACGACAACGGTTTTGTGGTGGCGGCGCACGGCAAAGAGATGGAAGTGAAGTATCGCTACGATGCGGATGGCTACCCGCTGGGCAAAACCACCGTCTCCGGGGATCAGCACCTGTCCGTCCAGTCGACGCCGTCTAAAGATGTTCGCAAAAGGATGGATTACTCGGCGGTGAGCATGCTGAATGACAAGCCGATGGGCAACGTGAAGCAGAGCTGCGATTACGATCGACACAATAATCCGGTGAGCTGCGATCTTACGATCACCGACGACAGCGTGAAACCTGCCGTTGAGCACAAGTACACCATCAAAAACACGATTGAATACTACTGAGAATAAAACCGCGCAGGTTACTGCGCGGTCGGTTTCAGCAGGCTGGCGCCTGACGGCTTGTGCCCGGCCAGGTGCTGATGCTGGAAGATGCACATGCGAATGGTATTGCGGTATTCACCGTTGATAAAGAACTCGTGAACCAGCTCGCCTTCCACCATAAAGCCCAGCTTGCGGTAGATATGGATCGCTTTCTCGTTCTCTTTGTCCACAATCAGATAGAGCTTGTAGAGATTCAGAACGTTGAACCCGTAATCCATTGCCAGCTTCGCTGCCCGTGAGGCAAGGCCTTTTCCCTGATGCTCCGGGGAAATAATGATCTGAAACTCCGCCCGACGGTGAACATGGTTGATTTCAACCAGCTCCACAAGTCCGGCTTTTTCGCCTTCACATTCCACCACAAAACGACGTTCACTCTGATCGTGAATGTGCTTATCGTAGAGATCGGACAGCTCAACAAAGGCCTCGTAAGGCTCTTCGAACCAGTAGCGCATCACGCTGGCGTTATTGTCGAGCTGGTGGACGAAGCGCAGGTCTTCACGCTCCAGCGGACGGAGTTTAATGTCGCAGGGCGCCGACATTACGGGGCTACCGTGCGGCCAGTGCGGCGATCCAGGCAGCGCAGGGTGTTTGGCTCCCAGTAGGCATTGACGTTTGCACTTTGCTGACACTTATCGCGCGCGTCAAAAGCGACATCTTCTTTGTCCCACTCTTTTTCAGCACGTTTGTTGACTTTGTGACGAAGGCTGCGGGTGTCATTCCATTGTTCTTTGTCCATGGCGGCGTTCTGGCGGCTTTGCGCGCTGTCACCAGACTCAATAATGAGCTTGCTGGTTTCCGCTGTCGCAGAGGCGGCAAAGGCGAACGATGACAGCGCCAGCAGGGCTGTCAGACAAAGGCGTTTGCTTAATGTGGTCATAGCGTTTCCTTTTAAATGGGTGCAGATAATCAAGTTACCCCGAACAGATTCTACACCAAAGAGAAATGACGGCATACCCGCGGAGCAAGTATGGAAAAGTAAAGGACATTATCGGGTATGATGTCTAAATAGATCCTCACCTGACGTTAACTATGCTCAAAACGACGCTGCTTTTTTTTGCTACCGCGCTATGCGAAATCATCGGCTGCTTCCTGCCGTGGCTCTGGCTGAAGAAGGGAGGATCCGTATTGCTGCTCATCCCGGCAAGCGTCGCGCTGGCCCTGTTTGTCTGGCTGTTAACGCTGCATCCGGCTGCCAGCGGCCGCGTCTACGCCGCATACGGTGGTGTCTATGTCTGTACCGCGCTGCTGTGGTTACGCGTGGTGGACGGCGTCAAACTTAGCGCGTACGACTGGGCCGGCGCGCTGGTTGCCCTGTGCGGTATGCTGATCATTGTGGCGGGATGGGGGCGCGCCTGAGCCCCTAGGTTTTGTGATCGCTAGCTGATTTTATGATCATTATACTTGTATGGTAGTAGGGTTGATGGGTAAATTTCCAGCATCACAACGAACGATGTAAGGAAAGGAACTATGAAGATTGTCGCGGCTGACGTGTTTGTTACCTGCCCGGGGCGGAACTTTGTCACCCTTAAAATCACCACCGATGAGGGGATTGTTGGCCTCGGTGACGCTACGCTGAACGGACGCGAGCTCTCCGTTGCCTCGTACCTCAAGGATCACCTTTGCCCCCAGCTGATTGGCCGCGATGCGCACCGCATCGAAGACATCTGGCAGTTTTTCTATAAGGGCGCCTACTGGCGTCGCGGCCCGGTCACCATGTCGGCCATCTCCGCCGTGGACATGGCGCTGTGGGACATCAAAGCCAAAGCGGCCAACATGCCGCTCTACCAGCTGCTGGGCGGCGCATCCCGTGAAGGGGTGATGGTCTATTGCCACACCACCGGACACACGATTGACGACGTGCTGGAGGACTACGCCCGTCATAAAGAGATGGGCTTTAAGGCGATCCGCGTCCAGTGCGGCGTGCCGGGCATGAAAACCACCTACGGCATGGCCAAAGGGAAGGGGCTGGCCTACGAGCCTGCGACCAAAGGCGACTGGCCGGAAGAGCAGCTGTGGTCCACCGAAAAATACCTCGATTTCACACCGAAGCTGTTCGACGCGGTGCGCAGTAAATTCGGCTTTAATGAACATCTCCTGCACGACATGCACCACCGCCTGACGCCAATCGAAGCGGCGCGCTTCGGCAAGAGCATCGAAGAATTCCGCATGTTCTGGATGGAAGACCCAACGCCTGCGGAAAACCAGGCCTGCTTCCGCCTGATCCGCCAGCACACCGTCACGCCTATTGCGGTGGGGGAAGTGTTTAACAGCATCTGGGACTGCAAGCAGCTCATCGAAGAGCAGCTCATCGACTATATTCGCACCACCATTACCCACGCGGGCGGGATCACCGGGATGCGTCGCATCGCGGACTTTGCCTCGCTCTACCAGGTGCGCACCGGCTCGCACGGCCCGTCGGATCTCTCGCCCGTCTGCCACGCCGCCGCGCTGCATTTCGACCTGTGGGTGCCAAACTTTGGCGTCCAGGAATATATGGGCTATTCCGAACAGATGCTGGAAGTCTTCCCGCACAGCTGGCGCTTTGATAACGGCTATATGCATCCGGGCGACAAGCCGGGGCTGGGCATCGAGTTTGATGAAAAACTGGCGGCGAAATACCCCTACGATCCGGCCTATCTGCCGGTGGCCCGTCTTGAAGACGGCACGCTGTGGAACTGGTAAACGAGGAGCGAACGATGAAAAGCGTAGTGATTCAACAGCCGAACGAACTGGTGATTGAAGAGCGGCCACGCCCCGAGCCAGGCGCAGGCGAAGTCCGCGTCAAAATCACGCTGGCGGGGATCTGCGGTTCGGACAGCCACATCTATCGCGGCCATAACCCGTTTGCGAAGTATCCACGCACGATCGGCCACGAGTTCTTTGGCGTGATTGACGCCGTGGGCGAGGGCGTAGACAGCGCCCGTCTGGGCCAGCGCGTCTCGGTTGATCCGGTGATCAGCTGCGGACACTGCTACCCGTGTTCCGTCGGAAAACCGAACGTCTGCACCTCGCTGGTGGTGCTGGGCGTACACCGCGACGGGGGCTTCAGCGAATATGCGGCAGTGCCCGCTAAAAATGCCTGGCCTATCCCGGATGACATTCCGGATAAACACGCCGTCATGGTTGAGCCCTTCACCATCGCCGCCAACGTGACGGGTCAGGCCAATCCTACCGAGCAGGACGTTGCGCTGATTTACGGCGCTGGCCCGATGGGGCTGGTCACCGTGCAGGCGCTGAAAGGCGTCTATAAGGTGAAGCAGGTTATCGTGGTTGACCGCATTGATGAACGCCTGAAAATGGCCCAGAGCAGCGGCGCGGATTGGGTGTTGAATAACGGCGAGCAGTCGTTGCAGGCCGCGCTGGACGAAAAGGGCATCAAACCGACGTTAATCATTGATGCCGCCTGTCATCCGGCGATTTTGCAGGAAGCGATAACCCTGGCCTCTCCGGCGGCGCGCATCGTGCTGATGGGCTTCTCCAGCGAGCCGAGCCAGATTGTTCAGCAGGGCATCACGGGCAAAGAGCTGGCGATCTTCTCCTCGCGCCTCAATGCCAATAAATTCCCGGTCGTCATCGACTGGCTGAAGAAGGGGCTGATCGACCCGGAAAAACTGATCACCCATACCTTTGACTATCACCATGTAACAGACGCCATTGAACTGTTTGAGAAAGACCAGCGGCAGTGCTGCAAAGTCTTGCTCACGTTCGGCCAATAATCATTTACGCGGTTAAGAGCCTGCGCAGACAGGCTCTGGTGGTACGCATCTTACCTTTTAGAGATAGCCATTATGACGCAAGCACAACCTCAAAGAACCACCTCCGATCTGGTGAAAGCCGCCGTTTCCGGCTGGCTGGGCACCGCCCTGGAGTTTATGGACTTTCAGCTTTACTCACTGGGGGCCGCCCTGGTCTTCCATGAGATCTTCTTCCCTGAACAGTCAGCCGCGATGGCGCTGATCCTCGCGATGGGGACCTACGGCGCAGGCTACATAGCACGTATTGTCGGCGCCTTTATCTTCGGCAGAATGGGCGACAGCATTGGTCGTAAGAAGGTGCTGTTTATCACCATCACCATGATGGGGATCTGCACCACGCTGATTGGCGTCCTGCCAACCTATGCGCAGATCGGGATTTTTGCCCCGGTTCTGCTGGTGACGCTGCGCATTATTCAGGGGCTCGGGGCCGGGGCGGAGATTTCCGGGGCCGGGACCATGCTGGCGGAGTACGCGCCGAAAGGCAAACGCGGCATCATCTCCTCGCTGGTGGCGATGGGCACTAACTGCGGAACGCTGAGCGCCACGGCGATCTGGGCGGTGATGTTCTTTGCCCTCGATCGTGAAGAGCTGATTGCCTGGGGCTGGCGCGTGCCGTTCCTCGCCAGCGTCGTGGTGATGATCTTCGCCATCTGGCTGCGTATGAACCTGAAAGAGAGCCCGGTGTTTGAGAAAGTGAACGATGCACAAACCGCGCAGCCGGACACATCGCTGGGTTCAATGGTGAAAAGTAAATCCTTCTGGCTGGCGACCGGCCTGCGGTTTGGTCAGGCGGGCAACTCAGGTCTGATCCAGACGTTCCTTGCCGGGTATCTGGTCCAGACGCTGCTGTTCGATAAAGCCATCCCTACCGATGCGCTGATGATAAGCTCCATTCTCGGGTTTATCTCCATTCCGCTGCTGGGCTGGCTTTCCGATAAAGTGGGACGCCGTCTGCCGTACATTATCCTCAATATCTCCGCCATTCTTCTCACGTACCCGATGCTGTCGATCATCGTCGATAAGAGCTATGCGCCGGGGACAATCATGCTCTCTATCATCGTTATCCATAACTTCGCCGTGCTGGGGCTGTTTGCGCTGGAAAATATCACCATGGCGGAAATGTTTGGCTCGCGAAATCGCTTTACCCGTATGGCTATCTCGAAAGAGGCGGGCGGTCTGGTGGCGGTGGGCTTTGGTCCGGTACTGGCGGGGATCTTCTGCAATATGACCGGCTCCTGGTGGCCGATTGTCGCCATGCTGGTGGCCTATTCCGTGATTGGGCTGATCTCGGCGATCCTGATGCCGGAAGTGCGCGACCGTGATTTGAGCGCTGCGCAAGACGCAGCGGAGTCCGCGCCCGAAGAGAGTGTGGGTTACGGCGCGATCTCCTCGCGACGCTAATGGTTTATAGCTTCCGTGACTTATCACACAACTTTATGTTTATGTCACACCACATGAGCAAAAGTTAATATAAATCAAAATCTCAAACGGCAGTATCAGTATGGTTGATGGCAGTTATTTTTTTACCCCAACTGCCATTCTAGTTGGTGTAGTCAGCAGGCACTGCCGCTTCAGAAGGAGCGGCAGCGATCCACAGCTTTCTAATTAACGAGTCTTAATCATGGAAAACACCTTATTACAGGCCAACGCGACGCTGCCTCATTACGATCGCGACAGCCTTAAAGCACGCATTGTACATTTAGGCTTCGGCGCATTTCACCGCGCGCATCAGGCGGTGTACGCCGACATTCTCGCGGCCGAGCACGGCAGCGACTGGGGCTACTGTGAGGTTAACCTGATTGGCGGCGAGCAGCAGATTGCCGATCTGAACGCGCAGGATAATCTTTACACCGTGGCGGAGATGTCTGCCGATGCATGGACATCCCGCGTGGTTGGCGTGGTCAAAAAGGCCCTCCATGCGCAGGTTGACGGGCTGGAGACCGTGCTGGCAGCGATGTGTGAACCTCAGGTGGCGATTGTCTCGCTGACCATCACCGAGAAAGGGTACTGCCACTCACCGGCGACGGGGCAACTGATGCTCGATCACCCGTTTATCGTCGCCGACCTGCAAAACCCGCACCAGCCGAAATCCGCGCCGGGCGTGGTGCTGGAAGCGCTGGCGCGTCGCAAAGCGGCGGGTCTGCCTGCGTTTAGCGTGATGTCCTGCGATAACATGCCGGAGAACGGCCACGTGATGCGCAATGTGACCTGCGCGTACGCCCGTGCGGTAGACGGCGAGCTGGCGGACTGGATCGAGGCTAACGTCACCTTCCCGTCAACCATGGTGGACCGCATCGTGCCAGCGGTCACTCCCGATACGCTGGATAAAATTGAGCAGCTGACCGGCGTGCGTGACCCGGCGGCTGTAGCCTGTGAACCGTTCCGCCAGTGGGTAATCGAAGACAACTTTGTGGCAGGACGTCCCGAGTGGGAAAAAGCCGGTGCCGAGCTGGTGTCAGACGTGATCCCGTTTGAAGAGATGAAGCTGCGCATGCTCAACGGCAGCCACTCGTTCCTGGCGTACCTGGGCTACCTGGCCGGATACCCGCATATCAACGACTGTATGGAAGATGAGAACTACCGCCTCGCCGCGCACGCGCTGATGCTTAACGAGCAGGCCCCCACGCTGAAAGTGAAGGGCGTTGATTTAGGCCGCTATGCCGATCTCCTGATTGCCCGTTACAGCAACCCGGCCCTGCGCCATCGGACATGGCAAATCGCGATGGACGGCAGCCAGAAGCTCCCGCAGCGTATGCTGGACTCCGTGCGCTGGCACCTGGTGCACCAGAAACCTTTCCCACTGCTGGCACTGGGTGTGGCTGGGTGGATGCGTTATGTCGGCGGCGTGGATGAGCAGGGTAACGCCATTGACGTGAGCGATCCGCAGCTGGCGGTGATTCAGGCGGCGGTGAAGGGAAGTGCGGAAGGGGAAAATCGGGTTAACGCGCTGCTCGGCATTGAGGCCATCTTTGGTAAAGAGTTACCGCAGGAGCCGCGCTTCGTTGCTGCGGTGATGACCGCGTACCGGTCGTTGCTGCAAAAGGGGGCGAAAGCGACCGTCGCGCAGTACGTGTCTCAACGGTAATTCAGCACATGCCGCCGCGCGCGGCGGCATGTCTGCGCACAGCTTAGTGCATCCCCAGGCGAATCAGCTCAATCGGCTCGAACTTACCTTCGCATCCTTCCACTTCAACCGTTTTGCTGCGGCGCACCTGCGCGGCATCCAGCCCGTCGCTGTGGATCGCTTTAATCACGCCAGTTTTGCCCGTGCCGCTAATCATGACGCGGCTGCCGGTGGTGATTGCATTGCGGTTACGGTCGTATGTCATCATGGTATATTCTCCTCTCTAACCTGTTCGTTACGGCGCTATTTCAGGTTTGCCGTTCACGGGGCATATAAATACGCCTGTCCGCGCTTCATGTTTTTGTTTTTGATCAAACTCACACTTTTTTCTTTATTTCGCCGGGCGCTGACCGTTCAGGACAGTAATTTACAAAGCAGACCGTTATTTTCATTAACTGATAGTTTCGACAGGGAAGCGTTGAGGGTTGGTTTATATTCCGGATGTCATTCTGGGTGCAGGAAATAACCCTTCATCGGAATAAGGAGTCAGGCTTATGTATAAGAGCATTTTGATGCCTGTAGACGTGTTTGAAATGGATTTGAGCGACAAAGCGGTTCGCCACGCGGCAAACCTGGCGAAGGCAGAGGGCGCGTCGATTACCCTGGTCAACATTCTGCCAGCCAGCAGCCGGTCTCTGCTGCGCGGGTTCAACGCCGATATTAAAAAGTTTGAAGAGTATATGACCGCAGAATCCGGCAAGAAAATGAACGAGTTAAAAAGACTGTTCGATATCGCCCCGGAGAATATTCACAGCATGGTGCGTTTTGGCAACGTCCGCGATGAAATTATCAAGCTGAGCAAGGAGGGGGAATATGATGCGATTGTCATCGGGTCGAAAAATCCGAGCATCTCTACCCATCTGCTGGGTTCAAACGCGGAATCTATTCTGCGCTACGCCACGATCCCGGTGTTAGTCGTGCGCTAATCACGCCGCCGCACCCGAAAGGGGGCGGCGAATATTACTCTTCGCTAAACCACTCGCTATTTTCCTGACGAATAAGCTGCACGGATTCGCTGATCTCCTGCAGATGCAGCGTCATCGCTTTTTCCACGCCGTCCGCATCGCGTTTTTCTAGCGCGCTGAAAATATCATGATGCTGTCGAAGCAGCATTTCCGGCGGGGAGACGTGATCGAGGCTCATGTAGCGCACGCGGTCAATGGTGGCCTTGATGTTCTCGATGGTGTCCCAGGCCAGTTGGCAATCGGCAATCTGCGCCAGTTTCTGGTGGAATTCATCATCAAGCTGGAAGAAGTCATTCAGCTGCTTGCGGTCAATGGCAATGCGCTGCTGGTGCAGGTTCTGCTCCAGCAGGTAACACTGGTTGTCGTTGATAAGCGTTGCGGCACGGCGCGCCACCGCGCACTCAATGGCCTGGCGAACGAAACAGCCGTTGCGTACCTGAGAGAGTGAAATTTTGTTCACGTAGCTGCCGCGCTGCGGGCGGATCTGAATCAGCCCGTTCTCGGCAAGCTTTATAAACGCTTCACGCACCGGCTGACGGGAAACGTCAAATCGCACGGACACCTCTTTTTCAGAAAGCGGCGTTCCCGGTGGGATCAGGCAATGGACAATATCACGTCGCAAAATGCGATAGATTTGCTGGTTTACGGGCTGGGTGGGATTGAGTTGCGATTCAGCGGCCATGAGTTGTCATTTCTCAGAGAGTTAGCCTGAACATACTACCATTCTTTTAGGGCCCGAAACAGACCCGGCCCGCAGGCCGGGTAGGGCAGGTTTAGCCACGATGGACGCTAAGTCCGGCAAAACTCTGGCTGACTGGCATCATTTCTACGGTATTGATGTTGACGTGCTTTGGCAGCGTCGCCACCCACCAGACCGTTTCGGTCACATCTTCCGGCGTCAGCGCGTTAGCATTTTCGTAGGTTTTGCCCGCTTTCGCGTCATCGCCTTTGAAACGCACGTTGGAAAACTCGGTGCCGCCCACCAGGCCCGGCTCGATATCGGTGACGCGAATGGCGGTGCCGTGAAGATCGGTACGCAGGTTAAGGCTGAACTGGCGCACAAACGCCTTCGTCGCGCCATAGACGTTGCCGCCCGCGTAAGGCCAGCTCCCGGCGGTGGAGCCAATATTGATAATGTGGCCGCGGTTGCGCTCGACCATGCCCGGCAGCACCGCGCGGGTCATATAGACCAGCCCTTTGTTGTTGGTGTCGATCATGTTTTCCCAGTCTTCTACGCTGGCTTTGTGCGCGGGCTCCATGCCCAGCGCCAGACCGGCATTGTTGACCAGCACGTCGATGGCGCGCCACTCGGCGGGCAGGTTTGCAATCATCTCTTCAATGGCCGCGCGGTTACGCACGTCCAGCTGCGCGGTCAGGATGCTGTCGCCTAATTCGTCTTTCAGCTCCTGCAGGCGCTCCTGACGACGGCCCGTGGCAATAACCTTGTGCCCGTTGGCGACGAAGCGACGCGTGATGCTTTCACCAAAACCTGCCGTTGCCCCGGTAACTAAAATAATCATCTCACTGTTCCTCAACGCTTTTTGTGTTGTACTAACATAGCACGGCCGCAGAGGGTGCGTTAAGGCAACATTTGTATGACGGCGTTGCAGGGGATGGCGGCCTGGCCTACTCTGGGAGGATACTCGTACTCAGGAGCGAAAGATGACGGCCACGAATCCCTTTTTTGACATCAGCCTGTTGCCCTATCAGGCCCCCCATTTTGATGAAATCAACGACGGTCACTATCGCCCGGCCTTCGATGAAGCGCTTCGCCAGAAGCGGGCGGACATTGACGCCATCGTGTCTCAGGCCGCTGCGCCTGACTTCACTAACACCGTGCTGGCGCTGGAGAAAAGCGGCGCCATGCTCTCGCGCGTCAGCAGCGTGTTCTTCGCCATGACCTCCGCACATACCAATGCGTACCTGCAGGAGCTTGAGGAGCAGTTCTCCACCGAGCTTGCCGCGCTGGCGAACGATATCTGGCTGAATGACGTGCTTTTCGCCCGCGTGGAGAGCGTCTGGCAGGACCGTGCCGCGCTGGACGCCGAATCCCGTCGGCTGGTTGAGGAGACCTGGCAGCGGTTTATTCTGGCGGGCGCGCGTCTCAATGAAGCAGAAAAAGCCGAGCTGAAGGCGCTGAATACCGAGGCGGCCACCCTGACCAGCCAGTTTAACCAGCGTCTGCTGGCTGCCGATAAGACGGGCGGGCTGGTGGTGGATTACGCGCACCAGCTTGACGGGCTCAGCGCCAGCGAGATCGCCGACGCGGCGCAGGCTGCCGCGGAGCGAGGGCTAAACGATCGCTGGCTGATCCCGCTTCTGAACACGACCCAGCAGCCTGCGCTTTCCGCGCTGCGCAATCGTCAGACCCGCGAAAACCTGTTCAACGCGGGCTGGACGCGCACCCAGAAAGGGGATGAAAACGACACTCGCGAGCTGATCCTCCGCCTTACGGCGCTACGTGCGCGGCAGGCCCGCCTGCTGGGCTTTGAGGATTACGCCAGCTGGAGTATCGCCGACCAGATGGCGAAAACCCCGGACGCCGCGCTGACCTTTATGCGAGGCATTGTGCCTGCCGCCCGCGCCCGTGCAGAGCGCGAGCAGGCCGATATTCAGAACGTCATTGATGACGAGCAGGGCGGTTTCACCGTGCAGGCCTGGGACTGGGCCTTTTATGCAGAGCGCGTGCGCCAGGCAAAATATGCCCTCGATGAATCGCAAATCAAACCCTATTTTGCGCTCAATACCGTATTGCAGGATGGCGTCTTCTGGGCAGCCAGCCAGCTGTTTGGCATCCGCTTTGTGGAGCGCTTCGATATCCCGGTGTATCACCCGGACGTTCGCGTCTGGGAAATTTTCGATCACACCGGTGAGGGCATGGCGCTGTTTTACGGCGACTTCTTTGCCCGCGATTCCAAGCAGGGCGGAGCGTGGATGGGGAATTTCGTCGAGCAATCCTTCGAGTTTGCTGCGCGTCCGGTGATCTATAACGTCTGTAACTACCAAAAACCGGCTAACGGCGGCGTCGCGCTTCTCTCCTGGGATGACGTGATCACCCTGTTCCACGAGTTCGGCCATACGCTGCACGGCCTGTTTGCCAGCCAGCGTTTCGCCACGCTCTCCGGCACCAATACGCCGCGTGATTTCGTTGAATTCCCGTCGCAAATCAACGAACACTGGGCCAGCCATCCACAGGTGTTTACCCACTATGCCCGCCATTACGAAACCGGTGAACCGATGCCGGACGCGCTGCGGGAAAGCATGCTCAACGCGACCCATTTCAACAAGGGTTATGACATGACGGAGCTGCTGGCTGCCGCGCTGCTGGACATGAACTGGCACGGCATCGGTGAGGCCGTTTCGAGCGTAGACGCGTTTGAAGCGGCAGCACTGAAAAAAGAGGGGCTGGATCTGCCCGCCGTACCGCCGCGCTATCGCAGCAGCTATTTTGCCCATATTTTTGGCGGCGGCTACGCGGCGGGATATTACGCCTACCTGTGGACGCAAATGCTCGCTGACGATGGCTATCAGTGGTTCGTCGAACAGGGCGGCCTGACGCGTGAAAACGGGCAAAAATTCCGCGAGGCGATTTTGTCCCGTGGTAACAGCACGGATTTAGCTGAGCTGTATCGCAGCTGGCGCGGGCACGATCCGAAGATTGAACCGATGCTGGAGAATCGCGGGCTGAGCGAATAGAGTCAGTCTCGTCAGAAAAAAGAACCGGGCTTTACGCCCGGTTTTTTATACGCCTGTAACCGCTTCAGCCAAAAAGTGTCTTAATATGCGTTCTATATAAATAAAACGGTGAGGTTAAACGTCACTCCTATCGGTATATTTAATTTACCGAGTTTAGGCAGTAAAAGAGTTAATGATTAATAATTTGATCTGGGTTGTAAAAATTACATATTCTTTAGCTTCAGGGTCTTAGCTATAAATTTTTATTATTAAATGCCGATAAATGAAGATGGCATAAAATTGACGTAATAGCCGTTAAGAAGGCGAATGATGACCCTACCGTTGAACAATCCAGATTTTATGGATGCCGAGCCTTCTAAAGGCCTGATAAATAAAACCTTTACCTATATTGTCACGTTGTTGATAAGTATTTTCATTGCGGCAATAATTTCCCTGCTAATAATAAAAGGTAATGTTAATGAAATCAGCGACAAGCACGATGAATTTTTGTTAAGGAAAGCCCTGGATACCCGCCAGGAAAGCATGCGAAGCCATTTGAAAGACAATGCTGAGTGGGGAGATGCCTACAAACATCTTCATCTGAGCACCGACGTTCACTGGGCATGGGATAAGCAAAACCTGGGTAAGTCCCTCTATGACAATTTTGGCTACGAAGGGGTGTTTGTTCTCTCCCCGGAAGGGAGCACGCGGTACAGCGTGGTTGACGGGAAACTGAAGCTGCTGGATCTGGAGCGCTGGTTAGATAAATCAACCAAAGACCGTTTACTCCGTGATGTGAGCATAAAAAAGGGATTGCCGGTTTCTATGCTAACGCTTATCGATTCCGTTCCGGCCATTGTTTCTGCGGAATGGATAACGACGGGCGATGATACGAGCGTGCAACCCTTACCGGGGAAAGCTTCGACAATGGTGTTTATAGACAAGCTAACGGCTAAAAAACTCCTCACCATTGGGCAGGATGCCGGAGTCAAAAATGTTCGTACTTCACCCGATACAGTCACTTCTCAAATAAACAATCAGACAGAATTTACCTTAAGCACCCAGAATGGTGATGTGCACATTATCTGGGACAGCGAAAACCCCGGCCAGGCGTTGATTATTTATTTTTTACCCTTACTCATCCTTTCCGTCATTCTGACGGTATCGATGACGGTTATTCTCATGCGCCATATTATGCAGAAGGCGAGAATGCTTGACGAAAATACCTTTCTCCTCGAGCAGGCGCGGTTGAATCTCATCACGAGTGAAAAACGATTCCGGGACGTCAGTGAAACAACCAGCGACTGGTTCTGGGAAACAGATTTATCGTTAAAAATAACCTGGCTTTCAGGCCGTTTTTCTATAGTGACGGGATATGAAAATAGCGAATGGATAGGCCGCAGGTTGGATGAACTCTTTCCCTCTACAAGCGGATTATTACATGGCTGTGTCAGCCGCCGCGAGTTAACTGAACGCTTTGAATTCCGGAACTGTCCTTATACTCACGCGCAACAATCCACGTCCTATTGCACGCTTCTGGCAAAGTTGTCTGCTCAGCATGATGGAACGGTGGTTTTGCGAGGCGCGGCAACCGACGTCTCTCAGGAAGTTGAAGCAACAAAACGGGTGGAGTTCCTGTCACGCCATGATGAATTAACCGGTCTGCCGAACCGGTATCATATTAAGGAGTTTCTGGCAGGCCAGTTCGCTAAAGACGGCGTCAATCATTATCCCTTCGCCATGATTTGCCTCGATTTAGACAAGTTTAAACCCGTTAATGATATTTTTGGGCATTCCACGGGCGATGCTCTGCTTGGCGAGGTCGCTTTACGGCTTAAAAACTGCGTTCGTCGAGGTGATTTTGTCGCAAGGCAGGGAGGGGATGAATTTATGCTCCTCCTCGGCAACACCAGCCAAACAGAGCAGATTGAGGAGGTGTGTCACCGCATCGTGCAAGAACTTAACCGTCCTTTCTCCATTGACGGCAATGACGTGGCGATAGGCGTAAGCATGGGTATTGCGCTGGCTCCCCAGGATAGCAGCAGCGCAAACGATCTTTTACGCTATGCGGATATTGCCCTTTACCAGGCGAAACAATCTGGAAGAAACCGATGGGTCTATTATCGCCCGGATATGTCTGAAAAGTTGACCGAACGGAGAAAACTGGAATTAGAACTGAAGACCGCAATTCGCGAAGAGCAACTCTACCTGGTTTACCAGCCGCGTTATAACCTCCGATACTCGAAAATAGATGCCGTCGAAGCGCTGGTACGTTGGAAGCACCCGCAGCGAGGGACTATGATGCCCGATCAGTTCATCACGCTGGCGGAAGAAACCGGGCTGATTATTAACCTCAGCAACTGGGTCATACGCACAGCGTGCGCGGAGACAAAAGATAAATTGCCGGGGTTATCGGTATCCGTAAATATTTCTGCTATCGAATTTCAGGCAAGCGATCTTGCCGAAAGGATAAAAGAGATACTCCACGAAACAGGGCTTGAAGCTAACCGTCTGGAAATAGAAGTGACTGAAAATGTCACGCTTTCCGATCCTGAAAAAACCTTGCAGACCATGAAGTCTCTCAAAAAAATGGGCGTCCGCATTCTGATTGACGACTTCGGTACCGGCTATGCATCCCTGAGCTATCTCCGGAAGTTTCAGTTTGACGGGCTCAAGCTCGACAAGAGCTTTATTTTTACCCTGGGCGATTCGCCCCAGAACCAATCAGTCGTAGAGAAAATTATCGATCTCGGTAAAGCCTATTCGATGGCGGTAACCGCAGAAGGGGTGGAGACCGCCGAACAGCTCTCTTTCCTTAAAAAAAATAAGTGTGATGAAGTTCAGGGCTACTTGCTCGGAAAACCGGCCGCCATTACCGATCTCAATTTAAACGCACACGTACTGAATGTTTAAACGCGTTTATTCAGCCCTGACTCAGGGATGCGTCAACAAAAAAACCGGGCTTCTCGCCCGGTTTTCTATCTTACGACCAGTACCGGACATTTCGCATGCCGCACCACTGCCGCAGCGTTTGAACCCAACAGATATGTTGATATGTCAGGCTTGTGGGAGGCGATGATAATCAGGTCGGCGCCGATCGTGTCAGCGAGCTTAAGGATTTGATCCTTAGGGGATCCCGTCACGGCGTGAGTCTGAATCTTGTCTGCAGGGATTTTAAATTGCTTAACAATTTCATCCAGCCTTGCTAAGGCCGCGTGCTGGAACTCTTTCATCTTCGGCATTTCTACGGAGTAGGCCAAACCTAATGATGAATAATAAGGAAGCGATGGAATAACGGTAAGAAAGTGGACTTTGGCGGTGTTAAGGGCGGTATGTGCCTGAACGAACGGGATAACCATATGTGTCAGGCTATCCTCGGAAATATCAATTGGAACCAAAATTGTGTTGTACATGTGTCCCTCCTGAGTGTTTTTTGCACAACTCAGGTTAAACCGTTAATTCCAGCAAAACAGAGAGCACGCTGTCATAACGGGTACAAATTTCAGTTCTGTGATTTAGGTACAGTCGAACCTGCCTGTTATTCCGTCGTGACGATGAACATTCTCGCTTCCTGGGCGAGCTGGCGTTCAGCCTTAATCGGCGCATATTTTTCCGAATGATAGAAGGCAAGAGCCTGATCTAGCGTCGGGAATTCAAAAATGCCTGCATAGGGTAACGGCTCAACTTCGCCTTCCAGTACCTGTGTAACAGCTCCAAAATGAACAATTTTACCTCCTGCTTCCTCTAATGCTGACGTGAAGCGAGGGGCCAGGCTGGCCTGTCTGGCAGGGTCAATAATGCGTAAGTTGATATGAACAAAGGCTGGCATAGCCGTTCCTTAAACATGATTAATAGTGTATATACATTATTAACTTTAGCATTGCTTGTCGAGATGAAATGATGAACAACATTGATGTGGCGCTGTTGAAGACCATTCCGGAAGTTTGCCCGGGGTTTCAGGCGCGCGCTACCGCTCGGGCTATTACACGCTATTACAACGCCTGCTTTAGACCTTTTGATCTGACCGCAGAGCAGTTCAGTCTGTTGGTCGGCATTGGGGGTTCCCCGAATGAAACCGTTGCTGAACTCGCCGCCAGAGCAGGGGTGGATGCGACAACGCTGAGTCGAAATATCCGTAGTCTGGAATCCCGGGGCATTATTGACTCGGCTGGAGGCCGTGGACGTGCCGGAAAACGACTCACGCTGACGGGTGAAGGCTGGCGTCTGCTTGAAGAGGTCATCCCGGTGTGGCAGTCAGCTAAGGAGAAATTGTCCCATCTGATGGGCAGCGAACAGCTCAGCCTGGCGACGGAGATGATGAGACAGCTGGCTAAAACCAGTGCTGCCTTATGAAGCTTTCCGCGTTATTGTCAGTGACCGTGCAAAACGGCAAAGGCTATACCGGGCGTCATGCCCGGTAATATACTTATATTGCGTGACAGCTGACGGAGGCGATAATTTTATTCCCGCCCATATTACCCATAATCAGATCGAGTAATTTTCGGTATTCCTCCCGGGTCATCACCTCCGCCCGAATTTCAGTTTTACCTTCTGCCTGCGCCGTTGCGGAATAAATCGCTTTCAGACTTAGCGTCAGCTCTTTGGCCATGTTTACGACGCTCTGCCGCACCGCATCTTCATGCTCATCATTGCAGGTGATTTTCAGTACATAGCATTTTTCGCCTTCATGGAGCACGGGCAGTTGATTAATTCGCTGCGCGGCTTCGCGTAGCAATATGTTGGCACAGAGAATAATTACGCTGGCCATGGCGGCATTCCAGAACTGGCCTAATCCGCACAGCACGCCAATTCCGGCCGAGCACCACAGCGTTGCGGCGGTATTCAGACCACGAATATTCATTCCTTCACGCATAATGACGCCAGCGCCAAGAAAACCAATTCCGGAGACGATCTGCGCTGCGATACGCCCCGGGCTATCAGGAGAGGTAGATACCGAACTCAAAATGAACACCGCCGCGCCCGTAGCAACCAGTGCATTGGTACGAAGCCCGGCCATACGCTGGCGCCACTGTCTTTCCGCGCCAATAATTGCGCCCAGCAGCATCGCTGCGAGCAGATGAGAGATATAAGGGAACATCAGCCTGTCGCCTGTTAACGTTATTAAATAATAAGCGTCAGTGCTTTGCTAAGCACATCATAACGCTGTTTAAATGCTAAGCGTGTCAGGACGACGGTGGCGGAAAGAGTGAATGTGTAAACATGAACATCGCGATGCCCCACAAATTGAGCGGTTTTACTATTTCGGGATACAATCGCTTAAAGAGGATTGCTGCCCACCGTTTAAGGTAAGCAGCGAGAAAATTGCGCTAGCTTACCTTCGTATCGACTATAAAATAACTTTCCAACGAAGGGCTCCTGTGAAAATTTATTGCCAGTATAGACAGGCAAGATAATGAGTAAAGCGAAAAAACAGCCTCCGTTATGAATTGTTTAAGTTCGGAGGACATGTTTTTTAAGACGTCATCTGATTTTCAAAAATACCCGGTATACTACATTTCCTTTTTTACAGGCGATAACAGACAAAGGCAGGCAGTATGTCTCTTCGTTCGCTGCGGGCATTATGCCTGACAAGTTTTTTCATTGCGGATGTCCGCGATGGACTCGGTCCTTTTCTCGGTATTTTTCTGACCGAACGCCACTGGACACCCGATGATATCGGCATCCTGATGACGGCAGGTGGGCTGGCGGGACTACTCGCTACGCTGCCGGCGGGATTCATCACCGACACCTCACGCAGCAAGCGGACCGTTCTGGCGCTGGTGTGCCTGCTCATCACCCTTAGCACGCTCCTGCTGTGGTTTAGCCAGCAGAGCGGTGTTGTCGCAGTTTCGCAAATCGTCACCGGTATCTGCGCGGCATTTGTGGGGCCGCTGATCGCCGGGATTACGCTGGGGCTGACCGGCCAGAGCGGGTTCAGCGCGCAGATGGGCAAAAATGAGGCGTTCAATCACGGCGGCAATTTTGTCACCGCGCTGATTGCGGGCGGCATTGCCTGGTACTGGGGCGTAGGCGGGATTTTCCTGCTGATGACCTGTACCACGCTGTTAACGCTGTGCGCGCTGCTTGCTATCCGTAACGGGGATATTGATAACGACGCGGCGCGCGGGCTGTCCTCTTCCACGAGCCTGCCGGTCCCCGGCTTTGCCGTGCTGATTAAAAACCGGGCGCTGTTTGTCACCGGGCTGACGCTGCTGCTGTTTCACCTGGCGAACGCCGCGCTGCTGCCGATGCTGAGCATGAGGGTGGCCGCGGCACCCGCCTCGATCAACCCCGGGTTGTACGCGGCAGGCACCGTCATCATCTCTCAGGCGGTGATGATCCCCGTTGCCATCTGGGTCGCCCACCGAATAGACCGCTACGGCTACTGGCGCTTGATTATGCTGGCGCTGCTGGTGATGCCGGTGCGCGCGGCGCTGGCGGCGTCTACGGACGCGCCGTTAATGATGATCCCGGTACAAATCCTCGACGGGCTGGCCGCAGGGATCCTGGGGGTGGTGGTGCCGTCGTTTATCGTGGTGCTGTTGCGCGGAAGCGGGCACGTCAATGCCGGGCAGAGCGTGGTGATGCTGATGCAGGGGGTTGGGGCATCCATGAGTCCGGCGTTAACCGGCACGATTGCGGGTCATTACTCCTTTGCGGCAGCATTCAGCGTCCTGAGCGCGATTGCGCTGGTGGCCGTCCTGCTCTGGTGGTGCTTTGCGCACCGGACCTGGGAAACAGACAGTACGCCGGGTGGGGCATAGCCGCCACCCGGCGTCACGCTTATGCCAGTTCGTTAGGGCACGCTTCGCCCTTTTCCAACTGCTGCAGGTTACCCAGCGTGGTTTCCGAAATGCTGATCAGCGCTTCGGCAGTCAGAAACGCCTGGTGTCCGGTAAACAGCACGTTATGGCAGGCAGACAGGCGGCGGAACACGTCGTCCTGGATCACATCATTAGACTTGTCTTCAAAGAACAGATCGCGTTCGTTCTCATACACGTCCATCCCCAGCGCGCCGATTTTCTGGGTTTTCAGCGCTTCGATAGCGGCCTGAGAGTCAACCAGCCCACCGCGGCTGGTGTTGATGATCATCACGCCATCTTTCATCTGGTCAAACGCAGCCTGGTTGAGCAGGTGGTAGTTTTCCGGCGTCAGCGGGCAGTGCAGGGAGATCACGTCGGACTGCGAGAACAGGGTCGGCAGGTCGACGTATTCCACGCCCAGATCCAGCGCAGCTGCGCTCGGGTACGGATCGAACGCCAGAAGACGCATGCCGAAGCCTTTCAGAATGCGCAGGGCAGCCACGCCAATTTTACCGGTGCCGATCACGCCCGCGGTTTTGCCGTACATGGTGAAGCCGGTCAGCCCTTCCAGCGAGAAGTTGGCGTCACGGGTACGCTGATAGGCGCGGTGAATACGACGGTTGAGAGACATCATCATGCCAATCGCATGTTCCGCCACCGCTTCCGGGGAATACGCCGGGACGCGCACCACCTTCAGACCGAGCTCTTTCGCCGCGTCGAGGTCCACGTTATTAAAGCCCGCGCAGCGCAGGGCGATGTACTTCACCCCCTGTTTTTTCAACTCTTCCAGCACCGGACGACTGCCGTCGTCGTTAACAAAAATGCAGACGCCTTCACAGCCGTGCGCCGTTTTGGCGGTTTTTTCGGACAGCAGAAAGTCGAAAAATTCAAGCTCAAACCCGTAAGCCTCGTTAACATGTTGCAGATACTTTTTGTCGTACTGCTTTGTGCTATATACCGCGAGTTTCATAAGACTTTCTCCAGTGATTTTACATCCACGTTAGCATGATTAAAATTATCTTACAATTTCTAAAATATTATTGAATTCAATAAGTTCTATCAATTATTCTAGAGCATCTATCCTTAAAAATGGCATTCCCTTCAACTGACTGGCTAAACATGCGACAATGATCGGCACTGCCGGCTTAATTCTTTCGCTAAATCAGGATATTAACTGCCCATGAAGGGTAAATACAAAGCCGCTCTTGCGCTTTTACTGCTGTTCATATTGTTGCCGCTGACGCTGCTGATGACGCTCGCCCAGTGGGTACCGACGCTCGCCGGGATCTGGCTGCCCGTCGGGACGCGCATCGCATTCGAAGAAAGTCCGAAACTGACTCGCCACGCGCTGGTGATCCCCGATCTTCGCTATCTGGTTGAAGACTGCGAAATTGCCCGCATCGATAACGTGACGCTGTCACATCCGAGCCGCTGGAAGCTGGATATCGGCGCGCTGGATCTTAACTCCGTCTGTCTGAGCAAAATTCCCCAGTCTGCGCCCTCAACGGTCGCCCCCAAAACGCTGGCGCAATGGCAGGCCGTGTTACCCAATACCTGGCTCACGATTCACCGTCTGACGCTTTCGCCCTGGCAGCAGTGGCAGGGCGAACTTCAGGCATCGCTGACGCCGTCCCGTCAGGAGATCGCCTATAAAGGCGAGCAGGTCAGCATTAAAGGCACGCTTCGCGGTCAGACGCTCTCGGTCAGCCAGTTCGATGTACAGCTTCCGGACCAGCCGCAGCCGATTAAGCTGGTGGGCGAGTTTACCCTGCCGCTGGTACCGGATGGCGTGCCGGTGAAAGGCCACGCGGTCGCGACCTTTAACGTGCCACAGTTAACGTCTCTGGTCGATGCCGATCTGGACTGGGAAGACAATCAGGGGCAGTTGGTGGTGATGGCGCGGGACAACCCCGATCCGCTGCTCGACCTGCCGTGGCAGATCACGGCGGAGCAGCTGAACATCAGCGACGGGCGCTGGAACTGGGATCTTTCCGGTATGCCGCTTAGCGGGCGCGTGTCGCTTCGCGCGGACAACTGGCAGCAGGGGCTGGATAAAACCACCCTGACCGGACGACTGAATGTGCTTACTCACGGTGACGCGGGGAAAGGCAACGCGGTCTTGAATATTGGGCCCGGCAGGCTCGGCATGGAAAACAGCGACATGCCCCTGTATCTCAGCGGCGAGGCGAAGCAAAACGATCTCATTCTTTACGCCAAATTGCCCGCCACGCTGACCGGCAGCCTGTATGAACCGCAGCTGGCCTTTGAGCCGGGCGCGCTGCTCCGCTCGCGCGGGCGCATCATTGACTCACTCGATATCGATGAAATCCGCTGGCCGCTGGCGGGCGTGAAGCTGACGCAGAAGGGCGTGGACGGCCGTTTACAGGCGATTCTGCGCGCCCATGAAAACAAGATGGGTGATTTTGAACTCCACCTGGACGGCCAGGCCAACGACTTTTTACCTGATAACGGCCTGTGGCAGTGGCGCTACTGGGGCAAAGGCGGTTTTACGCCGATGCATGCCCGCTGGGATGTTGCCGGGAAAGGCGAGTGGCGCGACAACCTTATTGAGCTGACGGCGCTCTCCACCGGTTTTGACAAGCTCCAGTACGGCACTATGGAGGTCAGCAAGCCGCGTCTGGTGCTGGATCAACCGGTGCGCTGGCTGCGTGACCCCGATAAACCATCCTTCAGCGGCGCGCTGTCGCTCAACGCCGGGCAAACCCGTTTCTCCGGCGGCAGCGCGTTGCCGCCCTCGGTCCTGACCTTCAGCGTCGACGGCACCGACCCGACCCTTTTTCAGTTTAAGGGCGACCTCCATGCGGACAAAATCGGCCCGGTACAGGTGAACGGTCGCTGGGACGGCGTACGTCTTCGCGGGCAGGCCTGGTGGCCGAAACAGTCCCTCACCGTCTTCCAGCCGCTGATCCCGCCGGACTGGAAAATGACGCTGCGCGACGGGGAACTTTACGCGCAGGTCGCCTTCTCGGCGGCGGCCGATCAGGGCTTTGAAGCGGGCGGGCACGGCGTGCTGAAATCCGGTAGCGCCTGGATGCCGGATAACCAGATTAACGGCGTCGATTTTGTGCTGCCGTTCCGCTTCAGCGAGGGAACCTGGTCCCTCGGCACGCGCGGGCCGGTCACGCTGCGCATCGGCGAAGTGGAAAACCTGGTGACCGCACGCAACATTACCGCCGATCTACAGGGGGATTATCCCTGGACGGAGGACAACCCGCTGCTGCTCACCAATGTGAAGGTGGAAACCCTCGGCGGGAAGATCACCATGCAGCAGCTGCGGATGCCACAGCACGATCCGGCCCTGCTGCGCGTGGACAATATCTCCTCCAGCGAGCTGATTAGCGCCGTTAATCCGAAACAGTTTGCCATGTCAGGGCCGGTGAGCGGGGCTCTGCCGTTCTGGCTGGACAATGAAAAATGGATCATTAAAGATGGCTGGCTGACCAACCCGGGGCCAATGACGCTACGTATCGACAAAGATACGGCAGACGCCATCGTGAAGGATAATATGGTTGCGGGCGCGGCGATTAACTGGCTCCGCTATATGGAAATTTCGCGTTCGTGGACGAGAATCAATTTAGATAACCTGGGTGAATTAACCATGCAGGCGACCATCAAGGGGACCAGCCGGGTGGATGGCAAAAGCAGCTCCGTCAACCTGAACTATACCCATGACGAGAATGTCTTTACCCTCTGGCGCAGCCTGCGTTTTGGGGACAACCTGCAAACCTGGTTTGAGCAACATGCGGCGATACCTGCTCCCCGCAGTTCGACTGGCAAGGAAAGTGAGGAACAACAATGATAAAGATGGCTGGTGTGCTCACCGTTGCCGTTGCCGCGCTACTGACCGGCTGTACGCCGCGTATTGAAGTCGCTGCGCCAAAGGAGCCGATTACCATCAATATGAATGTCAAAATCGAACATGAGATCCATATTAAGGTCGATAAAGACGTTGAAACTCTGCTGAAATCGCGCAGCGATCTGTTCTGAGGATGCCATGAAACGATTAGCTCTGATTTTACTGGCGCTGGGGATGAACGTGCAGGCGGCTGCGCTGACCTTAAACGATGCCCGGGCGCAGGGGCGCGTGGGGGAAACCCTCAGCGGTTATATTGCCCCGATTCAACAGGATGCGGAAACGCTGGCGCTGGTCAATCGTATCAATGCGGCACGCACGGAAAACTACCAGAAGCTGGCTGACAGCAATAATTTGCCGGTCGATGAAGTGGCCAAAATGGCAGGTCAAAAGCTGGTTGCCCGCGCGCAGCCGGGCGAATACGTGAAGGGTATTAACGGAAAATGGCTCAAAAAGTAGTTAGCGGTAGCGCCTGCGGTATTCACCCGGCGAGACGCCAAAACGCTGCTTAAACGCCGTTGAAAAATGGCTATGGTCGGTGAAACCCCAGCTGTAGCCAATGCCCGCCAGCTTTTCATCATCACCGGCAGCGCGCAGTACCTGCGCACACAGATCCAGACGACGGTTTTTGATGTACTGCGCCACCACCAGCCCCTTTTCCGCAAACATGCGATAGAGGCTGCGCACGGACATACCGCTCTCGGCGGCAATCCATTCGGGGCGCAGTGATTCAGACTGAATATGGTCGTCAATCAGCGCGACTACATGCAGGAACTGGCGTTCCTTGCGCGGCTGAATGATTTCACGCTGCTGGAAAGCGGGGCGCAGCAGGCAGATCATCGCTTCGAGCGCCGCTTCACTCTCCCGGTCACTCAGGTCGGCATTGCTCATGCTCTCCATCAGCAGGCGATGGCTCAGCTGTACCGTGGGCAAGGTGCGGGAAAGGGCGGTCGCGCAGCTTATCTCCTGGAAACGACACTGCTGCTCAATAATCTGGCGGGGAACCAGCAGCGAAATCTGGCGGGATTTTTCCCGCCAGTTGATCGAGCAGGGACGCGACGCGTCAATCAGCGTGATATCACCGGTTCTGAGTACCGCCCGACGCTCATCCTGTTCAATTTCCGCGCTGCCTTCAAGCTGGAACACGGTATAGAACCAGGCATCGTTACTCTGCGTAATCTCCTGACGGGAGCGGAACAGGTTAACGCCGCCTGCGGTCACGGTGCTGAGCTTCAGGCTGCGCGCATAGCTGGTCTCCAGCTCGCCGAAGAACTTCCCCTCGGTGGGCTGCGCGTTAAAACGCCCGCAAACCTGGTTAATTTGCGCCAGCCACTGCTGATACTGTTCCTGCTCGCTTGCACACGCCATCGTTTCTCTCACTGCTCCGTCAACGTTTTCGCATTGTTGCATTTGTGTTGCATTTTGTCAGAGCTATGAGGCTGACTATAGGAAAGAACACTCACCGGTAACAGCGATATAAGCGGCAATTATCGCGATTTGCGGAGCCTGTCACAGGTGGCAAAGCGAATGTCACAGAGACAAAAGCGAGAATGCAAAACCCCACTTAGACTGGATGGACACCCTGCGAAGAATAACGAAGGAGTATCCTATGTCTGAATCACAGGTGGCCATTCAGCCTGCCGTACAACAATTTTTAGACCGACAGCATGGCCTGTGGATTGAAGGGCGTCAGGCCGCGTCGGACAGTGAAAAGCGGCTGAACGTCTTCAACCCGGCCACGGGCGAGGTCATTGCCTCAACTGCCGATGCCAGCGTCGATGACGTTGACCGCGCCGTCATGTCCGGCTGGCGCGCGTTTGTCGCCCGCAGCTGGGCCGGAAAACTGCCGGCAGAGCGCGAGCGGATCCTGCTTCATTTCGCCGATCTGGTCGAACAGCACAGCGAGGAGCTGGCCCAGCTTGAAACGCTGGAGCAGGGCAAATCCATTAACATTTCCCGCATGTTTGAAGTCAGCTGCACCCTGAACTGGATGCGCTATACCGCCGGGCTGACCACCAAAATTTCGGGTAAGACCCTCGACCTTTCCATCCCGCTGCCGCAGGGCGCCCGCTACCAGGCGTGGACGCGTAAGGAGCCGGTTGGCGTGGTGGCCGGGATTGTGCCCTGGAACTTCCCGCTGATGATCGGGATGTGGAAAGTGATGCCTGCGCTGGCCGCGGGCTGCTCTATTGTCATCAAGCCGTCAGAGACCACGCCGCTGACCATGCTGCGCGTGGCGGAACTGGCAAGCGAAGCGGGCATTCCGGACGGGGTGTTCAATGTGGTAACCGGGAGCGGCGCGGTGTGTGGCGCAGCGCTGACCTCACATCCGCATATTGCAAAGGTGAGCTTTACCGGCTCAACGGCGACGGGTAAGCAAATCGCCCGCGCGGCGGCGGATACGCTAACCGGGGTGACCCTGGAGCTGGGTGGGAAAAACCCGGCTATCGTACTGAAAGACGCGGACCCGGCGTGGGTGATCGAAGGCCTGATGACCGGCAGCTTCCTGAACCAGGGGCAGGTGTGCGCGGCGAGCTCGCGCATCTACATTGAAGCACCGCTGTTTGACACGCTGGTCAGCGGGTTTGAGCAGGCGGTGAAATCCCTGAGCGTCGGGCCGG
The DNA here is from genome assembly GCF_018383635.1 of Enterobacter sp. 120016. Lineage (NCBI taxonomy): Bacteria > Pseudomonadati > Pseudomonadota > Gammaproteobacteria > Enterobacterales > Enterobacteriaceae > Enterobacter > Enterobacter sp. 120016. The sequence continues at coordinate 77,195 of NZ_JAHAWC010000011.1, read as the reverse complement.
GCATGTCGCCGGAAGCGTTTATCAACCCGCTGGTGTCGCGCGCGCACTGTGACAAGGTGCAGACCTTCCTTGATGAAGCCAGGTCGCGCAACGCGGAGCTGATCGTCGGTAACCGGGGGCCGGAAGGCAAAGGCTATTACGTTTCGCCGACGCTGGTGGTGAACCCGGATGCCTCACTGCGCCTGTCGCGTGAAGAGGTGTTTGGCCCGGTGGTCAACCTGGTGCGCGTCGCCGACGGGGAAGAGGCGCTCCAGCTGGCAAACGACAGCGAATATGGCCTGACGGCCAGCGTCTGGACGCAGAATATCAGCAAGGCGCTGGAGTACACCGACAGGCTGCAGGCGGGCACCGTCTGGGTGAACAGCCATACGCTGATCGACGCCAACCTGCCGTTCGGCGGCATGAAGCAGTCCGGCACCGGGCGTGACTTTGGCCCGGACTGGCTGGACGGCTGGTGTGAAACCAAGTCGGTTTGCGTGCGGTATTAAAAACACTGCCGGGTAACGCTGCGGTTACCCGGCAGTGTTTAACCCGGCGGCTATTTTAATGCTGCGGCGATGACCGATGGAATAGTGTCAAACGCCTGAGCAACGCCTTTAGTCCGGATCTCCTCACCGCGCGTCGCCCCTTCGGCACGAACGAATTCCACTCTGTCGATGCCCAGAAAGCCAAAAAATTTCTGCAGGTATCGCTCCTGAAAATCCATGTCTTCGATTGGCGTACCGTGATATATCCCCCCGCGGGTTGAAACGACGACAATCCTTTTGCCGGTCGCATGCCCCACCGGGCCCGTCGGGGTATAGCTAAAGGTTTTTCCCGGCTGGGCCAGTCGATCTAACCAGGCTTTAAGCTGCGTTGAGACGGAGAAGTTATACATAGGCGCACCTATCACGATGAGGTCGCTATTGAGAAATTCGTTCACAAGCGCCTCGGACAGCTCGTGTTCGCGGACGTCTTCAGCCGTAGCGTCCGTGGCTATCCGCAGCGGCCGGAAGCCTGCAGCAACGGTGCCGGTGAGATGGGCGATGGGGGTTTTAACGACGTCGCGATAGACCACCCGATCTGACGCGAGCTGGCGAACCACCTCTGCCGTCAGCTGACGTGAAAGTGAGAACTCGCCGTTAATGCTTGAATCTATATGCAGAATATTCATTTTTTTGTTTCCTTTGCGTCGGTCTGGGTTGCTTGTTCGATGAACTGGCTGACGGCGTCCGGGTGGGAAATCATCGACATATGGCTGCTCTTAATACGCAGGACGGTGGCGTTCATGGCGCCGGCAAGCTGCTGCTGGACGCCGGGAGAAAGGGCGCGATCGTCTTCGGTTATCAGATACCATGAGGGTTTTTCGCGCCAGGCGGCATGTTCTACCTTCTCGCTAAAGGCGTTTGCCGCGATGGGCTGCTGCGTTGCCGTCAGCAGCTTTACGCGTTTAAGAGGCAGGTCATTGGCCATCGTGCGCTGATAGGCATCGGGATCGTCCAGCCAGATCAGCCCTTTTTTATCCGGGCGCATGTCGGCCATCGGGGCGTTAAGCCGGGTAAGAAGAGAGGTGACCGATTCACCGCTGTCGGGGGCAAGGGCGGAGAGAAAAACCAGCTTTTTCACCTTCGGGTTATTGCCTGCCTGAGCGATGACCGCGCCAGCCCAGGAGTGGCCGACAAGGACCACTTCCCCTTGCTGACGGTCAATGACACGCTCAGTGGCGGCGACGTCATCTTTCAGCGAGGTCAGGGGGTTCTGCACTGCCGTGACGTGATAGCCCCGGGTCTGCAAACGGTCTATCACTTCCTGCCAGGCGGAACCATCGGTAAAGGCACCGTGCACGAGGATGATGTTATTAATCCGCGCCTGTACAGGCTGCGATGCAGCCATGCAAAGCAAAGAGAGAAGAACGGGCAAGCGTGTCGGTTTCATAGGCGTGACGTAATTTCCTGAGAGACGTTGAAGCACAGTGTAACGAGAGGCGCAAAGAAGCTTGTAGTGTCTGAAATGACGGTTAACATACGAAATCAGACATTTTATTCGGGCCTGAATCATGAGAATTGGCATTTTAGCGTTACCCGGAAGTATGAAATCCGCCGTGGCTGGGCTCTGCGACATGTTCTGGCTGGCTAACGAGGTGATTTCCCAGCAGCCGGACGGCGCGGGCATATCGCCATTTGAGGCGGTCATCATCACGGCGGAAGGAAAGCCGGTCCCGGACGCGCAGGGTCGGCCGATCGAGACCGATGGGAGCTTTGTCACCGGGGGAACCTTCGACCTCGTGATTGCCTGCGGGATGAAGCTTGACGAGCAGAAACGCCCGGTCTCGCTAGCGGCGGTCCACGAGGCTGGCATATGGCTGCGCGACCAGTATGATAAAGGCGTGATGCTTGCGGGAGCCTGTGCCGGTGGGTTGGTTCTCGCCGAGGCGGGGGTACTCAATGGGCGGGCATGCACGACGACCTGGTGGCTTTACCATACTTTCCGCCAGCGTTACCCGCTCAGCAAACCCGTCTGGGGTAAAGCGCTGGTGCAGGACGCGCGGGTTATCACCTCCGGCGGCCCGCTCTCGTGGGTTGACCTGGCGCTGCATATCATCCGTCTGCACGCGGGGCAGAAGCTGGCGCGTCTGACGGCCGATATGGCCGTGGCTGACAGCCAGCCGTTGTCTCAGCAGGTTTACGCGCCAGCAGGTTTTTTAAATTCGGTACATCCGATGATAATGAAAGCGGAACATATCGTTCGGTATGAAAATCCGGCAATTACCGTAGAGCAGCTTGCCCGGGCGCTGAATATGACCACTCGAACCCTCCACCGAAAAATGGCGGAGGAGATGAATGAAAGCCCTAAAAACTTTTTGACGCGCATGCGCATTGAAAAGGCGATGCGTCTCCTGGAGCAGCCGGGGTACGTCATAGCGCAGATTGCTGGCGATTGCGGTTACGCTGACGACACGGCGTTCAGGCGCGCCTTCACTGGCGCGACGGGAATGTCGCCCGGCCAGTATCGCAAGTGGATCGCCGGGCGTCATGCGGAATAGCCGCCGTTCTCAGCGGCATACTCGATCTCGCCCGGCCTCCTTAGCCCGATACAGCGCCGCATCGGCGCGGGCGATGATCTCGGTGCCCGCTAACCCTTCCGCCATGCTCGCAATCCCCATGCTCACGGTGACCTGGTCGCTAACGGTTGACGCGCTGTGCGGTATGGACTCCGCGCGCAGGCCGTCCTGAATGCGTAGGGCCACCTTTTCAGCGATGTTTTCCGGGCAGTTAAACAGGATCACCACGAACTCCTCGCCGCCGTAGCGTGACACCACATCGTCAGGCGTTCGCACCGACTGCTTCAGCACCCGCGCCACGCGCGTCAGGCAGTCGTCACCCGCCTGGTGCCCGTAGGTGTCGTTGTAGCGTTTGAAATAGTCGATATCCAGCATAATCACCGAGAAGGTTTTTTTCTGCTCAACCGCGTTCTCCAGCACCACTTCCATTTTCCGGCGATTGGCGGTTTTGGTTAACGGATCCTGATGCGCCAGCGCATCCAGTCTGGAAATCAGCAGCTGATTTTGCTGGTTACGTCGCCAGGCCTCGTCAAACCAGCTCAACAGGATGAAACGCCCGCAGATCAGGATCAGCGTAAAGACGCTCCAGATAACGACGAAGTGAAGGTTGAGGCCATCGTTCCGTATCCAGCTTGCTATCGGCAGGGTGATCCAGAGCGGGAGCACAAAGGCGAGCAACCCTTCAGGGTAAAAATAGAGCGCCGTTAAGCCCGCGAGTAATAAAATAACGCACAGCGGCCAGACGTGCGGGAGCAGCAGCTGGGTGATAAACCAGAAGCAGGAGACCGACCAGATAGCGCTGCAGATAAACAACACCACGCTGATACCGGCGATGCGCCGCCAGGCCATGAGGATCAGCGCCGCGGAGAGGATGATAATGCCGAGCATGGAGGCATCGACCATTCTCGTCAGCTGCGGCGAGTGGGGATAAAGGGGATCGCTGGTATTAAGCAGGACGTGTCGCAGCAGAATCATCACCGCGAAGCTGATATTGACGAAGGCCAGCCACGGCAGGTTCATCGCCAGCCCGTGCATGACCATGGCATGGCGCGTTGGCCAGGTTGCCCGTTCAAGTGTCGGTTTTTTTCTTTTTTCCATTGACGCTTTTACCCTGTCTGGCTAACACGTGAAGCAGGAAAGGGCGGACGAACCGCCCTTTTGCATGCACCGTTACGGTGTCACAATATTAAACCAGAAATCAAACTTGTCCATATAGCTAAGCATGGCATCAAGTTTCGCGCTGTCGCCAGTAATTTTAATATTTCCGCTGTTCTGGGCCTGTTTCAGCGTAACCTCCTTGAGAATGATTTTATTCAGGGTGTCACGGTTAAGCGTCAGCGTAGCGTCCGCCTCTTTTGCTTCAGCGTTCGCCGTGTGGTTCAGCACGCCGTTTTCAAGCTCGAGTTTGTACTTCCCTCCATCGCTGCCTAAATCAATGTTAAACACCGACTTAGCCTCACCGGCTTTTTGTCCGTTGATATGGACAGCCAGATAGTCGAAGAACATCTCTGGCGTCATCGCGCGCACCGTATCCGGGCTTGCGGTATTCGGCGTTGGACCTTTCACCACGCCGTTACGCAGCTCCTGCGCGCCGGTCAGGTAGAAGTTACGCCACGGACCGGATTCAGCCTGATAGCCAAGCTGTTCCAGCGCATCCGCTTCCAGGTTACGTGCCGCCTGGTTATTTGGATCGGCAAAGACCACTTTGCTGACCACCTGCGCCACCCAGCGGTAGTTCCCCTGGTCGAAGTCGGTTTTCGCCTTGTTGAGGATGGCATCCGCGCCGCCCATATACTCCACGAATTTCTTCGCGGCTTCTTCAGGCGGCAGTTCATCCAGCGTCGCCGGGTTGCCGTCAAACCAGCCCAGATACAGCACATAGGTGGCTTTTACGTCATGGCTCACCGAACCGTAATAGCCGCGGTTAGCCCAGGTATGCGCCAGTGAATCCGGGAGCTTGAAGTTCGCAGCGATTTCGTCGCGCGTCAGCCCTTCGTTCGCCATACGCAGCGTCTGATCGTTGATGTAACGATAGAGGTCACGCTGGCTTTTCAGCAGCTTGACCACGTTTTCGTTGCCCCAGGTCGGCCAGTGGTGCTGCGCCATGATGATTTCGGCCTTATCACCCCAGCGCACAATCGCCTGGTTGATGTATTTCGACCACGGCAGCGGCTCGCGGATTTTGGCCCCGCGCAGCGAGTAGGTGTTGTGCAGGGTATGGGTCACGTCCTCAGCGGATTCAATCAGCTTTTTCTCTTCGATATACCAGAGCATTTCGGACGGCGCTTCGGATCCCGGTGCGAGCATAAAATCATAGGTCAGGCCGTCGATAACCTCTTTTTGCCCATCTTTCTCAATGATATTGGTCGGGGCAATCAGCGTGACCGTCCCGGCGGAGGTCGTTGTTCCAAGACCGGCACCCACCTGGCCTTTGGCGTCTGGCTTCAGCAGGTTGCCATACATATAGCTGGCGCGGCGGCTCATCACGTTACCCGCCATGATATTCTCGGCAACGGCCGCTTCCATAAACCCGGCAGGCGCGTAGACCTTCACTTTGCCGGACTTCACGTCGGCTTCATCCACCACGCCGCGCACGCCGCCATAGTGGTCAACGTGGCTATGGGTATAAATAATGGCGACGACCGGTTTTTTGCCGCGATTTTTAAAATAGAGATCCATCCCGACCTTCGCCGTTTCTGCCGACACCAGCGGGTCAACCACGGTAATACCTTCTTTCCCTTCAATGATGGTCATATTTGACAGATCAAGATTTCGGATCTGATATACGCCGTCGGTCACTTCAAACAGGCCGCTAATATTAATCAGCTGAGATTGACGCCATAAGCTGGGATTAACGGAGTCCGGTGCTTTATCGCCTTCTTTAATAAACGAATACTGCTGTGGATCCCAGATAACATTGCCTTGTTCCCCTTTGATAATTTCCTGAGGAATAGGGGCGATAAACCCTTTATGGGCGTCCGTAAAATCGGTGTTGTCGGAGAAAGGAAGCTGATTAAACAGGGCGTTATTGGCTTGTTGCGTTGCGGCCGTGGCATCCTTCGGGGCTTCTGCGGCATACGCGGAGCTAACGGAAATAACAAGTCCAGCCAGAGCAAGACTCCTGACGATCAAATTGAATTTCATCCTAACCTCTCAGTGGTGTATTACGTCGTTCGTTGAAACTTCGTGTCCTGGCTGAAAGTGGTTCAAGAAATGCAAGGGAAATAAACGAGGTAGAAATAACTATAATCGGGGAGAGGTATTCAGCAAGTAAATAGATGAAAAACCGGGCATTGCGCCCGGTGCGTTATTTATTTCTGTACGTCTTTCTTTTTCCCGAGCGTTGGCGTCTCGTCGAAGAAGTTCCACGGTTTAAGCAGGGTATGCACCCATTCCGTCGGCATGATCGGCCACTCCTCCGCGCGGGCGACGTGGGTGGTGCCGGTGGTCATCCAGACCACGTCATCCTGGCCGTTCAGCGACTCATTATCCTTGCTGTACTGCCCCAGGCCCGTGTCGTGGATGGAGCGGTTCGGGAATTTTCCTTCCGGGTAAAGTTCATCCGGATGGTAACGGGTCACCCAAAGCTGTTTGTCCATAAAGCTGAGTCGATGGTAGATCCACTCGTCCGGGGCAAATTTCGCGCCGGTTGCCACCGGGTGCGTACCGCCCGCGTAAGGGATAATCTGGTATGAGACCGGGTTGCCCATGCGGTTCTCTTTACTTGTGTTGCTCAGCAGTCGAATGGTGCCCGGGTCGAATTTCTGCGCCGCCTGCTGCTCGGTATCAATATCGTACTGATTGATCTGCATGGTGCTGGTGCGCGGGCCACCGGCGGTATTCGGCTTCACTTCCGGATCCATGGCCACCAGCTTGTTGTTGATGCCGTCCACGTCCATATCAAGACGGAAGTTGTAGATGTGCTGGTGCGTGGTGCCCACGATATTATGGTCGATCAGCGTGCCGTATTTTGTGTCGTCTTTGGCGGTGGCGTCGTGCATGGTTTTCGCCTGCACGCCTTTCACCGCTTCGATACCCGTCGCGCCGGCATCAATGCCGATGGTGCCATTTTCATGGAACACCCAGTCGAAGATGTAATCGTAATTGCCCACGGTACTCACCCAGCGCACCACCAGCTCGCGGCGCTCGGTGCTGACGTTTGGCTGGCCCATCTCCTGATGCTTGTATTCCGGCCCCGCGTAGCGTTCGAAAATGGCGATCGCGCGCGGGATCTCCATCGGCGCGCCGGTGTAATCCGGGATGGTTTCATTGAGCATCACGGCGTTGGACGGCACGTCTTTACCGCGTACCAGCGGTGAGGTCAGGGTGCCCATACCGTAGTCGCCGGAGTCGAGATAAGCTTTAAAGTACCAGCCCACGTCCGGATCGCCATAAGGGACGATCATGCCGCCGAGCGACCCCTGATACATAATCTGGCGCTTTTTGCCGTTGTCGTTATACGTAACGGTTGAAATCATCGGGCCGACGCGGGAGTCCAGGCTCAGATGGAAATCCCAGTTCTGCCAGTGCACCATATCCCCGGTGATGGTGTAGTTCTTGCCTTCCGGCTCGACGATCTCCAGGGGTTTCTTCTCCGTTTCTACCCGGTCGCGGCCGTCATACGGGCGCGGGGTGAGCGGAACCGGGATGACCGGGCCTTCTTCGATCTTCTGAATTTTCTTCTGCTCAAGATCGACAACCGCGACCAGGTTCTCAATCGGGTGCGCCCAGTAGTTTCCGTCGCCGACATCCAGATAGCTCACCACCTTCAGCAGGCGATCTTCCTGCTTCAGGCCGTCTTTACCGTCGAAATAGCCGACGGTCAGCGGCGTGGTAATCACTTTTTTCGGGTCGGTGATGCCGTGTTTTTTAAGCACCTCGGCGAACTCTGTGCTCTCGTTGATAATCTGCTGAACCGCGGTGAAATCATCCAGCAGCACCATGCCGTGCGCGTCTTTCACCGGTTCCCAGCGCAGGATTTTTTTATCCTTCAGGTCCACCACGCTTTCGATAACGTGCTTTCCATCGAGCATGACGATCTTCGCCTGGCGAGGGGCATCCACTGCCGTACCGTTGAGCACAAAGTCCCACACTTTGGCTTTCTCAGGCTCTGCAAGGGCAATCTGGGTAAAGCGGGTATTTGGTTTAAAGTCCGCCGAGGCTTTGACAATCTCAACGGCCTGCTTAATTTCGTCCGCCGTTAGCGCGTTTAACGGGTGAGGGCGTTTTTCAACCTGGAAGGTCCGATCGAGGCCAGACTGGAAAACATCGTTGATGAAGGTATCGGAAATAAAGGCTTTCTTGCCTTTCATCACCACCGGCACCTCGAGCTTGAGGGTTTTACCGTTGACGATGGCGGTTTTTGCGCCCGGTTTGACCTTCACAAAGGCACCGTCTTTCGCAATGGTGAACATCTGTGCGTAATCATCCCACTGAACGTCCGCGCCAAAGTCCTGCAGCGTTTTGTCCATCGGGACCATATGCGCCTCGCTGCCGTGGGCGAAAACAGGGGATTGCCAGGCGCAACACAGCGCAACGGCCATGGCCAGCGCCGTTCTACGGGCAGAAAAAGAAGAATTGCTTCCCATCGTAGACCTCATCTTGTTGTGTTTATTGTGTTGTGACAGCCTTATCCTGACAGGCCCATGAGAAAAGCGTTTGCCTGCATCTGCCAGGTTATTTGTCAGTCTTGCCAGGTTAAAAAAAGAGCGGAGCGGCGTCACACCTCGGCAGATCATCGTAGGCCGGGTAAGCATCGCGCCACCCGGCAAGAAAGGCGGTGAAGGGAAGGTGTCAGAAATCGCCCCGCTGGCGCGCCACCAGCGTCAGAATGGAGTAGAGCGCCACGGCCTGCTGGTGCTGGTTGAAGATCTCAACCGCCCATTCCACCACGCCGGTCGGTTTTTCCTCGGCGGTACGCTGTTTCTTCAGCGTTTTACGTTTGCAGGTCAGACGCACCTGTATGGTATCGCCCGGTTTAACCGGCTCGATAAAGCGCAGGTTCTCCATGCCGTAGTTAGCAATAACTGGCCCGACGCCCGCATCTACAAACAGCCCCGCTGCGGCGGAGATCAGGAAGTAGCCGTGCACCACGCGCTCGCCGAAGATCGACTCTGCCGCGCCGATCTTATCCATATGGGCATAGAAATGGTCGCCGCTCAGGCAGGCAAAGTTCACAATGTCTGCTTCCGTGAGGGTGCGGCGCGGCGTCAGCAGGCTGTCGCCCGGCTGTAGCTCCTCAAAGTATTTGCGGAACGGATGCACGCGATCTTCCTGCACCGTTGCGCCACGCACCCACTGTTTGCCAATGGCCGCCAGCATCGTCGGACTGCCCTGAATCGCGGTGCGCTGCAGGTAGTGCTTCACCGCGCGCAGGCCGCCCAGCTCTTCGCCGCCGCCCGCACGGCCCGGGCCACCGTGCACCAGCTGAGGAAGCGGGGAGCCGTGGCCGGTAGACTCTTTTGATGATTCCTCATTAAGGATCTGAATACGCCCGTGGGCGCGCGCCGCACCGGCAATAAACTGGCGGGCAATGTCCTGGTCTGCGGTGACCAGCGTACCCGCCAGGCTGCCGCCGCCCGCGCGGGCAAGCTGAATCGCGTGGCGTGCGTTGCGATACGGCATCAGCGTTGCCACCGGGCCGAAGGCTTCGGTAGCGTGGACGGCCGGGGTTTCATCCGGCTGCGGGCAGAACAGCAGGGTCGGCGGGAAGAACGCGCCCGCGGCCTGCATATCCGCTTTGCCACCCAGACGGATCTGGCAGCCTGCGGCGATCAGTTGCTCCACTTTCTCCTGCACGTCCGCCCGCTGTTCGGCGTTGACCAGCGCACCCATCTTCACCCCTTCCTGCGCCGGGTCGCCCACCACCACCTTTTCCAGGCGGGCAATCAGCGCCTGGCTCACGGCGTCAATCTGGTTTTGCGGGACGATAATCCGGCGAATGGCCGTACATTTTTGCCCGGCCTTAGCGGTCATCTCGCGGACCACTTCCCGGATGAACAGGGCAAATTCCGGCTGTTCCGGCGTGACGTCTTCCCCCAGCACGCAGCAATTCAGGGAGTCGGCTTCCATGGTGAACGGAATCGAATTCGCCACAATATTCGGGTGCACGCGCAGGCTTTGCCCTGTACTGGCGGAGCCGGTAAAGGTCACCACGTCCTGGCTGTCGAGCTGGTCAAGGAGATCCCCCGCGCCGCCGCAGATCAGGCTGATGGCACCGTCCGGCACCAGTCCGCTGTCCACGATGGATTTCACCATCGCCTGCGTCACCTGCGCGGTAGCGGTAGCGGGTTTAATGATGGCGGGCATCCCGGCAAGCCAGGTCGGCGCCAGCTTTTCCAGCATCCCCCAGCAGGGGAAGTTAAAGGCGTTGATGTGCACCGCCACCCCGGATTTGGAGGTCAGGACGTGGCGCGCCGCAAAGCCGCCTTCTTTCGACAGCGGGATTAACTCGTCTTCCGGCCACAGCGTGTCATCCGGCAGCTCGCGGCTCCCCAGGCTGGCGTAAGTGAAGAGGGTGCCGATGCCGCCTTCAATATCTACCCAGCTGTCCGCCTTCGTCGCGCCCGTCTGGGCCGACAGGGCATAAAACGTCTCTTTCTCGCTAAGCAGGTGCTTTGCCACCGCCTTCAGCATGGCCGCACGTTCGATAAAGGTCATCTCGTGAAGCGCTTCACCGCCGCGCTCAATCGCATAGCGACGGGCGGCCGCCATGTCCAGGCCTTCGCTGGTCACGCTCCACAGCGCTTCGCCGCTGACGGCGTGATGAATAGTGCGTTCGCGGCCCCGGCCAGACTGCCAGGTACCGGACACGAAGCTGGCTAACTGCTGCATCGCTTATCTCCAAATGTTACGTAATTTACTCATTAATAGTTTAATCACGAATCATAAAAATCAAGCTGAGTTTTAATGAATTGTTAACATTGTGATCCGGTCTGATGAATTGCAGCGCGTAAAGCGACTGTTCAGAGGGCGCGCAGCAAAAGCCTTGCGAGCAACATCACAAAACCAGGAAACAATTCTTGGGGTTATATTTAACCTTTGTGTAACTTTTAAAAAACAAAGTGATTCAACATTACGCTTTAATTTGCAAACTAACGAATCATAAAGGTGATGACGTGACGCAAGAACAACGGTTTGAGCAGCGCATAGCGCAGGAGACGGCGATTGAGCCTCAGGACTGGATGCCTGACGCCTACCGTAAGACGTTGATCCGCCAGATTGGCCAGCATGCGCACTCCGAAATCGTCGGCATGCTGCCGGAGGGGAACTGGATCGCCCGCGCGCCGACGCTGCGCCGAAAAGCGATCCTGCTGGCGAAAGTGCAGGACGAAGCCGGGCACGGGCTCTACCTCTACAGCGCGGCGGAAACGCTGGGCTGCGCGCGGGAAGACATCTACCAGAAGATGCTCGACGGCAAGATGAAATACTCCTCCATCTTCAACTATCCGACCCTGAGCTGGGCCGATATCGGCGTGATCGGCTGGCTGGTGGACGGCGCCGCTATCGTCAACCAGGTGGCGCTGTGCCGGACCTCCTACGGTCCGTATGCCCGCGCGATGGTGAAAATCTGTAAAGAAGAGAGCTTCCACCAGCGCCAGGGCTTTGAGGCCTGCATGGCGCTGGCGCAGGGCAGCGAGGCCCAGCGCCAGATGCTGCAGGACGCCATCAACCGCTTCTGGTGGCCCGCGCTGATGATGTTCGGGCCGAACGACGACAACTCGCCGAACAGCGCCCGCAGTCTGGCCTGGAAAATCAAACATTTCGGCAATGACGAACTTCGCCAGCGCTTTGTCGACAACACGGTGCCGCAGGTGGAGATGCTGGGCATGACGGTGCCGGATCCCGACCTGCGTTTGGATGAAGAGAGCGGTCATTATCGCTTCGGCGAGATCGACTGGCAGGAGTTTGACGAGGTCATTAACGGGCGCGGCATCTGCAACCACGAACGCCTGGCCGCCAAACGCAAAGCCTGGGAAGAGGGGGCGTGGGTGCGGGAAGCCGCACTGGCGCACGCGGAAAAACAACACGCCCGCAAAGTGGCTTAAGAGGAATCACGATGAGCAATGTCTACTGGCCGCTGTACGAAGTGTTCGTACGCAGCAAACAAGGGTTATCCCACCGTCACGTGGGCAGTCTGCATGCCGCCGACGATCGCATGGCGCTGGAAAATGCGCGTGATGCCTACACCCGCCGCAGCGAAGGGTGTTCTATCTGGGTGGTTAAGGCGAGCGAAATTGTCGCCTCCCAGCCGGAAGAGAGCGGTGAGTTCTTCGACCCGGCGGAAAGCAAGGTTTACCGCCATCCGACGTTCTACACCATCCCTGACGGCATCGAGCATATGTGAGGCAAAGAATGAATTCAGTGACTGCCTATGCCCTGCGTCTGGGCGACAACGGTCTGGTGCTCTCCCAGCGCCTCGGCGCCTGGTGCGGCCACGCGCCGGAGCTGGAAATTGACCTCGCGCTCGCCAATATCGGTCTCGACCTGCTGGGCCAGGCGCGCAATTTCCTGACCTATGCCGCGGAACGGGAAGGCCAGGGTGATGAAGACACGCTGGCGTTTGGCCGCGACGAGCGCCAGTTCCGCAACGTCCTGCTAGTGGAGCAGCCGAACGGCAGCTTCGCCGACACGATTGCCCGCCAGTACCTAATGGATGCCTGGAACGTGGCGCTGTACGAACGCCTGACCCAAAGCAGCGACGGCCAGCTTGCCGCCATTGCCGCCAAAGCGATTAAAGAGGCGCGCTACCACCTGCGCTTCAGCCGAGGCTGGCTGGTGCGTCTTGGCGACGGGACCGAAACGTCCGCGCAAAAGATGCAGCAGGCCATCGACGGCCTGTGGCGTTTTACGGCGGAGCTGTTTGAAGCAGATGAGGTCGAGCTGGCGCTGATTGATGCCGGCGTGGCGGTTGACCCGCGCGTTCTGCGCCAGCCGTGGGAAAGCGAAGTATTTGCCGGTCTCAAGGACGCCAATCTGACGGTGCCCGCAGAGGTGGCCTACCGCACCGGGGGCAAGAAGGGGCTGCATACTGAACATCTGGGCCCGATGCTGGCGGAGATGCAGTATCTCCAGCGCGCGTATCCCGGTCAGCAGTGGTAAAGGAGAACGCTATGCAACGCCTCGTCGACATCGCGCCTGCGCAAATTCCGCAGATCTGGGCGCTGTTAAGCCAGATCCCCGATCCGGAAGTGCCGGTGTTAACCATCACCGATTTAGGCATGGTGCGCAGCGTGAAGGCGCAGGGGGAAGGCTGGGTTATTGGCTTCACGCCAACCTACTCGGGCTGCCCGGCAACGGAACACCTGCTGGGGGCAATCCGCGACGCGATGACCAGGCGCGGCTTTACCCCGGTGCACATTGTGCTCCAGCTTGACCCCGCCTGGACCACCGACTGGATGACCGCCGACGCGCGCGAGCGCCTGCGGGCGTACGGCATCAGTCCGCCCGTAGGGCATAGCTGTCACGCGCACGCGCCTTTGGAGGTGAGCTGCCCGCGCTGCGCCAGCACCGATACCTCGCTTATCAGTGAATTTGGCTCGACGGCCTGCAAAGCGCTCTACCGCTGCAATACCTGCCGCGAGCCATTCGACTATTTCAAATGTATTTGAGGCTGCCATGACAACGTTTCATTCATTAACAGTGGCAAAAGTGGAACCCGAAACCCGCGACGCGGTGACCATCACGTTCGCGGTGCCGCAGGCGCTGCAGGACGCCTACCGCTTCCGCCCCGGCCAGCACCTGACGTTAAAAACGAAGCTTGACGGGGACGAGCTGCGCCGCTGCTACTCCATCTGCCGGAGTACCGCCCCGGGCGAGATCAGCGTGGCGGTCAAAGCCATCGACGGCGGGCGCTTTTCCCGCTACGCCCGGGATGAGATCAAAGCTGGCATGGCGCTGGAGGTGATGGTTCCTCAGGGGCAGTTTGGCTACCAGCCGCAGGCTGAACGTGAAGGTCACTATCTGTCGATTGCGGCAGGCTCCGGGATCACCCCGATGCTGGCGATTATCTCCGCAACGCTTGCGACCGAACCCAACAGCCATTTCACCCTGATCTACGGCAACCGCAGCAGCCAGAGCATGATGTTCCGTCGGGCGCTGGCGGACCTGAAGGACAAATACCCGCAGCGGCTGCAGCTGGTCTCTATCTTCAGCCAGGAGCGGCTGGACAGCGATCTGCTTTTTGGCCGCATCGACGGGGAAAAGCTGCAGGCGCTGGCGAAAACCCTGATCAACTTCCGCCAGTACGACGAGGCGTTTATCTGCGGCCCGTCGGCGATGATGGACGACGCCGAAGCCGCCCTGAAAGCGCTGGGGATGCCGGACAAAGCGATTCACCTTGAGCGTTTTAACACCCCGGGGATCTCCGTTAAGCGCGCGGTGCACGTACAGTCGGAAGGGCAGAAAGTGACCGTCCGCCAGGACGGGCGCGACCGTGAAATCACCCTGACGGCGGATGACGAAAGCATCCTGGATGCAGCCCTGCGCCAGGGGGCGGATCTCCCGTATGCCTGCAAGGGCGGCGTGTGCGCCACCTGTAAATGCAAAGTACTGCGCGGGAAGGTGGACATGGCGACCAACTACAGCCTGGAGCCGGACGAGCTGGCCGCCGGATACGTGCTGAGCTGCCAGTCGCTGCCGTTAACCGCCGACGTGATCGTCGACTTCGACGCCAAGGGGATGGCATGAGCGAACTGATTGTTACCCGTCATGGCCGCGTGCTGCAGCTGACGCTCAACCGTCCGGCAGCGCGCAACGCCCTCCACAATGCGCTGTTGACGCAGCTTGCTGAGCAGCTTGAGGCCGCCGCCGTGGATGCTGACATCGCCGTCTGCGTGATTTACGGCAGCGAGCGCTGCTTTGCCGCCGGGGCCGATCTCAACGAAATGGCGGAGAAAGACCTGCCCGCCACCCTGAACGATATCCGCCCGCAGCTGTGGGCGCGCATTAACGCGTTCAGCAAACCGCTGATCGCTGCCGTGAACGGCTTCGCGCTGGGCGCAGGCTGCGAGCTGGCGCTGCTGTGCGACGTGGTCATTGCTGGCGATAACGCCCGTTTTGGTCTGCCGGAAATCACGCTGGGCATTATGCCCGGCGCGGGCGGCACCCAGCGTCTTATCCGCAGCGTCGGTAAATCCCTTGCCAGCAAAATGGTGCTGACCGGCGAGAGTATTTCCGCGCAGCAGGCGCTGAGCGCGGGGCTGGTCAGCGATGTTTTCCCGCCAGCGCTGACGCTGGAGTATGCCCTGAAGCAGGCGGCGCTGATGGCGCGCCACTCTCCGCTGGCGCTGCAGGCGGCGAAACAGGCGCTGCGCCAGTCTCAGGAGGTACCGCTCCAGGCCGGGCTCGCGCAGGAGCGCCAGCTGTTTACGCTGCTGTCTGCCACCGAAGACCGCCGGGAGGGCATCGACGCCTTCTTACAAAAACGCACCCCCGACTTTAAAGGACGCTAATTGTGGAATTTATTCTCAGTCATGTTGAGCAGGGCGTAATGACCATTACGCTGAACCGTCCGGAGCGTCTGAACAGCTTCAATGACGTGATGCATCAGCAGCTTGCCGAATGCCTGAAGCAGGCCGAGCGTGATGACGCTATCCGCTGCCTGCTGATCACCGGGGCGGGACGTGGTTTCTGTGCCGGTCAGGATCTGAACGACCGCAACGTCGACCCCAGCGGCCCGGCGCCGGATCTGGGGATGTCCGTTGAAACTTTCTATAACCCGCTGGTGCGCCGCCTGGCAAAGCTGCCGAAACCGGTCATTTGTGCCGTTAACGGCGTGGCGGCCGGCGCAGGGGCCACGCTGGCGCTGGGGTGTGACATGGTCATTGCCGCCCGTTCCGCCAACTTCGTGATGGCCTTCAGCAAGCTCGGCCTGGTGCCGGACTGCGGCGGCACCTGGCTGCTGCCGCGCGTGGCCGGACGCGCCCGCGCCATGGGGCTGGCGCTGCTCGGTGACAAACTCAGCGCCGAACAGGCGCAGGCGTGGGGAATGATCTGGCAGGTGGTGGATGACGAACAGCTCTCCACTACGGCGCAGCAGATGGCGCTGCATTTTGCCTCTCAGCCGACCTTCGGGCTGGGTCTGATCAAGCAGGCCATCAATGCCGCGGAAACCAACACCCTGGACGCCCAGCTCGATCTGGAGCGCGACTATCAGCGCCTGGCCGGACGCAGCGACGATTACCGCGAGGGCGTCAGCGCCTTCCTGGCGAAGCGCGCGCCGAACTTTACGGGGAAATAAGATGCTGAACATACGCACTGTCGCCGTGATTGGCAGCGGCACGATGGGCGCAGGGATTGCCGAAGTCGCCGCCAGCCATGGTCACCAGGTTCTGATCTACGACATCTCCAGCGATGCGATATCGCGCGCCATCGACGGGATCCGCCAGCGTCTGGCCTCCCGGGTGACGCGCGGAAAACTCTCCGCCGATGCCGGGAGCCAGATCCTTGCCCGGCTGCTTCCGGTAACGGATATCGAGGCGCTCTCCGCGGCCGATCTGGTCATTGAAGCGGCCTCCGAGCGTCTGGAGGTGAAAAAGGCGCTGTTTGCACAGCTGGCTGAGATCTGCCCGCCGCAGACGGTGTTGACCAGCAATACCTCTTCCATCTCCGTCACGGCGATTGCGGCGGACATCCACCACCCGGAGCGGGTCGCAGGGCTGCACTTCTTTAACCCAGCGCCGGTGATGAAGCTGGTGGAGGTGGTCAGCGGGCTGGCGACCTCTCCGGAAGTAGCAGACGCGCTGTGCGAGCTGGCGCTGAACTGGGGCAAACAGCCCGTTCGCTGCCAGTCAACGCCGGGGTTCATCGTCAACCGCGTCGCCCGTCCGTTCTATTCCGAAGCCTGGCGCGCGCTGGAAGAGCAGGTCGCGCCGCCGGAGGTGATTGATGCCGCCCTGCGCGAAGGCGGCGGTTTCCCGATGGGGCCGCTGGAGCTGACCGACATGATTGGTCAGGACGTGAATTTCGCGGTGACCTGCTCGGTGTTTAACGCCTTCTGGCAGGAGCGTCGTTTTCTGCCTTCGCTGGTGCAGCAGGAGCTGGTGCTGGCAGGAAGACTGGGCAAAAAGAGCGGGAAGGGCGTCTACGACTGGCAGGGTGACAAACCCGAGGTGCGGTGGGTGCCAGCCGTTAACGACAGCTACAGCCCGATGCGCGTGGAAAAGAGACGTGACGGCGTCACCGAAATTGATGATGTATATCTGATTGAAACGCAGGGGGAAACCGCTCAGGCGCTGGCGCTGCGGCTCAACGGCGCGGTGGTGGTAGTGGACCGCATTGAGCGCGATGTGGCGGTGATTGCAGCGGCCGCCAGCAACCCGCACACCGCGACGCAAAAGGTCATCCGCTACCTACAGCAGCAGGGTAACCGGGTGGTGCAAATTGCCGATTATCCCGGCCTGCTGGTCTGGCGCACGCTGGCGATGATTGCCAACGAAGCGCTGGATGCCCTGCAAAAAGGGGTCGCCAGCGAGAAGGACATCGATACCGCCATGCGCCTGGGCGTGAACTACCCGAGCGGGCCGATCGCCTGGGGCGAGCGTCTGGGCTGGCAGCGGCTGCTGACGCTGCTGGAGAACCTGCAGCGTCATTACGGCGAAGAGCGCTATCGCCCCTGTTCACTGCTGCGCCAGCGTGCGCTTCTGGAGAGTAGCTATGAGTCATAACGCCTGGCATAACGCCCGCGCGATGTACGAACGGGACGCCTGCGCGCAGGCGATGGGGATGGACATTGTCGACATGGATGAAGGCTACGCGGTGGTGACCATGACCATCACCCCGCAGATGCTTAACGGCCACAAAACCTGCCACGGCGGACAGCTTTTTTCGCTGGCAGACACCGCCTTTGCCTACGCCTGCAACAGCCAGGGGCTGGCGGCGGTAGCCTCTGGCTGCTCGATTGATTTTCTGCGTCCGGGCTTTGCCGGGGACACGCTCACCGCCACCGCGCGGGTGATGCATCAGGGCAAGCTGACCGGCGTGTATGACATTGAAATCCAGAACCAACAACAGAAAACCGTCGCCCTTTTTCGCGGAAAATCTCACCGCATCGGCGGCAGCGTGACAGGAGAGGCAGATGCGTGACGCATTTATTTGTGATGGCGTTCGAACCCCGGTGGGGCGCTACGGCGGCGCGCTTTCCGCAGTCCGAGCCGACGATCTCGGCGCCGTGCCGCTGCGCGCGCTGCTGGCCCGCTATCCGCAGCTCGACATTGAGCAGATCGATGATGTGATCTTCGGCTGCGCCAACCAGGCGGGGGAAGATAACCGCAACGTAGCGCGCATGTCGTCCCTGCTCGCCGGGCTGCCGCAGACGGTGTCCGGAACCACCATTAACCGCCTGTGCGGGTCGGGGCTGGACGCGATTGGTTTTGCGGCGCGCGCCATTAAGGCGGGCGATGGCGACCTGCTGATCGCGGGCGGCGTGGAGTCCATGTCCCGCGCGCCGTTTGTGATGGGCAAAGCCACCGCCGCGTTTCAGCGTCAGGCGGAGATCTTTGATACCACCATCGGCTGGCGATTTGTGAATCCGCTCATGCATCAGCAATTCGGAACTGACAGTATGCCGGAAACGGCAGAGAATGTAGCTGAATTGTTAAATATCAGCCGTGCCGATCAGGACGCGTTCGCGCTGCGCAGCCAGCAGCGTACCGCGCAGGCGCAGCAGAACGGCATTCTGGCGCAGGAGATTGTGCCGGTACTGGTGCCGGGCAAAAAAGGGGCGGTCACTGAGTTCAGCGTGGATGAACATCCGCGCGCGGACACCACGCTCGCGCAGCTCGCCGGTCTGAAAACGCCGTTCCGTAAGAACGGGGTGGTTACGGCGGGAAATGCCTCCGGCGTCAACGACGGCGCTGCGGCGCTGATCGTCGCCAGCGAGAAGATGGCGCTGGCGCAGGGGTTAGTCCCGCGCACGCGGATCGTGGCGATGGCGACGGCAGGCGTGGAGCCACGTCTGATGGGGCTTGGCCCGGTACCCGCTACCCGTAAGGTGCTGGAGCGCGCCGGACTCAGTATTAACGATATGGACGTTGTCGAGCTTAACGAAGCTTTCGCCTCGCAGGCGCTGGGCGTTCTGCGTCAGCTGGGCCTGCCGGATGATGCCGCGCACGTCAACCCGAACGGTGGCGCGATTGCGCTGGGCCACCCGCTGGGCATGAGCGGTGCCAGACTGGCGCTGGCCGCGAGCAACGAACTGCACCGACGCGGCGGGCGCTACGCGCTGTGTACGATGTGCATCGGTGTGGGTCAGGGCATTGCCATGATCCTTGAGCGTGTTTGAGCATAAAAACAATGTGAGTACCCTACAATGACAAATACAACAAAGCTTGATCCGATTGAAACGGCCTCCCTTGACGAGTTACAGGCGCTGCAGACCGAGCGTCTGAAATGGACGCTGCATCACGCCTACAACAACGTGCCGATGTACAAACGCAAGTTTGACGCCGCGGGCGTTCACCCTGACGATTTCAAAGAGCTGGCGGATATCCGCAAATTCCCGTGCACCACCAAGCAGGACCTGCGGGATAACTATCCGTTCGATACCTTTGCCGTGCCGATGGAGCAGGTGGTGCGCATTCACGCGTCATCCGGCACCACCGGCAAACCGACCGTTGTCGGCTACACGCAGGGCGATATCGACAACTGGGCCAATCTGGTGGCCCGCTCCCTGCGCGCGGCGGGCGGCAGCGCGAAGGACAAAATTCACGTGGCGTATGGCTATGGTCTGTTTACCGGTGGGCTGGGCGCGCACTACGGCGCCGAGCGTTTAGGCGCGACGGTGATCCCGATGTCCGGCGGCCAGACGGAGAAACAGGCACAGCTGATCCGTGATTTCCAGCCGGACATGATCATGGTCACGCCATCCTACTGCCTCAACCTGATTGAAGAGCTGGAGCGCCAGATGGGCGGCGATGCCAGCGGCTGTTCCCTGCGCGTGGGCGTCTTCGGCGCCGAGCCGTGGACGCAGGCCATGCGTCGCGAAATTGAAAAACGCTTAGGTATTACGGCGCTGGATATCTATGGCCTCTCCGAGGTGATGGGGCCGGGCGTGGCGATGGAGTGTATCGAAACCGTCGACGGGCCAACCATCTGGGAAGATCACTTCTACCCGGAGATCGTCAACCCGAACGACGGCACGCCGCTGGATGACGGTCAGCAGGGCGAACTGCTGTTCACCACGCTGACCAAAGAGGCGCTGCCGGTGATCCGCTACCGGACCCGCGACCTGACGCGCCTGCTCCCGGCAACCGCGCGCAGCATGCGTCGTATGGACCGGATCAGCGGCCGCAGTGATGATATGCTGATCATCCGCGGCGTCAACGTCTTCCCGTCGCAGCTGGAAGAGGAGATCGTGAAGTTCGAACACCTTTCTCCACACTACCAGCTGGAGGTGAACCGTCGCGGGCATCTTGATTCACTTTCCGTGAAGGTGGAGCTGAAAGAGAGTAGCCTCACGCTGACGCACGAGCAGCGCTGTCAGGTTTGCCACCAGCTGCGCCACCGCATTAAGTCGATGGTGGGGATTTCAACCGACGTGACGATTGTGAACTGCGGCAGCATCCCGCGCTCCGAGGGGAAAGCCTGCCGGGTGTTTGACCTGCGTAAAGTTGCTGCCAACGGTTGAGTTTCCCTCACCCAGCCCTCTCCCAAAGGGAGAGGGTGTAAGAAGTTCCCTCTCCCTTTGGGAGAGGGTTAGGGTGAGGGGCTATCCCAGAATCCTATGCTATGATTCATCCAGGACAAAAATAACAACAGAATGAATCACATGAATAAACTCGACGCCTTCATCCAGCACGCGGTCAGCTCCGTTCCCGTCAGCGGGACCTCGCTTATCTCCTCGTTATACGGTGACGCGCTTTCCCATCGCGGCGGTGAGATTTGGCTCGGCAGCCTGGCCGCCCTGCTGGAAGGCATGGGGTTTGGCGAGCGCTTCGTGCGCACCGCGCTGTTTCGCCTCAACAAAGAGGGCTGGCTGGACGTTTCCCGCATCGGGCGTCGCAGCTTTTACCGCCTGAGCGACAAAGGGCTGCGCCTGACGCGTCGCGCGGAGAATAAGATCTACCGCGCGGAGCTGCCCGCCTGGGACGGCAAATGGTTATTGCTGCTTTCAGAAGGGCTGGATAAAACCACCCTTGCCGACGTCAAAAAACAGCTGATCTGGCAGGGGTTTGGCACCCTGGCACCGAGCCTGATGGCCTCGCCGTCGCAGCATCTGGCGGACGTGCAGTCCCTGCTTCACGATGCCGGGGTGGCGGAAAACGTGATTTTCTTTGAAGCCCACTCGCCGCTGGCGCTCTCCCGCGCCGCGCTGCGTTCACGGGTGGAAGAGTGCTGGCAGTTAACCGAGCAAAATGCGATGTACGAGTCCTTTATCAATTCGTTCCGCCCGCTGCTGCCGCTGCTGAAAGAGGCCGCGCCGGAGGAGCTGACGCCGGAACGCTGTTTCCAGATCCAGCTGCTGCTGATTCATTTTTATCGTCGCGTGGTGCTGAAAGACCCGCTGCTGCCGGAAGAGTTGCTGCCCGCGCACTGGGCGGGGCAAAGCGCCCGACAGCTCTGCATTAACATCTATCAGCGTGTCGCGCCGGGGGCGCTGGCGTTTGTCAGCGAGAAGGGCGAAACCTCCGTGGGCGAACTGCCCGTGCCCGGAACGCTTTACTATCAACGCTTTGGTGGTCTTACAAGCGCATAAGGAGTGAAGATGCCAGTTTATCAAATTGACGGTCTGACGCCGGTCGTGCCTGACGAGAGCTATGTTCACCCGACGGCGGTGCTGATTGGGGACGTGATTCTGGGCAAAGGCGTTTATGTTGGTCCTAACGCCAGCCTGCGCGGTGATTTTGGCCGTATCGTGGTGAAAGACGGTGCCAACATTCAGGACAACTGCGTGATGCACGGTTTCCCGGAGCAGGACACGGTGGTGGAAGAGGACGGGCATATCGGCCACAGCGCCATTCTCCACGGCTGCGTGATCCGTCGCAATGCGCTGGTGGGCATGAACGCGGTGGTGATGGACGGCGCGGTCATCGGTGAAAACAGCATCGTCGGCGCGGCGGCGTTCGTGAAGGCGAAAGCGGAGATGCCCGCCAACCATTTGATTATCGGTAGCCCTGCCAAAGCGATTCGCGAACTCAGCGAGCAGGAGCTGGCATGGAAGCAGCAGGGCACGCGGGAGTATCAGGTGCTGGTGGAGCGCTGCAAGCTCACTATGCACCAGGTGGAGCCGCTGCGCGAGGCTGAGCCTGACCGAAAACGGCTGACGTTTGATGAGAATTTAAGGCCGAAGTCGGCGGTGTAGGGGGAAAGTCCGCTTCGTGGCAGGAGCGGGCATTGCCTTAGATCGATTATCGTTTTATAAACACTGACATGTAATGAGGACAATCACTATGCTCCTTGAGAAGCTTATTAGACTTGAATGTTCTCTACATGGCGACATGCGAAAAGACAGGGAATGGCTTGAACAGATACTTCATAAAGAATTTAGAGAAATAACACGCACAGGCGTGTTAGTCACTCGTAAAGAGACAATAGAATGCCTTTCTGCTGAAATAAATGCGCACACTGGTGTTTCATCAAGGGACTCCCGAGTTGAAAGAGAGTTAGATATAAAATCGAAGTATGGCGCAGTATAAATTATTCATCAAAGTTAAATTCAAGTATAAATAAACCATTATCCGAGTTCAGTAAAATGGATTCCCAACAAGTTGCATACCAAACAGGCGGAATCATATTGACACGGTAAATATGAGGGGTGTGAACAAGTTGATTGAGCAACTCTAAAAAACCATCCTGTAAAGGTTTTAATTGATCACGCAGTACTTCTGCTCTACCAAAACGGAAAAACCAAGTTTTTATACTATCACTGAACTGACTTTTGCTAATGTTCTCGATTTTGATATGCCAGTAATCTAAGGCCGTATTGGGATAGGTTGCCGCGATATGGTCTTCTATGGATTTTAACAATGAGCCAGTATTTTTAAGGTGGGTGAATGAATAATCAACTTTTGGATAATCGGCCCCATTTAGACTTTCGATGGCACACAGATAACCGTTAATTTTTTCAACGTCAAGTTTTATAAACTCATCGCTCATTCTTTTGTATTGCATAGCGCCATATTCCTTCTAACTCATGTTTTCCGTGAAGTGCGAGCGTTAAAGAAGCTATTATATGTTTTTAATTCTTAAATACAACGCGGAGACAGTTGATGACGTTCAAGCGCTTTTTCCCATTGTAAATGGCACTAACGGGAAGATGTTACTCACCTCATCATGCTATTAATCCTCGACACAGATTTATCACGACAGAGGACGCGGAGTTATGCTGAGGGGTAAAAGAGCTGTTATCACGGGTGGCGGCGGGGGATTTGGTCAGGCGCTGTGCGTCTGGCTTGCCCGAGAGGGCGTTGAAGTGGATTTTAGCGCCCGTCGGGCGGTGGATATTCAAAAAACCTGCAGCCTCATCGCGGCTGAAGGTGGTGAGGCGAAAGGGTATCTATGTGATTTAGCCCTGCCGGAATCCATTTCTAAGTTTTCTTCGCAGGTCTTACATTCAGACAGGCCAATCGATATTTTAATTCTGAATGCTGCTCAGTGGTTGTCTGGGGCAATAGACGAACATTCGAGCACAGAAATCTTCAATACCGTCAGTTCAGGCCTGACAGGTTCAATCCTGCTCACCCAGGCAATGCTTCCGGGTTTAAGACGCTCAGACAGTGCAGACATCATTGCGATTATATCTGCGTGCGGTATTCCGAATTTTACAGATTCGATTGCCCATCCCGCTTTTTTTGCCAGCAAACACGGGCTCAGCGGCTTTACAACAAAACTGTCAGAACACTTATCCAAAGAAAACATTCGGGTAACAGGGTTATATCCGCCTGATTTTGAACTGACCGGTTTAGATGCGCATGTCGATAATCAATCAAGAATGGGGGAGCGTCTGATGAACGGATGGTCAATCTGGGAAACGATTCGTTTTGTACTGACTCAGCCTCGAAGTTGCCATATTAGTACTGTCTACTTTCAGGGGCCGACTCGAGAAGATCTTGCGCATCAGGCCTGAATCTGACGGCGGGCGTTCACTACTATTGCTGATAAACGCGTTTTGGCATCTCATTAATCGCAAAGCGGCTGCTGGGGCTCTGGCTGTCTTTTTTCGCCATATCCATTAATAGCGCGATGCCAATGTAATTACTCCAGTTAAAGGTATTTTGCAGCACCACCACCGCATTGCCTTTTTCTTTGTCATAGCCGATAAAGCTGGAGTAGCCGCCGATATAGCCGACCTGGTAGGTGATTTTTTCCAGACCGATAAAGTCGGTGGTCCAGGCAATACCCTGTACCCCGTCGGGACGTTGAATATCGGTATTTCTCACTTCGGCAAAGACATTGTCCAGCAAGGGATTGTGGGTCGTTGAGACGTGATAGCGGGCATAGGTCGCCAGATCTTCGGCGTTACTGTATAGGCTCGCTGCCGCCACCATGTTATTGGAAAAATGCCAGTCAGGGGTGAGCTGCCCGCGCGGGATAAATTTCGGCTGATCGCCCGCGTGGCCAAGCGCACGCTGGGGGTACCCTTTTAGCTGCCGGGGCGTAAAGCTGCTGTTAGCCATTTGCAGCGGATGGAAAATATAGCGCGAGGCTAAACTCTGGATATCTTCGCCGGTTTTGTGTTTCAGAATATAGCCGATCAGCGCGTAGCCGGTATTGGAGTATTGCGGCACTTTATCCTTTGGCGCTCGCCAGTCGGCGAGGTAGCGCAGCACGTTATCGCTATCCAGCTCACCGTAGAAATTATCGCCCGTGCTTAAGTAGCTGATGAATTTTCCAAGCATCGGAACATCCATATTCTGACGCGGCAGGCCGGAGGTGTGGGTTACCAGTTCAAGCAGGGTGATTTTTTGTGCATCCGCGCTAAGCGGCGTCCCCGGCGGAAGCATTGTCGCCAGGTTATCGTTCCAGTTCAGTTGCCCTTCATTCACCAAACAAGCCACCACTTCCGCCGTGATCCCTTTGCTGAGCGAGCCAAGCGCAAACAGGGTGTCGGGCCTGACCGGATAGCGATTGACCGCATCGGTTACGCCCCAGGTATAAAACTGCGGTGAGCCGTGATTATGGATCACCGCGACCGTCATCCCGGGAACGGATTTTTGCGCCATGTAGTGACGCACCACGCTGTCAACGTCGCCATCCAGCGAATCATGAGTGAGAAGTTCCTGAGTACCTTCCGGGGAGGACATTTGCGAGAGCGTGCCACAACCGCTGAGGAGTGGGAGAGTAAGCAGAAGCCAGTGAATTTTTTTTGTTATGTTCTGCATACCTGATAGCGAGTGTGGTGGTCATTGACGCGCCAGGAATGTATCACAAATAGCCAGCTTGAATGTAAACTTTCTAACGATGGCGTCCCTGTTGATGGACACCGCGACTTTTCGGCCTGCTTTGAGGATTTCAGCATGACTCGCTTTTATCAACTTACCGCCACCCGTCTGGACGGGCAGCTTATCTCTATGGCCGACTATGCGGGAAAGGTGGTTTTGGTCGTTAATACCGCCAGCCAGTGCGGCTTCACGCCACAGTACGGTGGCCTTGAAGCGCTATACAAGAAATACGCCGCTCAAGGGTTAGTGGTGCTGGGCTTCCCCTGCAACCAGTTCGGTAAACAGGAACCCGGCGGCGCCGACGAAATCTCGAAAACCTGTTACATCAACTACGGCGTGAGCTTCCCGATGTTCGAGAAGGTCGAGGTTAACGGTAGCGCAGCGCACCCGCTGTTTCGTTATCTAAAAAACGAATTGCCCGGCGTGCTGGGTGGGCGGATCAAGTGGAACTTTACCAAGTTCCTGATCGGCCGCGACGGTAAACCACTCAAGCGTTTTGCGCCGATGACGACGCCAGAGAAAATGGAGGGGGTAGTTGTTGAGGCACTGGAAAGTTGAGGGTTTTGTAATTAAACGGCCAAAATAAGCAGCCGTTTAAGTTACAGGATTACACCGTTGGGATGGTGCCGCCATCAATTACATATTCCGTACCCGTAATAGTGGCAGCATAGGAAGAGGCAAGGAAGACGATGAGGTTCGCCACTTCAAAGGGCTTTGAGGGGCGGCCCAGCGGAATACCACCAAGTGCATTCATAATGATCTGCTTACCCCCCTCGTAGTCCGTGCCTGCCTGTTCCGCCAGTCGTTCCGCCATCGCTACCGACGCTTCGGTTTCTACCCAGCCAGGCGCAACACGAACCACCCGAACCCCTTTTGGGGATACTTCTTTCGACAGACTTTTGCTATACGCCGACAGCGCCGCTTTCGCCGCCGCATATCCAGTTGTCGATTCCGGTAGCGGCATCTCGCGCTGAATAGAGGTGACGTGAATGATCACCCCGTCCTGCTGTACCAGCATTCCTGGCAACAAAGCACGGTCTAAGCGTACCGCAGACAACAGATTAAGATTGAGTTCCTGTTGCCACTCTTCCTCACTCAGCGCTGCAAAGCCACCGCCGGGTGCAGTAGAGCCCCCAGCTATGTGGACGATGATATCGACACCCCCCAGGTACTTCTGAACGGCTTCCGCGACTAATTCACATCCTTTTAATGTGGTCAAATCTGCCGCAACGAAAGCGTCTGCAATCGTTTCTGTGGGTATGTGGCGAGCGGTGGCTATCACCGTGGCTCCCTGCTGTTTTAAAAGCGCAACAACAGCTTTGCCGATCCCTTTTGTGCCTGCTGTAACGAGCACGCGCCTGCCTCGAAAATCAAGATTCATCGGCATTAGACAATCTCCAGAGTGTTAATTCTGTCACCAACAAGACCGAAAGCATGTTTGAGCATTAATGGACTGCCGGGAAAATTACCAACTACATTCGATGTGACCGTTACAAGGTTATTTTCGATGAGTACTTCAATAGGCTCAACGCTGTAGTCAAACGCAGCCTGCGCGGCACGTTGCCAGGCTTCAATTGCCGCATGTCCTTGATGCGTTTTACCTTCATCCTTCACAACGGCCTCGGTGGTAAAACAGTGTTTAATGCCTGCAGTATCGGCACCATTACTGATTGCAAAATAGGTAGAAATAGATTTCGGCAGTGATAATGACATTACTCTAAACTCCCGTTATTTACAGTACGGGAATTTTTAACATAGACTGTGAAATTGACAAGTACGCACGAAAAAGTGAGTAATTGAACTATGAGTAAGTTATATAGCCCGGAATCTGCCGCAAGCGGCGTGGAGCAAGTCTTGCGAGTTTTGGAAGGTCGTTGGAAATTAATTATTCTGTTTCATCTATTCGACGGAAAAGTACAGCGCTATTCTGATTTTCAAAAACTGATCCCAGAAATTTCGCAGAAAATGCTGGCACAACAACTGCGACAGCTGGAAGCCGATGGCATTGTTTCGCGTATGGTGTATCCCCAGGTGCCACCGAAAGTTGAATATCGACTCACTGACTGGGGGAAGGAGCTTTGCCCGGCTCTCGATGCAATGCTGAAATGGGCGGAAAAGCGCGAGGCTTAGGTATAACGGGTAAATTAAAGCGTTGATGTCAGCTCCTTGCTCACAGCGAACCTGCTACTCGGTCAGTTCGTATCTTGGTGCAGGAGCGGACCTTTCTAGCGCGCCATTCAATCTTTCAGCGAACTCATTTCTTCAGAGATCCATTGTCTTAGAATGCTGACTTTTAATGAATCCTGATTATCTGAACGGTAGACTAAATCGTAACCCCGCTCAGCCTTAAGTTTGTACTGTGGAAACGGAACAACAAGCCTTCCAGCAGCTACATAATCTGCAATCAGAACGCTGCGTCCCAGAGCAACACCTTCGCCACGTATAGCAGCCTCAGTCGCCATGCTGCCAAGAGTCCATAAGGGCCCCTGGTGGCAGCTAAAATTATTTTCTCCGGCCAACTCAAACCATGCTTTCCAGTTCGCCAGCATTCTGTACTCATGAAGAAGAACGCAGTTTAAAAGTTCCTTAACCTCTGTCAGGCCATTATGTTTCTCAAGAAAATCTGGGCTACAGACAGGGGTGACTGTTTCATCGAACAGACGTTCAGACGAAACATCTCGATAATTGCCAAGGCCGTAACGAATTGCAGCATCTACCTGACCATCATTAAGATCTACATTAATGTCAGTAACATCCAGTTCAATATTAAATTCAGGATATCTCTGCCTGAACCGATTGAGACGTGGTGCTAACCACTTACTGGCAAATGAAACCGTTGTACTTATACGTAAACTCTTTATCAGGTTTCTTCCACGCAGACGCTCGGACTCCCTCATTAAATCACTCAAAAGACGGGTAACCACATGGTGAAATTCAGCCCCTTCCTCCGTCAGTATTATCTGTCGTGTCAGCCTGAAAAATAGCTTTAACCCCAGATGCTCTTCGAGCTTCCGGATTTGCCGGCTTATCGCGCCATGCGTAACGTGCAACTCCGCTGCCGCGAGTGTCATGCTTGAGAGGCGGGCAGTGGCTTCAAAAGCGCACAGCGTCTGCAATGGGGGGAGGCGATCGAATATCATACGCGTGATAATAATTCACGCGTGTTGTGAGAACAAATGATTTGTCAGGCCAGAGTCCGAAAATCAAAATTAGCACAAAGAACGTTATCTTTTTCATAGCGATACGCGGAGAAGTCATGGAAAGTTTGTTTGTTTACGGGACACTCGGCCCGGGTCGGCCTAATGCTCATATTCTTGAAAATATTGGGGGAACATGGCAGGAAGGCCACGTTGGTGGTTCTCTATTAGAGAAAGGCTGGGGTGCAGAGATGGGTTATCCGGGGATTGTACTGGATGACTCTGGTAATCGTGTTCAGGGTTTTCTTTTCACGTCTGAGAATTTACATAATTACTGGCACATACTCGATGAGTTCGAAGGTGCTGAGTATGAACGGGTTACGGTAGAGGTAACCATATCTACCGGTCAGACAGTTCCATCATGTATCTATATGCTCAAAGCATAAACTATAAGGCCCGCTGTAAGCGGGTTACACAATGGCCTGGGCATCAGGAGCGGACACTGTAAAGTCAGGGTAAACTGGCCTGATGGAGATGAATATGAGCGTAGGTCAGCCGCGATTTATTTCATTGGTATAAATATCAGGCCGGGTGATACTCCATGCATAGTTTTCCCGATTAATGGGTTCGTACCCAAATTTTTGATAGAGCCAGGGAGCTGTTGTTGTAAACAACATGATTCTGCGAAGCTGCTCAAAGATGGGATGATGATGTATGCATTGCATCATCCATCTTCCCAGGCCCTCTCCCTGATATTCCTCAAGAATATAAACATCACATAGATAAGCGAATGTAGCGTAATCTGTTATCAAACGCGCGAAACCTATCTGTTTTTCATCATGGTAAACGCCGAAATTAAGACTGTTTTCAATTGATGCGCCTACAATTGACAGGTCAATCCCTTTAGCCCAGCTCGACCTCGTCAGATAGCGATGGATAGCCTGTACATCCAGTTTATCCCTGTCTGTACTCACCAGGTAGTTATCCTTATGCCACTCATACTTCTCTGAAATGCTCACGGACGTACCTTCTCATAAGGTTATGGGAAACCTGACCTTATCACTTGATGTAAAATCGTGCTATCAGTGCTGCTTCCCAATAGTTAAAGCCTGCTGCTGCTATCAATGAGGGATTGCGTCTGCTGTTCGTTTAAAGCTGGCCTAATGGCGCTTCAGGCGGTCCGCTTGGTGCCAGAAGCGGACATTGACGGCCAACCTATCTAGACTAATGAGTTTGAAACCTCTCAACTGATGTGGAATATTGTTTTATAAGGCTGAACTTCTTAGGCATGTACATGCCAGAGCATAGTTAGATAATTTGAGGTGAGTAATGGACGCCGTATCAGTTGACGAAAAAAAGACTGAATTATCTCTAGATAACAATGAGTTGTTAATTCACTATTCAGCGTTGAATGAAGTTTGCAATGGTATTTCTGTACCTGAATTTGAAACTAGAATCGGGGCGTCAAAAGAAACCGCTTTTACGTTGTTAAATGATTTAGGGCGAATTTTAGATAAAGTCAGACTCTAGACAACTACTTCGTCAGCATGGGAATTAATGCCATCATTCCGCTTCTCGCTCGAAGCTGTCTGTGCCAGAAGCTGGCCGCTAACAGGTCGTAGCAGGAGATTGCAGGGGCTCTTATGGACAAATGAAAAGCGTAATCACATGTAGACTCTGCCAGGATTTCAACGTTAAAGCAGTATCTATCCTTGGAGAATCCCAGATGTTTACTCATATGCGTATTGCCAAACCTGTCACCAATCTCGAAAGGTCTTTTCTGATGTATAGCCAAGGTCTGGGTCTGCATAAAATTGCTGAATTTGAGGATCATGACGGTTTCAATGGCATAATGTTAGGACGGGGAGACTTACAATGGCATATAGAATTCACCTTTTGCCATAACCATCCCGTTCAACCCCTGCACACCGAAGAGGATTTACTCGTTCTTTATTATTCGGATGAAAATGAATGGATGCGTGCTTGCAAAAGAATGACCGACGCTGGTTTCAGAGTGTCAACGTCGTTCAACCCCTATTGGGATGTTAACGGAAAGACATTTGTTGACCACGACGGATATAGAGTGGTCATGCAAAACAAGGCATGGGCATAACCTCCAAGAAATATTGCTTGTTGTCACCACCTTGCTGCAAGCTTAACATCCGCTTCTCGCTCAAAGCAGACACTACCCTCATGCAAGTCTGCTTCGCGTTACAACAAAACCCATTACCCCCGCAGCCACGGTGTAATCGTCAGCCCGGTAAGCAAGCCTTCCGGGCTCAGCAGGCGAGTGACGGTTTGCCCCCACGGTTCCATACGGTTAGCCACCAGTAACCGATAGCCTTTTTCGCTCAGAACACGGGTGGCCGAGTCCAGATCCTGAACCTCATACTCAACCCAGCCCTGCGGTATCGGTTGCTCAACTGGCCACTGTTCCTCTCCAAAACAGGATGCAGCAGCCTGTGCAAGAGGCCAGACTGCAAAATGCTTCACGCCTTCCAACTGACCCTCCTCAGTGAGCAGATAATCGCTGTTCCCCTCCATCGGCTTCAGCGGAAGGCCGAGTGTCTGGACATAAAACGCGGTGCTGGACTCCGTATCCCGCGAAATGGGCCCGAACCCGGCAACAAATAAGACATCAATTTCTGGTAGCGTATGCGACATATCCACTCCTGAATGAGGTGAAATTCACCCTGAATTTATCTTACGGCTGGCTCAAATACGACTCTCAATTATGGTATCGCATTCATCGTGCCTGCACGTCCACGACGGGTTTAAAATTCAGCGCGATGACGATCAGCAGCACGACTCCTGCACTCATGATCAGCCATGCGCTGGTCAGCGAGACCGAACTGTCGCGAACGATCCCCGCAATTAACGGCATAAGCGCGGCGAGCATGTATCCGCCGCCCTGAACTTTAGACAGTAACTTCCCCGCCTGCGCGGGCGTTCGCGCATGATCGAACGTGACGATGAGCGACAGCGGGAAGAGGGCGCCGATCCCGGTGCCAAGCAGCAACGTGGATAATACCGGCGTTGTACCCGGCGAAAAGACCAGACACAGTAATCCCGCCAGCAGAAGCAGCAATACGGCGATCAGCGGCACGCGACGATCGGGGAATTTACCGATCAGCGCGGAGACGGCAAACCCTGCGACAACCTCGGTTAACGTCAGCCAGGCCAGCATGTAGCCGCTGCTGCGTGCGGACCATCCCGCCTGAATATAGAGCGGGGGCAGCCAGGCCAATACCAGCGTATAGGCTCCCGTTCCCACGCCGAAAAAGAGCAACAGTAGTGCTGTACGGGAGGACGAGAGCGTAACGGTTTCGTGTGCTGTTTTTTCCCCTTGAGGATGCTTAACCAGGGTTAACCACAGTATCAGCGCCAGCAGCGCTAACAGCCCGGCCATTGCCAGCGCGGGCTTCAGCGTGAGCCATGAAAACAACGGCTCGGCGCTGGCGGCGGCGACTGCCGCACCGGCCATAATGCCCGTGCTGAAAAGCGACATTACCGTGCTGGCCGTTTGCGTATATTCCTTTTTGATCAGGGCAGGCATTAACGCCTGGATCGTGCCTATGCTTGCCCCGCCCAGTAACGCGGTGCCCATAAGACTCTGCGGTGAGGCGCTAAAACCGCGTAATAAGCAGGCCACAAGCAGGGTGAAGAGCCCGAACATAATTCCCCGTACGGCGCCGACTCTGGCTAAAAGCCAGGGCCCACATAAGGCGGCCAGCCCCATCATCGCGACCGGCAGGGTGGTCAGCAGGCTGAATTGCGTAGCGGTCAGCCCCGCTTCGTGCTGCAGCACGGAAAACAACGGTCCGACAGAAGCCAGAATAGGGCGCAGGTTCAGCCCGACGATAAAAGCGATAACGGCGAAGAGTAAAGGCGACGTGCGTTTCAACATGGAGTCCTTTTCGGTTGTGAATGGCTCGCGCAAATTGCTGCGAGCATTTATCTTAACGTTAAGATAAAATCTGTTTTTGCGTAAGATGTACCGCACAACAGGATAAATACCCACGCCATCAGGGGTGAAAATGAAAGACCATGTAGACTTTGTTGTCGACCAGTGGAGCCGTGCCATGCCGGGGCTGGACGCCTCGTCGATGAAAATTTTTGGCCGAATGCTCCGGCTGATGAAGCATCTGGGAAAAAAACGGGCGCAGGCCATGGCGCAGTTTGGCTTTCGCGAGGGCGAGTTTGACGTGCTCGCCACGCTGCGCCGCGCCGGTGAGCCGTACCGTCTTTCCCCCACGCAGCTGTATAAATCGCTGCTGATCACCTCAGGGGCAATGACGAACCGGCTCAGCCATCTCGAACAGCAAGGGCTTATCAGGCGAATTGCCGATCCGGATGATAAGCGCAGCACCCTCGTAAGCCTGACACCGCACGGGCAGGAGCGTATCGAACAGGCGCTGATCGTGCATACACAAACCCAAAATGCGCTGCTGAGCAGCTTATCTGACGCGCAGCGCGCGCAGCTTGAGTCCCTGCTCAGGGAGCTGCTGCTGACGTTTCCGCCCGAGGACCTGGGCGACAAGTCACCGAGTGCCGATAATACAAACACTGCATAGTTAAACCTCACAGAAAGGGAATGTATGTCTTTACCGCCACTGTATGCGCTTCGCGCTTTTGAAGTTGCCGCGCGGCTGAACTCCTTCAGCAAAGCGGCTGAAGCACTGAATATTACGCCTGGCGCGGTCAGCAGGCATGTCCGGACCCTTGAAATGTGGTTCGACTGTGAACTCTTTAAACGTCAAGGGCCAAGAGTGGAGGTTAGTGATGCCGGGCGCGTTCTGGCCGGACATTTGAGCGAAAGTTTCACCAGCATCGAGTGGGCCTGTCGCGCATTTAAAAGTGAAAACCACCTTCTGCGCCTCAAAGCCCCCAGCTCCCTGACGATGCGGTGGCTTCTTGACGTTCTGAAAATATTTCGTGATAACCATGCGAAACCTAAAGTTGAGATAGCCAGCGTCTGGATGGACATTGACTCCGTTGACTTCAGCCGTGAGCCATACGATTGTGCGATCTTGCTCGGTAATGGCTATTTCGGCGAATCAACAGAAAGCAGGCTGCTTTTCAGCGAATGGCTCATTCCCGTTTGTACCCCGTCTTTGCTTGATTCTGCCCGGCATCAACTTCCACAGTGCGATCTTATCCATCCCTCGCCGGACAGACGTGACTGGAAGCGCTGGCTGAAAAGAACGGGGTTATTCCCCGGACTCGACGTGAGCCGAGGGATAGTGTTCGACACCCTGGAGCAGGGAAGCCTGGCCGCCATGCACGGTCACGGCGTGGCGATGGCCGATCTCCGCCTCGCGCTCGACGCGCTGAAAAGCGGTCTGCTCGCGCTGCCCTTCAGGGAAGCGATAGCATCAGGGGACGGCTATTACCTTGTCTGGCCGAAACATTCGCTCAGAAGACAGAGTATTGAACGATTGCTGGCGTGGCTTAACCTTAACGCGCCGGTGGTGCCTTCTTTGAATATCGTCTGTCTTGATTACAATGAAAATCGGGCTTAAAAATAGCGGAATATTTATTGTGGGATATTCCGCATCCTGAACGTATTTATGCGTAGGGAATATTCGCCATCTTTTTATATCTCTCCGGCAGGGCGCTGTTCAGGTTGAGCAATTTATCCAGAATATAAAGCGCAGGCGTCCCCTTTGCGCGTTCAGCATCGATCAGCGCAGTGCGTAACAGATTCGCAGCCGAGGTCATGTCACGGAAATACTCCTCAGATTCACGCGTCTGAGCTTCTCCTGACGTGGCGTAACGCACCTTTGGCCACTCCGCAAAGTCAAGCAGCGGAAGGATCCCATCCTCTTTTGGTAAATGCGCTGAGAGCAACTCTTCGGCGTTAGCTGAATTGCTTTGGGCGAAAGAGAGGAGGTGTAGTCGATGGATAAGAGGTGAAAGCACCTCTGAACTTTCCTTTTCTGTTGAAAGTAACGTTATCAACTCATGCGCATTTGCTTGGGCGCTAAATTTATGTGGCGAGATAATATTCATTACATGGAATAAAACATCGAGTGTCATACGTGCTCCATACAGGCTTGGTGTTATTTATTTTTTTATATCTCAGGGATGAATGGATGGTATTTCAGGGGCGTCACTTTTGAAAAACGATAAATAGTGGGAATCAATGTGAGTTTTACTCAATGTTGCGCCTTGGAGTGCAATCACGCACATCCTCACGTTGCAGCGATTTGTTTCACAAATGCCATCGCTCATCGACCGTTCAGAATGGTATAACGTCTTGCGGCAATCGGGTTGCCGTCCGCTGACCCCATTAACAAAGGTGTATATGAAACAAATTACGTTCAGTGACCTGCAGCAACAAAGCGAGCAGGCTGCCAATTCTCCTCGCTTACGCGCGCATCGCAATTTACATCCTGAGCTGAGCGACCCGGTGCAGCGCCTGGCCATCGCGATGGAGCCCGGCACCTATGTTCGCCCCCATCGCCACCCGCACACGTTTGAACTGTTAACCGCTCTGAGCGGTCGCTTTCTGGTGCTGAATTTTGACGAGAACGGTAACGTGACCCAGCGCGTGGTGTTAGGTGAAGACTGCAAGGTGCTGGAGATGGATGCCGGTACCTGGCATGCCGTGCTGTCGCTGGATAAAGGCGGCGTCATTTTTGAGGTAAAACACGGCGGCTACCAGCCTGTTCCTGAGCACGATACCGCCCCATGGTCACCGGCTGAGAACGCGCCCGGTAGCGCGGAGCTGATGAAATGGTACGCCCAGGCACAGGTGGGTGACGGTGGTTTTAAGCTGTAATTATTTTCTCATGTGCCCGGCGCGCGGAAAGGCGCGCCGGAAAAGAGAGAGACGATCCCGCCCACTCAACTGACCGTATTAAAATGCCAGTCGCTGGCAGTCGACAGCGTCACGAACGGACCGGCCAGGGTGCTGTTGTGATGCGCAATGATGTCATTGGCGGATAAATGTGCATTGTCCATTGTGGTATGCGCATCTGAAATCAATACCGTCCTGAAACCCAGCTCCGGCGCGGCCCGGCAGGTGGTGTCGACACAAAATTCTGTTTTCATCCCGGTAATGACCAGCTGTTTGATGCCTCTCTGATTAAGCTCACGCAGCAGTTCGGTATCCCGAAAACAGCTGGGATAGCGCTTGGTGAAAACAACATCCTGCTCCTTCACGCCCAGCTCGGGTATCAGCTGTGTTAAGGGCCCCTTCTCTGAGAAGGGGGAGTCGTCTGGTCCAATATGGCGGGCAAAAAAGACGGGCACCTGCGCGTGCCGCGCGTTGGCTATTAACAAACGGATATTTGCCAGAACGGCATCGGCGGAACTGGGGGAAACCGGGCCCCGGAAGAGGCCCTGCTGCATGTCGATAATTAATAGAGCATTGTCAGATGAAACCATTTTCTTTCTCCATTCAGAGGGTGGTGAACGGAGAGATATTTCCCCGTCCAGACTGGCGGGGGTTGAGGTTCTGTCTGTCAGTCGTTCGCTACAGATACGCCCACGCCGCCGAAGGTGCCGGTGGTGGTGAGGGTGGTTGTTGGCTGAACTGACTTAACCATGTAATGAACTTTGTTTATTTCGCTGTTAGCGCAACTATCGCATCCAGTTATAGCGCTGGTGAGAGATTCTCTTCAATACACTAACATCGGTAGGTTCAACGTTAGCGTTGCACCTGAAGTATATGAAGTTCACTGGCTGATATTATTTAATATTGCCGAGGCTTTGCAGGAAATCCTCAACCTGCTCAGGCGTCGCCGTGTCTGCCTCGTAAAGGATATCGAGCTTAACGTTCTTCAGCCCGCAGAAGCCAAATACTCCTTCGATTATCTGCGTCTGAATCGCCGTCGAATAGCCGTGTTTGTCGAATCCGCTGAGATCGCTGCCGCCGGTCGCAATCAGGCGGACGGGAACATCACGTAAGCTGCCCACAATCCGGCCGTCTTCGGCCACCTTATACGCCCAGTTCAGGGTTAATACGCGATCGAACCAGCCCTTCAACAGCGCGGGGACAGACCACCAGTACACCGGGAAGACAAACACCAGCATATCCGCTCGCTCGACGCGCTGCTGCTCGCGCAGAATATCGTCGGGAAGGGCGCTCGGATCGCCGTGATACAAATCGAGATCGGCGCGGGTCATCGCTGCGTTAAACCCTTCAGCATGCAGATCGGCAATCTCAACCTGGGTACCTTGCTCGCGTAATTTCCCGGCAATGCGGTCAGCCAGCGAATGGGATAACGAATTGTCGACAGGGTGAGCCGTCACGATCAGTGCGTTATTAATAGCATTTGTAGCAGACATAGCGACCTCGAATGGGTGAGAACTGACGCCTATATTACTATTGGTAACTTAGGTGTCAATCCGTCCAAAGCGATCATTTTGTGCTATTCACGTAGGTCTCCAGCACGCCGGTCATGGCGCCGCTGAGCGTATCTTCCGCCACGTTCCGGGCGAGCGCGCCGTTGCCTGCGGCGGTGCTGAGCGCGTCCGCCGCGCCAATGATGGCCGTCAGTGCCGCTTCCCCCTGAACGCCTTTCAGCGTAACAAAAGGGGAAAGCGCGGTACGCAGGCAGTCTGCACATTCGGCTACGCATGCCTCACGAAACGTCTGCAACGCGTGGGAACCGGACAGCGCCGCGGCGATTGGCCCGGTTTCAGGCCCGGCGGTAATGGCGCAGTCGATATAGGCGGCGCTGAAAAAGCGGATCGTCTTTTCCAGCGTTTTGCTGTCGAACGCCAGCGTCTCGCGGAATTTCGCCAGCTGCCGATCGCTATAGTCCTGGTACAGCGCCATCAGCAATCCTTCTCGATCGCCAAAGTGGTCGTAGGGGATAGGCTTGGTCACGTTGGCCCGCTCGGCCAGGTAGCCAAGCGTCAATGCCTCCGTGCCTTGCTGACGAACGATTCCGCGTGCAACCTCCAGCAGCTGCACGCGGCGGTCCTCTTTTCTTAAGCGCTTAACAACCATGCTTTCCTCAGATGTGTTATCTACTCATGGTAGTTTACACGTTTTCTGCGGGGTGCAGCACGCGTTGTTCCGCTGGGCGGATCCGGAACCAGATCGCATACATCGCGGGCAGGAAGACGAGCGTGATGATCGTCCCGCCCAGCGTTCCGCCTATCAGCGTGTAGGCCAGCGTGCCCCAGAACACCGAATGCGTCAGGGGAATGAACGCCAGCACGGCGGCCATGGCGGTCAGAAGGACCGGGCGTGCGCGCTGGACCGTCGCTTCAACCACTGCCTGGAACGGCTCGAGACCCTCCTTCTGGTTATGATCGATTTGACCGATCAGGATCAGCGTATTGCGCATAAGAATGCCGGAAAGGGCGATCAAACCGACCAGCGCGTTGATGCCAAACGGCTGATTGAAAATCAGCAGCACGGGCACCACGCCAATCAGCCCCAGCGGCGCGGTTAGGAACACCATCACCATCGCCGAGATTGAGCGCACCTGCAAAATGATGATCAGCAGCGTCAGAGCAATCATGATCGGGAAAAGCGGAAGCATTGCCTGCGTGGCTTTACCCGATTCCTCAATCGAACCCGCCATGTCGATTCGGTACCCGGCCGGCAGCGCATCAACAATCGGCTGGAGCTGCTTCATGATGGCGACCGACACATCCGGTGGCTGAAGATTGTTAGCGATATCGCCCCGGACGGTTATCGTCGGCGTGCGATCGCGACGGCGCAGGATCGGATCTTCCATACCGATCTCAATCTTGCCGATTTGAGACAGCGGTACGCGCTGTCCCGCATTGCCGACAAGGGTAAAGCCCTCTATTTTTGCCGGATCAAGACGGATATCTCCTGCCGCGCGGCCAATCACCTCTACCGAGCGAATATCTTCCCGCACGGAGGTGACGGGCACGCCAGACAGCAGGAACTGAAGCTGCTCGGCGACGGCACTGGAGGTTAATCCGGTCGCCTGCAGGCGGTTTTGATCGAGGGTGAAATGCAATACGGGAACGCGTGACCCCCAGTCGGTGTTGACGGTTCTCATCAACGGGCTTGCCTGAAGCACGGCTTTCACCTTATCAGCGATGTCGTGCACCTGTTCGACATCCGGACCCGTCACGCGCCAGGCAACCGGGAAGGGCGAGTAAGGGCCAAACACCAGCTGCGTCACCCGCACGCGCGCCTCGGGCGCAAGGCCGTTGGCGACAGCTTCTCTCAGCCGGAGCTTAAGCGCCTCGCGTGACGTCTCGCTGTCCGTCAGGATCACGATTTTCGCAAAAGACGGGTCGGGCAGTTCAGGCGCCATCGCCAGATAAAAGCGGGGCGAACCCTGACCAATATAAGCTGTGACAATTTTGGCTTCAGGCTGCTGGCCCAGCCACGCTTCTATTTTTGCCGCTGCGGCGCTGGTTTGCTCAATCGAGGTACCGTAGGGCATCTGCACCTCAACCAGTACTTCCGGGCGGTCGGAGGTCGGGAAAAATTGTTTTTTTACCAGACCCATGCCGAGCACGGCCACGATGAAAATGGCGACCACCGACCCGGCCACCCGCCATTTTCTGGCGATAACGCGGCCAAGAAGCTGGCGAAAACGGTTATAGCGAGGCGTGTTATAGATGGCGGCATGACCCCCTTCGACTTTGGGGATCGCCGGCAGGATCTTCACCCCAAGATAGGGCGTGAACACCACCGCGACAAACCACGATGCAATCAGGGCGAGGCCGACAATCCAGAACATATTGCTGGTGTATTCCCCGGCGGTCGACTGGGCAAAACCATTCGGCATAAAGCCAATGGCCGTCACCAGGGTTCCGGCCAGCATGGGCGCGGCGGTATGGCTCCAGGCGAAGGCCGAGGCTTTGATTCTGTCGTAGCCTTCCTCCATTTTCACCACCATCATTTCGATGGCGATAATGGCATCATCAACCAGCAGGCCGAGGGCGAGGATCAGGGAGCCCAGCGTGACGCGGTCGAAGTTTATTCCCGCGGCCTCCATCACCACGAAGACGACCGCCAGCGTCAGCGGGACCGCCGCCGCAACCACCACCCCCACGCGCCAGCCCATGCTGACAAAACACACCACCATGACCACAAGCAGGGCGACGAAGAATTTAATCATGAACTCATCGACCGAAGAGCGAATATTCACGGACTGGTCGGTGACCTTGGTCAGGGACATGCCAAGCGGCAGGCTATCATTTATTTTTGCCGTTGCCGCATCCAGCGCTTTACCCAGAGCCAGACCGTTCCAGCCTTCGCGCATCACGATGCCCAGCAGAAGGGCGGGTTCATGCTGATTACGTATCAGCATCGTCGGGGGATCTTCGTAGCCCCGTTCAACCGTCGCCACATCGGACAGCTTGAGCGTTTTGCCCTGAGCAACAAATGGCGTATCGCGGATTTTCTGCAGTTCATCGAACGCGCCGTCCAGGCGGATAAAAATTTGCGCGCCTCGGGTCTCAATGGAACCCGCCGCGGCTAGCGCGTTCTGGCTGTTGAGGGCATTGAAAATATCCTGGGGTGAGAGCCCTATCGTCGCCAGACGGTCATGAGAGAAGGAGATATAAATCCGCTCGGCCTGTTCGCCGATAATATTCACTTTCTTCACGCCGGGAACGTGCAGAAGCTGCTGGCGCAGGCCTTCGGCATCACGTACCAGCTGCCGCTGCGGCTCGCCTTTCGCTTTCAGGGCAAAGAGGGCGAAGGTGACATCCGAGAATTCGTCATTGATCATCGGGCCGATGACGCCCGCCGGAAGACGCTGCGATTCATCTCCAAGCTTCTTACGCGCCTGATAGAACTCCTCCTGCACTTCGGCAGGCGGGGTCTTGTCCTGCAATGACAACGTAATAAACGCCATGCCGGGACGGGTATAGGTTTCGGTACGGTCATACCATTTGAGTTCCTGCAGGCGCTTTTCCAGCGGTTCGGCGACCTGATCCTGGATCTCCTGCGCGGTGGCGCCCGGCCAGACGGTTATCACCGTCATTTGCTTTACCGTGAAGGGCGGATCTTCCGCGCGCCCGAGCCCAAAGAAGGCGTAAATTCCGGCAATCGTGACCAGAACGATCAGAAACAGCGTGATGGAACGTTCGCGGACGGCCAGCGCTGACAGGTTGAAGCGGCTTCCGCTCATGGTGTGTTCTCCGCCAGGGCGGCATTGCGTTGTTTAGCAAGCCTGACGACTTCACCTTCGTGCAGAAGATGTGCGCCTAACGCAACAATCTTCTCACCGGGCTTCACCCCGCCCGTGACCTGCACCGCATCTTCACCCACGCTCAGCACCTTGACGGGCGTCCATTCGACCTTTGCCGGCTGGGCGGAAATGCGCCAGACGCCGGGACCTTTTCCTGCATCATAGAGTGAAGCCAGCGGGACCTGCATGACCTGACCTTCCGCTTTATTGTTCTGAATGTTCAGCGTGACGGTCGCCCCCAGCGGCGCGTTCGCCAGCAGGCCATCCAGCACGTAGCGGGCTTCATACGTGCGGGTCGCGGCATCGGCCGAGTCAGACAGCAGTCGCAGCGTTGCGGTGACCGGGTGTTCTTCATTGCCATAAAGTGTGGCCTGCGCTTCGCTGCCGACGGCAGGGCGCAGGGTTTCCGGAAGCTGCACGAGCGCTTCACGCTGTCCCGCTCTGGCGAGCCTGATCGTCACCTGTCCGGCACTGACGACCTGACCCGGCTCGGCGAGCGTCTCCATGACCACGCCGTCTGAATCTGCCAGCAGTACGGCATAGCCCGTGGCGTTTTGCGCCACGCTGGCCTGCGCCCGGGCGGCGCTGAGATCGGCCCTGGCCGTATCGGCCGCCGCTTTGATCTGGTCATACTCCGAAGCAGATACGGCACCGGACGCCACAAGACCGCGATAGCGCGCCTCATCGCTGGAGGCTTTTCGCGCGCGCGCCTGGGCTGCATCCACCGCGCGCTGCTGCGCCTGGGCCTGTAATTTCAGGTCAACCGGATCCAGTCGCAGCAAGGGTTGGCCCTGTTTGACGGTCTGACCCGTATCAACCAGCCGCTCAAGGATTTTTCCCTGAACTCTGAAACCCAAATCGCTTTGCGTTCTTGCGACCACAACGCCGGTGAAGGCGCGGGCGGTATTGTTCGCAAGCTCGACGGATGCGGATCTGACGAGCGGTGGCTTTGTGCGCGGATCGTCACTTGCGGAAATATCGCCGCACGCCACCAGGGCAAACGGCAGGAGACAAACGGCAACGCGGGCTGAAGTGAGCCTGAGCATGGGAAACCTTTTTGACGTAACAGAACGGTATCCGCATTCTCTGACTAGTGACCAAAAAAGTCAATGGTCACAAATTAGGGGGCCAGGCTTCTTAAAATCAGTGAAGAGAGAAGCACCGCCGCGGTAGGGGCCATTTCGAGGTTGTACTGCAGCTGAACGGGATTGATAAAAGGACACATCACCATGTGGATAGCCTGTGTAACCTCATCCAGCGGCGTTTTTCTCTCAAACTCTCCGGCCTGCCTGCCTTCGATGATGATGCTCTCAATCAGCTTCATCAGGCTTTCTGCATACCGTTCTGTCGACGGCCACTGCTCGCGTGCGGCGACTGCGGCAATGTCGTAAAGCTTACGGTCGTGGAAAAACAGCTCGCTCCCCGCTTCGGTGAGCGCCTTGAATAGGCGGCGTAATCTTTCGCTTGCTGACGGGGCATCCTTGATGGCGGAAAGCACCGCCGCCATGATCAGCTCCAGGCGGTTAGCGCAGATCACCTCGCCGATAGCCTGTTTGGAATCGAAAAATTTATAAATGTAGGACTTTGAAAAACCGATGGATTTAGCCAGTTCGGCGACGGTGGTTTTTTCATAGCCGTAGTGACCGAAGTGCTCAAAAGCGGCTTCGACGATTTGCTCTCTGACCGCGTGGTCAAGTGGACCACGTGCTGATGGGGGGTTCATATTTTTAGTCATTATTTAAGCTTAGCGTGACAGGCTACGATTAACAACGAGTGACCATTTAGTACTTTGGTTACCGTCATTCATCATGAGCCCTTCAGACGGGACGATCAACCAGGTGGGGTAAGTGTATCACTGTTTTTCGTGCACTATGGCATCTATCTGTCTGCGATAAGCGAGGGTTTCAGCGCAACTCCCTTGCGCTGAACAGAGCCGTTTTTGCTTAAGCCGAGCGTGGACGCAATATTTTTTCAACGATGAGCACCAGACGCCTGCGCGTCACGAACCGGTGTAGCTGCCCCAGAAGCCAGTTACCGCATCCGGTAATCAGGTAGCTGCGGTTACTCTCCACGGCCTTCAGCGCCAGGGTGACCACTTTGTCAGCGGGCATCCTTTTGCCTACCGAGGCTTCCTCAGCATTCACCACATCAAAAAAGGCCGTATCCGTTGCGCCGGGGCAAAGCGCCAGGACGCGGATACCCTTTGAGCGATACTCTCCCCACAGCGCATTCGAAAACGAGAGCAGGAAGGCTTTGGTAGCGCCATAAATCGCCATATAGGGATCGGGTTGCATCGCGGCCGTTGAGGCAACGTTAATAATTACCCCGGAGCCCTGCAGCAGCATTCCCGGCAGCAGGGCGTGAGTCAGCTCCACGGGGGCCAGGCAGTTCACGTTTATCTCATCACGCTGCCTGTCGATCGACAGCTTTTCGAATGGCCCATAGGTGGCAAACCCGGCGCAATTGATCAGAATGTCGGGGAAACGTCTTAAGGTTTCAAGCCGTTCCACAATGTGGGGAATGGCTTGCGGTTTCACTAAATCCTGCACAATTATCGTGATGGATACGCCATGCTTTCTGACCAACTCTGCGGCAAGCGCCTGCAGCTTTGGCTCGGAGCGGGCGACCAGGATCAAAGCCGTGCCGCGTGCGGCGAGCTGCCTGGCGAAATCACGACCGATGCCCGAAGACGCTCCGGTAATCAGCGCCGTTTTTCCTGTATAATCAAAAGAATTCATATCTTTAATCCCGTTTCCCTAATGTATGCTGCACAGGATAAACCG
Source organism: Enterobacter sp. 120016 (assembly GCF_018383635.1). NCBI lineage: Bacteria > Pseudomonadati > Pseudomonadota > Gammaproteobacteria > Enterobacterales > Enterobacteriaceae > Enterobacter > Enterobacter sp. 120016. The sequence continues at coordinate 33,710 of NZ_JAHAWC010000011.1, read as the reverse complement.
TGTACTTAGGTACACGGTCAAGCGTGATTTTTACGAGGTGAGGGCGACGCGATGCAAATTGGTGAACTGTGTGCGAAAACGGGGCTGTCGAAAGAGACGGTGCGTTACTATGAGCGGAAGGGGCTATTAGAAAATATCCCGCAGCCCAATCGCAGCAATAACTACAAAGTTTATTCCGCCGTCGATTTACAGCGTTTAAACATGATCAAGCATGCCAAAATGCTGGGCTTTACCTTAGCCGAGATTTCAGAGGTTTTAGCTGTCTGGGTTGACGACAACTTTACCGCTGAGCAAAAACAAGCGTCTCTGCGCCGCAAGCTGCAGCAGCTTGAAGAGAAAGAGGCGGCGTTAACTGAACTCAGAGCCAGACTGAAAAACGCCCTTAATAAGGTCGGCCAGCCTTGTGTCGACACGTTTTGATCGGCGGCTGAGAGGAGGCCGCAAAACCGATGCGGCCTTGTCTATCAGGCAGCCAGCTCTGGCATCTGCTCCTTCACGAAATTCAACACTTTCTTCGCGTCCAGGGACGCATAGGGCAGGCTCTCAATAATGGCAATTGATCGCGTATTACCCACCGTTTCTTTTATCTCATCGAGTTTATACTGAATGTGCGGCGCGACGAGGAAACCATCGAAAGCGGGAGCGACACTGGCGAAGTTATCCAGCCCAACGGCGCTAATCATCAGCGGATAGCCTTCGCGTTCTGCCAGAGACTGCATCTTTTTGGCGAGAGAGTTTGCGGTATTGCCAAACAAACAACATATCAGAAGCTTTTTCATATTTTGTACCTCCTGAAAACCGCTCCTAGGGTAGTCCTGAGGTTGTCTCCGAAATGCGCGCTATCTCTTATTTTGGCGACAAATTAACCGCAGGTGCCTGACGCGATCTCATTTAATGCTTTTTTAGCCAGTCGAGAAAAAACTGGCTAAACGCCGTGACCTGAAGCGGCTGCAGTTTGCGCTGTGGGTAAACAAACTGCAGCCCGACATCTTTGCGATCGTATCGGCTAAAGCCGGTGAAGCTGTCGGCAAACAGCACCGTGAGCCTTCCGGTTTCAACATCGTCTTTGATGTCCCACCACGATTTCCCCGCGATGCCAGCCCCGCTGAGAGCCCACTGGCGAAGCAATGCCCCGTCGTCGCACACCATGGCAGGCTCTACGCGAACAATGCTTTCCTCGCCGTTGGTTTCAAAGCGCCATTCGTTCATCACCACGCCCTGAGACTCAAGCGCCAGGCACCGGTGCCGGGTTAAATCTGCAAACGTGGAGGGGATACCGCGTTCGTTAAGGTACTCCCCGGAGGCGACCAGCACCCGATGGTTCGGACGGATGTTTCTGACGACAAGGCTGCTGTCCGGCAGGTTGCCGAAACGCACGCTCATATCCAGCCGGTTAGCGACCAGGTCCTCAACGTGTTCTCTTAATGAGATGAAAAATTTAACCACAGGATGGCATCGGGAGAATTCCACAACGGCGGGGCTAAGATACTGCCGACCAAAGTCCGAGGGTGCAGAAAGGCGAATGTTGCCGCTGAGCACGCCTTCTTTTTGCGTTAGTAACGACTCGGCGTGATGCACTTCCTCCAGCACGCGCAGCGCGGCATGGTAAAACTCTTCTCCGGCGCGGGTCAGCGTGATGGACCGCGTTGAACGGTGAAACAGACGCGTCTGGTAACGCTCCTCAATCGCCTTCAGCCTGGCCGTCATGGTGGCGGGGGAAAGCGACAGGCGTCGTCCGGCGGCAGAAAGACCGCCGGCCTCGGCCACTTCAACCAGTAACGCCATGTCTTCGAGTTTGCCCATTATTCATATTTTCCGAAAAGTGCATCTGCTTTTAGCGTAATTATCAAAACCCGATGCCGCCTGTAAAGTGATTTCACCAAACGATAAGGGGTGAAAACCTGCAACGTACCTCACTTTTGAACCGCAGGAAATTGTCTGCGGGTAACGTAATATACTTTTGAGAGATATCATGAAATTTTCTACGTATTTCAATTCCGCTGTAGCGATGGTTATTCTTGCAGGTCTGTCGGGAACCGCGTTTTCGACGCAGGGGGAATGGCTGAAACCGGAGCGGCTTATTATTGACAACAGCCTGCCAAAGACGCAATTAAAGACGAATGAAGCTGTTTCCCGTGAATATGCCTCGTTCTGGAACACCGGTAATGAAACGCTGGCCCGTGATGCCCTGGCGGCAAGTTTTGTTGATAAAACGCCTCCGGAAGGTCGTAAGCAGGGTCCCGAAGGCGCTATTTTAGCCTCCCGGGCGTTTCGTACCGCCGTGCCTGATTTGCGCTGTGACGTTGAGCAAATGATTATTTCAGGCAATCGCGTGGTTTCGCATTTACATTTTCACGGTACCTTCACCGGGACATTTGGCAAGCTGAAAGGAAAGGGGCAGAAAATAGATTTTATCGCCACGGATATTTATGAGATCGCTGACGGTAAGATTGTGGCTAACTGGCATATTGAGGACAACCTGACGCTGATGAAACAGCTGGGCGCCCTGTAAATTCATTACTCCGGGTCGGCCCGGAGTGATGCGAAAATCCTATAAGCCAAGATCGCTCAGCGAGGGGTGATCGTCCGGGCGTCTGCCCAACGGCCAGTGGAACAGACGCTCGGATTCTTTTATCGGCATATCGTTTACGCAGGCAAAGCGTCGCTTCATCAGTCCGTCCGGCTCAAACTCCCAGTTTTCATTGCCATACGAGCGGAACCAGTTGCCGGAATCATCATGCCATTCATAGGCATAGCGCACCGCGATCCGGTTATCCGTAAATGCCCAGAGCTCTTTAATCAGACGATAGTCCAGCTCTTTTTTCCATTTCCGCTCCAGAAACTCCCGGGCTTCTTCGCGGTTAGTGGCGAACTCTGCGCGGTTGCGCCACTGGGTATCCAGCGTATAGGCAAGCGCGACTTTCGCCGGGTCGCGGCTGTTCCAGCCATCTTCTGCCAGCCTGACTTTTTCGATGGCGCTTTCACGCGTGAAGGGCGGTAAAGGAGGACGAGTGTTCATTGCTATTACCTCTGCGTTATATGATATAGACAGGTCTGTCTACGTGAGGTAATCTATGCCTCTAAAATAACGCTGTCAACATCCGTTTTGAGGCTACCCAAAAGTGAAAAAAGAACCCGCAGGCAACGATACAAAAATTAGCGTCAGAGATAAGATATTACTCACGGCGCACGATCTGTTTTATTCCACGGGCTTCAGGGCGACGGGGGTGGATACGCTGATTAAAGCGTCTAAAGTGACCAAGGTGACTTTCTATCGCCATTTTCCGAGTAAAAGCTTGCTTATTCTTGCCTATTTGCATTATCGGCATGAAATATGGATGAGCTGGTTTGAGACCACGCTGCGTCGACATCTCGTCGAAGGTGAAATACCTGCTGATGCGATATCTTCAGCGCTTTATGAATGGTTTATTTCGCCCGAGTTTCACGGCTGCGCGTTTATTAACGCCAGCGCAGAGGCAAAATCGGAAGATATTGAAAGCGAAATAAAAGAGATTTGCCGCAGTCATAAATGCGAAACAAAGAAAATGATTGCATCGCTGACGAAGATCGCTGACGAGCGCGTCGTCAATGAGATCATGCTGCTCATTGACGGCGCAATTATTCATGCGCAAATGGGTATGGATACGGATGAGGTCATCAATTCGTTGAAGAGGGCATTAGCCGGGTTAATGGGGGGCTAATGAGATTTCCCCTTAACCCTCAACGCGACGGCTGATAAACGTTTTCAGCATTTCTCCGGCACTATGAATATGTCGCATGACTTCAGCTCGCGCTTTCTCTGCATCCCGTTCCTTGCAGGCTGTAATGATACCTTCATGGTCATCCTGAAAAACCGGGGTTTCGAAAAGGAGCTTTCGCTGAAGGTATTCATACCGCTCTATCTGATTGCGGGTATCATTAATCAGCCTCAGCAGGCGTTGGTTTTTGCACCCGCTGTAGAGAAGATCGTGGAACTCCCGGTTTAGAGTGCCCTGCATTTCAAATTCAGTCGTTCTGGCGAGCAGCGCATGCGCCAGTTCGGCCCTCATCAGCGTATCAGAGCTAACGGTTTTCGCGCTCTGAAAGACGGCTTCACCTTCCAGCAAGGCGCGTAGAGAGTAAATCTCATCCAGATCCTCGACGGATAGCGTTCTCACAACAGCGCCGCGATTCCTGAAAATTTCCACCAGCCCATCGCGTTCAAGCTGTCTGATCGCTTCTCTCATGGGAATTCGGCTGACAGAAAAATGACTGGCGAGATCCCTTTCAACAAGCCTCTCTCCATCACGCATACGTCCGCTGTTGATCATCTTTCTTAATTCACTGGCGAGCACGTCCGGCGTCGAAAGGGCGTTCAGTTGCATACTGTTTCTCCAGAAAAGATGGAATAATGGTATACCATCTGATAGCTTACGTCGAGACAGGGGATGTGCGAACAAACATTGTCAGCAAAATCCATCGGATATCATTATTGGGAGCATCAAGATGAGCCATCGTGAGCATCATTATCAGGTTAAGGTTGAGTGGAAAGGGAACAAAGGCCGGGGGACGGAATCCTATAAAGCCTACGATCGGCTTTATGACATCACGGCGGGTGATAAATCTCCGATTTCAGGCTCATCAGATCCTGCGTTTCTTGGCGATGCATCTTGCTGGAATCCTGAAGATCTTCTTGTCGCGTCAGCTTCTGCCTGTCACAAATTATGGTATTTGCATCTTTGCGCGGAAGCGGGGATAAGCGTTTATACCTATATTGACCGGGCGGAAGGAACGATGCGCGAAGGAGAAAAAGGATGCTTCACCTCTATCGTGCTCAAACCCTACATCACGCTTCGTCCTGGGGATGATATCGATCTCGCGGTGGAACTCCATCACCGCGCTCATGAGCTTTGCTTTATTGCTAACTCACTGAATTTCCCGGTGACCTGCCAGCCAACAATACTGCATAGCGCCAGTTCACCCGTGGATGAGCAATAGCGCTAAGCGTTGAATAACCTTCACACCGGGAATGAGCAAATGGCCTATAACCGTACTTTCGCCCTCGATATAAGCTGGAAAACGCTGCTGAAAGACGCGGGGCTTGAGCCAGAACGCATTCTCCGCAGGGCAGGATTACCTGACGATCTCTTTTTGCAAAAAGCGCGCGGACTCGATACGAATGAATACATCCGCTTCTGGAACGCGCTGGAGGCCGAAACGAACGATCCTGCCTTTCCTGTCCCGCTCATTGAGTTGATCTCTGCGGATGTGTTTGATCCGCCACTTTTTGCCGCACTGTGCAGTAGCAATATGATGCAGGCTGTCCAGCGTCTGGCCAGATATAAACAGCTTATTGCCCCCATGGTTCTGGAGACAACGGTCGACCAAAACGGCAACCTTACCGTTTCACCGCGCTGGCTTTTTGCGACAGATCTCCCGCCGTTTCTGCAGGTGGCAGAGCTGGGCTTCCTGCTCAAACTTCTGCGGCTGGGGACCCGCGAACCGGTTAATCCCTTACGGATCTGCGTTTCTGCGCTCCCGTCAGCGGTTCAAAACAGCCACTTTTCGCGTTTCTTTGGTACTGACGTGCAATACGGAGAACAGCCTGCCATCAGCTTTTCCGCAGCCGAAGCGCTTCGGCCCTTTTTAACGGTAAATGAGGGGATGTGGCAGGTATTTGAACCGGAACTGCAGCGTCGTCTCGGTCAGTTAAATGAACAGGCTTCAACCGCCGAGCGCGTTCGTGCGGTACTCCTGGAACTTATTCCCGGTAACGAAGCGACAATTGAAAAAGCGGCGGAGCGCCTGGGAATGAGCAAACGCACGCTGCAGCGCAGGCTTGAGCAGGAAGGGGATAATTTTCGCAACCTTGTCAACGCGTGTCGTGAACACCTGGCCCGTCATTATCTTTGCAATACACGTCTTTCCGGGTATGAGATCGCATTTTTACTGGGTTTCGAAGATCCTAACTCATTCTATCGCGCATTTATGACCTGGACGGGCCAGACTCCTGAAGCGGCCAGAACAGCCATGCGCCTTGAGTAAATCCGGGCATATCTATCGCTATAATGGCGCAGTTTGCGAGTCATATGGCGCGATGCGCTAGTTAACGCGGGGCCGAGGGAGGGCAAACTAACGACAGTCTACTCACCGAGGTATTTATGTTTACTCAGGACAAGAAAACCGCGCTGGTCACCGGTGCATCGTCAGGTATGGGCAAAGTCATCGCCCGTCGTCTTATTCAGGATGGCTATCAGGTTTACGCTGCTGCCCGCAGCGTTGAGAAAATGAACGATCTCGCCCAGCTTGGCGCGCGCCCTCTGCGGATGGATATCTCACGTGATGAAGACATTTTGGCTGCGGTGGATACCATCGTGTCGCAGACGGGTGGGGTTGACGTACTGGTCAACAATGCGGGTTTTGGGCTCTATGGGCCGGTAGAAGAGATCGGTATTGATGAAGCTCGCTATCAGTTTGAGGTTAACGTGTTTGGTGCGGCCCGCCTTACGCAGCTGCTGCTCCCGACCATGCGCGCCAGACGCAGTGGCTACATTATCAACATCACTTCGATAGGAGGGAAGATTTACACCCCTCTGGGAGCATGGTATCACGCAACGAAACATGCGCTCGAAGGATGGTCTGACTGTCTGCGTCTTGAAGTGGCTGAATTTGGCATTAAGGTTGTGATTGTTGAACCGGGTTTAATCGAGACAGGCTTTGGTGCTGTGGTCAGCGGCAATTTTGTCAAACGTTCAGCAAGTGGCCCTTATGGTCATCTGGTGGGGAACGTGGCGAACTCGGTCAAAAATGCTTATGGGAATGGCAAAGGCAGTGACCCGAAGGTGATTGCGGACGTGGTTGCCCGCGCCGTTAAAAGTCCTCACCCGCGTACGCGCTATGCAGCCGGCAAGTATGCCAGGATGCTCATCGGCATGCGCGTCTGGTTGGGTGACCGTCTGTTCGATCGCATTATTCTTAGCCAGACCCGATGACCCGAGCGCCGAGGATTAAAAACCCTCGGCTCCGCATGTGCCGCTACACAACGCTGTAAACACCCGCTCCCCAATACCCCTTACCCGGACGAGTCTGTTCTTTCCAGCCTGATGCAATCAGTTCTTTTGCAATAAACCGATTGATGATCCCATGCCCCATGAGCAAAACGGGTCCGTCGGATCCCTTAGCCGCCGTCACGAGGATCTCGGCCGCCCTAGCGGCACGCTTTTTTGCGCTGTTAACGCACTCTGCCTCGCCAGACAGGCCGCAGAGCCAAAGTATACGAAACAGCGCCGCCCAGTAAAAAGGCGATAACCGTAACCCTGGGATACGAAATACCGGCAGTTCCGCTTCCCGAAATACATCATCAATTACGCCCGGTTCACACCCCAGCGTTTTTAACGATGAGAGGGCTCTCGGGAGAGGGCTGCTGAGGAAAGCGAGCGCGCGGTACGCCTGGATTTGAGCCATTTCAGGCGGCCTGTCACTGCCCGTCGAAGAGTGGTTGTAGCTGTCGATCCACCCGGCCATTTCCCTGCACGAGACCTTTGGCGCGCCCCTGTAATGGGGTTCTCCATGTCGCATCAAAATAATTTCCATACCTTCTAATCGCGAGTCCTGATCTTCCATTCATCACAGCCAGACTAGCGCGAACTGGTGAGCGTTTTCACCCACCCGTTTTGGTGTGTCAGGGCGAGATCCATCACCTGCAGGCTGTACTTAACGTCGTTCACCACAATAATATATGTCGCAAGAATTTAACTGTTTTTTGTCTTTCTCGTTTCGCGCGGCATCACACGTAAAGCGGGTTAGTAAGGATACCCTCCATGTCTCTTCGAATTCGACAGGCCACCGGGGCCGATTCTGCGCTCTTAAGCGAACTTGGATACCGCATTTACCCCGCCCATTTTCAGCATTTGTGGGTGTCAGAGTCAGAGATGAAGGATTTTCTGCACGGCGATTACGCGCTTTCTGTACTTGAACAGAGCCTGAAAGACAACGCTGTTTCCTGGTATGTTGCCGAGACCGATCGGCCAGTGGGATTCATGAAAGTGACCTGGGATGCCAGGATCCCGGAAACGGACAAGAAGGGCGTTCTCCTCAATAAGCTCTACCTCGATCCCGCTGAGACCAGCAAGAACTATGGTCAGGTGATGTTCAACAGCATCACCGACATGGCCCGGAGCAGGGGGAAAGACTATCTCTGGCTGGAGGTGCTTGAGCAGAACGCGGGAGCGTACCGGTTCTACCAGAAGCAGGGCATGCTCTGCGTTAAGAACGTCCTTTTCGAAACCGCTTCACAGCAGAGCATAATCAGGATTATGGGGATGCCTCTTTAGAATGCGCGTCATGCTGTGCCAGCGACAGCGCGCTGGCGCTGGCGGGGTCGAACAGTGAGAGGCTCTCGATCTGATTGAGTAAAATCACCTTCCGGAATGACATGGCGCTGCGGGGTTCAGAGTCGAGCGTGATGTCATGCTCCGCATACCACTTGCTGTAATTATTCTCGATGCGAAAGTTCATCGTCTTCGCGTCTCTGTACCCGCTTAACATCGGGATCAGCACGATATTGGCCGTTTTTTCATATTCCAGCGTCGCGGTGTGGATCATGCCGACGTAAATCCGCCTCGACCGGAGCGTAACCTGCGCCAGTTCGCCTTGCTCCATACACTGGTACAGCAGTTGTTCGATACCGCTCGACTGCGCCAGACGTTTGTAGAGCTTTTTCCGGCTTTCACCGTCCAGCCTGGCGCTGCCTGCCCAGTTAGAGCGGTAGAGGCAAAACAGGATGGCAAACGCCAGCATCACGACCACCGGCGCCTGAATGCCTAAAAAGCTCCAGTTCATAAAGTCGATTTGCCAGTCGGTATATTTCGGTGAGGCAAAGTGAAAAGCGTTGTTGGCGGCAGAAAGGGTAAGCAGGAGCAGCCAGAGCAGACCGGTGGCAATCACGCCCTGCAGAACGAAAATACAGCCGTACAGCGCCACAAGGAAATAGACGTCCCAGCCAAATGAGCGCTTGATTTTAAAGCGGGTCGACAGGTCGCGGCTGGTGTACCAGTACCCGCATACCATCAGCACCATAAATATCGCCGTTCCCATATCAGGCCCTCTTCAGCGTGTTGACGTGACGCAGAAAATCCTGACGCACCTCGTTGCTTTTGTAGTTCACCGAGGCGTTCCCGTCCTGGTCGATAATGATGCGATCGCCATCTTCGACGGCTTCAATGATTTCCTGCTGACTCATCACCTGCAGTAAGGATTCCGGGCTGGAGAAAAGGGAGAGAAAGAAACGTTTCACGAGGGCATCCTTATGAATAAAAAGGATAAGCCTGGAAGAAGACCGGCGAGTTTGCCTTAAGGATATCCTGAAAGTGAAAGCCGGGTGGCGGTTTCGCCTTACCCGGCCTACAAAATCCACTCTTTTGTCTATCCTTAAGCTATTGATGTATATCTAAAATAAAAAATAAATCACCACAAACTTGGACAAATAACGTTAATTGTGTAAGTTTTAATTATGCGATTACGCCACGTTGTTTACAGCCAGGATGTGACCCATGAGCACTTTGCCCTCTGTCGTGAGTCGGTTTGTTGAGTACTACGCCGCACTGGATAGCCAGCCGCCGTCCGCGCTGGTGGGGCTTTACCATTCGAATGCCACGCTTATCGATCCGTTTGGCGAGCATGACGGGATTTTCGCGCTTCAGCGCTATTTCACCCATCTGCTGGCCAACGTCGAGCATTGCCGTTTTTCCATCGATTCGCCGCTGTGCAGCGGAAGCCGGTTTGTTGTCACCTGGGTGATGCACTGGTCGCACCCGCGCATCGCCGGGGGAGAGCCGCTTGAACTGCCGGGGTGTTCAGTGGTGCAGACGGAAAACGATCTCATCACGCACCAGCGCGACTACTACGATGCGGGAGAGATGATCTACGAACATCTTCCTCTGCTTGGCTGGGCGGTGCGCGGCGTGAAGCGGAGGGTCAAATCATGAAGACGGTGCTGATTACCGGCGCAAGCTCGGGCATCGGTGCCGGGCTGGCGAAATCCTATGCCGCTGACGGCTACCACGTGATTGCCTGCGGACGCGATCCGGCGCGTCTTGAAGCGCTGCATCAGACCTGCCCCAATCTCACCGTTCGCCTGTTCGATATGACAGACAGGGACGCCTGTCGCCAGGCGCTGACCGGCAGCTACGCCGATCTGATTATTCTCTGCGCCGGTACCTGCGAATACCTCGAGCAGGGCGTGGTGGATGCGGCGCTGGTGGAGCGGGTTATGGCGACAAATTTCCTTGGCCCGGTGAACTGCCTTGACGCGCTGCAGCCGCAGCTGGCTGCTGGCAACCGCGTGGTGCTGGTGAGCTCGATGGCCCACTGGCTGCCTTTTCCTCGCGCAGAGGCCTACGGCGCGTCTAAAGCGGCCCTGAGCTGGTTTGCCGAAAGTCTGCGTCTTGACTGGGAGCCAAAAGGGATTGCCGTGACGGTGGTCTCCCCGGGCTTTGTCGATACGCCGCTGACGCGCAAAAACGATTTTGCCATGCCGGGCAGGGTGAGCGTCGACGAGGCGGTAAGGGCGATCCGTACCGGGCTGGCGGCAGGGAAAATGCATATTGCGTTTCCTGACGGGTTCGGCTTTATTTTGCGGTTGCTCTCCGGGCTGCCCGCGTTTCTTCAGCGCGCGCTGCTGCGCAGGATGGTGCGTTCATGAACATTGCGATTATCGGCAGCGGCATTGCCGGGCTGACCTGCGCCTGGCGCCTGGCCGGACACCATCAGGTGACCCTGTTTGAAGCGGGCGCCACGCCCGGCGGCCATACCGCAACGGTTGACGTGACGACGCCACAGGGCACATACGCGATCGATACCGGGTTTATCGTCTACAACGATCGCACCTATCCGCGCTTTATGGGCCTGCTCAGCGAGCTGGGCATCAGCGGGCAAAAAACGCAGATGAGCTTTTCGGTGCACAACCCGGCAACGGGGCTGGAGTACAACGGACACACCCTGACGTCGCTGTTTGCCCAGCGCCGAAACCTGGTGAATCCGGCATTCTGGCGGCTGCTCGGGGAGATCGTGCGCTTCAATCGTCTGGCGAAACAGGCGCTGGACGGGGAGGTGGACCCGAACGCCACGCTGCAGACGTTTCTGGAACAGCACGGCTTCACGACGTTTTTCGCGCGGCACTACGTTCTGCCGATGGGGGCCGCCATCTGGTCATCGTCGCTGCAGGAGATGAAGCGTTTCCCGCTGCCGCTCTTTTTGCGCTTCTTCCACCACCACGGCCTGCTGGATATCACCCAGCGCCCGCAGTGGTACGTGGTGCCGGGCGGCTCGCGGGAGTATATCCGCGCGATGATGGAAAAATTGGGTGACCGCCTGAAGCTGCACCTGAACGCGCCGGTGCAGCGGGTAAGCCGCCACGCGCACGGGGTTACGCTTCAGCTCGAAAACGGCAGCCAGACCTTCGATCGGGTGATTTTTGCCTGCCACTCCGCCAGCGCGCTGGCGATGCTTGATGACCCAACCCCCGCGGAGCGCGAGGTGCTGGGCGATATCGGCTGGCAGCGCAACGAGGTCGTTTTACACAGCGATCCGCGCTGGCTGCCGGTGCGGCAGCGCGCGTGGGCCAGCTGGAACTACCGCCTGAGCGCGCAGGAACAGGCCAGCGCCTGCGTCACCTACAACATGAACATCCTGCAGGGGCTGCCTGCGGGCAGTCCGCTGTTCTGCGTCACCCTGAATCCGGACGCGCCGGTAGATGAACGCTTCGTTCTGCAACGCTTTGTCTATGAACACCCGCTGTTTAACCCGCAAAGCTGGCGGGCGCAGGCGCGGCGCGGCGAGATCAACGGTCATAACCGGAGCTGGTACTGCGGGGCCTACTGGTACAACGGTTTTCATGAAGATGGCGTGCGCAGCGCGCTGGACGTGGTCAATGCGATAGCGGCCGGAGAGGGGGAACTGAGATGAACAGCTGCCTCTACCACGGCGTCTTACGCCACCGTCGCCTCCAGCCGAAAACCCATGAATTTAGCTACAGCGTCTTTATGGCCTGGCTGGATCTCGATGAACTGACACAGCTGTCGTCCGTCGGCGTGCGGCGCAATCGCTTTGCCGGCGCCTCGTTCCACGACGCCGACTACCCGCTCGGTACGCCGCTCAAAGAGAACGTGCTGAGCAGGCTGGAGAGCCTGACCGGAGAACGCCCGGACGGGCGGGTCATGCTTCTGACGCAGCTGCGCTATTTCGGCTTTCATTTCAATCCGGTCAACTTTTACTACTGCTACGACGGGAAGGGAACGCTGCGCTGGGTGCTGGCGGAGGTTCGCAACACGCCGTGGAATGAACGCCATTACTATGCCGTCAACGGACAGGATGCGCAGCCCACGGAAAAAGCGTTTCACGTTTCCCCCTTCAACCCGATGGACATGATCTACCACTGGCGCTTTAACGACCCGGATAACTCGCTGCATATGCACATTGAAAATCATCAGGAAGCGAAGGTCTTTGACGCCACGCTCGCGCTGCGCCGGGAGCCGTTGACGCGCCCCGCGCTGCGCTCGCTGTTGCTGCGCATCCCGCTCATGACCCTGAAAACCGTTTTTGCCATTTACTGGCAGGCGCTGCGCCTGTGGCTCAAGCGCGTGCCGCTGTATAACCACCCCGTCAGCAGGAGTGAACGCTCATGACCGATCCCGTCTTTGCGTTAGAACCCGATATCCCGCGCAACGTCCGCCTCGCGCGATGGCTGCTGTTTCGTCTGTTAAGCGGCATCCGCGGCGGCTCGCTCACGCTGCGTGAAGGGGCACAGACCTTTCATTTTGGCGAGACGTCCTCCGCGCTGCATGCCGACGTGCAGATCCTCACGCCCGGCGTCTACTGGCGTGTCTTAACGGGCGGGAGCCTTGCTGCGGCAGAAGCCTGGATGGACGGCGAATGGGAAACCGCGCACCTCACGCCGCTTCTGGAGCTGCTGGCGCTCAACGGCGAGGTGCTCGGTCGTCTGGAAAACGGGTTCCGCCTGCTCGGCAGGCCGCTGGAGCGGATACGCCACTGGACGCGGCGTAACTCCCGCCTGCAGGCGCGCGAAAATATTGCCGCCCATTACGATCTGGGCAATACCTTTTATGCCCATTTTCTGGATAAGGAGCTGCTCTATTCCAGCGCGCTGTTTACCGCTGACGAGCAGGATCTGACGGCGGCCCAGCAGGCCAAAATGGCGCGCCTCTGTAACCAGCTAGCGCTAAGCCCGGGTGACCACCTGCTGGAAATTGGCACCGGCTGGGGCGCGATGGCGGAATACGCCGCCCGTCATTATGGCTGTCGGGTAACGACCACTACGCTGTCGCAGGAGCAATATATCTGGGCGACCGAGCGGATCGCCCGCGCCGGGTTGCAGGATCGCGTTGAGGTACTGCTCTGCGACTATCGCGACCTTACCGGACAGTACGACAAGCTGGTCTCAATAGAGATGATTGAGGCCGTCGGGCAACGCTATCTGCCGACGTTCTTCCGCACCTGCCAGGCGCGGCTGCGCCCCGGAGGACGGATGGCAATTCAGGCCATTACCATTCAGGACCAGCGCTATCGCGACTACAGCAAAAGCGTCGATTTTATCCAGCGCTACATTTTTCCCGGCGGTTTCTTGCCGAGCATTACCGCGATGAACGAGCTGATGACGCGCCACACCGATTTCGTGGTGCGTAACCTCTTCGACATGGGCCCCGACTACGCCCGCACGCTGGCCCACTGGCGGCAGCGCTTTGTCCACGCCTGGCAGGAGATTGAAAAGCTCGGCTTCGATGAACGGTTCCGCCGCATGTGGCTGTACTACTTCGGCTACTGCGAAGCCGGGTTTAACGCTCGCACCATCAGCGTGGTGCAGCTGACCGCCGAGCGCGTATGAGACGGTATTTTCAGGTCTTCCTGTTGGCCGTCGCGTTCGACCTTTACTGGGCGCTGGTGGTGCTCTTTCGCGAACAGGGCCTGATTATCTGGCTCGCGCTGGCGATCCTGGCGTGCCTGCTCTTGCCGCCTGCATACCGTTTTTACGCCATTGGGCTGGCGGCGGCGGGCAGCCTGCTGGATGCCCTCTGGGCCCTGACCGGGCTGATTGCCTTCACCGGCGAGTCCCTGATGCCGTTATGGATGGTGGCACTGTGGCTGATGTTCGCCACGGTCTGGACGCAGCTGACGCGCACCACCACGCTACCCGGCTGGCTGCTGACCCTGCTGGCCGCCGCGGGGGGGCCGGTGGCCTACCTGTTTGGCGAGCGGCTAGGGGGCATCACGTTTCTGGAGCCGACCTTTATCGTCGTGAGCTGGATGGCACCGGGCTGGCTGGTGTTGATGCTGTTTTTCCACCTGCTGATGGGGAGACAAAAATGAGAGCTGCGGTTTTGCTGCTTTGGCTGGCGCTGGTTGTGCCTGCTGCCCAGGCCGCCGACTGGCTTGCCTGGCGTAAGGTGGGGGACGCCACGCTCACCTGGGGACCTTTCACCGTCTATACCTCCCAGCTGCGCACCCCTGATGGGCGTTACAGCCGGGACCAGGATCAGGCGCTGATCATTACCTATGCGCGCGACATCGATCGCGATGAACTGGTTGAGGCGACCCGCGACCAGTGGCAGGCGCAGGGCATCCTGGCGCAGGAACCGCAAAGCGAAGCCTGGCTGCGGATGCTCCAGTCCCTGTGGCCTGATGTCCGACCGGGCTCACAGCTGGCGTTTGTTCTCAACGATAAGCAGGGGCAGTTCTGGTACCGCGAGTCGGCTGCCCGGAAAACCTTTATTCCACTCGGACCACGCCAGTCGGAAGCGTTCAGCACCCGTTTTCTGGCCATCTGGCTCGATCCCCGCACGCAATATCCTGAGCTGCGTCAGCAGTTAATCGGAGGCCAAAAATGAAACGTATCCTGATGATGGCGCTGGCATTCACGATGCTGCTGGCGGGCTGTAGCACGGAGGTGGCCGAGTATCGCCAGCAGCAGCCGCGGCTTGATATCTTCCACTACTTTCAGGGCAAAACCGAAGCGTGGGGAATGGTGCAGGATCGCAGCGGCAAGCAGATCCGCCGTTTCCACGTTGAGATTGCCGGGGACGTTATCGGCGATACGCTGACGCTCAATGAGCACTTTGTCTACGACGATGGCGAGAAGCAGCAGCGGGTCTGGCATATTCGCCGCGTGGGGAACGATCGCTACGAGGGAACTGCAGGGGATATTGAAGGAGTTGCCACGGGACAGGCCGCAGGCAACGCCTTTAACTGGCATTACAGCATGAACGTGACGGCCAACGGCAGCACCTGGCTGCTGAACTTCGACGACTGGATGTACCTGCAGGATGAGACCCATCTGTTTAACAAAACCGAGATGAAGAAATTTGGCGTCACCGTCGCCACGGTGACGCTGTTCTTTACCCGTAAGACCTCAGCTTAGTCGCGGACGCTGCCGGTTTTGCTGCTGGAGTAGATGAAGTACAGGGCAATCCCCAGGCACACCACCGCGCGCAGACGGCTCGGTGAAAACGGAATGGCGGGATTGCCCAGCCAGCCAAAGTTATCAATCAGCATACTCATGGCGAGCTGGCCGAATATCACCGCCACCGTGGCGACGGCGGTGCCGATCCGCTGTACGGCGAGCACCATTATCACGATATAGGGCACGCCAAACATCGCCCCGAGGAGCTGCCATTTCGGCACGTCCAGCAGCGTGACCGCCTGCTTAGGCTCAAAGAAGAAAATGAGCAGGGCGGTCACCAGCGCGCCGACGGAAAACGTCAGAAACGCGCTCTTGAAAACGCCCACGCTGCTGCCGAGCTGCCCGTTAATTGCTGCCTGTATGCTCAGCGTTGCGCCGCCACAGACGGCCAGAAGAATCATAATCAGTGTCATACGTTTACCCCTGTGCCACCAGAACCAGTGCGGCAATAATAAAAACCAGCGCCACGATGCGTTTCGCGTTTATCTTCCGGTGCGGCGTACCCAGCAGACCAAAGTGATCGATGATCAGGCTTTTAAAGACCTGACCGGCCAGAATGCCAATCATGGTCATTGCGATGCCGATAGCGGGGGTCGCAACGGTCAAAATGACCACGTAAACAGGGCCAAGCACGCCGCCGAGCAGCTGCCAGCCGGGCTGTGCGAAAAACGACGGGCTATTACGCGGGCTGAAAAACAGCATCAGCAGAAACGTCAGCGCGGCGCCTACGCCGAAGATGCTGAACGTCGCCCATAAGTCACCCACTTCGCCGCCCAGCGGCCCAAGCAGTCCCGCCTCGACGGAGAGGCCCATCCCGCCGGCAATCACCAGTAAAATCAACACAAACTGCATTACGCTTCCTCCGTTTTCAGGCGAAGAAGATTACGTCGGCAGCCTCGTGAGAAAAATGCCATAATGCTGGAAACACCTTTGCAGGATATGCATTAATGGTCGACGCCAGCAACATCAACGTCCGCGCGCTGCTGATCTTTATTGACGTGTATGAAGCGCAGAATTTCTCCGTCGTGGCGCGGCGGCAGGGGATATCGGCCTCGCAGATATCGCGCGTGATCCACCAGCTTGAGGATGCGCTCGGTCAACAGCTTTTCTACCGCAATACGCGGGCCGTCATCCCGACGGAAAGCGGTCATCTGTTTATTCGCTATGCCCGGTCGATGGCGGAAAATCTGGAAGAGGCGCGCCGGGAGCTGGACGCGCGTGCGGTGGAGCCTTCCGGCGCGATCCGCATTAACGGACCGGTGTTTTTTGGTCAGAAGCATATTGCACCCGGCCTTCCCGGCCTGTCGGAACGCTATCCCCGCCTCAGCGTAGAGCTGACGCTGACCGATGATTTTATCGATCCCCATCGGGATGCCGCCGACGTGATCTTCCGGATTGGCGTGCTGACGGACTCCTCGTTTCATGCGCGGGTGTTCGGGCAGCAGATTTATCATCTGGCGGCATCGCCAGACTACGTGCGAAAACAGGGTGCGCCTGAAGGGCCGGACGATCTGAACCGTCATCACTGTCTTGTCTATCGCGGATCGTCAGGGCCTAACCGCTGGCTGTTTCGCAGGAGGGGCGAGGCGTGGATACACTATCCCGTTACGCCATTGATGACCTCCAATAATGCGGAAGCGTTACTGGCTGCGGCGCTGGGTGGGATGGGGATCGTGCTGTTCCCGGACTGGCTGGTGAGCGAGCAGCTCCAGCGCGGCGAACTGATACCGCTCCTCCCTTCGCTGGAGTGTGCCATCAATACGGAACAGCAGGCTATTGCGGCGATATATCCTGATGCCCGACATCCGCCCCTGAACGTCAGGGCGGTGATTGATTATTACATCGAGCACTTTGGTACGCCGCCGTACTGGCAAACGTAAAGGATTACGCGCCGAGCTCTTTGCGGATAATTTCTGCGCCAGCGCTGAGCGCTCTCAGCTTGCCGTTAGCAACCTCGCGGGAGAGAGGAGCCATACCGCAGTTGGTTGACGGGTAAAGCTTGTCCGCATCGACAAACTGCAGCGCTTTACGCAGCGTATCGGCGACTTCCTCCGGCGTTTCAACGGCGTTCGTTGCCACGTCGATCGCGCCGACCATCACTTTCTTACCGCGAATCAGCTCCAGCAGATCCATCGGCACGCGGGAGTTGTGGCATTCCAGGGAGATGATGTCGATGTTAGACGTCTGCAGCTTAGGGAAGGCCTCTTCATACTGGCGCCATTCTGAGCCGAGCGTCTTTTTCCAGTCCGTATTGGCTTTGATGCCGTAGCCGTAGCAGATGTGTACGGCGGTTTCGCACTTCAGCCCTTCAACGGCGCGCTCCAGCGCGGCGATACCCCAGTCGTTCACCTCGTCAAAAAAGACGTTAAATGCCGGTTCATCAAACTGGATAATATCGACGCCTGCGGCCTCTAGCTCACGCGCTTCCTGATTGAGGATTTTGGCGAATTCCCAGGCCAGCTTTTCACGGCTTTTATAGTGCGCGTCGTAAAGGGTGTCGATCATGGTCATCGGCCCGGGCAGGGCCCATTTGATTGGCTTTTCCGTCAGCTGGCGCAGATACTTCGCATCGTCCACGAATACCGGCTTCTGACGCGCAACGGCTGAAACCACGGTCGGCACGCTGGCGTCATAGCGGTTACGAATGCGTACCGTCTGGCGATTTTCGAAATCCACGCCGCTCAGGTGTTCAATAAAGGTGGTGACGAAGTGCTGGCGGGTCTGTTCCCCGTCGCTGACAATATCGATTCCCGCACGGATCTGCTCATCCAGAGACAGACGCAGCGCATCCTGTTTACCCGCCAGCAGTTCTTGATCCTGTAATTTCCAGGGTGACCACAGCGTTTCGGGTTGTGCAAGCCAGGTCGGCTTAGGGAGGCTGCCAGCCGTAGACGTCGGGAGCAATGTTTTCATAATAAAAGACCTTTTTGAATGAATTAAAGCGTGTAGTTATCAGACCACTGCTCAAGAATATGTTGGTAAGGCTTAATGAAGTACGCTTCGGTAAAGCGGCCCTGTTCAATCGCCAGCTGGCTTCGCTCTTCCCGGTCATAGACAATTTTGGTTAAGGAGTGATCCTGCTGGTTCAGATCCGGTCGGTAGTACAGTCCCGCCGTCGAGTTTGCGTTATAAATTTCCGGGCGATAGATTTTCTGGAACGTCTCCATCGTGCTGATGGTGGCAATCAGTTCCAGATCGGTGTAATCACTCAGCAAATCCCCGGTAAAGAAGAACGCGAAAGGCGCCACGCTGTTTTCCGGCATGAAATAGCGAACCTGCAGGCCCATCTTCGCGAAGTACTGTTCCGTTAGCGACTCGCCATCCGGCTGATACTCAATGCCCAGCACGGGGTGCTGGTTACCGGTGCGGCGGTAGGTGTCTTTGCTGGAGACGCTCAGGCAGATCACCGGTCCCTTTCTGAAGTTCTCTTTGTATTCCGGCGAATTCACAAAGTGGCGGAAAATATTGCCGTGCAGTTCGCCAAACTTTTCCGGAATGCTGAAGTGCGGCTGGTTCTTGTTGTGTTCCAGCAGCAGCACGCTGAAATCATAGTCCCGCACGTAAGAAGAGAAGTTATTCCCGACGATGCCTGGGATACGCAGGTTATTTTTTTTGTCGACAATAGTGGTTTGCAATATCTCAATGGCCGGGAACGGTTTTTCCGCGCCAATGTTCAAATCGACAGAGATGATTTCAAGCTCAACCGCGTAGCGATCGGCGTTTGGGTTATCCCAGCGCGCTAAGGCGTTAAAGCGGTTGTTGATCATCACCAGCGTATTGCGCAGGTTTTCCTGACGTTTTTCACCGCGCGCCAGGTTGGCAAAGTTGGTGGTCGTACGCGTATTTTCTGACGGGTTGTAATTCTCATCGAAGCAACTGCGCTTAAGGGTATATGTGAAAGCTTTGCTCATTGTGGTTATGCATCCTAAGTTCATGTTGCTAAGAAGTTGCCGATGCATAATTTATGCCTGAGCCCGCAGCGTAGGGGAAGTGACTTAATTTCAATGCAACATGAGCGAAGTTCATGAAGTGTAATGCTTGAGGTGTCGCTGCCTTCATGCCGGGTGGCGCTGCGCTTACCCGGCCTACGGTTCTGCTAATGTCGCACTCTTTCCTCAATTCCCGCTATAATCCCCAAAATTTCCAACCGGTTTAGAAACGATCATGACAAAACTCACCTTACAAGAGCAGATGCTGAAAGCGGGCTTAGTCAGCAGCAAGAAAGCGGCGAAAGTGCAGCGCACGGCAAAGAAATCACGCGTTCAGGCGCGTGAAGCTCGTGAAGCGGTAGAAGAGAACAAAAAGGCGCAGATCGAGCGCGACAAGCAGCTGAGCGAGCAGCAGAAGCAGGCCGTGCTGGCGAAAGAGTTTAAAGCACAGGTGAAGCAGCTGATTGAGATGAACCGCATCACCGTGGCGAGAGGCAACATTACCTTTAACTTCACCGACGGCAATCTCATCAAAAAAATCGAGGTCGACAAGCAAACTCAGGCTCAGCTGATCAACGGCCGTCTGGCTATTGCCCGTCTGGTCATTAACGCCAGCGGCGACTGTGAATACGCGATTATTCCGGCGGTGGTGGCCGATAAAATTGCCCAGCGCGATGCCGACAGCATCGTGTTAAACAGCGCGCTCAGTCAGGAAGAACAGGACGAAGACGATCCGTACGCGGACTTCAAAATCCCTGACGATTTGATGTGGTAAACCGCATTCAGAACGGGGCGGCGTGACGGGCGTTAACCGGCTCTCCGCTCACGGGATGAATAAAATTCAACTCGCTGGCATGCAGCATCAGCCGGGGCGTTTCCTCAGTCCCCGGCGCGTCAAGACCGCCATACAGATCGCAGCCCAGAATAGGGTGCCCCAGCTGCTGGCAGTGAATACGCAGCTGATGGGTTCGCCCGGTCTCCGGTGTCAGTTTCACCCGCGTTAACGGCAGTCCTGTCCCCTGATAAAATCGTTCCACCACCCGATAGCGGGAGCGGGCGGGTTTACCGTTGATAGCGCAGATCGACATCAGCGGGAACAGCGCAGGGTCTTTGGCGATCGGCGCGTCTATCACTCCCTCGTCGTTTTCCAGATGTCCGCAAAGCAGGGCGCTGTAGACTTTCTCCACGCTGCGCTGGCTGAACTGCTGGCACAGCGCCGCGTTGATGGCCTTATTGCGCGCAACCACCATCAGCCCGGACGTGCCAAAATCCAGACGGTGTACCAGCGTGCAGCCGGGGAACGTCTGGACCAGACGATAATGGACAGAATCAAGGTTTTGCGGATTTTTGCCCGAGAGGCTGAGCAGACCGGAAGGTTTATTGATCAGCAGCAGATGTTCATCCTGCCAGAGGATCTCAATGTCGTCGTGACACGGTGGGGCTATAAAAGAATCAGTAATCGCAGACATCAGGCCGCCCGGCTGGAGAGTGGGAGCGGATGATAACGAAATGCGGGAGAAAAGAAAAACCCTCCCACCTGGCGGTGAGAGGGCAAAATCTTACGCTGCAACCAGGCTGTCGATTGCGGCTTTCGCATCGGTCTGCGCTTTGGTCGCCACTTCCGGACCGTAAGCGATACCTTCCGCGAACACGAAGTTCACGTCAGTGATGCCGATGAAGCCCAGGAACAGGCTCAGGTACGGCGCAACCAGGTCGGTTGGGGTGTCTTTATGGATGCCGCCACGGCTGGTCAGTACAACCGCACGCTTGCCTTTCACCAGACCTTCAGGACCGTTCTCGGTGTAACGGAAGGTTACGCCAGCGCGAGCCACCAGGTCGAAGTAGTTCTTCAGCTGGGTAGGAATGTTGAAGTTGTACATTGGGGCGTTGATGACGATAACGTCGTGCGCCTGCAGCTCAGCAATCAGCTCGTCGGACAGGGCCAGAGCTTCCTGCTGACGTGGAGACAGCGGTGCATCGCTTGGGCGCAGCGCGCCAACCAGCTCGCCATCCAGCACAGGAATTGGGTTTGCAGCCAGGTCACGCACGGTGATTTCGTCAGCAGAATGCTGTTCACGCCACTGTTCAACGAAGTAATCAGACAGCTGACCAGACTGAGAGTACCCTGCCAGAATACTGGATTTCAAAACTAATACTTTGCTCATGGGTGATTCCTGTTGTTGCATTTGATTGAAGGGGGTTGCCCCGTTGCTTGTTGACACTCTATTCACAATCCTGCCACAGAGATAGCGCAATATATCGAAGCCTATGTTCGAATTTTTTGAATAAGGCGCTAAAGGCGTCGATGTGGTACTCTATAGCAATCATTAAAAAGAGAGTTTATCAGGGCGTGTACTGCCCTTTAACGCTATGACAGAACAACAAAAATTAACCTTCCCGATGCTCCTGCAACAGCTTGATTCTCTGATGCTGCGCGATAAACAGCGCTTTGCCCGCCGTCTGCACGGCGTGAAGAAGGTTAAAAATCCTGATGCACAACAGGCCATTTACCAGGAGATGGCGAAAGAGATTGAACAGGCGGCAGGGAAAGTTGTGCTGCGCGAAGCCGCGCGTCCGGCGATTACCTACCCGGAAAACCTGCCCGTCAGCCAGAAAAAACAGGACATCCTTGAGGCCGTACGCGACCACCAGGTGGTGATTGTCGCGGGGGAAACCGGTTCGGGGAAAACCACCCAGCTGCCGAAAATCTGTATGGAGCTGGGGCGCGGGCTAAAAGGACTGATTGGCCACACCCAGCCGCGTCGACTGGCGGCGCGTACCGTGGCGAACCGTATTGCCGAAGAGCTGCAAACGGAGCCGGGCGGCTGCATTGGTTACAAGGTGCGATTCAGCGACCACGTTAGCGATAACACCATGGTCAAGCTGATGACCGACGGTATTCTGCTGGCGGAAATCCAGCAGGATCGCCTGCTGATGCAGTACGACACCATCATCATTGACGAAGCGCACGAGCGAAGCCTGAACATCGACTTCCTGCTCGGCTACCTGAAAGAGCTGCTGCCGCGTCGCCCGGATCTGAAAATCATCATCACCTCCGCGACCATCGACCCGGAACGCTTCTCAAAGCATTTCAACAATGCGCCGATTATCGAAGTCTCTGGCCGTACCTATCCGGTTGAGGTGCGCTATCGCCCGATTGTTGAAGAGGCGGATGATACCGAGCGCGACCAGCTGCAGGCCATCTTCGATGCCGTTGACGAGCTGGGCAACGAAAGCGCGGGCGACATTCTGATCTTCATGAGCGGCGAGCGCGAAATCCGCGACACTGCCGATGCGCTCAGCAAGCGCGATCTGCGCCACACGGAGATCCTGCCGCTTTACGCGCGCCTGTCAAACAGCGAGCAGAACCGCGTATTCCAGCCGCACGGCGGGCGACGCATCGTTCTGGCGACCAACGTGGCGGAAACCTCGCTGACCGTGCCGGGGATTAAATACGTTATCGACCCGGGCACGGCGCGCATCAGCCGCTACAGCTACCGCACCAAGGTCCAGCGGCTGCCGATTGAGCCGGTCTCCCAGGCTTCCGCCAACCAGCGTAAAGGCCGCTGCGGCCGCGTGTCGGAAGGGATCTGTATTCGCCTCTATTCCGAAGATGATTTCCTGTCGCGTCCGGAATTTACCGACCCGGAAATTCTGCGTACCAACCTGGCGTCCGTTATCCTGCAGATGACCGCGCTGGGGCTGGGCGATATCGCGGCGTTCCCGTTTGTCGAAGCGCCGGACAAACGCAACATTCAGGACGGCGTACGTCTGCTGGAAGAGCTCGGCGCCATTACCACCGACGAGCAGGCCACGGTCTACAAGCTGACGCCGCTGGGCCGCCAGCTCAGCCAGCTGCCGGTGGATCCGCGCCTGGCCCGTATGGTGCTGGAAGCGCAAAAGCACGGCTGCGTGCGCGAGGCGATGATCATTACCTCGGCGCTCTCCATTCAGGATCCGCGCGAGCGTCCGATGGACAAACAGCAGGCGTCTGACGAAAAGCATCGTCGCTTCCACGACAAAGAGTCCGATTTCCTCGCCTTCGTAAACCTGTGGAACTATCTCGGCGAGCAGCAGAAAGCGCTCTCCTCGAACCAGTTCCGCCGTCAGTGCCGCGTGGATTTTCTCAACTACCTGCGCGTGCGCGAGTGGCAGGATATCTACACCCAGCTGCGCCAGGTGGTGAAAGAGCTGGGCATTCCGGTTAACAGCGAACCGGCGGAGTACCGCGAAATTCACATCGCGCTGCTGACCGGCCTGCTGTCCCACATTGGGATGAAGGACGCCGAAAAGCAGGAGTATACCGGCGCGCGTAACGCCCGTTTCTCCATCTTCCCCGGTTCCGGCCTGTTCAAGAAGCCGCCGAAATGGACCATGGTTGCGGAGCTGGTGGAAACCAGCCGCCTGTGGGGGCGCATTGCCGCGCGTATCGATCCGGAATGGGTGGAGCCGGTGGCTCAGCACCTGCTGAAACGCTCGTACAGTGAACCGCACTGGGAGCGCGCGCAGGGCGCGGTAATGGCGACCGAGAAGGTGACCGTTTACGGCCTGCCGGTGGTCGCCGCGCGTAAGGTCAACTACAGCCAGATTGACCCTGCGCTCAGCCGCGAGCTGTTTATCCGCCACGCGCTGGTGGAGGGGGACTGGCAGACGCGCCACGCCTTCTTCCGCGAAAACCTGAAGCTGCGCGCCGAAGTGGAGGAGCTTGAGCACAAGTCCCGCCGCCGCGACATTCTGGTGGACGATGAGGCGCTGTTTGAGTTTTACGATCAGCGTATTAGCCACGAGGTTATTTCCGCCCGCCATTTTGACAGCTGGTGGAAGAAAGCCAGCAAAGAGACGCCGGACCTGCTCAACTTCGAAAAGAGCATGCTGATTAAAGAGGGGGCGGAGTCGGTCAGCAAGCTCGACTACCCGAACTTCTGGCATCAGGGCAACCTCAAGCTGCGTCTGACGTATCAGTTTGAACCGGGTGCCGACGCGGATGGCGTGACCGTTCATATTCCGCTGCCGCTGTTAAACCAGGTCGATGAGGGCGGGTTTGAGTGGCAAATCCCCGGCCTGCGCCGCGAGCTGGTGATTGCGCTGATCAAATCCCTGCCTAAGCCGGTGCGCCGCAACTTTGTGCCTGCGCCAAACTACGCGGAAGCGTTTTTAGGCCGCGTCACGCCGCTGGAGCTGCCGCTGCTGGACGCGCTGGAGCGTGAATTCCGGCGCATGACCGGCACCACCATCGACCGCGATGACTGGAACTGGGATCAGGTGCCCGATCACCTGAAAATCAGCTTCCGCGTGGTGGATGATAAAAACAAAAAGCTGCTGGAAGGACGTTCGCTGAGCGAGCTGAAAGAGTCGCTGAAAGGGAAAGTTCAGGAGACGCTTTCTGCGGTGGCGGACGACGGTATCGAGCAGAGCGGGCTACATATCTGGAGCTTTGGTCAGCTTCCGGAAAGCTACGAACAGAAGCGCGGTAACTATAAGGTCAAAGCCTGGCCTGCGCTGGTGGACGAGCGCGACAGCGTGGCGATCAAACTGTTCGATAACCCGCTGGAACAGCAGCAGATGATGTGGCGCGGGCTGCGTCGCCTGCTGCTGCTGAACATTCCGTCTCCGATTAAGTATCTGCACGAGAAGCTGCCGAACAAAGCCAAGCTGGGGCTGTACTTTAACCCGTACGGCAAGGTGCTGGATCTGATTGACGACTGCATCTCCTGCGGCGTGGACAAGCTGATCCACGAGGCGGGCGGTCCGGTCTGGACGGAAGAGGGCTTTGCTCAGCTTCATGAAAAGGTGCGCGCGGAGCTGAACGACACCGTGGTGGAGATTGCCAAACAGGTCGAGCAGATCCTCACCGCCGTGTTCAATATCAACAAGCGCCTGAAGGGGCGCGTGGATATGACCATGGCGCTGGGTCTGTCGGACGTGAAGGCGCAGATGGCGGGGCTGGTCTATCGCGGCTTTGTCACCGGCAACGGCTTCAACCGTCTCGGCGATACGCTGCGCTATCTGCAGGCGATTGAAAAACGTCTGGAAAAAATGGCTATCGACCCGCACCGCGATCGCGCGCAGATGCTGAAAGTGGAAAGCGTGCAGCAGGCGTGGCAGCAGTGGCTAAACAAGCTGCCGCCGGCGCGCCGCGACGATGAAGACGTTCAGGCGATCCGCTGGATGATCGAGGAGCTGCGCGTCAGCTTCTTTGCCCAGCAGCTCGGTACGCCGTATCCGATTTCGGATAAGCGTATTCTGCAGGCGATGGAGCAGATCTCCGGTTAAAACCCTTGCCCGGTTTTCTCCCTCTCCCTGTGGGAGAGGGTCGGGGTGAGGGCATCAGGCCGCACAATTTTCACCCGTTCACCATTGCCAGCGTAAACCCATCCCATCCCTTAACCCCCACCGTTTGCAGCGCGGTGGCGGTTAAGCGCGGGTTATCCCCAATCATCTCGATAAAACGCCGCACGCCCAGCACGCGCGCGTCGTCGCTTTGTCCGTTAATGACCTCGCCGTCGCGCACCACGTTATCGCCGATAATCACCGTGCCGGGACGGGAATAGTGCAGCGCCCACTCCAGATAGCCGGGATTGTTTGGCTTATCGGCATCAATAAAGATCAGGTCAAACGGCGGAACGTCACCGAAATTCTCCAGCGAGTTCAGCGCCGGGCCTTCAATTAATTCAATACGATCGTTCAGCCCCGCGAGGCGAATATTCTGGCGGGCAACATCGGCATGCGTCGGGTCAGCCTCAAGCGTAATCAGCTTTCCGTCCGGCGGCAGGGTGCGCGCCATCCAGATTGAGCTATAGGCACCCAGCGTCCCGATCTCAAGAATGCGTCTTGCCTGCGTCATGCGCACGAACAGCGCCAGCAGCTGCCCCTGATTGGCCGCAACATCGTGTTCAGGTAGCCCGGCGCGCTTGTTGTTTTCCAGTACCTGACTCAGCACGTCATCTTCAGGAATAAGCGAAGAAATCATGTAATTATCTACTGCAGACCATTGTTGTTGCATAGATTGACTCCTTGGATTTTTCTCCCTCTCCCTGTGGGAGAGGGTCGGGGTGAGGGCATCAGCGCGCAAGGCGGTTCATGCGTTCTTCCAGCCGCCGCCCAGCGCTTTATACAAATCAACCTGCGCCAGCAGCAGGTTATTTTTAGCCTGTACGACGCTGGTCTGAACCGAGAACAGCGTGCGCTGCGCGTCCAGCACGTCCAGATAGGATGAATAACCGTTGCGATAGCGATTCTGCGCAATGCGCAGCGTCTCCTGCGCCACATCCTGCTGTGCAAGCAGCTCCGTCAGCTGTTCCTGATAGCGCGTAAAAGCATCAAGGCTGTTGTTCACTTCGGCAAACGCGTTACGCACGGTTTTTTCATAGGCGTACAGCGCCTGGTTCCGCTGGGACTGGGAAATGTCTACCTGCGCATTCAGCGCCTGGCGGTTCAGCAGCGGGGCAAGAATACTGCCCCCGACGCTCCAGAGCTGAAGCGGGTTGTCCAGCAGGCCTGAAAGGGTACGATCCTGGACCGATCCGGTCGCGGTCAGGTTGATCGACGGCAGCAGGCTCGCGCGCGACGCGGCAAGCGAGGCGTCTGCCGCAACCAGCTGTCGTTCGGCCTGAACGATATCCGGTCGACGGTTCAGGAGCGTAGACGGCAGCTGTGACGGCAGCTTCAGCGGCGTCAGCGTCGCATAGCTTTCGCTGCGCGCTACTGCGCCGGGATTGCTTCCCAGCAGCAGGCTCAGGGCGTTCTCCTGCTGCGCAATCTGATGCTGCAGCAAGGGAACCTGCGCTCGCGTCGAGCGCAGCTCGGAATCCGACTGCATCAGCTCCAGACGCGAGCTGTAGCCCGTCTCAAACTGACGTTTCGCGAGGTTAAATGCCTCTTCGCGTGATTTCAGCGTCGATTCGGTCACGCGCAGCTGTTCGTCAAGCGAGAGCAGGGTGACATACCCGGAGGCAACGGAAGACGCAACGGTCAAATCCGCGGCGGCAGCGGCGGCTTTTTGCGCCTCAAGCGAGGCTTCGGCGGCACTGGCCGTGCTGCGGTTGACGCCCCAGATATCAACGTCATAGCTCGCCGTCAGGCTACCTCTGTACAGCGTGCCGTAGACCGGCAGCCCGGTCGCGGCGGATTGCGAACGGGCGCGCGTCCCCGTTACGCCCGCGTCAAGCGAAGGAAACAGGCTGCCGTCGGCCGCAAAGACCCGCGCCTGATACTCGTTAATCCGTTCGCGGGCGATCAGCACGTCGCTATTGTTCTTAAGCGCCTGATCCACATAGCGGTTGAGGTTGTTGTCATGGAAATTGCGCCACCAGAGCTGCTCCGCCGGGCTGGCAGGACCGGAATCGGCGCGCCACTGGGTGGGGATTTGCAGCGTCGGCTGAGCCGGTTTTACGTCGACGGACTGGCATCCGGCGAGCATCACCGCCAGCACCAGACCGGCTATCGGGCGAAGGATCATGGCTTCGCCTCCCGCGTATCAATGGTCACCTGCACCGACATGCCCGGACGCAGCAGCGCGATCGCCTCTGGCTCGCCGAGCACCTCGATGCGCACCGGAATACGCTGGGCGATTTTGACAAAGTTGCCGGTGGCGTTGTCCGGCGTGATGGCGCTGAATTCAACCCCGGTTGCCGGCGAAATACTCTCCACGCGGCCCTGATACGCTTTGTTGTTCAGCGCATCGACGGTGAATTTGACAGGCTGACCAACGCGCAGCTCCGCAAGCTGGGTCTCTTTAATATTGGCAATGACCCAGTGCTGAGGCGGCACAAGGGTGGTGAGATGGGTCCCGGCGGTCACATACGCCCCGAGACGCACGGCTATCTGGCCGAGCTGACCGTCGCGCGGGGCGATAATGCGGGTGTTTTGCAGGTCAATCTGCGCCAGCTCCAGCGCCGCTTTCGCGTTTTCGACATCCGCCTCCAGCGCGCCGCGATTGACAATCACCGTCTGCAGATCCTGACGCGACATCTCAAGCGTGGCTTTAGCCTGGTCGATATCGGCGCTGCCCTGGGCGGCGCTGGCCAGCGCCGCGTCGCGCTCGCGAATAGAAAGGGAACCATCAGCCGTCAGATCCTTCACGCGCTTTAAATCTGCCTGCGTTTTCAGGCTCTGGGCGCGCGCATTCTTCAGCGCCGCGTCGTTTTTGGCGATCGTCGCTTCGGCGCTTTTACGCTGCTGCAGGTTGTTATTGAGCGCGGCAATTTTCATCGCCAGCTGTGCCTCGGCCTGATGCACGCGCTGACGATAGATGCGGTCATCAATCTGCAGCAGCAGGTCGCCTTTTTTAACCTGCACAAAGTCCTGAACCTTCACCTCGGTGATATAGCCATTCACCTGGGGGCTGATAAACGTCGTCTGACCGCGCACGTAGGCGTTGTCGGTAAACTGCGCGTGGCGGGTGAACGGCGGCAGCTGCCACGCATAAAGGATCACCAGTACGCCGACAATACCGATGGCAGCGGCGGTGAAAACGGAAACAATGCGCACATTTTTGCGGGTGTTGGCCTGCTCTTTGGCGGCATCCTGCTGACTCATAAACTCTCCAGAACTATTTCAATTATTTATTGCCGGTGGCGTTCTTAAGCGCCATACGGGCAGTGATGCGCAGGCGCAGCAAGCGCCATAAAATCCAGACCAGCGTGGCGGCAGCGATGCTCGCCGTCAGCAGATAAGTATCGTTGTAAGCCAGAATATTCGCCTCCAGCGAGGTCGCCGTTTGCAGCTGCGTTATCGCCTGCGTTCCCAGCAGCGAACTGTCGCCAATCAGGCTTTGGTACATCTGGGTGTAAATCTGGATACGCTCGTTGACCAGCGGATTGAGCGTGGTGAGCTGGTCCGCCAGCAGGCTAGAGTGGTACTTCTCGCGCCAGGTCTGGAAGGTCCCGAGGATCGCGGAACCCAGCAGGCCGCCAAGGTTCTGACTCATGCCAAACATCACCGAGAAGCTGACCAGGTTGCGCGGATCGGCGATCACCCCGCCAATGGCGGCCAGCATGGCGGGTGCCAGGAAGAAGGCGCTGCCGAAGCCCAGCAGAAACTGGCTTAGCATCAGCTGATCCGGCCGGGTCAGGTTGTTGGACTGGCTGTCCAGCAGCGAGGCAACAATCATCAGCGCCAGAGAGGTGATGATTGGCCACGCAAGTTTCGTCGGCTTGATGGTGAGACAGCTGGTGACGATCCCACAGACGATCCCGGCGAAAATGGACCACGCCAGGTGGGTCATCTGCTCGTTCTGTAACCCCACGTACTGAAGCCAGCCGATGACGCCGGTGTTTTGCTCTGCCAGCACGATACGGATCAGCAGCATGATGAGCCCCAGACGGACGATGCTGCCGCTCGACAGCCAGCGGGTGTTCAGCAGCGGGTTGGTGCGGTTATGTTCAAAGACGATGGCAGACACAATTAATACCAGCGACAGCGCCAGCGACCAGCCGATCCACGGCGCCTCGAACCACCAGTCAAGACGGCCTAAAGAGAGCACGGCGCAGAGCAGGGCCATTCCCGGGGCCATTAAAAAGAAGGTGATGAAGTCTTTCTTCTCAAAGACCTTGCGCCTGTCGCCCGGCGGCAGTTTTAAGGCTATTACGCAGGCCAGGGAGATCAGCGCCAGCCCGAGCTCGAAGAAATAGAGCCCGCGCCACTCGTCCAGCTGCAGCAGTTCGGTCGAAAACAGGCGGGCCAGAGGGATAGCGAGTGACGACCCGGTAATCCCGATGGTGAGCGCCTTCAGGCGGTGTTTCGCAGGCCAGGCCTGGATCTGATAGTAAATCCCCAGCGAGCTGAGCGCGGCGGCCACCATCCCGTGCGCGGCGCGAACCATTAGCGCCGAACTGAGATCGTTAACGAACAGGTGGAAAAAGGTCACCAGCACGTACAGCACCAGAAAACCTTCCGTGAAGGCGCGCAGACCGTACTGCTGGCGGAACTTAACCAGCAGCAGGTTGATAGAGATGTTGGTCATGACGTAGACCGCGGGCAGCCAGGCGATTTCGGTCGACCAGGCCCCGAAGGTACCCTGCAGATTTTGCAGGTTGGCGGTCACCACCGCATTTCCCAGCGCTCCCGTCAGGCACACCAGCAGGCCAACGACGCCGTAGGCAATACGTTTTGGCGTAGTGTGCTCGGGTGTGGAAGGCGAACCCAGTAGGGCGGGTTTCTCATGTGGCTGCCACTCGCGAGGAGCATAAGGGTCGCGTTCGGGCAGGCGCATAACGTCGTTTACCTTAGAAATAGTTGAATAATTAGCGGGCTAGCGATTCTACGTCTGCCGCAAATGATAATTCAAGTGAATATGATTTACGCATGTTAATCAAATGTAGAAGGGAAGTTTAAGGAAAAAGAGCGGCCCGAATGTCGGGCCGACAATGTCAGAGATGTTCGGGTTGCGCCTGCAGGTGGGACGCTCGCTTGACGCGGCTGGCGCAGAAAATCGCGATTAGGGAAATGACTACCGTGACGGCAAGATACCAGGCCACCGGAACCCAGTCGCCGTCATATTTTGCCAGCAGTCCGGTGGCAATCAGCGGCGCGGTACCGCCTGCCAGCGCGGCACCCAGCTGATAACCGAGCGTAATGCCGGTGTAGCGTACGTTTGCACTAAAAATTTCAGAGCACAGCGTACCGAGTACCGCCGTTACCGGTGCCCACAACACGCCAAAGGCGATGACCGTCGCGAGCACAATGCCCCAGGTTGTTCCGGTATTGAGCAGCATAAACCACGGCACGATAAACAAACCCAGGATGAAGACGCTGGTGGCATACATGCGTTGACGGCCAATTTTATCCGAGAGAAGTCCCATTAACGGAATCATAACCGTGGCCACCAGGGCTCCCAGCGTCACGGCTTCCAGCGCCTGCGATTTCTGATAGGCCAGCGTGCTGGTGGCATAGCTCACCACGAACGTTGAGAAAATATAGAACGGAGCGGTTTCCACAACCTTTAAACCGGCGGCAATCAACACTTCGCGCCAGTGATGCTTCAGCGTATCGCGTAGTGGGGCCTTCGCCACCTGACCCGATTGTTTTACCTTCTTGAAATCAGGCGTCTCGTCGATGTCCTTACGGATCCACAGGCCAAGCAACACCAGAACCGAGCTCAGCAGGAACGGGATGCGCCAGCCCCAGGAGAGGAAATCCTCCTCGCTGAAAAGCGTCATCAGCGAAACGATAAAGGTTGCCATCAGCATGCCGATGGTGACGCCCGCCTGCGGAATACTGCCGAAGAAGCCTTTACGTTTTTCGGGCGCGTATTCATAGGCCAGCAACAGCGCGCCGCCCCATTCACCGCCGATGCCCATCCCCTGAATGATACGCATCAGGATCAGCAGAGCGGGAGCCCACAGGCCAATCATCTCATACGTGGGCAGCAGGCCGATCATGACGGTTGCACCTCCCATAAGTGAGAGGGTGAGAACGAGGGTTTTTTTACGTCCGATGCGGTCACCGATATGGGCGAAAAGGACCCCGCCAATGGGACGAATAAAAAAGGTTAATGAGAACGAGAGATAAGAGAGTATGAGTCCGATCACCGGATCGACCATCGGGAAAAAGATCTTATTAAAGACCAGCGCGGCCGCCGTACCGTAGAGAAAATAGTCAAACCATTCAATGGCGCTCCCGGTAAGGCTGGCGATTAACACCTTCTTATTTTTTCGTAATACCGTCGTCGTACTTTCATGTTCTGTCATGACCTGAAACTCCGCCACATTGATAAAAGTTATAGGTGTCACCTGGCGCGCTTCAGGTGCAACCTGCAATGATGAAGTGGTTGTGAAATTGTTAAGCAACTTAGGTTTTGATGTTACATTTGGCAAGCTCACGGGGAATGAAACTGGTCAGATCACGACGAAATAAGCAGCGTTGGGTGCTTTTTCAGAGAGCGCGAGCAACAGGATGTTTTGTATGATGGAAAACTAAAAGCATAATAAGCAGGTGCAACCCGATTGTTTTTGGATGTTTCTGGTTATTTCAGAAAAATGACAATTTGGGCGATAAAACAACGTCTGGTTTCAGATCTCGCATCTGCTTTATCCGTTAGAAGCCGCTAACCTGAAGAGACACAAACGAGGAGTTCACCATGGTTCAGCCCCATTTTCCCATCCTGCCGGATGCCACGCTGGCGGCCATCAATACTGTCGGTGAATGGCTGGCGCAGGATGACCTGAGCGGCAGCCGCCTGCACCCGGACGTCGATGCGGTAATTCTGGCAGGGAACGCGGTGATCCCGACCATTGAGGCGGCCTGTCGAATTGCCGCGCAGCGAGAAATCCCGCTCCTGATTAGCGGCGGTATTGGTCACTCGACCGCGTTTTTATATTCAGCTATCCGCAGTCATCCGCGTTATCACACTTTACAGGTCGAAGGGCGGGCGGAAGCGAGCATTCTTGCAGACATTGCGCGGGAGTTCTGGCAGATCCCCGAGGCGCGCCTGTGGATTGAAGATCGCTCCACCAACTGCGGTGAGAACGCGCGTTTTAGCTGGAACATGCTGAAACAGCATCAGCGCGCAACCGGGCGGGTGCTGGTGGTGCAGGATCCGACGATGCAGCGCCGTACGATGGCGACGTTTGCCCGCGTTTGTCAGGATGAACCCGCGTCACCGGAGTGGATAAGCCACCCAGGGATTACGCCGATACTGCATAACGGCAAAGAGGGCGTGGAGTTTTGCGGGGGCAATAGCGGACTATGGCCCGTTGACCGCTACCTGTCACTGGTTCTGGGGGAACTGCCGCGTTTGTATGATGACGTTAACGGCTATGGCCCGGCCGGGCGGGATTTTATCGCACACGTTGACTTTCCTGAGGGGGTGATTGCCGCGTGTAAACAGCTGCAGCAGGATCCGGTCCTCGCGGATGCGTTGTCCAGGCGCTCGATTTAAGGGTGTAATCAGAAGCGATAACAACTGCTTCAGAATAACCTTTGGCTTACAGCAATGTCCTGGTCCGGCTGTAAATCGCCGAAGCGTTTCCGTAAGGCCGGGGCGAGGCGCAGGGATGCGCCGAGAGGGCGTGGCCTGCAGGGATGCAGGCTCATGCCCGACCCGATAGCCTGAAGGAATAAGCTGAGGGTACCGCGAAGCGGCGATTTACCGCCGGGAGCCCGGGTCGCCAGGGTGGTGGCGATTGAGCCACCCTGGCACGTTCACCGGTTATGTCGTTAAAGAGTAGCAAGGAACATAAAGTGAACGGAATGACCACCAGACCCGTATGTTCCCCTCACCCTAACCCTCTCCCACTGTACGGTCCGGGGACATAGTGAACACTTGTTCGGGGACATGGTAGACACTTACAACTAAGGCATAAGAACCCGTTTATGGAGTCGCTTATGCC
>NZ_JAHAWC010000010.1:0-157331 GCF_018383635.1 Enterobacter sp. 120016 | reverse complement strand
GGGCATAAGCGACTCCATAAACGGGTTCTTATGCCTTAGTTGTAAGTGTCTACCATGTCCCCGAACAAGTGTTCACTATGTCCCCGGACCGTACAGGGAGAGGGCCAGGGTGAGGGCATCAGACCGCACGAATGCCCAACAGCGAAGACGCCCCCGCTTTACCACTCAGCAGTTCTTCTGTTTTTCCATCCCACAAAATACGCCCTTCGGCAATCACCACCGATCGCGGCGCAATCCGTGCGGCATCTTCGATACTGTGCGACACCATCAGCATCGTCAGCTGCTGGCGCTGACAGACGTCCTGCACCAGCGCCAGCATCTCCTGACGCAAAGCAGGATCGAGCGCCGAGAACGGCTCATCCAGCAGCAGGATCGGCTGCTCGCGCACCAGACAACGCGCCAGCGCCACGCGCTGAC
Source organism: Enterobacter sp. 120016 (assembly GCF_018383635.1). Taxonomy (NCBI): domain Bacteria; kingdom Pseudomonadati; phylum Pseudomonadota; class Gammaproteobacteria; order Enterobacterales; family Enterobacteriaceae; genus Enterobacter; species Enterobacter sp. 120016. The sequence goes on along the minus strand of NZ_JAHAWC010000010.1, from coordinate 156,914 downwards.
GCTGGCCGCCGGAAAGCTCGCCCGGCAGCCTGTCGATGAACTCAGCGATCCCCATCTGTGCGGCGATAATCTCCAGCTTCTGGCGCTGGGCATCGTTCAGCCTGAGTCCCGGATGCATTCCCAGCGCGATGTTTTGCCGCACCGTCAGGTGGGTAAACAGGTTGTTTTCCTGAAACAGCATTGAGACCGGACGTTTTGCGGGCGGCGTGTAGGTATGATCGTGATTTTCAATGACGATCGCGCCGCTTGCCGGCTGCAGAAAACCCGCAATCAAATTAAGCAGCGTGCTTTTTCCCGCGCCGCTTGGGCCAAGTACGGCGATCATCTCCCCCTGACGCACGGAGAGCGTGAAGCGCATCGGCAGATGCTGGTAAAGCCAGGTTACATCAGTCAGTTTTAACATCACGCCCCGGAAGTTTTTCGATAGCGGTAAATAAGGCAAAGCACAGCAGCAGCAGTAACAGCGCGGTGACCGCGCCGTCCTGACTGCGATAAGAGCCAATTTGCTGATAGAGCCAGTATGGCAGCGTGCGGAAATCGTCATTGCCAAAGAGAGCCACCACGCCAAAATCCCCAATCGACAGCACGCAGGCAAACGCCAGCGCCTGCGCCAGCGGGCGTTTTAGCGCGCGCAGTTCAACCACCTTCAGCCGCTGCCAGCCCTGCATGCCCAGCGACTGGCACAGCAAACCGTAGCGGCTGTTGACGTCGCGCATCGGGTTTTCCAGCACTTTGAGCGCGTAGGGAATGGCCATCAGGGCGTTGGTGAAAATCACAATGCCATCGGCTCTTTCCGGCAGGCCGATGGTGCTGTTGAACAGTAAAAAGAAGCCCGTCGCCAGCACGATGCCCGGCATCGCCAGAATCAGCATGCCCGTCAGCTCTAACGCCTGTCCGGCCTTTTGGGCCTGCCGGGCATAGAGTTCACGGCTGCTCCACAGCAGCATCATGGTCAGCATGACGCACAGTAACCCAGCCGCCAGGGCGATACGCAGCGAGGTCCAGGTGGCCTGCCAGAGGACGGGCTGTTGTAGGACGGATATGAGATTGCGGTTCAGTCCGTCAACGATAACGGCCATCAGCGGCGGCAGCAGAAGCAGGAGCGCCAGCGCAATCAGGATAAAATCGGTGACGCGGCTGTGCAGGCTGTCCTGCGGATCGCGCCAGCCGGTTATTTGATTGCTGCCCGCGGGAATGGCTTTACTCAGCCGCTGGCTCAGCAGCACCAGCGCAAGGCAGCACGCCATCTGCACCATCGCCAGCAGCGCGGCGCGACCGGGATCGTAGTCGTAACTCAGCGCCTGGTAGATCGCCAGCTCAATGGTGGTGGCCTGCGGCCCGCCGCCGAGCGACAGCACGGTGGCAAAACTGGCAAAGCAGAGCATGAAGATTAACGCCGCGACGGGGGGAAGCTGGCGGCGCAGCCACGGCCATTCGACAAAGCGAAAGAATGACCAGCCGCGCATGCCGAGCTGGGCGGCAACCTGACGCTGTTCGCCGGGAATGTTTTCCAGCGCCTGCAGGAAGAGGCGCGTTGCCATCGGCATATTGAAAAAGACGTGCGCCAGCAGAATGCCCTGCAGTCCGTAAGGCGAGAATGACCATTCCAGACCAAGCTGGCCGAACAGCGAAGCCAGCCAGCCCTGGCGTCCGTAAACGCTCAGAATACCAAATACCGCCACCAGCACGGGCAGGATCAGCGTCATGGCGCACAGGCGCAGCAGTGCCAGCCTGCCGGGAAAACGCCGCCGATACAGGGCACGCGCCAGAAAAATGGCCGGGATCGCCGACAGCAGAGCAGAGAGAGACGCCTGCCAGAAGGAGAACCGGATAACGTGCCAGAGGTAGCTGTCGTGCCAGAGGGCGAGCAGGTCGCTCTCTGGCGCGTTGAACCACAGTGCAAGAAAAGCTCCCAGGCTGACCACTACCATCACTATGGCGGCGAGCAGCCCGGGAAGTAACCAGCCGGGAATCAACGGCTGACGGCGCGTTGCCATTCACTTACCCATGCTGCACGCTGCGCGGCGACCTGCTGCGGCGTAAACTCCAGCGAGGCTGTTGGTTTGGTCAACTGCTCGAAACCTGCGGGCAGGGCAACGTTAGTGACCGGATACATCCAGTTGCCTGCTGGAATCGCATTCTGGAACGCCGGTGAAACCATGAACTTCAGGAACTTCTCGGCCAGCTCCGGCTGTTTGCTGGCGGCGGTACGCGCGGCGACTTCCACCTGCAGATAGTGCCCTTCAGCAAAATTAGCGGCAGCGTAGTTATCTTTCTTCTCGGCGATGATGTGGTAGGCCGGAGAAGTGGTGTAGCTCAGCACCAGGTCGCTTTCGCCTTTCAGGAACAGGCCATAGGCTTCGCTCCAGCCCTTGGTCACGGTGACGGTTTTGGCGGCCAGTTTCTGCCACGCTTCCGGCGCTTTATCCCCGTAGACCTTTTGCATCCACAGCAGCAGGCCCAGGCCCGGCGTGCTGGTACGCGGATCTTCATAAATCACGCGCCATTTCTGGTCACTTTCCACCAGCTCTTTCAGGCTCTTCGGCGGGTTTTTCAGCTTATTTTTGTCGTAAACAAAAGCAAAGTAGCCATAGTCGAACGGCACAAAGGTGTCGTTTTTCCAGCCGCCCGGCACGTTAACGGCATCTGCCGCGACGCCGCTTTTGGCAAACAGTTTGGTTTGCGAGGCGGCTTCCAGCAGGTTGTTATCCAGCCCGAGCACCACGTCGGCCTTGCTGTTTTTCCCTTCCATGCGCAGACGGTTGAGCAGCGACACGCCATCTTCCAGTGCCACGAACTTCAGCTCGCAGTTACAGTCCGCTTCGAAGGCTTTTTTGACTACCGGGCCAGGGCCCCAGTCGGCAGAGAAGGAGTCATAGGTGTAGACCGTCAGGACGGGCTTGGCAAAAGCAGGCAGCGCCAGCAGCGCCAGCAGGGGGAGAACTTTTTTTAACACTTTGCACCTCAAAGTTGAGTGGCAAAGGATTTTGAGCGACAGCCTCAAATCCCTTCGCCGGCGTTATCCGGATCAGGTTCGACGGGTATTATCTCAGCGCACATCTGTGATGCAGCACCCCGTTGAGAACGGCGCTATTGTAATGATTTGGTGAATATTACGAAAGCGTTATGGCTCCGGCGGCGCAAACCAGGCGGATTTAAAATCAAACCAGCCCAGGGTATTCATCCGCAGGCCGCGCATGCTGCGCTGGCCCTGGATCATCAGCCAGTGGTGGATCAACGGTACGATCGCCTGCTCGGCCAGAAGCTGCTGGCACCACGCGGCAAGATTCATTTCTCCCGCACGCCACTGGGCGGCATCCTGCTGCCAGTCACGGTCGATGCAGTGCTGGATGAGAGGAACTTCATACAGATGCGAGAAAAGGGAAAAATCGAGCGGCAGGGTAAAGTTGGCGCTGTTGAGCCAGATATCACTGGCGATCTCACCCTGATGCCATTCGTCATAGTCCACTTCCCTGACGTCTAACGTGACCCCCTCGGCTGCCAGCAGTCGGGTCATGATTCTGGCGATAAAACGATGCTCCACGTGCTCGCGGTAGTAGGTCAGGGTGATGGACTCCAGCCCGGCGGGTTTGTCGCAGTGCACCGGGCGGGCGTGGTGCCAGCGCGGAAGCAGGCCGTACGCCGGGAACCAGTATGTCTGGTACTGCTCTTCCGCATGGTAGATCAGATTGGAAGGAGACAAAACGTGGCTGATCCACTTGCGCACGGCCTGATTTGCCCCACGGTGGGTGCGGCGGTCAAAGAGGAGATAGTAACATCCCTCTTCCAGGCGACTCTCCACGGCCTTTTCTCCCGTGGTGGGGCCTTCAAGCGTTAGTCCGGCGCTCAGCTCTTCATTGAGATCCGGTAATACCCACACGTTCACTTCGTCGATCAGCGCCCGATAGCCAAAATAGTCATCGAACGCGCGGATTTTCAGCTGGTTGCTGTTATTGCGGGACACGGAGTAGGGGCCGGTGCCAATCGGCTGGCTGGCAAAGTTGTTCAACGATTCCCACTCGCCGGGCAAAATCATCGACGGCACATAGCCCAGCAGCCAGGGAAGCCACTTATCCAGCTGCGACAGCTCGATATCCAGCGTCCAGGCCGTGGGGGAGTGGACGCGGGAGATATGGGAGTAGAGCGGGAGCTTGCGGACGCGTTCCAGAGACGCGATGACGTCGTGCATTTCCAGCTCGCGGCCGTGGTGAAAGTGGATGCCGGGGCGTAAGAAGAAGCGCCAGTGAAGCGGGGAAACCTGCTGCCAGTGGTGCGCGATATCCGCTTCCAGTTCCCCGTTTTCCTCATTTATGCGCGTCAGGCCGCTGAAGATTTGCCGGGCCATGTGGGTTTCTGAGCGGCGTAAGGCCGTGCCGGGCAACAGATTTTTCATTGGGCGATAGTAAAGCACCCGCAGGATGTGTCGGCCCTGACGAAAGCTGCGTCCGAGATGGGAAACCAGCATCTGGCGCACGGCGGCTTTGTCGCCCACCAGCTGGACCAGCTGATCGATGCGGTCCTGCTCCAGCAGGTCTTCCGCGCGCTGCTGCTGCAACGCCAGCCCGGTATAGAGAAAGGTCAGTCGCGAGCGTTTGCCGCGTCCCGCCTCCGCTTCCCAGCTTAACCAACCCTGCTGCTGCATGGTGTTGAGCAGCGTGCGCATATGGCGGCGGGAACAGCTAAGCAGGTCAGCCAGCTCGTTGAGCGTGGTCTCCTGCGATTGCCCCTCGCAGCACTGCCAGAGGCGGATAAACTGTTGTTGCAGACGACCGGAAGGCATAAAAGGGGAACTCCTGACAAAAAACCAGCAATTTATTTATCCCTATATTAGGCCAATAATTCTCCTCGATGAAGCGAGGAGGTAAATTATGAAGAGGTCTACCGCACGTCAGTTTTATCAGCAGTACTTTTCAGCGACAAAGGGATCGTCCTGGCTGGCCCGCCGGTGTGCAGAGCAACGGCTGAAAACGTTAGAAGAATTGATGCAGTGGGACGTTACAACACCGACCTCTTCCCGCTAACTCGCCTCGATCATGTGTGACTGAGTATTGGTGCTAATCACCCGCCAGCAAAATGTTTTTGCTGGCTTTTTTCGTTTATTCTTTCACCCAATTTCGATTTGCTTTCACAAGGACTTGCGCATGCTGTGGTTGATGACGATGGGGCGACGCCTGAACGGCGTGTATGCCGCTTTTATGCTGGTGGCCTTTATGATGGGCGTGGCGGGGGCGCTGCAGGCGCCGACGCTGAGCCTGTTTCTCAGCCGCGAGGTGGGGGCACAGCCGTTTTGGGTCGGCCTGTTTTATACCGTCAACGCCATTGCCGGGATCCTGGTCAGCCTCGCGCTGGCGAAACGATCGGACAGCCAGGGCGATCGCCGCAGGCTGATCCTCTTTTGCTGCGCCATGGCCGTGGGCAACGCGCTGCTCTTTGCCTTCAACCGTCATTATCTGACGCTGATTACCTGCGGCGTGCTGCTGGCGTCGCTGGCAAACACCGCCATGCCGCAGCTGTTCGCGCTGGCCCGTGAATATGCGGATAACTCGGCGCGGGAAGTGGTGATGTTCAGCTCGGTGATGCGTGCCCAGCTCTCGCTGGCGTGGGTCATTGGGCCGCCGCTGGCCTTCATGCTGGCGTTGAACTACGGCTTTACCGCCATGTTCTCCATCGCCGCCGGGATTTTTGTCATCAGCCTGGTATTGATTGCCTTCGCGCTGCCGTCCGTGGCGCGAGTCGAACAGGCGACGGATAAACCTGTCACCCAGGTGAGCGGCTGGCAGGACAAAAACGTCCGCATGCTGTTTATTGCCTCCACGCTGATGTGGACCTGCAACACCATGTACATCATCGATATGCCGCTGTGGATCAGCAGCGATCTGGGTTTACCGGACAAACTCGCGGGCATCTTAATGGGAACTGCCGCCGGGCTGGAAATTCCGGCGATGATTCTGGCGGGTTACTACGTTAAGCGCTTTGGAAAGCGTCGGATGATGATCTTCGCCGTGGCTGCCGGGGTGCTGTTCTACGCAGGGCTGATCCTTTTCCATTCGCGTGAAGCGTTGCTGGCGCTGCAGCTGTTTAACGCCGTGTTTATCGGGATTGTTGCCGGGATCGGCATGCTCTGGTTTCAGGATCTCATGCCCGGTCGTGCAGGCTCGGCGACCACGCTTTTTACCAACAGTATTTCAACCGGGGTGATTCTGGCTGGCGTGATTCAGGGGGCGCTGGCGCAAAGCTATGGGCATGCGTCTGTTTACTGGATGATTGCGGCGATCTCTGTCGTGACGCTTCTGCTGACCTGCCGCGTAAAAGACGTGTGATTGGATCAATGAAACGGAGCCCGGAAATGCCGGGCTCTGCGAACCGTTTACTCTGAATACTGATATTTACGCTGCGCGCGTAGCGTCAGGTACATATGGACGAGGCCCATGAAACCGTGTGCCCAGAAATATGTCTCAATAAAGACCGTCAGGAATTTATGCAAATTTAAGGCGGATTCCGTGATGGACGACACGGGCCCGAGCGTGGCGTTCAGCACGAACCAGGCCGCGCCGCAGAGTGCAACGCCCAGCAGCGCCAGCACGCCCAGACCTTGCACCGTTGCCGCCATGCCGCCGGCATGCGCGTCAGGAAGCTGGCGCTGCGTGAGGGTGCGAATATCGTCAATGATTCCACGAAAATCCAGCACCAGCCAGGCGAAGTAATATTTAAATCCGCGCTGGGTTAACATCCATGCCATCATGGCAATGCCACAAAAAATTAAACCAAATCCGGAGATAATATGCATCCAGGTGACAATTCCGTTCAGCCCGGATTCGTGAAGGGCTTCACTTTCGGTGAAATTAGAATTGATAATCTGGACCAGCACCAGAACGGCCACAAGAATGTGCAGTACGCGAAGAAAAGGCGTTTCTTTATGGGGAAGCGCATTGCGTAGCGTTGGGTTCATCGCTTTTTACCTCAATAATGAGAGAGCTGATGCGATGCAGTGTGACGCAGATTAATTAACGAAACCTTAACGATGGATTGCGTCACACTGTATTTATGCGTTCTGATTAGCGGGCAGGATCAATATGCGTCATCACGTTCAGCACGTTGAATTTTTGCATCACGTTGTTTCTGGCATTGACGGCAATCTGATGCCCTTCTTTTACGCTTAATTCGCCGTTCACTTCCAGATGGACATCGACAAGGGCTAAATCGCCCATCTTGCGGGTTTTTAAATCATGGAGTCCGGTAACGCCCTCGGTTGAGAGAAGACAGGTTTTGATGTCGTGCTCCAGCTCGGGCTCAAGCGAACGGTCCATCAGGTCGTGCAGGGCATCGGCTGAGAATTTGTAGCCCATATGGGCGATAAATATCCCAACAATCAGGGCCGCAATCAGGTCCATCGCGTGAAAACCCACTAAATTCCCGGCAATCCCGATGGCGACAACCACTGACGAGGCGGCGTCAGAACGGGCATGCCAGGCATTGGCTATCAGCAGCGAGGACTGAATACGTTTTCCCGTGGCAAACATGTATCTGAACAGGCTTTCCTTCACGACCAGCGCCAGTATCGCCACCCACAAAGCGGCCCCTTTCACCAGCTGATGCGTCTCGGGGTGAAGCAGTTTATTCCCTGCGGACCAGAGCATCCCGACGCCAACAAGCAGCAGAATAGCGCCAATAATGAGCTTTGCACCGTTTTCGAAACGCAGATGACCGTAATGATGATCGATATCAGAGGCTTTCTGACTCTTTTTATTCGCAATCAAAACGACAAAATCAGAGGATAAATCGGAAAGAGAATGAATCCCATCAGCAATTAATCCCTGTGAGCCGGAGAATATACCTGCAACTATCTGAAAGCCGGTGAGTAAACTATTTGTTATCACGCTCACTATTGTGCATTTTTGTATTTCTTGAGAACGGAGGTGAGACTCATTGCCATTTTTCTTTTCCATGATAATTTCCGCTGCCAGCTAATTGAGAGATTATTCTGCGCAGGGAACATTAAATTGACATTAAATGTAACGTCATTATTGGCTGGGTTTGCGAAGTATTTACAGAAGGAGGATCGGGTATCGGGATAAAACGCGGCCTGCAGAGTGCGCTGCAGGCCGGAGGATTATTTCATAAATGCGGGTTGTTTTTGTTCGTAAGTGGCAATCGCCGCTTCGTGCTGGAGAGTTAAACCAATGCTGTCCAGACCGTTCAGCATGCAGTGACGGCGGAAGGCATCGATGCTGAAGCTGTAGGTCTTATCCCCGGCTTTCACCACTTCGGCTTCCAGATCCACTTCAAACGAAATGCCCGGATTCGCCTTAACCAGCGCGAACAATTCATCGACCTGTTCATCGCTCAGCGTCACCGGCAGCAGCTGGTTGTTGAAGCTGTTACCGTAGAAGATATCCGCGAAGCTTGGGGCAATGACCACTTTAAAGCCGTAGTCGGTGAGCGCCCACGGCGCGTGTTCACGGGATGAGCCGCAGCCAAAGTTTTCTCGCGCCAGCAAAATGGAGGCGCCTTTGTATTCCGGGAAGTTCAGAACGAATTCCGGATTAGGCACTTCGCCCTTATCGTCCAGGAATCGCCAGTCGTTAAACAGATGCGCGCCGAAACCGGTACGCGTCACCTTCTGCAGAAACTGTTTCGGAATAATAGCGTCAGTATCGACGTTGGCGGCGTCCAGCGGGACAACACGGCCCGTATGTTGGGTAAATTTCTCTGCCATGATTGTCTCCTTATTTCAGGCTGCGAATATCGGCGAAATGGCCGGTGACTGCCGCAGCGGCGGCCATTGCCGGGCTGACCAGATGGGTGCGCCCACCGCGGCCCTGACGGCCTTCAAAGTTACGGTTGCTGGTAGAGGCGCAGCGCTCACCCGGATTCAGGCGATCGTTGTTCATGGCCAGACACATGGAGCAGCCAGGCAGACGCCACTCGAAGCCCGCTTCGATAAAGATCTTATCCAGACCTTCGGCTTCCGCCTGGGCCTTCACCGGACCGGAGCCAGGTACCACCAGCGCCTGCACGCCCGGTGCCACTTTGCGGCCTTTGGCAATCTCGGCGGCGGCACGCAAATCTTCGATACGGGAGTTGGTGCAGGAACCGATAAAGACCTTATCAATGGTTACGTCGGTCAACGGCACGCCGGGCTTCAGCCCCATATAGGCCAGCGCTTTTTCCGCACTGGCGCGCTCGACCGGATCGGCGAAGGAGGCCGGATCGGGAATGGCGTCATTGACGGAAATCACCTGACCCGGGTTGGTGCCCCAGGTCACCTGAGGCGCAATCTCTTCTGCCTGCAGCGTGACAACGGTATCAAACGTTGCGCCATCGTCGGTTTTCAGGGTTTTCCAGTACGCGACCGCGTCGTCAAAATTCTGACCTTTCGGCGCGTGCAGACGACCCTTCACATAGTTAAAGGTGGTGTCGTCCGGGGCGACCAGACCGGCTTTTGCGCCCATCTCAATGGCCATATTGCACAGGGTCATGCGTCCCTCCATGCTCAGCGCCTGGATGGCTTCACCGCAGAATTCAACAACATGACCGGTGCCGCCCGCGCTGCCGGTTTTACCGATGATGGCCAGCACGATGTCTTTTGCGGTAATACCCGGTGCGGCTTTACCCTTCACTTCAATCTTCATGGTTTTGGCGCGGCCCTGTTTCAGGGTCTGCGTTGCCAGCACATGTTCCACTTCGGACGTGCCGATACCGAACGCCAGCGCGCCAAACGCGCCGTGGGTCGCGGTATGGGAGTCACCGCAGACGATGGTCATGCCCGGCAGGGTGATCCCTTGCTCAGGCCCCATCACGTGGACGATGCCCTGATACGGATGGTTCAGGTCGTACAGCTCAACGCCAAACTCGTTGCAGTTCTTAATCAGCTCCTGCATCTGGATACGCGCCATCTCACCCGAGGCATTAATGTCTTTGGTCTGGGTGGAAACGTTGTGATCCATCGTCGCGAAGGTTTTACCCGGCTGACGTACCGGACGCTTGTGCGCCCGCAGGCCGTCAAATGCCTGAGGTGAGGTCACTTCGTGTACCAGATGACGATCAATGTACAGCAGCGGGGTTTCGTTTGGCGCCTCGTAAACAACGTGCGCATCAAACAACTTTTCATATAACGTCTTAGCCATGATTACACCCCTTCAGCGACATAGCGGGCAATAATGTCGCCCATTTCATCGGTACTGACTGCCGCCGTGCCGCGTGCTAAATCGCCGGTACGGACGCCTTCTTCTAACGCCCGGTTAATGGCGTTCTCAATTGCGGTTGCCGCATCGCCTGCATCCAGGCTGTAGCGCAGCAGCAGGGCCAGGGAGAGGATCTGCGCAATCGGGTTGGCAATGTTCTTGCCTGCGATATCCGGCGCGGAGCCGCCCGCAGGCTCGTACAGGCCAAAGCCTTCTTCATTCAGGCTTGCGGAGGGCAGCATGCCCATGGAGCCGGTGATCATCGCGCACTCGTCAGAGAGGATATCGCCGAACAGGTTGGAGCACAGCAGCACGTCAAACTGGGACGGATCTTTAATCAACTGCATGGTCGCGTTGTCGATGTACATGTGCGACAGCGCGACGTCCGGATACTGCTTAGCCACTTCACTGACTATCTCACGCCACAAAATGGAGGACTGCAGCACGTTCGCTTTATCTATAGAGGTCACTTTATGGCGGCGTTTGCGCGCCGACTCGAACGCGATGTGGGCGATACGTTCGATTTCGAAACGGTGATACACCTCGGTGTCGAACGCTTTCTCGTGTTGTCCGCTGCCTTCGCGCCCTTTTGGCTGACCGAAATAGATCCCGCCGGTCAGTTCACGCACGCACAGAATGTCGAACCCGTTGGCGGCGATATCCGCGCGCAGCGGGCAGAACTCTTCCAGACCCTGATACAGCTTCGCCGGACGCAGGTTGCTGAACAGCTTGAAATGTTTACGCAGCGGCAGCAGCGCGCCGCGCTCTGGCTGCTCTGCCGGCGGCAGGTGTTCCCATTTCGGGCCACCGACGGAACCAAACAGCACGGCATCGGCATTTTCGCAGCCTTCCACGGTCGCTTTTGGCAGCGGCGTACCGTGGTTATCAATCGCAATACCGCCCACGTCGTAGTGGCTGGTGGTGATTTTCATCGCAAAACGCGCGCGAACGGCTTCCAGTACTTTCAGCGCCTGTGCCATCACTTCCGGACCAATACCGTCGCCCGGTAACACAGCAATATGGTAATTCTTCGACATTACACGGTTTCCTTGTTGTTCTCTTTATTCTGAGCTTTGCGTTGCAACTCTTTTTCGACTTCGGCGGCGCGCCAGATGTTGTTCAGAACGTGCACCATCGCTTTCGCGGAGGATTCAACGATATCGGTCGCCAGGCCCACGCCGTGGAAGCGGCGGCCGTTGTGGGTAACAACAATGTCGACCTGACCCAGTGCATCTTTGCCGTGGCCCTTGGCCGTCAGGTCATACTTCACCAGCTCAACGTCGTACTCGGTGACGCGGTTAATCGCCTGGTAGATGGCGTCGACAGGGCCGTTACCGTTCGCGGCCTCTGCTTTAATTTCATCACCGCAGGCCAGTTTGACCGAGGCGGTGGCGATGTTGCTGGAGCCGGACTGCACGTTGAAGTAATCCAGACGGAAGTGCTCGGGCTCTTCCTGCTGCTTGTTAATAAAGGCCAGCGCTTCCAGGTCATAGTCGAATACCTGACCTTTTTTGTCGGCCAGTTTCAGGAACGCGTCGTACAGCTGATCCATGTTGTAATCGCTGTCCTGATAACCCATCTCTTCCATACGGTGCTTAACCGCCGCGCGTCCGGAACGGGAGGTCAGATTCAGCTGCACCTGATTCAGGCCGATGGATTCCGGGGTCATGATTTCGTAGTTTTCGCGGTTCTTCAGGACGCCATCCTGGTGAATACCGGAGGAGTGTGCGAAGGCACCGGTGCCGACAATCGCTTTGTTAGCGGGAATGGGCATGTTGCAAATCTGGCTGACGGTCTGGCTGGTGCGCCAGATTTCGTTGTGATTGATGCGGGTGTGCACGTCCATGATGTCTTTGCGCACTTTGATCGCCATGATCACTTCTTCCAGCGAACAGTTGCCCGCGCGTTCGCCGATACCGTTCATCGCGCCTTCAACCTGGCGCGCCCCGGCGTGGACGGCAGCGATGGCATTGCCCACGGCCAGACCCAAGTCATCGTGGGTGTGGACGGAGATAATTGCCTTATCAATATTCGGTACGCGGTCATACAGGCCGGTGATGATGTTGGAGAACTCAAACGGCATGGTGTAGCCGACGGTATCCGGGATGTTGATGGTTTTCGCGCCCGCGTTGATGGCGGCTTCCACAACGCGCGCCAGGTCTTCGATTGGCGTACGGCCCGCATCTTCACAGGAGAATTCAACGTCATCGGTATAGTTGCGTGCGCGTTTAACCATGTAAACCGCGCGCTCAATCACCTCATCCAGCGTGCTGCGCAGCTTGGTTGCGATGTGCATAGGCGAGGTCGCAATAAAGGTGTGGATACGGAACGCTTCGGCGACTTTCAATGACTCGGCAGCAACGTCGATGTCTTTCTCTACGCAGCGCGCCAGGGCACACACGCGGCTGTTTTTAATGGTGCGAGCGATAGTCTGGACGGATTCGAAATCACCCGGAGACGAGACCGGGAAACCGACCTCCATCACGTCGACACCCATACGTTCGAGAGCCAGCGCGATCTGCAGTTTCTCTTTTACACTCAGGCTTGCCTGTAATGCCTGTTCACCGTCACGTAAAGTAGTATCGAAAATAATGACTTGCTGGCTCATGGGTTAGGTCCTTGTCAGTCTTAGGGCGCCTTGCTACGAGCATAAAAAAACCCGCGCAGTGGCGCGGGTTTTTAGTCTTACTGGTGACGATTCAACGCTGAATTTCGCCCGCCAGTCTACCGCGCACAGTGAATGCGTTTAGTAGTAGTAGACCGGTGAAACGAATGGTGCGAATCATGAATCGTGCTCCGTTAAATTCAATATGCTTTTAGTGGTACTGGATACGGCCGTTCATGTCAACCCCTGACGATGAAAACGGGCCCGGCAGACGGAATCTACCGGGTATTCACTTTAGCTAATTGTGCTGGTTTGAGCTTTCTCTACCCGACTAATTGTCTAATTTTGGACTTAAGAAAAGAGTTGCAGAAATAAATAAATATAATTGTTTAAAATGAGTGAAATGTCCTGAAGAGGAGGTCTTCTGATTAAAAGGTTTTGATATCATTAAGTTATAAATGCTGTGAATCTATTTCATAATGTTGAAAAGCGAACAGAGATAACAGGTTGTTAACTAACTGTAGGGCGATAGCAATAACAGTTTAATAATACTTAAGTCATCATTAACCTGATGCCAATTGTATATTTGTTTGGTTTATGGTTTCATTCAAATCCTAAAGTCAAACATATCATTTGCGCTCATTAATTTTCGTTTATATAGAGTCTTTATATATTCCGAATTTTAAATAATTCTCTTTCGCTGATCGTATTTGCATGATAAATCATATTTTTCGAGATTATTACCGTACGATGGCAAAGGGAGTGTAGCGTGACAGTGGAGTCAGAAGTGCCAGAAAATAATATTAAACAACCTCAAGCTACTGATGGGATTAAACCGCAGTTACGCACGGTGGATCTTAATCTTCTGACGGTGTTTGATGCTGTCATGCAGGAACAGAATATCACCCGCGCGGCCCAATCGCTGGGGATGTCACAACCTGCCGTGAGTAATGCCGTTGCCAGACTTAAGGTCATGTTTAACGACGAATTATTTGTTCGCTACGGGAGAGGGATCCAGCCTACAGCCCGTGCATTCCAGCTGTTTGGCTCCATCCGCCAGGCGTTGCAACTGGTCCAAAACGAGCTGCCGGGCTCGGGCTTTGAACCCTTAAGCAGCGAGCGCGTATTCCATCTTTGCGTCTGTAGCCCACTGGATAATTATTTAACGTCGATTATTTATAATAAAGTTGAAGAGATCGCACCCAATATCAATCTTGTTTTTAAATCATCCCTGAATCAAAACACGGAACATCAGTTACGCTATCAGGAAATCGAATTCGTTCTGGGATATGAAGAGTTTCGTCGTCCAGAATTTTCCTGCGTGCCGCTGTTTAAAGATGAAATGGTTCTGGTCGCCAGTAAAAAGCATCCGCGCCTGAACTCTCCGCTGCGAGAGAGCGATGTTTATAACGAGCAGCACGCCGTTGTAGCACTCGACAGATATGCGTCCTTTAGCCTGCCGTGGTATGACACTGCGGATAAACAGGCGAGCGTGGCGTATCAGGGCATGGCCATGGTCAGCGTATTAAACGTGGTCTCCCAGACGCAGCTGGTGGCGATTGCGCCGCGCTGGCTGGCAGAAGAGTTTTCTGACCCTTTAAATCTGCAAATTTTGCCTCTGCCGCTCAAGCTAAATAGCCGTACCTGTTATCTTTCCTGGCATGAAGCGGCGGGCCGGGATAAAGGACATCAGTGGATGGAAGAGCTGCTGGTTGGCATCTGTCGCCGGTAAACGCATCAGGGTAAATCGCATCGGTTCATGTGATTTATCCTGAATTTTTTTAGATAATTGCTATTTTGTTCTGTGGTACTTTTTTTCGGGCTGCTCTGCGGCACGCAAAAATAGATGATTTCCTGCATTGTCGCGCTTTTCAGCGATGATTTATCACCCCATCCTCTATTCCCAGAGGAATTAACCATATCTTCTGTTAACGGCTGCTTTTTCTGCTTTACGCGCCGTTTATCTCCCTGGGTTTGCTAATTGCCTGCCTCATAACGAGCGGTTAAGGTAAAGAACACTCTGCAATATATAAGATTGGTTTATCCCAATCGTAAGACGGTGCGGAAATGAATTCGGCAGTCCGTCTATAACAAAATGCCTGGAGGCAAAGCATGGAGATGTTGTCTGGCGCGGAAATGGTCGTTCGGTCGCTGATCGATCAGGGCGTAAAGCAAGTGTTCGGCTACCCTGGCGGTGCGGTCCTCGATATTTATGATGCGCTGCATACGGTAGGGGGCATTGACCATGTTCTGGTACGTCACGAGCAGGCGGCGGTGCACATGGCTGATGGCCTGGCGCGTGCGACGGGGGAAGTGGGCGTGGTGTTAGTCACGTCCGGCCCCGGCGCGACAAACGCCATTACCGGCATTGCGACGGCCTACATGGACTCTATCCCGCTGGTGATCCTCTCCGGGCAGGTGGCAACCTCACTGATTGGCTACGATGCGTTTCAGGAGTGCGACATGGTCGGGATTTCACGTCCCGTTGTGAAGCACAGCTTCCTGGTCAAGCAAACAGAAGACATTCCCGGCGTACTGAAAAAAGCCTTCTGGCTGGCGGCGAGCGGACGTCCCGGACCGGTGGTGGTCGATCTGCCTAAAGATATCCTGAACCCGGCAAACAAGCTGCCCTATGTCTGGCCGGAATCGGTCAGCATGCGCTCTTATAACCCAACAACGCAGGGGCATAAAGGCCAGATCAAGCGAGCGTTGCAAACGCTGCTGGCAGCCAAAAAACCGGTGGTCTATGTCGGTGGCGGGGCGATCAACTCTGCCTGCGAAGTTCAGCTTCGTGAACTGATTGAAAAGCTTAACCTTCCCGTTGCGTCGTCACTGATGGGGCTGGGGGCGTTTCCTGCCACCCATCGTCAGGCGTTGGGAATGCTGGGTATGCACGGTACCTATGAAGCCAACATGACGATGCATCATTCCGATGTCATCTTTGCCGTCGGCGTGCGTTTTGACGATCGCACCACCAACAACCTGGCGAAGTATTGCCCGAACGCCACCGTGCTGCACATTGATATCGATCCAACGTCAATTTCAAAAACGGTGTCGGCTGATGTGCCGATCGTCGGCGATGCCCGTCAGGTTCTGGAGCAAATGCTGGACCTGCTGACCCAGGAGAGTGCAACCCAGCCGCTGGATGAGATCCGCGACTGGTGGCAGCAGATTGAACAGTGGCGCGCGCGTCAGTGCCTGAAATATGACACGCAGAGTGAAAACATTAAGCCGCAGGCGGTCATTGAAGCGGTGTGGCGACTGACGAAAGGTGAGGCATACGTGACCTCAGACGTGGGGCAGCACCAGATGTTTGCCGCCCTGTATTACCCGTTTGATAAACCGCGACACTGGATCAACTCCGGTGGTTTAGGAACCATGGGCTTTGGTCTGCCTGCCGCGCTGGGCGTGAAGCTGGCGCTGCCGAATGAAACCGTCGTCTGCGTGACCGGAGATGGCAGTATTCAGATGAACATTCAGGAGCTGTCTACCGCGCTGCAGTATGAACTGCCGGTACTGGTGCTGAACCTGAATAACGGGTATCTCGGTATGGTGAAGCAGTGGCAGGACATGATCTACTCTGGTCGTCATTCTCAGTCCTACATGAAATCGCTTCCGGACTTTGTTCGTCTTGCTGAAGCTTACGGCCATGTAGGCATGCGGGTGACCGATCCGGCCGAGCTGGAAACGAAGCTCGCACAGGCGCTTGAGCACGTTAAAAACAACCGCCTCGTCTTTATGGATGTGATTGTTGATGGAACCGAGCACGTTTATCCGATGCATATTCGTGGTGGTGGTATGGATGAAATGTGGTTAAGCAAAACGGAGAGAACCTGATATGCGCCGGATATTATCTGTTTTACTGGAAAACGAGTCTGGCGCACTGTCGCGCGTCATTGGCCTTTTTGCGCAGCGCGGCTATAACATTGAAAGCCTGACCGTTGCCCCGACGGAAGACCCTACGCTGTCGCGCATGACGATCCAAACCGTCGGCGATGCCAAAGTGCTTGAGCAGATTGAGAAACAGCTGCATAAGCTGGTCGATGTCCTGCGCGTGAGCGAGCTGGGGCAGGGTGCCTACGTTGAACGTGAGGTCATGCTGGTGAAAATTCAGGCCAGCGGCTACGGGCGTGAGGAAGTCAAACGCAATGCGGATATTTTCCGCGGACAGATTATCGACGTCACGCCTTCTCTTTATACGGTTCAGCTGGTCGGGACAAGCGACAAGCTGGATGCTTTCCTGGCGTCCGTGCGGGACGTCGCAAAAATTGTCGAGGTGGCAAGATCGGGTGTAGTAGGTCTGTCACGCGGCGAGAAAATCATGCGTTAGTTGTCAAAAAGGTTCGCCTCTTTCTGCCCGGTCACCAAAGCCGGGCTTTTTTTTGCGTAATCAGCCGACAACGCAGATAAAAGCGGTTGCCGCGAAGGCTTTTCTGCGTTTAGATGTTAAAAGATTTAACCATAACCTTGACAGGGCCATGGACTCTTTTCTTTTTTTAAGGGGCAATTGTGAAACTGGATGAAATCGCCCGGCTAGCCGGCGTGTCACGAACAACGGCCAGCTATGTGATTAACGGTAAAGCAAAGCAGTACCGTGTCAGCGACAAGACCGTTGAAAAAGTTATGGCGGTCGTTCGTGAGCATAACTACCATCCGAATGCTGTCGCAGCCGGTCTGCGTGCCGGGCGTACCCGCTCTATTGGTCTGGTGATCCCTGACCTGGAAAACACCAGCTATACCCGTATCGCCAACTATCTTGAACGTCAGGCGCGCCAGCGCGGCTATCAACTGCTGATTGCCTGCTCGGAAGACCAGCCCGACAACGAGATGCGCTGCATTGAGCATCTTCTCCAGCGCCAGGTGGATGCCATCATCGTGTCGACCTCCTTGCCGCCAGAGCATCCGTTCTACCAGCGCTGGGCGAACGACCCGTTCCCAATCGTTGCGCTGGATCGCGCGCTCGATCGCGAGCATTTCACCAGCGTCGTGGGTGCGGATCAGGATGATGCAGAAATGCTGGCCGCAGAGCTGAGAACATTCCCCGCAGAAACGGTGCTGTATCTTGGCGCGCTGCCCGAGCTTTCCGTGAGCTTCCTGCGTGAGCAGGGGTTCAGAACCGCCTGGAAAGACGATCCGCGCGAGGTTCACTACCTCTATGCCAATAGCTACGAGCGTGAAGCCGCGGCGCAGCTGTTCGAGAAATGGCTGGAAACGCATCCTATGCCTCAGGCGCTGTTCACCACGTCGTTCGCGCTGTTGCAGGGCGTCATGGATGTGACCTTACGCCGTGAAGGTAAACTGCCTTCCGACCTGGCGATTGCCACGTTCGGGGATAACGAGCTGCTCGACTTCCTCCAGTGCCCGGTGCTGGCGGTAGCACAGCGTCACCGCGATGTCGCTGAACGTGTGCTTGAGATTGTGCTGGCAAGCCTGGATGAGCCGCGCAAGCCGAAGCCGGGCCTGACGCGTATCAAACGTAATCTCTACCATCGCGGAATTTTAAGCCGCCAAAAATGAAATGACCGGGGCGGCGAAATCTGCCCCATTTTGTTGCGATAATTCGCGCAGATAATTCCCGGAGAGAAATTAGGATAATTCTTGAGGGATCATAATCACCTATTTTTCTTAATTCATTCTGGCTTTTAAATTGTCCTTTTAAAGAACATCCGGGCGATTTTAAACGGCACTCTTTGTATTATTTTGTTACAAACCCTCTTCGGTCGATGAATATTCAGACGTTTTTCCTCCTCCTTTGCCAGCTTACGTGGCAACCGCCGCGCTTACCGTGTGCCTGGGTGAATCTGGCGCTGTTATCCCCTGAGAATCTGTCATAAAATGCTGCCCGCGTCGCAAACTGACACTTTATATTTATCTGCGATGATATTGAGTGAGCTTTAACGCTAGTGTGCATATTCGGTTTTTTTCTTACAAATATTCATAACGTTAATTTTGCCTCGCCAGTTGTGCAGTTATTAACCAGGACTGTTTATCTCTGTAAATAGAGGGCTTTCGAGTCCTTATAGGGAGAGTCCTGGCTTGACAAGCTTTTCCCTCGCTCCGTAAACTCCTTTAGGTGGGAATTTGTGGGTTAAAGTGGTGAGGAGGGGTGAGACTGGCATGTTCCGTGGAGCTACGTTAGTCAATCTCGACAGCAAAGGGCGTTTATCGGTACCAACCCGATACCGCGACCAGCTGATTGAGAACGCTGCGGGTCAAATGGTTTGCACCATTGACATTAACTCCCCCTGCCTGCTGCTTTACCCCTTGCCTGAATGGGAAATTATTGAGCAAAAGCTGTCGCGACTGTCGAGCATGAACCCGCAGGAACGCCGCGTGCAGCGGCTGTTATTGGGACATGCCAGTGAATGTCAGATGGATAACGCAGGGCGATTACTGATTGCCCCTGTGTTGCGGCAACATGCCGGTCTGACCAAAGAAGTGATGCTGGTCGGGCAGTTCAACAAGTTTGAACTGTGGGATGAAACGACCTGGTATCAACAGGTCAAGGAAGATATCGACGCTGAGCAGTCTGATTCCGCGACATTATCGGAACGGCTGCAGGACTTGTCTCTATAAATATGATGGAAAATTATAAACATAAAACGGTGTTACTGGACGAGGCCGTTAACGGCCTGAATATTCGTCCGGATGGCATCTACATTGATGGCACGTTTGGTCGCGGTGGTCACTCGCGTTTGATTCTCTCCCAGCTTGGAGAGGAAGGACGCCTGCTGGCAATCGATCGCGATCCGCAGGCTATTGCCGTTGCACAGACCATCAATGACCCACGCTTTTCCATCGTGCATGGACCTTTCTCTGCGCTCGCGGATTATGTCGCTGAGCGCGGCCTGACGGGCAAGATCGACGGGATTCTTCTCGATCTTGGCGTCTCTTCACCTCAACTTGATGATGCTGAACGTGGTTTCTCCTTTATGCGAGATGGTCCGCTGGACATGCGGATGGACCCGACGCGCGGTCAGTCTGCCGCTGAGTGGTTACAGACCGCTGACGAAGCCGATATTGCATGGGTCATCAAAACGTTCGGCGAAGAGCGCTTTGGCAAACGTATTGCGCGCGCCATCGTTGAGCGCAATCGCATTGAGCCAATGACCCGCACCAAAGAGTTGGCTGAAGTGATCGCGGCGGCGACGCCGGTGAAGGATAAGCACAAACATCCCGCGACCCGTACCTTCCAGGCGGTTCGCATCTGGGTAAACAGTGAACTGGAGGAAATAGAGCTGGCGCTAAAAAGCTCGCTCGACGTGCTGGCCCCGGGTGGGCGGTTATCCATCATCAGCTTCCATTCGCTGGAAGACCGTATTGTGAAACGCTTTATGCGTGAACAAAGCCGCGGTCCACAGGTGCCAGCGGGGCTGCCGATGACGGAAGAACAACTCAGGAAGCTGGGTGGCCGTCAGTTGCGAGCATTAGGCAAGTTGATGCCGGGCGAAGAAGAAGTGGCAGAGAATCCACGCGCCCGTAGTTCAGTGCTGCGTGTTGCAGAGAGGACGAACGCATGATCGGCAGAGTGACAGAGACCCTAAGCAAAGTTAAGGATTCGTTAGGAAGCAACGAGCGCCATGCCTTGCCTGGCGTGATCGGCGACGATCTTTTGCGGTTTGGGAAACTGCCACTCTGTCTGTTCATTTGCATCATTGTCACGGCAGTTACGGTGGTGACCACCGCCCACCATACGCGTTTATTGACTGCGCAACGCGAGCAGATGGTACTGGAACGCGATGCGCTGGATATTGAATGGCGAAATTTGATCCTTGAAGAAAACGCGCTCGGCGATCACAGCCGGGTTGAACGGATCGCAACGGAAAAGCTGCAGCTGCAGCATGTTGATCCTTCGCAGGAAAATATCGTAGTACAAAAATAAGGGAAAACGCGACGCATGAAAGCAGCGGCAAAAACGCTAAAACCAAAACGTCAGGAAGAACAGGCCAACTTTATCAGTTGGCGTTTTGCGTTGCTTTGCGGCTGCATTTTACTGGCGCTGGGTTTCCTGCTGGGACGCGTGGCCTGGCTACAAATCGTCGCCCCTGACATGCTGGTACGCCAGGGCGATATGCGCTCTCTGCGCGTCCAGGAAGTGTCGACATCCCGTGGGATGATCACCGACCGCTCGGGTCGTCCGCTGGCGGTGAGCGTGCCGGTGAAGGCTATCTGGGCCGATCCGAAAGAACTGCATGATGCTGGCGGTATCACGCTTGATAACCGCTGGAAGGCGCTTGCGGACGCGCTGAAGATGCCGCTGGACCAGTTAGCATCACGCGTGAATACCAACCCGAGAGGGCGTTTTATCTATCTGGCGCGTCAGGTGAACCCTGACATGGCGGACTACATCAAGAAGTTGAAGCTGCCGGGGATCCACCTGCGTGAAGAATCGCGCCGTTACTATCCATCCGGCGAAGTGACCGCTCACCTCATTGGTTTCACCAACGTGGATAGCCAGGGGATTGAGGGCGTTGAAAAAAGCTTTGATAAATGGCTGACCGGCCAGCCCGGCGAGCGCATTGTGCGTAAAGACCGCTACGGTCGCGTGATCGAGGATATTTCCTCAACGGACAGCCAGGCCGCACACAACCTTGCGCTGAGTATCGATGAGCGCTTACAGGCGCTGGTTTACCGCGAGCTGAACAACGCCGTGGCCTTTAACAAAGCGGAATCGGGCAGTGCCGTGTTAGTTGATGTCAGCACGGGTGAAGTGCTGGCGATGGCCAATAGCCCGTCCTACAACCCTAACAATCTTACCGGTACGCAGAAGGATGTTATGCGTAACCGCACCATCACCGACGTGTTCGAACCGGGTTCGACCGTTAAGCCGATGGTGGTCATGACTGCACTTCAGCGCGGTATCGTCAATGAAAACACCGTACTGAATACCATTCCTTACCGAATTAACGGTCACGAAATCAAAGACGTGGCGCGCTACAGCGAATTGACCCTGACCGGGGTGTTACAGAAGTCGAGTAACGTCGGTGTTTCAAAGCTGGCGTTAGCGATGCCGTCCTCAGCGTTAGTAGAGACTTACTCACGTTTTGGGCTTGGAAAGGCGACCAATTTGGGGTTGGTCGGAGAACGCAGTGGCTTATATCCTCAAAAACAACGGTGGTCTGACATAGAGAGGGCCACCTTCTCTTTCGGCTACGGGCTAATGGTGACACCGTTACAGTTAGCGCGAGTCTACGCAACGATCGGCAGCTATGGCGTTTATCGTCCGCTGTCGATTACCAAAGTTGATCCACCGGTTCCCGGCGAGCGTATTTTCCCGGAATCGACCGTCCGTACTGTTGTTCATATGATGGAAAGCGTGGCGCTGCCCGGCGGCGGCGGCGTGAAGGCGGCAATCAAAGGTTATCGCATCGCCATCAAGACCGGTACGGCGAAAAAAGTGGGGCCGGACGGCCGCTATATCAACAAATACATTGCCTATACCGCAGGCGTTGCGCCTGCAAGCAATCCGCGTTTTGCGCTGGTGGTCGTGATAAACGATCCACAGGCGGGTAAATACTACGGCGGCGCCGTCTCCGCGCCTGTGTTCGGGGCTATCATGGGCGGCGTGTTACGCACCATGAACATTGAACCGGATGCGCTGGCGACGGGCGAAAAAAGTGAATTTGTAATTAATCAAGGCGAGGGTACAGGTGGCAGATCGTAATTTGCGCGACCTTCTCGCTCCGTGGGTGCCAAATGCACCGGAGCGAGCACTGCGAGAGATGGTACTGGACAGCCGCGTGGCTGCTTCTGGCGATCTTTTTGTGGCGGTGGTCGGTCATCAGGCGGACGGGCGTCGTTATATCCCGCAGGCGATTGCGCAAGGTGTGGCTGCCATTATTGCTGAGGCCAAAGATGAGGCAACCGACGGTGAGATCCGTGAAATGCACGGGGTGCCGGTTATCTATCTCAGCCAGTTAAACGAGCGTCTTTCCGCGCTGGCGGGACGTTTTTATCACGAACCTTCCGACCAGCTGCGCCTGGTTGGCGTGACGGGTACCAACGGTAAAACCACCACCACGCAGCTGATGGCGCAGTGGGCCCAGCTGCTGGGCGAAACCGGTGCGGTGATGGGGACCGTGGGTAACGGCCTGCTGGGCAAAGTGAGCCCGACGGAAAACACCACCGGCTCGGCGGTAGACGTACAGCATGTGCTTGCCGGTCTGGCAGGGCAGGGGGCAACCTTTGCTGCAATGGAAGTTTCTTCGCACGGTCTGGTGCAGCACCGCGTCGCGGCGCTGAAATTTGCCGCTTCAGTGTTTACCAATCTGAGCCGCGATCATCTTGATTATCATGGTGATATGGAGCATTACGAAGCCGCTAAATGGCTGCTGTTCTCTACTCACCATTACGGACAAGCCATCATCAACGCCGACGACGAAGTGGGCCGCGGCTGGCTGGCGAAGCTGCCGGATGCGGTTGCGGTGTCGATGGAAGACCATATCAATCCGAACTGCCACGGCCGCTGGCTGAAGGCGGTTGCGGTGAATTACCACGACAGCGGGGCGACAATCCGCTTTGCCTCTTCCTGGGGTGAAGGCGAAATTGAAAGCCGCCTGATGGGCGCCTTTAACGTCAGCAACCTGCTGCTGGCGCTGGCGACGCTGCTGGCGCTGGGTTATCCGATGGCTGAACTGCTGAAAACCTCAGCGCGTCTGCAGCCGGTTTGCGGCCGCATGGAAGTGTTCAGCGCGCCGGGCAAGCCGACCGTTGTGGTTGATTATGCCCACACGCCGGACGCGCTGGAAAAAGCGCTGGAAGCGGCGCGCCTGCACTGCACTGGGAAGCTCTGGTGCGTGTTTGGCTGCGGCGGCGATCGCGATAAAGGCAAACGCCCGCTGATGGGGGCTATTGCCGAGCAGTTCGCAGATATTCCGGTAGTCACCGATGACAACCCGCGTACGGAAGAGCCGCGCGCCATCATCAATGACATTCTGGCGGGCATGCTGGACGCGGGCCGTGCACGCGTGGTGGAAGGCCGTGCGGAAGCCGTGACGAACACCATCATGCAGGCGCGGGAGAATGACGTTGTCCTGCTGGCGGGTAAAGGCCATGAAGATTATCAGATCGTTGGCAATCGCCGTCTGGACTACTCGGACCGCGTAACGGCAGCTCGTCTGCTGGGAGTCGTGGCATGATTAGCATCACGTTAAGCCAGGCCGCTGCCATCCTGCAGGGCGACCTGCACGGGCAAGACCTGACGATTGATGCCGTAACGACGGACACCCGCAAAATCACCGCAGGCTGTCTGTTTGTGGCGCTGAAAGGCGAGCGTTTTGACGCGCATGATTTTGCCGATCAGGCCAAAGAGAACGGCGCCGGTGCGCTGCTGGTCAACCGCAGGCTCGATATCGATCTGCCGCAAATTGTGGTGAAAGATACGCGTCTCGCGTTCGGTGAGTTGGCCGCCTGGGTTCGTCAGCAGGTTCCTACGCGCGTTGTCGCCTTGACCGGATCATCAGGCAAGACGTCGGTGAAAGAGATGACGGCGGCGATCCTCAGCCAGTGCGGCAATACGCTTTATACCGCGGGCAACCTCAATAATGACATCGGCGTGCCGATGACATTACTCCGCCTGACCAAAGAACATGAATTTGCGGTGATCGAGTTAGGGGCAAACCACCAGGGCGAAATCGCCTGGACCGTGAGCCTGACTCGCCCGGAAGCTGCGCTGGTAAATAACCTCGCGGCTGCGCATCTGGAAGGCTTTGGCTCGCTGGAAGGCGTAGCCAAAGCTAAAGGCGAGATTTACACCGGTCTGCCGGATGACGGTATCGCCATCCTGAACGCAGACAACAACGACTGGCTGAACTGGCAGAGCATCATTGGTTCGCGTAAAACCTGGCGCTTCTCGCCGAATGCGGCCAACAGTGATTTTACCGCGACCAATATCCACGTGACGTCGCACGGCACGGAGTTCACTCTCACCACCCCAACGGGTGGCGTCGATGTGCTGCTGCCGCTGCCGGGTCGCCATAACATCGCCAATGCGCTTGCGGCGGCGGCGCTGTCGACGGCGGTGGGCGCGTCGCATGAAGCGATTAAAACCGGGCTGGCGAACCTGAAAGCCGTACCGGGACGCCTGTTCCCGATTCAGCTGTCGGAAAACAAGCTGCTGCTGGATGACTCCTACAACGCGAACGTTGGATCGATGACCGCGGCGGTGCAGGTGTTATCTGAAATGCCGGGCTATCGCATCATGGTGGTTGGCGATATGGCAGAGCTGGGCGACGAAAGCGAAGCCTGTCATACCCAGGTCGGTGAAGCGGCGAAAGCGGCGGGGCTGGACTGCGTGCTGAGCGCGGGAAAACTGAGCCAGGCGATTAGCCATGCCAGCGGCGTTGGCGAGCATTTTGCTGACAAAGCCGCGTTGATAGAGCGCCTTAAGGCGCTGATGACAGAAAAACAAATTGTGACTGTGTTAGTGAAAGGTTCACGTAGTGCCGCCATGGAAGAGGTTGTGCACGCATTACAGGAGAACGGGACATGTTAGTTTGGCTGGCCGAACATTTGGTCAAATATTATTCAGGCTTTAACGTCTTTTCCTATCTGACGTTTCGCGCCATCGTCAGCCTGCTGACTGCGCTGTTCATCTCGCTGTGGATGGGCCCGCGCATGATTGCCCGTCTGCAAAAACTCTCTTTCGGCCAGGTTGTACGTAACGACGGTCCGGAATCGCACTTCAGCAAGCGCGGCACGCCGACCATGGGCGGGATCATGATCCTGACCGCCATCGTCGTTTCCGTGCTGCTGTGGGCGTATCCCTCCAACCCGTACGTCTGGTGCGTTCTGACGGTACTGGTGGGGTACGGGATCATCGGTTTTGTGGATGATTACCGCAAAGTCGTTCGTAAAGATACTAAGGGCCTGATCGCGCGCTGGAAATATTTCTGGATGTCGGTGATCGCGCTGGGCGTGGCCTTCGCGCTGTATCTGGCCGGGAAAGATACGCCAGCCACCGAGCTGGTCGTGCCGTTCTTTAAGGACGTGATGCCACAGCTGGGGCTGTTCTACATCCTGCTGGCCTACTTTGTGATTGTCGGTACCGGCAACGCCGTTAACCTGACCGACGGTCTGGATGGCCTGGCCATTATGCCAACCGTCTTTGTGGCCGCCGGTTTTGCGCTGGTGGCATGGGCGACAGGTAACATGAACTTTGCGAACTACCTGCACATCCCTTATCTGCGCCACGCGGGTGAGCTGGTGATCGTCTGTACGGCGATAGTCGGCGCGGGGCTGGGCTTCCTGTGGTTCAACACCTATCCGGCTCAGGTCTTTATGGGTGACGTCGGTTCTCTGGCTTTGGGCGGTGCGCTCGGCATTATCGCCGTACTGCTGCGTCAGGAGTTCCTGCTGGTGATCATGGGCGGCGTGTTTGTGGTTG
Source organism: Enterobacter sp. 120016 (assembly GCF_018383635.1). Taxonomy (NCBI): domain Bacteria; kingdom Pseudomonadati; phylum Pseudomonadota; class Gammaproteobacteria; order Enterobacterales; family Enterobacteriaceae; genus Enterobacter; species Enterobacter sp. 120016. The sequence continues at coordinate 130,741 of NZ_JAHAWC010000010.1, read as the reverse complement.
AAACCCTGTCGGTGATTTTGCAGGTCGGTTCCTTCAAGCTGCGCGGTCAGCGCATCTTCCGTATGGCGCCGATTCACCACCACTATGAACTGAAAGGCTGGCCGGAGCCGCGCGTGATTGTGCGCTTCTGGATTATTTCGCTGATGCTGGTGCTGATTGGCCTGGCAACGCTGAAGGTACGTTAATCATGGCAGATTACCAGGGCAAAAAAGTCGTTATCATCGGGTTGGGCCTCACGGGGCTCTCCTGCGTGGACTTTTTCCTCGCGCGCGGCGTGACGCCACGCGTGATGGATACGCGTGTCTCTCCGCCGGGTCTGGACAAACTGCCGGAACAGGTTGAACGCCACCTTGGTGGTCTGAATGATGACTGGCTGCTGGCAGCCGATCTGATTGTCGCAAGCCCAGGTATGGCGCTGGCGCACCCTTCGCTGAGCGCTGCCGCGGATGCGGGCGTTGAGATTGTCGGCGATATCGAGCTGTTCTGCCGGGAAGCGCAGGCGCCCGTTATTGCCATTACCGGTTCTAACGGTAAAAGCACCGTCACCACCCTGGTGGGTGAAATGGCGAAAGCGGCGGGCATGAACGTCGGCGTTGGCGGTAACATTGGTTTACCCGCTCTGATGCTGCTGGACAAAGGCTGTGAGCTGTATGTTCTCGAGCTTTCCAGCTTCCAGCTGGAAACGACCTCCAGCCTGCACGCTGCGGCTGCGACGATCCTCAACGTGACTGAAGATCATATGGATCGGTATCCATTTGGCCTGCAGCAGTACCGTGCCGCCAAGCTGCGCGTTTATGAAAATGCCAAAGTCTGCGTTGTAAACGCCGATGACGCGCTGACCATGCCGGTGCGCGGTGCAGACGATCGCTGTATCAGCTTCGGTATCACGATGGGGGATTACCACCTGAACCGCCAGCTGGGCGAAACCTGGCTGCGCGTGAAGGGTGAGAAAGTGCTGAACGTGAAAGAGATGAAGCTCACTGGTCAGCACAACTACACCAATGCCCTGGCGGCGCTGGCGCTGGCGGATGCAGTCGGGCTGCCGCGCTCCTCCAGCCTGAAAGCGTTAACCACGTTTTCTGGCCTGGCACACCGCTTCCAGCTGGCGCTGGAGCACAACGGCGTGCGCTGGATCAACGACTCCAAAGCCACCAACGTGGGAAGCACGGAGGCCGCGCTGAACGGTCTGCACGTTGACGGCACGCTGCATTTGCTGCTGGGCGGCGACGGTAAATCAGCTGATTTCTCCTCACTGAAGCCGTATCTCTCTGGAGATAACGTCCGTCTGTACTGCTTCGGCCGTGACGGCAGCGAGCTTGCTGAACTGCGCCCTGAGGTTGCCGAGCAAACCGAAACCATGGAACAGGCGATGCGGCTGATTGCTCCTCGCGTGAAGCCGGGCGATATGGTGCTGCTCTCTCCGGCCTGTGCCAGTCTCGATCAATTCAAGAATTTCGAACAGCGTGGTGATGTCTTTACCCGCCTGGCGAAGGAGTTAGGCTAATGCGTTTATCTCTCCCTCGCCTGAAAATGCCGCGCCTGCCAGGATTTGGGATCCTGGCATGGGTGTTTGCGGCGCTCAAAGGCTGGGTGATGGGCTCTCGTCAAAAAGATAACGACAGCCTGGTCATGTACGATCGCACGCTGTTCTGGCTCACGATGGGGCTGGCGGCGGTCGGATTTATTATGGTGACGTCAGCCTCAATGCCTGTCGGCCAGCGTCTGGCGAACGATCCTTTCCTGTTTGCCAAGCGTGATGGTCTTTACATCATCCTGGCGTTCTGTCTGGCGCTGGTGACCTTGCGTCTGCCGATGGAGTTCTGGCAGCGGCACAGTACGGCGATGCTGATCGCCTCGATTATTATGCTGCTGATCGTACTGGTGGTGGGGAGCTCTGTTAACGGGGCATCGCGCTGGATCGCCTTTGGCCCGCTGCGTATTCAGCCTGCGGAATTTACCAAGCTCTCCCTGTTCTGCTACCTGGCGAACTACCTGGTGCGTAAGGTAGACGAAGTGCGTAACAACCTGCGCGGCTTCTTAAAACCGATGGGCGTGATTCTGGTGCTGGCGGTATTACTGCTGGCGCAGCCTGACCTCGGTACCGTTGTCGTGCTGTTCGTTACCACTCTGGCCATGCTGTTCCTGGCGGGCGCGAAGCTGTGGCAGTTCATCGCTATTATCGGGATGGGGATTTCGGCGGTTGTGCTGCTGATCCTCGCCGAGCCTTACCGTATTCGCCGTGTAACCTCGTTCTGGAACCCGTGGGAAGATCCGTTCGGCAGCGGTTACCAGCTGACGCAGTCGCTGATGGCCTTTGGTCGCGGTGAAGTCTGGGGACAGGGTCTGGGGAACTCGGTACAGAAACTGGAGTATTTACCGGAAGCGCACACTGACTTCATCTTCTCCATTATTGCGGAAGAACTGGGTTATATCGGTGTGGTATTAGCGCTATTAATGGTATTCTTCGTCGCTTTCCGCGCCATGTCCATCGGCCGGAAAGCGCTGGAGATCGATCACCGCTTCTCAGGATTCTTAGCCTGCTCAATTGGTATCTGGTTTAGCTTCCAGGCATTGGTTAACGTCGGGGCCGCAGCGGGTATGCTGCCGACCAAAGGTCTGACGTTGCCGTTGATCAGTTATGGTGGTTCCAGTCTGTTGATTATGTCGACGGCCATCATGTTTTTGTTGCGCATAGATTATGAGACGCGTCTGGAAAAAGCCCAGGCGTTTACACGAGGTTCACGATGAATCAACCGAAGCGGTTAATGGTGATGGCAGGCGGTACCGGCGGACACGTGTTCCCGGGACTGGCGGTTGCGCACCATTTAATGGATCAGGGCTGGCAGGTACGCTGGCTGGGAACCGCAGACCGCATGGAAGCCGATCTGGTACCGAAGCACGGTATCGAGATCGACTTTATTCGTATTTCCGGCCTTCGGGGCAAAGGCCTCAAGGCAATGCTGCTGGCACCGGTGCGTATTTTTAACGCCTGGCGTCAGGCGCGCACCATCATGAAGCGCTTTAAGCCAGATGTGGTGCTGGGCATGGGCGGCTATGTCTCGGGTCCTGGCGGGCTGGCGGCGTGGTCGTTAGGTATTCCCGTCGTGCTCCATGAGCAGAACGGTATTGCCGGTCTGACCAACAAGTGGCTGGCGAAAATTGCCACCAAAGTTATGCAGGCGTTTCCCGGCGCGTTCCCGAAAGCGGACGTGGTGGGTAACCCGGTGCGTGTAGACGTGCTGGCGCTGCCGCTGCCGGACGCTCGCCTGACGGGTCGTGAAGGGCCGGTTCGTGTACTGGTCGTCGGCGGCTCTCAGGGCGCGCGCATCTTAAACCAGACGATGCCGCAGGTAGCCGCAAAGCTCGGGGATACCGTGACGATCTGGCACCAGAGCGGAAAAGGTGCTCAGCAGACCGTTGAGCAGGCTTACGCAGACGAAGGTCAGCCGCAGCATAAAGTCACAGAGTTTATCGACGACATGGCGGCAGCGTATGCCTGGGCCGATGTCGTGGTCTGTCGTTCAGGCGCGCTGACGGTGAGCGAGATCGCCGCCGCCGGTCTGCCTGCCCTGTTTGTGCCGTTCCAGCACAAAGACAGACAACAGTACTGGAATGCGCTGCCGCTTGAGAAAGCCGGTGCCGCGAAGATATTTGAGCAGCCACAATTTACCGCCGACGCGGTCGCCACCACCCTGGCGGGCTGGAACAGAGACGCACTGCTGGAGATGGCGCAACGCGCGCGCGCGGCCGCTATCCCTGATGCGACGGAACGGGTGGCAAAAGAAGTGAGCCTGGCAGCCCAGGCTTAACCCTCGCAGCGCGTGTTGCGCTGCACGAATTTTAAGTAGTCGATGGCGTTTAGAGAATGAATACACAACAACTGGCAAAACTGCGTTCAATCGTGCCCGAGATGCGTCGCGTCCGGCACATTCACTTTGTTGGCATCGGTGGTGCTGGCATGGGCGGTATTGCCGAAGTGTTAGCTAACGAAGGCTATCAGATCAGCGGGTCTGACCTGGCGCCAAACCCTGTTACGCAGCAGCTGGCGTCGCTTGGGGCGACTATCTATTTCAATCATCGTCCGGAAAACGTGCGCGATGCGAGCGTGGTGGTGGTCTCGAGCGCCATCTCCTCTGACAACCCGGAAATCGTTGCCGCGCACGAAGCGCGCATTCCGGTGATCCGCCGCGCAGAAATGCTGGCGGAACTGATGCGTTTCCGTCACGGCATCGCCATCGCCGGGACCCACGGTAAAACCACGACCACGGCGATGGTCTCCAGTATTTATGCGGAAGCGGGTCTCGATCCGACGTTCGTCAACGGTGGTCTGGTCAAAGCCGCAGGCGTACATGCGCGTCTGGGCCACAGCCGTTACCTGATTGCGGAAGCGGATGAGAGCGACGCGTCGTTCCTGCACCTGCAGCCAATGGTGGCGATTGTCACTAACATCGAAGCTGACCATATGGATACCTACCAGGGCGACTTCGAGAACTTAAAGCAGACCTTCATCAACTTCCTGCACAACCTGCCGTTCTATGGACGCGCGGTGATGTGCGTAGACGATCCGGTGATCCGCGAGCTGCTGCCGCGCGTGGGTCGTCAAATCACCACTTACGGCTTCAGCGAAGACGCTGACGTCCGCGTGGAAGAGTACAAACAGATTGGCGCGCAGGGGCATTTCACTCTGGCGCGTCAGGACAAAGAGCTGCTGCACGTCACGCTGAATGCGCCAGGGCGCCATAACGCCCTCAATGCCGCAGCGGCAGTGGCCGTCGCGACGGAAGAAGGCATTGATGATGATGCGATTCTGCGCGCGCTGGAAAGCTTCCAGGGCACCGGCCGTCGCTTCGACTTCCTCGGTGAATTCCCGCTGGACGCCGTTAACGGTAAAGCTGGCTCAGCGATGCTGGTGGACGACTACGGCCACCATCCGACCGAAGTGGACGCCACCATTAAAGCCGCGCGTGCAGGCTGGCCTGACAAGAATCTGGTGATGATCTTCCAGCCGCACCGCTTCACGCGTACGCGCGATCTGTACGACGATTTCGCCAGCGTCCTGTCACAGGTAGACACCCTGTTAATGCTGGATGTGTACGCCGCAGGCGAGACGCCGATTCCAGGGGCCGACAGCCGTTCTCTGTGCCGTACCATTCGTGGGCGCGGGAAAGTTGACCCTATTCTGGTTTCTGATCCTGCACAGGTGGCGGAAATTCTGGCACCGGTCCTGACAGGTAACGATCTGATTCTGATTCAGGGTGCGGGAAATATCGGCAAAATCGCCCGTACCTTAGCTGAAATCAAACTGAAGCCGCAAACCCAGGAGGATGAGCATCATGGCTGATAAGATTGCTGTCCTGTCTGGCGGCACCTCCGCCGAGCGTGAGGTTTCCCTGAATTCAGGCGCTGCTGTGCTGGCGGGCCTGCGTGAAGGTGGCGTCAATGCGCACCTGGTTGACCCAAAAGAGGTCGACGTGACGCAATTAAAAGCCATGGGCTTCGATAAAGTCTTTATCGCTTTGCATGGTCGTGGCGGTGAAGACGGCACCCTGCAGGGGCTTCTGGATCTGATCGGCATGCCGTACACCGGCAGCGGCGTGATGGCCTCCGCTATCTCTATGGATAAACTGCGCAGCAAACTTCTGTGGCAGGGTGCGGGGCTACCCGTTGCGCCATGGGTTGCGCTGACGCGTCGCGAATTTGAATTGGGCCTGCCGGATAGCGTTAATGCACGCATTGCTGAACTGGGCTTACCGGTTATTGTAAAGCCCAGCCGGGAAGGCTCCAGCGTGGGAATGTCCAAAGTCGACAAAGCTGAAGATCTTTCGTCCGCTTTAGCACTGGCATTTCAACATGATGAAGAAGTTCTGATTGAAAAATGGCTCAGCGGGCCGGAATTTACCGTCGCGATGCTTGGCGAAGAAATTTTACCGTCAATCCGTATCCAACCGGCCGGAACCTTCTATGATTATGAGGCGAAGTATCTCTCTGATGAGACGCAATATTTCTGCCCTTGTGGTCTTGAAGCTGAGCGTGAAGCAGAATTACAGTCCCTGGTGCTTAAAGCCTGGCATGTTCTGGGTTGCCGCGGCTGGGGACGCATCGACGTGATGCAGGACAGTGATGGACAATTTTATTTGCTGGAAGCCAATACCTCTCCGGGAATGACCAGCCACAGCCTTGTGCCGATGGCCGCGCGTCAGGCGGGGATGAGTTTCTCGCAGTTAGTCGTACGCATTCTGGACCAGGCGGGCTGATATGTCTCAGGCTGCATTGAACACGCGCAACCGCGATGACGAGGACGAATACGCCTCTTCACGCCGCAGTAATGGAACGCGTCTTGCAGGCATCATTTTCCTGCTCGGGGTGCTGTGCACCGTGTTTATCAGCGGCTGGATGGTCCTGGGCTGGATGGAAGATGCGCAGCGGTTGCCGCTTTCTAAGCTGGTGGTTACCGGTGAGCGTCACTACACGCGTAACGATGATATTCGTCAGTCAATACTGGCGCTGGGCTCGCCTGGAACCTTTATGACGCAGGACGTCAATATTATCCAGAGCCAGATAGAACGCCTGCCATGGATAAAACAGGCGAGCGTAAGAAAGCAATGGCCTGATGAATTGAAGATTCATCTGGTTGAATATGTGCCCATTGCGCGTTGGAATGATCAGCACATGGTTGACGTAGACGGAAATTCCTTCAGCGTCCCGGCCGATCGTGTCAACAAGCAAAATTTACCGATGTTGTATGGCCCTGAAGGCAGCGAAAACGAGGTGTTACAAGGTTTTCGCGAAATGGGTCAGGTGCTGGCGAAGGACAGGTTTACGTTAAAAGATGCAGCCATGACGGCGCGCCGTTCCTGGCAGCTGACGTTAACGAACGGCATTAAGCTCAACCTGGGACGCGGAGACACAATGAAGCGTCTGGCGCGTTTTGTCGAACTTTACCCGGTTTTACAGCAGCAGGCACAGACTGACGGCAAACGGATAAGCTACGTTGATTTGCGCTATGACTCAGGCGCAGCAGTCGGTTGGGTACCGGCTCCGGTCGAGGAACCTAATCAGCAACAGAATCAGGCACAGGTACAGGCAGAACAACAATGATCAAGGCGACGGACAGAAAACTGGTAGTTGGACTGGAGATTGGCACCGCGAAGGTTGCCGCTTTAGTAGGGGAAGTTCTGCCCGACGGTATGGTCAATATCATTGGCGTAGGCAGTTGCCCGTCCCGTGGTATGGATAAAGGTGGGGTTAACGATCTTGAATCGGTGGTGAAATGCGTTCAGCGCGCCATCGATCAGGCTGAATTGATGGCAGATTGCCAGATTTCTTCTGTCTATCTGGCCCTTTCTGGTAAGCACATTAGCTGCCAGAACGAAATTGGTATGGTGCCGATTTCCGAAGAAGAAGTGACGCAGGAAGACGTTGAAAACGTCGTGCACACGGCGAAATCCGTGCGTGTCCGCGACGAACATCGCGTGCTGCATGTCATTCCGCAGGAATATGCGATTGACTACCAGGAAGGGATCAAGAACCCGGTCGGTCTTTCTGGCGTACGTATGCAGGCAAAAGTGCACCTGATCACATGTCACAACGATATGGCAAAGAACATTGTAAAAGCCGTTGAACGTTGTGGCCTGAAAGTTGACCAACTTATTTTCGCGGGTCTGGCGGCAAGTTATTCCGTGCTGACCGAAGATGAACGTGAACTGGGTGTCTGTGTGGTCGATATTGGTGGTGGTACAATGGATATCGCCGTGTATACCGGCGGTGCGTTGCGCCACACTAAAGTGATCCCTTATGCCGGGAACGTGGTGACCAGCGATATTGCTTATGCTTTTGGTACGCCGCCGAGCGATGCAGAAGCGATTAAAGTGCGCCACGGCTGTGCGCTGGGGTCTATCGTTGGCAAAGATGAGAGCGTTGAAGTGCCGAGCGTCGGTGGTCGTCCACCGCGTAGCCTGCAGCGCCAGACGTTGGCAGAGGTAATTGAGCCGCGCTATACCGAGCTGCTCAACCTGGTCAACGAAGAGATTTTACAGTTACAGGAACAGCTTCGTCAGCAGGGTGTTAAACATCATCTTGCGGCGGGGATTGTATTAACCGGCGGTGCAGCGCAAATTGAAGGTCTTGCGGCCTGTGCTCAGCGCGTGTTCCATACGCAGGTGCGTATAGGTGCTCCGCTGAATATCACCGGTTTAACGGATTATGCTCAGGAGCCGTATTATTCAACGGCTGTGGGCCTGCTCCACTACGGGAAGGAATCTCATCTCAGTGGTGAAGCAGAAGTGGAAAAACGCGTCTCAGTGGGGTCGTGGGTCAAACGACTGAACAACTGGTTGCGAAAAGAGTTTTAATTTTTTTAAGAGACCGGAGAGAATTAGCGGTCTCGGGCGACAGGCACAACGGAGAGAGAAATTATGTTTGAACCTATGGAACTGACCAACGACGCGGTGATTAAAGTCATCGGCGTCGGTGGCGGCGGCGGTAACGCCGTAGAGCATATGGTGCGTGAACGCATTGAAGGTGTTGAATTCTTCGCAGTTAACACCGATGCACAGGCACTGCGTAAAACGGCTGTAGGCCAGACTATCCAGATCGGCGGTGGTATCACCAAAGGGCTGGGAGCAGGGGCTAATCCGGAAGTGGGTCGCAATGCGGCTGAAGAAGATCGTGAAGCGCTGCGCGCTGCACTGGAAGGTGCGGACATGGTCTTCATCGCAGCAGGTATGGGTGGCGGTACCGGTACCGGCGCAGCACCTGTTGTGGCTGAAGTGGCAAAAGATTTAGGTATCCTGACCGTTGCTGTCGTGACCAAGCCTTTCAACTTTGAAGGCAAGAAGCGTATGGCGTTCGCGGAGCAGGGTATCACCGAGCTGTCCAAGCATGTGGACTCGCTGATCACCATCCCGAACGACAAGCTGTTGAAAGTTCTGGGTCGCGGTATCTCTCTGCTGGACGCATTCGGTGCAGCAAACGACGTGCTGAAAGGCGCTGTTCAGGGTATCGCTGAACTGATTACCCGTCCTGGCCTGATGAACGTTGACTTTGCAGACGTTCGCACCGTGATGTCCGAAATGGGCTACGCGATGATGGGCTCTGGCGTGGCGAGCGGTGAAGACCGTGCAGAAGAAGCGGCTGAAATGGCTATCTCTTCTCCACTGCTGGAAGATATCGATCTGTCTGGTGCGCGCGGCGTGCTGGTCAACATTACCGCTGGCTTTGACCTGCGTCTGGATGAGTTCGAAACCGTGGGTAACACTATCCGTGCGTTCGCTTCTGACAACGCTACCGTGGTAATCGGTACTTCCCTTGACCCTGAAATGAACGACGAGCTGCGTGTGACGGTAGTTGCGACCGGTATCGGTATGGACAAACGTCCTGAGATCACCTTAGTGACCAACAAGCAGACTCAGCAACCGGTAATGGATCGTTACCAGCAGCACGGTATGTCTCCTCTGACTCAGGAGCAGAAACCGGCCGCAAAAGTGGTGAACGACCCAACGCCGCAAACGGCGAAAGAGCCAGATTATCTGGATATCCCGGCGTTCCTGCGTAAGCAAGCTGACTAAGAATTGGCTGGAATTAGGGGATTTGCGCTCTTTGTGCTAAACTGGCCCACCGTTAGTGATATACACTCTCGGTTGGATAGTTAATTTGGCGAGATTATACGATGATCAAACAAAGGACACTTAAACGTATCGTTCAGGCGACTGGTGTCGGTTTACATACCGGCAAGAAAGTCACGCTGACGTTACGCCCTGCGCCGGCCAATACCGGGGTCATCTATCGTCGCACCGACTTGAATCCACCGGTAGATTTTCCGGCCGATGCCAAATCTGTGCGTGATACTATGCTCTGTACTTGTCTGGTGAACGAGCATGACGTGCGGATTTCTACCGTAGAGCACCTGAACGCCGCCCTGGCGGGTCTGGGTATCGACAACATTATTGTTGAAGTCGATGCGCCAGAAATCCCGATTATGGATGGCAGTGCTGCACCGTTCGTCTATCTGTTGCTGGATGCCGGCATCGAAGAACTGAACTGCGCGAAAAAATTTGTACGCATCAAAGAGACCGTTCGCGTCGAAGATGGCGACAAGTGGGCTGAATTCAAACCGTATAATGGTTTCTCGTTGGACTTTACCATCGACTTTAACCATCCGGCGATTGACTCCAGCACCCAACGCTATGCGATGAACTTCTCTGCCGATGCGTTTATGCGCCAGATCAGCCGAGCCCGTACATTTGGCTTCATGCGTGATATCGAATATCTGCAGTCCCGCGGCCTGTGCCTGGGCGGCAGCTTCGATTGTGCCATCGTTGTTGACGATTATCGCGTACTGAACGAAGACGGCCTGCGTTTCGAAGATGAATTCGTTCGTCACAAAATGCTGGATGCTATCGGCGACCTGTTCATGTGTGGTCACAACATCATTGGTGCATTTACCGCGTTCAAATCCGGTCATGCGCTGAACAATAAACTGTTGCAGGCCGTCCTGGCAAAACAGGAAGCCTGGGAATATGTGACCTTCGAAGACGAAGCTGAACTGCCGCTGGCTTTCAAAGCACCAAGCATGGTTCTGGCGTAACGGTTCAAACCGTTTCGTAAAAAAATCGACTGGTTAACCTGGTACTCTCTCCGACCAGGAAGACCAGTCGTTTTTATTTTTACCCTTCTTCGTTTGCCCCAGCGTTATCTCTCGTTTGTCTTACGCAGAAAATGTGTGCGTTAGCTGCATTCTTGACCGTTTTTCCCCGCGGCGGCACCTCATTCCTGCTGATGTATATTGGCTTTAGTGATACTATCTGGGCGCTAAAAAGAATAACTGAACTCAGCCTCTGCAAGGCTGGCTTATTGGGTGGAGCAGGTGAGCGGAATACTGACGCGCTGGCGACAATTTGGCAGACGTTACTTCTGGCCGCATCTCTTATTAGGGATGGTCGCGGCGAGTTTCGGCTTGCCTGCTCTCTGCAACAGTGCCGAAGCGGCGACGCCCGCAAAAACGTCTACCACCAAACACGATCTCAACACGCGGGTTAACTTTACTAACCTCGCGTGGCTTGAAGCCAACCGCCGCCCAAACTTCTCCGTCGATTACTGGCACCAGCACGCTATCCGCACGGTTATCCGCCATCTGTCCTTCGCGATGGTGCCGCAGGCCATGCCTGTTGCGGAAGAGACGCTGCCGGTGCAGGCTCAGCATCTTGCCCTGCTGGACACGCTCAACGCGCTGCTCACGCAGGACAGCCAGCCGCCGGTCATGGTTCGCCAGACGACGCAACGTGCGTTGGTTTCACCGGTTTCATTCTCTGTTTCAACCTGGATTAGCCAGGCCCACGGCATTCGCGCCGGGCCGCAGCGCCTCAGCTAAATTAACTTTTTCAATACCTTAATTTATCTGCCCACACTGGGGCGTTTGAGAATTTATTATGCTAATCAAATTGTTAACTAAAGTTTTTGGTAGTCGTAACGATCGTACCCTGCGCCGTATGCGTAAAGCTGTTACCGTCATCAACGGTATGGAACCGGCGATGGAGAAGCTCTCTGATGACGAGCTGAAAGCGAAAACGGCGGAATTCCGCGCGCGTCTGGAAAAAGGCGAAACCTTAGAAAGCCTGATCCCGGAAGCGTTTGCTGTCGTGCGTGAAGCAAGTAAGCGCGTATTCGGCATGCGTCACTTCGACGTTCAGCTGCTGGGTGGTATGGTGCTTAACGAGCGCTGCATCGCGGAAATGCGTACCGGTGAAGGTAAAACCCTGACCGCAACGCTGCCGGCTTACCTGAACGCGCTGACCGGTAAAGGCGTTCACGTCGTTACCGTCAACGACTATCTGGCGCAGCGTGACGCCGAAAACAACCGTCCACTGTTCGAATTCCTCGGTATGACCGTCGGCATCAACATGTCCGGCCTGCCTGCGCCAGCCAAGCGCGAAGCGTATAACGCGGACATCACCTACGGTACCAACAACGAATACGGCTTCGACTACCTGCGTGACAACATGGCGTTCAGCCCGGAAGAGCGCGTACAGCGTAAACTGCACTATGCGCTGGTGGATGAGGTGGACTCCATCCTGATCGATGAAGCGCGTACCCCGCTGATCATCTCCGGCCCGGCTGAAGACAGCTCCGAGATGTACCGTAAAGTCGACAAAATCATTCCACACCTGCTGCGTCAGGAGAAAGAGGACTCGGATACCTTCCAGGGTGAAGGCCACTTCTCCGTTGATGAAAAAGCGCGCCAGGTGAACCTGACCGAACGCGGTCTGGTGAAAATTGAAGAGCTGCTGGTCGCTGAAGGCATCATGGAAGAGGGCGAGTCCCTGTACTCCCCAAGCAACATCATGCTGATGCACCACGTGACCGCTGCGCTGCGCGCCCACGCGCTGTTCACCCGCGACGTCGATTACATCGTAAAAGACGGTGAAGTGATCATCGTCGATGAACATACCGGCCGTACCATGCAGGGACGTCGCTGGTCTGACGGTCTGCACCAGGCTGTGGAAGCCAAAGAAGGTGTGGATATTCAGAATGAAAACCAGACGCTGGCGTCTATCACCTTCCAGAACTACTTCCGTCTGTACGAGAAGCTGGCGGGGATGACCGGTACTGCTGATACCGAAGCGTTTGAATTCAGCTCTATCTACAAGCTGGATACCGTGGTTGTTCCAACCAACCGTCCGATGATCCGTAAGGATATGCCGGACCTGGTGTACATGACCGAAGCGGAAAAAATTCAGGCGATCATCGAAGATATTCGCGACCGTACTGCCAATGGCCAGCCGGTTCTGGTGGGGACCATCTCCATCGAGAAATCCGAAGTGGTTTCGCACGAGCTGACTAAAGCGGGTATCAAGCACAACGTTCTTAACGCCAAATTCCACGCCAAAGAAGCGGACATTGTTGCGCAGGCGGGTTATCCGGCTGCCGTGACCATCGCCACCAACATGGCGGGTCGTGGTACCGATATTATGCTGGGCGGTAGCTGGCAGGCTGAAGTGGCGGAGCTGGAAAACCCAACGCCAGAACAGATTGCTCAGATCAAAGCCGACTGGCAGGTTCGTCATGACGCCGTTCTGGCTTCCGGCGGTCTGCACATCATCGGTACTGAGCGTCATGAATCCCGTCGTATCGATAACCAGCTGCGTGGTCGTGCGGGTCGTCAGGGTGATGCCGGTTCATCCCGCTTCTACCTGTCTATGGAAGATGCGCTGATGCGTATTTTCGCCTCCGACCGCGTGTCCGGCATGATGCGTAAGCTGGGTATGAAGCCTGGCGAAGCGATTGAGCACCCGTGGGTCACTAAAGCGATTGCTAACGCGCAGCGTAAAGTGGAAAGCCGCAACTTTGATATTCGTAAGCAGCTGCTGGAATATGATGATGTGGCTAACGATCAGCGTCGTGCGATCTACACCCAGCGTAACGAACTGCTGGACGTGTCCGACGTGAGCGAAACCATCAACAGCATTCGTGAAGATGTGTTTAAAGCCACCATCGACGCGCATATTCCACCGCAGTCTCTGGAAGAGATGTGGGATATCGAAGGCCTGCAGGAACGTCTGAAAAATGACTTTGACCTCGATCTGCCAATCAAAGAGTGGCTGGACAAAGAGCCTGAGCTGCACGAAGAGACCCTGCGTGAACGTATCTTCGAAACCGCGCTGGACGTTTACAAGCGTAAGGAAGAAGTCGTAGGCGCAGAGATGATGCGTCACTTCGAAAAAGGCGTGATGCTGCAGACGCTGGACTCCCTGTGGAAAGAGCACCTGGCGGCGATGGACTACCTGCGTCAGGGTATCCACCTGCGTGGCTATGCGCAGAAAGATCCGAAGCAGGAATACAAGCGTGAATCCTTCTCCATGTTTGCGTCTATGCTGGAGTCACTGAAGTACGAAGTGATCAGCACCCTGAGCAAGGTTCAGGTGCGTATGCCGGAAGAAGTGGAAGCGATGGAGCAGCAGCGTCGTGAAGAAGCCGAGCGTCTGGCACAAATGCAGCAGCTGAGTCATCAGACCGACGACAGCGAAGCCGCAGCGGCGATCGCCGCACAGACCGGCGATCGTAAAGTGGGTCGTAACGATCCGTGCCCGTGTGGTTCCGGTAAAAAGTACAAGGCGTGCCACGGCCGTCTGAGCTAAGTTCATAAAAAAACAAAAAGGCGCAGATATCTGCGCCTTTTTTATGGAAGTGACAATATGAAAATACTGCAAATTGCCGTCGGGATTATTCGCAACCCGCAAAACCAAATCTTTATCACCCAGCGCGCTGCCGACGCCCATATGGCGAACAAGTGGGAGTTTCCGGGCGGTAAAATCGAGTCAGGTGAAACGCCGGAAGAGGCGCTGGTTCGGGAGCTTCAGGAAGAGGTGGGGATCACCCCGCTTGGCGCAACGCTGTTTGATAAGCTTGAGTACCAGTTTCCGGACAGGCACATCACGCTGTGGTTCTGGCTGGTGGAAAACTGGGAAGGTGAACCCTGGGGAAAAGAGGGACAGCCGGGTAACTGGGTAGAGCTTCAGGCAAGTGATGCCGAAAAATTCCCGCCAGCCAATGAGCCCGTGATCCTGCGGTTAGTCGCACAACCGTAGGCCTGCTGAGCGAAGCGCCAGCAGGCTTTACAGATTACTGCTGGGTTTCACTCCAGTCATCGCTGTCCGAGAGATCGCCTTCGCTTGGAATGCGTTTCTCTTCCGCCGCCCATTCGCCCAGGTCAATAAGCTGACAGCGTTTGCAGCAGAATGGGCGGAACGGACTCACTTCGCCCCAGACAACGGTTTTGCCACAGGTTGGGCAGCTTACGGTGGTGACATCAGACATCGGCACTCCTTAACAACAGGCCAGTTCAAAATCGAGACGTTCCGGCACGGTGCCATTTTCACTGTCCAGCGGCATAAAGCGAATCGCAAAGCGGCTCTTATGCCCGGAAATCTGCGGGTAAAGCTGTTCGCCAAGAGACAGATTGAGACGCAGAAGATCGGCATCATCACCGTTATCCTGGAAGAAACCATTCAGGCTGGTTTGCTTGCGGAACGGCGCAGAGTTACGGATCAGATCGAGGATCAGCGACAGCGTCTGGTGCATTGGCTCCAGGCTTGCCAGCCAGCTGTTCACCTGCGCGTCACGCTGCGCCTGTGGCATATGTAGCCACATGTGCAGCGTCGGCAGGTCGAAGCTACAGCAGCCGCCAGGGATGCTCAGGCGCTGGCGCACCAGGCCAATCAGGCGGTCTTCACGTAAAAACTGCCCGACGCGCGGCGCGGCCATCAGGACGGCGCTACTGCTTTTCAACTGCTGGCGGAGCGCGTCGATACGGCTCTGATCTACGCCGGGGACCTCTGTCCATGCCTGCAATTTACGCTGCTGGCGCTCCAGCTCTTTGAGTAATTCTGTGCGGACATCGCCGCGTTCAATCACATCCAGCAGATCGCCTACGTTGCGGAAGAAGTGCAGCGCCGTGGCATGATCGTTAACAGGCAGATGTTGTGAAAGCTGTTGAATAAGAAATTCGATGCGCAGCCAGGTGCGCATTTTTTCGTTGAGCGGATGCTCAAAAAGGATGTGTGTCGACATTATGGTTTTTCCTGTGCAACGGCCTGCGCGGCGAACGTCAGATACTGCGCGTGCAGACGGGCAACATCCGATGCAATGGCATCTGGTGCGCCGTTATTATCAATGACATCATCCGCCACGGCAAGGCGCTGAGCGCGCGTAGCCTGAGCGGCAAGAATTTGTTCAGCATGCTCCCGCGAGACGCGATCGCGCGTCATGGTTCGCCGGATTTGCGTTTCGGGAGAGACATCAATCACCAGCACCCGATCGGCTTTCATATGCAGCTGATTTTCAACCAGTAGCGGAACCACCCACAAGACATAGGGCGAGCGGGCTGCGGCTATCTGACGCTGAGTTTCCTGGTGGATGATGGGGTGGAGCAGGGCATTAAGCCAGACTTTTTCCGCAGAATCGGAAAAAATGCATTCGCGAAGCTGACGGCGATTCAGTGTGCCATCGGCATTGATGATGGCCTGACCAAAATGTTCTGCGATGGCCTTTAGCGCGGGTGTATTGGGCTCTACCACCTGGCGGGCAATGATATCGGCATCAATAATCGTGATACCCAAACGAGAGAACGCGTCCGCAACGGTACTTTTGCCACTACCGATGCCGCCGGTTAATGCGACGATATACCCCATTAAATCAAATCCTGGGAATTATTCATTATTAAAATCAGTTGATTAAAACTCTTAGGCGCGCCAGCAACTGTTTAGCCCCGTTTACCGGCTTTTTACCAGGTAAATTTATAGGATTGTAGCGTAAAAAAAGAGAATTTCGCAGTCTTGCGGAGCAGGTATTAGTGCGTATGATAACGTCACTGGAGTTGTGCTTTTAACATATTTGCCTCTAACCCCAGGAATCCGCACATGCGTATCGAAGAAGATCTGAAGTTAGGTTTCAAAGACGTTCTTATCCGCCCTAAACGCTCTACACTGAAAAGTCGCTCAGACGTTGAACTCGAACGTCAATTCACCTTTAAGCATTCCGGTCAGACCTGGTCTGGCGTGCCGATCATCGCTGCCAACATGGATACTGTGGGAACCTTTGAGATGGCAACCGCCCTGGCACAGTTCGACATTCTCACCGCCGTGCACAAACATTACAGCCCTGAAGAGTGGAATGCGTTTGTTGCGTCCGCGTCTGCTGACGTGGTGAAGCATGTGATGGTCTCCACCGGTACCTCCGATGCGGATTTCGAGAAGACCAAACAGATCCTGAACGCTAACCCGGCGCTCAACTTCGTCTGTATTGACGTGGCGAACGGTTACTCCGAGCACTTTGTGCAGTTCGTCAGCAAGGCGCGCGAGGCCTGGCCGACGAAAACCATCATCGCGGGCAACGTGGTGACTGGTGAAATGTGTGAAGAGCTGATCCTTTCCGGCGCAGATATCGTGAAAGTAGGTATTGGCCCAGGCTCCGTGTGCACTACACGCGTCAAAACCGGCGTCGGTTATCCTCAGCTCTCCGCAGTCATTGAATGTGCCGACGCGGCGCACGGTCTGGGCGGCCAGATCATCAGCGATGGCGGCTGTACCACGCCGGGCGATGTTGCGAAAGCCTTCGGCGGCGGCGCGGACTTCGTGATGCTGGGCGGTATGCTGGCAGGCCACGAAGAGAGCGGTGGTACCGTTGTTGAAGAGAACGGCGAGAAATTTATGCTGTTCTACGGCATGAGCTCTGAATCCGCGATGACCCGTCACGTCGGTGGCGTGGCAAAATACCGTGCGGCAGAAGGCAAAACCGTGAAGCTGCCTCTGCGCGGCCCGGTTGAACACACCGCGCGCGATATCCTCGGCGGCCTGCGCTCGGCCTGCACCTACGTTGGGGCATCCCGCCTGAAAGAGCTGACGAAACGTACAACGTTTATTCGCGTTCAGGAACAGGAAAACCGCGTATTCAATAGCCTGTAATGGCTTCGGCTGGCGCATGCCCGTGCGCCAGCACTGTTCAGCACTAGCCCGCGCTCATCGCATCTCCCAGATGGAAAATCGGCAGGTACATTGCCACTACCAGCGTGCCGATGATGACCCCTGTCACAATCAGAAGCATCGGCTCAAGAAGTGCCGCCAGATTATCTGCCCGTTGAAAGGTCTGTTCCGTGTGATGTCGGGCGAGGTTTGCCAGCATGACGTCCAGCGCGCCTGACATTTCGCCGGTGCGTAAAAGCTGAATACACAGCGGGGTGAAGATGGCCGCTTTCTGAAAGGATGACCAGACGGGGAGGCCTTTTTCAATCTCCTCCCGAACGCTGCGGAGTATTTCTCGCCAGTAGCGACTTTCAACGGTCTCCTCCGCACTTTCAAGGCCCTGTAAAAAGGGGATACCGGCCCGCTGCGTGAGTGACAGCACGGTAAAGATGTGCCCCAGTTTTTGACCTTTTGCCAGTGCGCCCAACACGGGCGCGTGCATCAGCATGCCCTGCCAGCGAGGGTTCTGCCGCAGAGCCCAGGCGGTGGCAAAGGGCGCTAATAACGCGGCGAACAACGCAAGGGCATATGACCGCATAAATGCGGCCATCCCCATGACCATTTGCGTCAGCAGCGGAAGCGGAGTGTTAAACGTTTTGTAGATCGCGGCAAACTCGGGCAAGACCAGGGTGACCATCGCCAGCACCACCAGTACGGCCAGCGTCAGGACGATCGCCGGGTAGCGCAGCGCCTTTTTCACTTTCGCACTGAGCTGCTGCTGCGCTTTTTGCTGCTGCGCGAGCTGGCGACAGCACTCCTCCAGCTTCCCTGTAAGCTCACCGGTTTTCACCATCGAGACATGCAGTTGGCTAAAAACGGCTGGCCACTTTTTTAGCGACTCAGAAAAGGGGGCTCCCTCACTGAGCTCATCGGCAATGCTTTGCAGCAGCGCCTGCCAGGGTTTTAACGGATGTTGCTCTGCCAGCATCTGCAGGCTGTGGGACAATGTCAGCCCGGCCTGCAGAAGCGTTCCGAGCTGGCGAAACATCTCGTAGCAGTGATGCGGCCGCCAGCGGTGTCGCTGAGCGCATCGGGTCAGCGTCAGAGGATGGAGGTCGCTGCGCATCAGCCTGGTGAAGGCGGCATTGCGGTCTATGGCCCAGAGCGTCCCGCTTCGGGGTTCTCCTTCCTGGGTGAGCGCTCGCCAGCGCCAGAGCTGATTAGCTGCCATCGGGCATGCCCAGGACGCGCACCAGCTCTTCGAGCGTGGTCAGGCCTTGTTCGACGGCCATGCAGCCGTGCTCAAAAAGAGAAATCATTCCCGCCTGCCGGGCGCTTGCCTCTATTACTTCTGTTCCCGCCCCGCTGGCAATGGCCTGCCGCAGGGCATTGTCGATCGTGAGTACTTCAAAAATGGCCACGCGGCCATAAAAACCGTGATAGCAACGATCGCAGCCGGTGGGCTGCCAGCGTGGAAGCGGTCTGGACCATACGGCGCGCGGTAGTTCAGCATGCTCGCTGGCTTCCCGACGACAGTGTGGGCATAAACGCCGGACCAGCCGCTGGGCAATCACCATCGACAGCGCGGAAGATATCATCCAGCGGGCGACGCCCATCTGCTCCAGGCGAACCAGGGTTTCCGTCGTCGAGTTGGTGTGCAGAGTCGACAGCACCAGATGCCCGGTCTGGGCGGCATTAATAGCAATGTCTGCCGTTTCGCCGTCACGGATTTCGCCGACCATAATGATGTCTGGATCCTGCCGCAGCAGCGCCCGCAGTACGCTCTGGAATGTTAAACCCGCCCGGGGATTAATCTGCGTCTGGTTTAATCCCGCGAGGGGGATCTCAATGGGATCCTCCACGCTACAAATGTTGACGTCAGGGGTGTTACGCGCCTGCAGCGCGCTATACAGCGTCACGGTTTTGCCGCTGCCGGTAGGGCCGGTGACCAGAATCAGCCCCTGCGGCTGGTGGAGGACCTCATTAAAACAGGCCAGCTGTTCAGCACTCATGCCAAGCGCGTTTGGCTCGAGGGCCTGCTGAACCTGATGCAGGAGACGCAGCACAATTTTCTCGCCACCGCTGCAGGGAAGCGTCGCGATTCGAAACGAGACCGGCGCGTTTGCCAGCTCAATCGTAAACTGGCCGTCCTGAGGCAAACGACGTTCTGCAATATCCAGGTTACCCAGCACTTTTAAACGTGCGCTGAACAGGCTTGCCAGCGAGGCGGAAAGCGGAGGCTGGGGACAAAGAACCCCGTCGATGCGTAAACGGATCTGGCACGCGTGCTCCATCGGTTCGATATGAATGTCGGAGGCGCGCTGGTTGATTGCCTGCTGCAGCGTATGGTTGAGAATATCCACCGTCGAGTGCGTTTGTGAAACAACGGGCAGATGCGATTGTGACGTTAGCTGCCGGTGTTTCTCCATGCGCTCAGCGCTCCAGCACTCAATATCAATTCGTTTCTGGGTCGCGAAGCGCAGCGCCTCCATGAGTTCAGCCGCGGGGCTGCCTACGACGGCGATGCTGACCATGTCACTGTCGCTGGTGAGCAGCAGAGCGTGATGGCGCAGGCAAAGCGCCACGAGTTGTTCGGTATTCATTATCCGCTCCTCAGTTATTGTCGAAGCGGAAAACGTCTTCGCAGGCCTGTTTCAGGGCGCTGTCAGCACCGATGCTGCAGTCGCGCGTCCAGCCCGTCATACCGTTGCCGTCGCTCCACCGTGGCGTCATGGTTACCGTCAGCCCGTTGAGACTCTCCTGTCCTGTTAAGATCACGATCCCTTTCGCCACGCTCATTCCTGAAACGTAGCGTGTCGTGGTGGGGGAAGGGATACCGTTGCTGCCGGCATCGCAGCTCTCCACGCCACCGTGATCCAGCGCGCAAAGCTCGATGGCCGTACGGTAGGGAACGAAGGTTTGCAGCATATCGGTCAGCGCCGCCTTGCGCAGGTAGTTTTGATAGGCGGGAACGCCGATGGCGCTCAGAATCGCAATGATGCCAATGACCACCATCAGCTCAATGAGTGTGAAGCCTTGTTGTCTGTCCATATCTGCTCCTTATGCAAAGTGGCGCTACTTTGTCAGCGGGAAAGAGCAGAAACGAGAGGCAAAAAAGGGAACGGGAAGGGGTCTTCAGAGAATTTATTCAGTGTTGCAGGGAAGAACAGCGGATCTGCGAGCGGGGCTGAAATTCCCCTCTCCACCCGGAGAGGGGAGAATGCGTTATTTGAAGCGCATTGAGAGGTCGAGAGCGCGAACGTGTTTGGTCAGCGCGCCGACGGAGATGTAATCCACGCCGGTTTCGGCGAATTCACGGATCGTTTCGAAAGTGACGTTCCCGGACACTTCAAGCTGGGCCCGGCCGTTTGTCAGTTTTACCGCCTCGCGCATCTGCTCTGTTTCGAAGTTATCGAGCATGATGATATCGGCCCCGGCCTTAATCGCCTGCTCCAGCTCTTCCAGGCTTTCGACCTCCACCTCAACAGGCACGTCCGGGTGCAGCCAGAAGGCTTTCTCAACCGCCTGACGCACGGAGCCAGAGGCAATAATGTGGTTCTCTTTAATCAGAAAGGCGTCGGATAAGCCCAGACGATGGTTTGCGCCGCCGCCGCAAAGCACGGCATACTTCAGCGCGGTGCGCAGGCCCGGCAGCGTTTTGCGGGTATCCAGCAGCTGAGTGCGGGTACCGGCCAGCAGGTCAACGTAGCGACGCACTTCACTGGCCACGCCTGAGAGCGTTTGTACAAAATTGAGCGCGGTACGTTCGCCGGTCAGCAAGACGCGGGAAGGACCGTCCAGTTCGAACAGCGGCTGGTTGGCCGTGACTGCATCGCCGTCTTCAACATGCCAGGTCACCTGCACATCATCGCCCGCCAGCTGGGTAAAGACCTCTTCAACCCAACGCTTGCCGCAAAAGACGCCGTCTTCACGGGTGATAATGACCGCGTGGGAGCGTGTCTCTTTTGGCAATAATTGTGCGGTAATATCCTTATCAGCGTTAACGTCACCGCCCAGATCTTCTTTCAAAGCATGGGAGACGCTTGCCGGAATATCCATATTAATACGTTCCAGAAGCGCTTCACGTCGGTGGTCGGGGTTGTAGCGGCGAGGCGGCATGATAAAACTCCAAATTGGTAACGAATCATAATATTGAAACATGCTACTCTGAACCGAGTCATTGCACCATACAGAAGGAGTTCCAGCATGTTGTTAGAAAACGGATGGCTGGTGGATGCGCGGCACGTGCCCTCGCCGCACCACGATTGCCGCCCGGAGGATGAAAAACCCACACTGCTGGTGGTTCATAATATTAGTCTCCCGCCGGGTGAATTTGGCGGCCCGTGGATCGATGCGTTATTCACGGGAACGATTGATCCCGATGCTCATCCCTTCTTTGCTGAGATTGCACATCTGCGCGTATCGGCTCACTGCCTGATTCGTCGCGATGGTGAAGTGGTTCAGTATGTTCCCTTTGATAAGCGCGCCTGGCATGCCGGGGTGTCGATGTATCACGGGCGCGAACGGTGCAACGATTTTTCTATCGGGATTGAACTGGAAGGCACGGATACGACGCCCTACACCGATTCACAGTATCAACAGCTAGCGGCTGTGACCCACACGCTAATTGGACTCTACCCGGCTATCGCCGAAAATATCACGGGACACAGTGATATCGCCCCGGAGAGAAAAACCGATCCCGGTCCGGCCTTTGACTGGCCCCGGTTTCGCGCCATGCTCGCCGCGTCGTCAGAATAAGGAGATACCATGACGTTGTTTACCATGCTGCTGGTTATCATCGCTGAACGCCTGTTCAAGCTCGGTGAGCACTGGCATCTGGATCACCGGCTGGAGGTGTTATTCCGCCGGATTAAGCACTTTTCTATGCTGCGCACGCTGCTGATGATGGCAGGGGTGATGGTCATAACGTTCCTGCTCCTGCGCTCGCTGTACGGACTCTTTTTCAACGTGCCGCTGCTGGTGGTGTGGATCCTGCTTGGGGTGCTGTGCATTGGTGCGGGAAAGGTGCGTTTGCACTATCACGCATACCTGAAAGCCGCCTCCCGTGACGATGCCCATGCGCGCGGTGCCATGGCGAGCGAACTGACCATGATCCACGGCGTGCCGCCGGACTGCGACGAGCGCGAATTTCTGCGCGAGCTGCAAAACGCGCTGCTGTGGATTAACTTCCGCTACTACCTGGCACCGCTGTTCTGGTTCGTGGTGGGCGGCCCGTGGGGGCCGGTACTGCTGATGGGGTATGCGTTTCTGCGCGCCTGGCAGACCTGGCTTGCCCGTTATCTGACGCCGCATGAACGCCTGCAGTCCGGCATTGATGCCATCCTGCACGTGCTCGACTGGCTTCCGGTGCGTCTGGTGGGCGTGGTGTACGCGTTAATTGGTCACGGTGAAAAAGCGCTGCCCGCTTGGTTCGCGTCTCTTGCCGATCGCCATACGTCGCAGTACCAGGTGCTAACGCGTCTGGCGCAGTTCTCGCTGGCGCGTGAGCCGCATACGGACAAGATTGTAACGCCGAAAGCCGCTGTCTCCATGGCGAAGAAAACCTCGTTTGTGGTGGTGGTGATCGTGGCACTGCTGACGATTTACGGCACGCTGGTGTAGGCCAGCGCGCCGCAAAGACTAAAGCGTATCCGCGGGCGGGATGCCGAAATCAGGCATCCCGTTTTCATTCCAGCGGACGAGCTTCAGGCGGGTATGGCGGTTCGGATCGTACAGCGGGTCGCCCTCAATTTCGGTGTAGTTACGCGCGTGATACACCAGCACATCTTCCCCTTCGGGCGTTTGCGTAAAGCTGTTGTGTCCCGGGCCGAACTGGCGGTTCTCATAGCTGGTAACGAACACCGGACGCGGGGATTTGTGCCAGTTTGCCGGGTTTTGCGGATCGGCATTCAGGTCTATCCACAGTAGCCCCATGCAGTAGTTCTCGTCGGTGGCGCTGGCGGAATAGCTGATAAACAGCTTATCGCCGTGAATCAGCACCGCCGGGCCTTCGTTGACCCAAAAACCGCGACACTCCCAGTCATACTCCGGCTTGCTGAGCATCACCGGCTCGCCTTTCAGCGTCCAGGGGTTCTCCATTTCACACAGATAAAGATTGGAGTTTCCGGTGATATCCGGCGCTTTTTGCGCCCACAGATACCAGCGTTTCCCCTGATGAACAAAGGTGGTGGCGTCCAGGGCGAAGGTATCGAAAGGCGTTTTGATCTGCCCTTTTTCCACCCACGCGCCGGTGAGCGGATCGCCATCAGCACATTC
Source organism: Enterobacter sp. 120016 (assembly GCF_018383635.1). Taxonomy (NCBI): domain Bacteria; kingdom Pseudomonadati; phylum Pseudomonadota; class Gammaproteobacteria; order Enterobacterales; family Enterobacteriaceae; genus Enterobacter; species Enterobacter sp. 120016. Next base: position 107,012 of record NZ_JAHAWC010000010.1, on the reverse strand, counting down.
AATGGCGAACATACGGTGCTGGAACATCCCGAGCGCGTCGAGCGCCTGGGTGTGCGTCGCGGCAAAATAGATGTACCACTTCCCGTCAATGTGATGCAGTTCCGGCGCCCAGATCAGCTGGCTCATCGGGCCGGTCTCGGGTTTGCGCCAGACCACCACTTCTTCAGCATTACGTAAGCCTTCCAGCGACTCTGCGCGGCGGATCGCCAGCCTGTCGTACTGCGGCACGGAAGCGATGAAATAGTACTGCCCCTCATGGCGTAAAATGTACGGGTCGGCACGTTGTTCGATAAACGGGTTTGGCCAGGTTTGCATTCGGCTTTCCTTATTTTGTTTCAGCGGCTTTCAGTTCCTGATAATCGTTCAGCTCGCGATAGTTGCTGCGGCGTTTTTCCAGATCGAGCTGGATCTGCTTCATGGTTTCGCGGTCCACTTTCAGCAGGCGTACCACGCCAGCGGTAATTAAGTATCCAACGCCGGGAATGACGGTAAACAGCAGCACGATCCCGTTAATGGCGTCCGCGCTTTGCGCTTTTGCGCCCGCGTCATAGCCGTACCAGGAGAGCAGGAAGCCGACCATCGCCCCGGCAATCGCCAGCCCCAGTTTCAGGAAGAAGATGTTGCCGGAGAAGCTGATCCCGGTAATGCGCTTACCGGTCTTCCACTCGCCGTAGTCATCCACGTCGGCCATGAGCGACCAGTGCAGCGGAGACGGGATCTGGTGCAGGATGTTCAGCAGGAAGTAGAGCACCACGATGGTGACGGTGGCTTTCGGGTCGAAGAAATAAAAGGCGGTTGAGAAAATCGCCAGCACGATGTTGGTCCAGAAGAAGACCTTCAGCTTACACCAGCGGTCGGTCAGCACTTTTGCCAGCACGCTGCCGAGCATCATGCCGACTACGCCCAGGCTGATAAACAGCGTGGCGAAGTGGGTGCTCTGGCCCATCACCCAGGTGACGTAATACATGGTGGCGGCCATGCGGATAAAGCCCGGGCAGACGTTGCACAGGGTCAGGAGCAGAATGCGTACCCACTGGTCGTTCTTCCACACGTCTTTCAGATCGTTTTTCAGCTCGTCGTTGGTCTGTACCGCAGGGCGCACGCGCTCGCGCACGGTGGCGAAGCAGAACAGGAACATGCAGGTTCCAATCAGCGCCAGCACGGTCATCGCCATCTGATAGCCTTTGGCCTTGTTGTCCCCACCAAACCAGTCGGCCATCGGCAGCAGCGTTAATGAGAGCAGCAGCGTGGCGATCCCGACCAGCACGAAGCGATACGACTGGCAGGCCACGCGTTCTTTTGGATCGTTGGTGATCACCCCGCCCAGCGAGCAGTAAGGGATGTTGATGGCCGTATAGGTCAAAGAGAGCAGGAAGTAGGTGACAAACGCATAGATAACTTTGCTGTTATAGCTCCACTCCGGCGTGGTGAACATCAGGATGCTGAACAGCGCGTAGGGGAAGGCGATCCACAGTAGCCATGGACGAAACCGGCCATATTTACTGCGGGTACGGTCGGCAATCGCCCCCATGATCGGGTCCGTTACGGCGTCAATTACGCGGACGGACAGCAGCAGTACGCCGACCAGCGCAGGCGCCAGGCCAAAAATATCCGTATAAAAATAGTTAACAAACAGCATGATGGCGCCGAAGATGATGTTGCATCCCGCGTCGCCCATCCCATAGCCGATCTTTTCTTTTACTGACAGTGTGTTGTTATCCATCGACAGCTCTCCGGTTTACGGTATGGAGAGAATTATTCGCTGGCGAAGGAATATATGCGTTGCAGTATCAGGGCGGTGATATGGATAAATGCGCTGTGGGCGCGAAAGTGTGAGGAAGGTAACAACGCGCGGCACCCGCAAAAGCAGGTGCCGCGGAGAAGGGCTTAGTGGGCCTTCATGGCATTACGGCTTTTCTGACTGAAGAGATAGCCCACGCCAAGGATCGCAATCCAGACCGGGATCAGGTAGACGGAAATCGCCATGCCCGGCGTGATCAGCATGATCACCAGCACGGCCGCCATGAACACCAGGCACACCCAGTTGCCCAGCGGGTAAAGCAGGGCAGGGAAGCGGGTGGTAACGCCCTGCTGCTGCTTGGCGCGGCGGAACTTGATGTGCGCCAGGCTGATCATCGCCCAGTTGATGACCAGAGCAGAGACCACCAGCGCCATCAGCAGGCCAAACGCCGATTCCGGTGCCAGATAGTTAATGAGCACGCACAGCGCGGTCACGACCGCCGAAACAAGAATCGTGTTTACCGGCACGCCGCGCTTATCGACGTTGAGCAGCGCTTTTGGCGCGTTACCCTGCTGGGCCAGGCCGAACAGCATGCGGCTGTTGCAGTATACGCAGCTGTTGTAAACGGAGAGCGCAGCGGTCAGAACAACCACGTTGAGTGCGTTTGCTACAAAGGTATCGCCCAGCTCGTGGAAGATCAGCACAAACGGGCTGGTGTCAGCGGTCACGCGGGTCCACGGCAGCAGGGAGAGCAGCACGGCCAGCGAGCCCACATAGAAGATCAGGATGCGGTAGATAACCTGGTTAGTGGCTTTTGGAATGCTCTGCTCCGGGTTGTCGGCTTCTGCGGCGGTGATGCCCACCAGCTCGAGGCCGCCGAAGGAGAACATAATGATAGCCATCATCATCACCAGACCGGTCATGCCGTGAGGCAGGAATCCGCCCTGTTCCCAAAGGTTGCGCACGGTTGCCTGCGGGCCACCGTTTCCGCTGAACAGCAGCCAGCCGCCAAAGATAATCATCGCCACTACGGCAATGACCTTGATGATGGCAAACCAGAACTCCATTTCACCGAACACTTTTACGTTGGTCAGGTTAATGGCGTTAATAATAACGAAGAAAGCCGCTGCGGAGGCCCAGGTTGGGATCTCAGGGTACCAGAACTGAATGTATTTCCCGACGGCGGTAAGCTCAGCCATGGCAACCAGAACGTACAGCACCCAGTAGTTCCAGCCCGATGCAAAACCGGCAAAGCTGCCCCAGTATTTATAGGCAAAGTGGCTGAAGGAGCCTGCGACCGGCTCTTCAACGACCATTTCCCCTAACTGGCGCATGATCAGAAAAGCAATGAAACCTGCAATCGCGTAACCCAAAATAATGCCGGGACCGGCTGACTGGATAACGGATGCGCTGCCCAGAAACAGGCCGGTACCAATCGCACCGCCCAGTGCGATGAGCTGTATATGGCGGTTTTTAAGCCCGCGCTTTAGCTGATCGCCGTGCTGTTGAGCTTCCATTTGAAACCTCGTGTGTGGTTGTTATGTTCACGCTGTGCGTGTGTAATTATGAAAATCCATATTCTGTATTTATTTCTTTACGGTTAACGAGACCGAAAAAAGCGGAGATGACTTCCGTAAGCGCAAGAATAGTGGTAAGCGCCTGCGAATGCACCTGCTTTATGAAAGGGTGATGACGACTTGAATAAAAAGAAAGCATTTGTAAATCGGCCCGCTTATTCGTACTAACCCAACCTATAGAATAGAAATGCTCCATAAGTGGGCGAATTTTCATTATTTGCGTTGTTGAATCGCTTCAGATTGCAAAAACCCTCGTTTCATTATGGTTAAAACTCCCACTTAAGGAGTAATCAACTCATTTGTGCAAAGTTACATTTCTGAAACGTTATTTCTGTAAGGTTGTTAAAATGTGCAGGGTTTACTGATTTCAATCAAAACCAATATGGACAGAAGGTGAATACTTTGTTACTTTAGCGATACGAAATAGAAATTGGTAAGACCAATTGACTCCGGGCAAAAAGGCGTAAGACAGGGAATATGGCCTACAGCAAAATTCGCCAACCAAAACTATCTGATGTGATTGAGCAGCAGCTGGAGTTTTTAATCCTCGAAGGGACTCTGCGCCCGGGTGAGAAACTTCCGCCAGAACGCGAGCTGGCAAAACAGTTCGACGTTTCACGTCCCTCTCTGCGTGAGGCGATTCAACGTCTCGAAGCAAAGGGCTTGCTGCTTCGTCGCCAGGGCGGCGGAACCTTTGTGCAAAACAGCCTGTGGCAGAGCTTCAGCGACCCGCTGGTAGAACTTCTCTCTGACCACCCAGAATCCCAGTTTGACCTGCTTGAGACCCGTCACGCGCTTGAAGGTATTGCGGCCTATTACGCCGCCCTTCGCAGCACTGATGAAGATCGCGTGCGTATCCGCGAGCTGCATCAGGCCATTGAACGGGCACAGCAGTCCGGCGACTTAGACGCCGAGTCCAGTGCCGTTGTCCAGTATCAAATTGCCGTCACCGAAGCGGCCCACAACGTGGTGCTCCTCCATCTGCTACGCTGCATGGAGCCCATGCTGGCCCAGAACGTTCGTCAGAATTTTGAATTGTTGTATGCCCGTCGGGACATGCTCCCACTGGTAAGCAACCATCGCACCCGAGTATTCGAGGCGATAATGGCCGGGGAACCGGAGCAGGCGCGCGAAGCGTCGCACCGCCATCTGGCTTTCATTGAGGAAATCTTGCTGGACCGCAGCCGTGAACAATCGCGTCGCGAACGTTCATTACGCCGCATACAGCAACGAAAGGATTAAGCGCCAGGTACTTTTAGAGCGCGGCAACTAAACGCAGAACCTGTCTTATTGTGTTCTTACCCAAGAGCACAATGGGACAGGTTCCAGACAAATCAACGTATTAGATAGATAAGGAATACCCCCATGTCAGAACGTCTCCAAAATGACGTGGATCCGATCGAAACTCGCGACTGGCTACAGGCGATCGAATCGGTCATCCGTGAAGAAGGTGTTGAGCGCGCTCAGTATCTGATTGATCAGCTGCTTTCTGAAGCCCGTAAAGGCGGTGTGAAGGTTGCTTCAGGTGCAGGGGCTAGCAACTACGTAAACACGATTGCCGTCGAAGACGAACCGGAATACCCGGGCAATCTGGATCTGGAACGTCGTATCCGTTCTGCAATCCGCTGGAACGCCATCATGACCGTTCTGCGCGCATCCAAGAAAGACCTGGAACTGGGTGGCCACATGGCGTCCTTCCAGTCTTCTGCAACCGTTTACGAAGTGTGCTTCAACCACTTCTTCCGTGCAGCGAACGAGAAAGACGGCGGCGATCTGGTGTACTTCCAGGGCCACATCTCTCCGGGCATCTATGCACGTGCATTCCTGGAAGGTCGTCTGACTGAAGAGCAGATGAACAACTTCCGTCAGGAAGTTCACGGTAAAGGTCTGTCTTCTTACCCGCACCCTAAACTGATGCCTGAATTCTGGCAGTTCCCGACCGTATCTATGGGTCTGGGCCCAATCGGTGCGATTTATCAGGCTAAATTCCTGAAATACCTGGAACACCGTGGTCTGAAAGACACCTCTGAGCAGACCGTTTACGCCTTCCTGGGCGACGGCGAAATGGATGAGCCAGAATCCAAAGGTGCGATCACCATCGCAACCCGTGAGAAGCTGGACAACCTGTGCTTCATCATCAACTGTAACCTGCAGCGTCTGGATGGTCCGGTAACCGGTAACGGCAAGATCATCAACGAACTGGAAGGCATCTTCGCAGGTGCTGGCTGGAACGTGATCAAGGTCATGTGGGGCGGTCGTTGGGATGAGCTGCTGCGTAAAGATACCAGCGGTAAACTGATCCAGCTGATGAACGAAACCGTTGACGGTGACTACCAGACCTTCAAATCCAAAGACGGTGCCTACGTTCGTGAGCACTTCTTCGGTAAATATCCTGAAACCGCAGCACTGGTTGCAGACTGGACGGATGAGCAGATCTGGGCCCTGAACCGCGGTGGTCACGATCCGAAGAAAGTCTACGCTGCACTGAAAAAAGCGCAGGAAACCAAAGGTAAAGCGACTGTAATCCTGGCCCATACCATCAAAGGTTACGGCATGGGTGATACCGCAGAAGGTAAAAACATCGCTCACCAGGTTAAGAAAATGAACATGGACGGCGTGCGTTATATCCGCGACCGTTTCAACGTTCCAGTGACCGATGAGCAGGTAGAAAACCTGTCTTACATCACCTTCCCGGAAGGTTCTGAAGAGCACAAGTACCTGCACGAACGTCGTCAGGCGCTGAAAGGCTACCTGCCAGCTCGTCAGCCAAACTTCACCGAGAAGCTGGAACTGCCAGCTCTGGAAGACTTCTCTCAGCTGCTGGAAGAGCAGAACAAAGAGATCTCTACCACTATCGCTTTCGTTCGTGCCCTGAACGTGATGCTGAAGAACAAGTCGATCAAAGATCGTCTGGTTCCAATCATCGCCGACGAAGCGCGTACTTTCGGTATGGAAGGTCTGTTCCGTCAGATCGGTATCTACAGCCCGAACGGCCAGCAGTACACCCCGCAGGACCGTGAGCAGGTTGCATACTACAAAGAAGACGAGAAAGGTCAGATCCTGCAGGAAGGTATCAACGAGCTGGGCGCAGGCGCATCCTGGCTGGCTGCTGCGACCTCTTACAGCACCAACAACCTGCCGATGATCCCGTTCTACATTTACTACTCCATGTTCGGGTTCCAGCGTATCGGTGACCTGTGCTGGCAGGCAGGCGACCAGCAGGCTCGCGGCTTCCTGGTAGGCGGTACCTCCGGTCGTACGACCCTGAACGGTGAAGGTCTGCAGCACGAAGATGGCCACAGCCACATTCAGTCTCTGACTATCCCTAACTGTATCTCTTACGACCCGTCTTACGCGTATGAAGTGGCAGTCATCATGCATGACGGTCTGACCCGTATGTACGGTGAAGCGCAAGAGAACATTTACTACTACATCACCACCCTGAACGAAAACTACCACATGCCGGCAATGCCAGCAGGTGCCGAGGAAGGTATCCGTAAAGGTATCTACAAACTCGAAACCCTCGAAGGTAGCAAAGGTAAAGTTCAGCTGCTGGGCTCCGGCTCTATCCTGCGTCACGTACGTGAAGCAGCGCAGATCCTGGCGAAAGACTACGGTGTGGGTTCCGACGTGTACTCTGTGACTTCCTTCACTGAACTGGCGCGTGATGGCCAGGATTGTGAGCGTTGGAACATGCTGCACCCAATGGAAACCCCACGCGTTCCGTACATCGCTCAGGTGATGAACGACGCGCCAGCGGTGGCGTCTACTGACTATATGAAACTGTTCGCTGAGCAGGTTCGTACTTACGTTCCAGCTGATGATTATCGCGTTCTGGGTACTGACGGCTTCGGTCGTTCTGACAGCCGCGAAAACCTGCGTCACCACTTCGAAGTTGATGCTTCTTACGTGGTTGTAGCAGCACTGGGCGAACTGGCTAAACGTGGCGAAATCGATAAGAAAGTGGTTGCGGACGCAATCACCAAATTCAATATCGATGCAGAAAAAGTTAACCCGCGTCTGGCGTAAGAGGTAAAAGAATAATGGCTATCGAAATCAATGTACCGGACATCGGGGCTGATGAAGTTGAAATCACCGAGATCCTGGTCAAAGTAGGCGACAAAGTTGAAGCTGAACAGTCGCTGATCACCGTAGAAGGCGACAAAGCCTCTATGGAAGTCCCGTCTCCTCAGGCTGGCATCGTTAAAGAGATCAAAGTCTCTGTTGGCGATAAAACCGAGACCGGCAAACTGATCATGATTTTCGATTCCGCCGACGGTGCAGCAGCAGCTGCACCTGCGCAGGAAGAGAAGAAAGCCGCTCCGGCCGCCGCTGCTCCAGCAGCTGCCGCGAGCGCGAAAGAAGTGAACGTGCCTGACATCGGCGGTGACGAAGTTGAAGTCACTGAAATCCTGGTGAAAGTGGGCGACACCGTTGCGGCCGAGCAGTCACTGATCACCGTAGAAGGCGACAAAGCCTCTATGGAAGTGCCAGCTCCGTTTGCCGGTACCGTTAAAGAGATCAAGATCAACACCGGTGACAAAGTGTCTACCGGGTCGCTTATCATGATCTTCGAAGTGGCGGGTGCTGCACCTGCTGCAGCGCCTGCGCAGGCCGCTGCACCGGCTCCGGCTGCAGCACCAGCGGCTGCTGGCGGCGCGAAAGACGTTAACGTACCGGACATCGGCGGTGACGAAGTTGAAGTCACCGAAGTGATGGTGAAAGTGGGCGACAAAGTTGCCGCTGAACAGTCACTGATCACCGTTGAAGGCGACAAGGCTTCTATGGAAGTGCCTGCGCCGTTCGCGGGTACCGTTAAAGAGATCAAAATCAGCACCGGCGACAAAGTGTCTACCGGCTCTCTGATCATGGTCTTCGAAGTGGAAGGCGCTGCGCCTGCCGCAGCTCCGGCTGCCGCGGCTGCTCCAGCCCCTGCTGCTGCACCGGCTCAGGCTGCTAAACCAGCCGCTGCCCCTGCTGCTAAAGCAGAAAAATCTGAGTTCGCTGAAAACGACGCTTACGTCCACGCGACCCCGCTGATTCGTCGCCTGGCGCGCGAATTCGGTGTGAACCTGGCGAAAGTGAAAGGAACCGGCCGTAAGGGTCGTATCCTGCGCGAAGACGTTCAGACCTACGTGAAAGACGCGGTGAAACGCGCCGAAGCTGCACCTGCTGCAGCCGCCGGCGGCGGTATCCCGGGCATGCTGCCATGGCCGAAAGTGGACTTCAGCAAGTTCGGCGAAATCGAAGAAGTGGAGCTGGGCCGCATCCAGAAAATCTCTGGTGCTAACCTGAGCCGTAACTGGGTGATGATCCCGCACGTTACGCACTTCGATAAGACCGATATCACCGATCTGGAAGCGTTCCGTAAACAGCAGAACGCCGAAGCTGAGAAGCGCAAACTGGACGTGAAATTCACCCCAGTGGTCTTCATTATGAAAGCCGTTGCCGCTGCCCTTGAGCAGATGCCACGCTTCAACAGCTCCCTGTCTGAAGACGGTCAGAAGCTGACGCTGAAGAAATACATCAACATCGGTGTTGCGGTTGATACGCCAAATGGTCTGGTTGTTCCGGTCTTCAAAGACGTGAACAAGAAGAGCATCACTGAGCTGTCCCGTGAACTGACCGTGATCTCCAAGAAAGCGCGTGATGGTAAGCTGACTGCCGGCGAAATGCAGGGCGGCTGCTTCACCATCTCCAGCATCGGCGGCCTGGGTACCACCCACTTCGCGCCGATCGTGAACGCGCCGGAAGTGGCTATCCTCGGTGTGTCTAAATCCGCGATGGAGCCGGTGTGGAATGGCAAAGAGTTCGTGCCGCGTCTGATGATGCCAATCTCTCTGTCCTTCGACCACCGCGTGATCGACGGTGCTGATGGTGCGCGCTTCATCACCATCATCAACAACACCCTGAGCGACATTCGCCGCCTGGTGATGTAATCGAAAAGCCGGCCAGTCGGCCGGCTTTTTTCTGATAATCTCATGGTGTTTGTGAGGTTATTGGCGAAAGCGACAATTCGTGAGCCGTTTGTTGTTTCAAAATTGTTAACAATTTTGTAAACTGCGGGCGGATAGAACGACCCGGTGGACGACGGGTATAAATTAAGAGGTCATGATGAGCACAGAAATCAAAACTCAGGTCGTAGTACTTGGGGCAGGCCCGGCAGGTTACTCCGCAGCATTCCGTGCAGCGGATTTAGGTCTGGAAACCGTCATCGTAGAACGTTACAGCACCCTCGGCGGTGTTTGTCTGAACGTCGGCTGTATCCCTTCTAAAGCGCTGCTGCACGTAGCGAAAGTTATCGAAGAAGCCAAAGCGCTGGCTGAACACGGTATCGTCTTCGGCGAGCCGAAAACCGATATCGACAAAATTCGTACCTGGAAAGAGAAAGTTATCACTCAGCTGACCGGCGGTCTGGCGGGTATGGCCAAAGGCCGTAAGGTGAAAGTGGTAAACGGTCTGGGTAAATTCACCGGTGCGAACACCCTGGAAGTGGAAGGCGAAAACGGCAAAACCGTGATCAACTTCGACAACGCGATCATCGCGGCAGGCTCTCGCCCAATCGAACTGCCATTCATTCCGCATGAAGATCCACGCGTGTGGGATTCCACCGATGCGCTGGAGCTGAAAACCGTTCCTAAGCGTCTGCTGGTCATGGGCGGCGGTATCATCGGTCTGGAAATGGGTACCGTGTACCATGCGCTGGGTTCAGAGATCGACGTGGTTGAAATGTTCGACCAGGTTATCCCGGCTGCCGACAAAGACATCGTTAAAGTCTTCACCAAACGCATCAGCAAGAAATTCAACCTGATGCTGGAAACCAAAGTGACTGCCGTTGAAGCGAAAGAAGACGGTATTTACGTTTCCATGGAAGGCAAAAAAGCCCCATCCGAACCACAGCGTTACGACGCCGTGCTGGTGGCTATCGGCCGTGTGCCGAACGGTAAAAACCTCGATGCGGGCAAAGCTGGCGTGGAAGTGGACGACCGTGGCTTTATCCGCGTTGACAAACAGCTGCGCACTAACGTGCCGCACATCTTTGCTATCGGCGATATCGTCGGTCAGCCAATGCTGGCGCACAAAGGTGTTCACGAAGGTCACGTTGCCGCTGAAGTTATCGCCGGCATGAAGCACTACTTCGATCCGAAAGTCATCCCATCTATCGCGTACACCGAGCCAGAAGTGGCATGGGTGGGTCTGACCGAGAAAGAAGCGAAAGAGAAAGGCATCAGCTACGAAACCGCCACCTTCCCATGGGCTGCTTCTGGCCGTGCTATCGCGTCCGACTGCGCTGACGGTATGACCAAACTGATCTTCGACAAAGAGACTCACCGCGTGATCGGTGGTGCGATTGTCGGTACCAACGGCGGCGAGCTGCTGGGTGAAATCGGTCTGGCTATCGAAATGGGCTGTGACGCTGAAGACATCGCGCTGACCATCCACGCTCACCCGACTCTGCACGAGTCCGTGGGTCTGGCGGCAGAAGTGTTTGAAGGCAGCATCACCGATCTGCCAAACGCGAAAGCGAAGAAGAAATAAGTTTCTTCAGATGAAAAAAAGCGGCCAATGGCCGCTTTTTTTATGCGCTGCGTTTAGGGTGCCACCGGCTGCCAGGTTTTATCAGGGCCATAGGCGGCTAGCGCCCGGGCTTTCTGCTCTGAATCGCTGCCGAGATCGGACTGGTACACCTTGTCGTCCTGATTTATCACAAAGCTCATTACGCCCGTCTGACCATAGCTGACCGGCCAGGCAACCATCGCGAAACCGTGATTATCCGGCAGAATGCGGAAACGATAGCCGTGATAGCCGGTACCCGGCTCTTTCGGACTAAATGCCGGGCCGAGCGGGCTGGGCGCTTCGCCGGGCGAGGCTGGCCAGTACAAACCGTCTTTTTTCCCTTTCGAGCTGACAATCTTCTGCGCGTATTTCTGGTTCATCGCAAAATAGCTTTGCTGCGCATCAACATAGGCATGTAAGGCTTCAATGGCGGCGAGCTCGTTACGCCCGATTTCGCGGGTCAGGATCTCTTCAGCCCCTTCTTTGATATCGAACTGCCAGCCGGCAGAGGTTTTGATCACCGGGATGGGGAGCTGCCAGCCGCTGTCTCCGACAACCAGATGCGCCGTATCCCCTTCGACAACCGTGTTATGACGGACGTTCCAGTCGCGCAGGAAGCGATCGACAGCATCCGGATCAACGCCTTCGGGGGGCAGAAAATCGCGCCAGTTCTCTCCGAGCAGGTTGGTCATCGCGCTCTCATTTTGCTCACTGATGGCTTTGGTCAGCGCATCGGTTGCCTGAGCGGGTGTGCTAAAAGACTGCTGCGCCATCACCGAGGCCGAGAGCATGAACAACACCATTCCACTGAGTAGTTTACTTTTCATGTCGGTTCCCTTAGCGATGTCGAATTTCACGGCGTTCAGCACGTCCACCAGACGCCTGACGCGGCTGCTGCTGGCGAGCAGCAAGCTGCCTGCTTTGCGCACCGCGCTGCTGCTGCGCCTGCCAGTTCGCGGAGCGGCTGTCGTTACCGCTCAGCGCATTGGCCCGCGGCTGGCTGTTTCGCTGCTGAAGAGAGCGTTGCTGCGCGGGCTGTGAAGCCCGCTTCTCTTGTCTCTGTGCGGTGGTTTGGCGGTTTTCTCGCTGCTGCGCGGTGCTCCGCTTCGCCGTCTGCGGTTTGGTGTCGTAGCCACGGTAGTTATTGCGCTGCGAAATCTGCTTCAGCTGTTCGCTTGAGGCCTGACGCTGCACGTCTTTCGTTCCGGTTCGCGCCGTTTGGGGGAAGGTTTTGCCCGTAGATTTCTCCATCTGGCTCAGCGCGGCCTGACGCTGGCTATCGCGGTTAACCGGTTTTTGCTGCGCTGAGCTGAGCCCTGTCGCCGCGTTGGTGGAGTGGAAGCGAGTGTTGAGCTGGTTAGTCGGATAGGGCACCCCTTCCCGATAGGCGGGGTTGTGCTGCCAGGTGCGGTTGGCGTCCGTCAGACGCTGTCCGCTGATTTTATTGAAGTTTTCAACGTTGATATTGATATTGTTATCGCCGTTGCGGTTATAGCCGCCGTGATTATCCCCGTCGCCATGGTGATGATCCCAGTCATCGTCATCATCCCAGTCGATGTTGCTGAAGATGGCATAGGTTGTGGCGACGCCCAGGCTGAAGCCTAAACCGTTTACAAAGCTGTTGCCAAACTGCTCCCCGGGTGTAGGCGGGAGATAGGTGGGCGGATAGGCGGTGTTTGGCCAGGCCCCGTAAACCGTATTGGGGTTATAGGTAGGGACGTAAACAACCTGCGGATCGGCAGATTCAATTTTGATTACCGTTGGGGCGGGCGCGGACGTCGTGGCTGTCGTTGTCTCAGTGGTGCTGGTTTTCGCTGGCGCCGATTTTGTCACGGTGGTGACCGTCTGCTGAGGCGTGGATTGTAAAGCGCCGGTCTTCTGCGCCAGCGCGCGCAGGCGCTGAACGGAATCCATCACGTCCTTCGGCTGCGCGAGAAACGCATCACCCAGATTTTGTACCCACGGCGGGTTTTCACCCATCAGGGACATAAGCTGAGGAAACGCGACCAGCGATTTTACGCTGGGATCCCATGGCTGGCTGGCAACGGCCTGAATCGCGGCGTCCCCTTCCATTTTAGGATTGTCTTTGGACCACTGCGCCGCCTGGATCACGTTGGCCGGATAGGTCGACGCCATTAAAATTTGCGACAGCAGGGCATCCGGGTAGAGCGCGATGGGAGCAACCCATTGATCGATTTGCGCGGCAGTGTAGGCTGGCGCGACAACAGGGGCGGGCTGGGCTGCGGCAGGCGCCGCCGGTGCAGCCGGCTGTTGTGCGACGGGGGCCGGCGCAGCGGGCTCCGTGGCGCGACCTTTGACAAACATGACGCCTGAGGCGGCAAACAGCCCGGCACTGCACAGAAGGACGAGCAGATGTGGCTTAAAGGGCAACTTCATAAAATGACTCCAACGAGACAAGCGCTGTGCCGTGAGGCGTTACGGTTGGCGTGAGTATTATTCACCCGTCTTTTACTGTTTTGACTTTTATTGGGAAGCGTCCGGGACGTCCGGATAAAGAGTGTGTGCATTTATTACACAATTATATCTGATGGAGAAAAAATTGAAGCGTCACGGTGCATAAGAAACCGCATAACGATGCCCTAAGTCGTCGCTACACCATGCTTAACGATTCAGCAAATTTTTTAATGTTGCTTTTTTGTAAACGGATTAACACTGTGCAGAAATCCTGCTATGCTGCCCGACGCGGTATCGGGCATTTACCCTACAAACTGCTGTCTCACAGGAGCGTGAAGAGAACGCCCGCCGCATATGACAATGAGAGCGAGGAGAACCGTCGTGCTAGAAGAATACCGTAAGCACGTAGCAGAACGTGCCGCCGAGGGAATTGTACCCAAACCTTTAGATGCAACCCAAATGGCCGCGCTCGTCGAGCTGCTGAAGAACCCGCCCAAGGGCGAAGAAGAATTCCTGTTAGATCTGCTGATCAACCGCGTACCGCCTGGAGTAGATGAAGCTGCCTACGTAAAAGCCGGATTCCTTGCTGCTATCGCCAAAGGCGAAGCCACCTCCCCACTGGTTACTCCTGAAAAAGCCATTGAACTGCTCGGCACCATGCAGGGTGGTTACAACATTCATCCGCTGATTGACGCGCTGGATAACGACAAGCTGGCACCGATTGCCGCTAAAGCGCTCTCTTCCACGCTGCTGATGTTCGATAACTTCTACGACGTAGAAGAAAAAGCCAAAGCAGGCAACGTCTATGCGAAGCAGGTGATGCAGTCCTGGGCTGATGCGGACTGGTTCCTGAACCGTCCTGCTCTGGCTGAAAAAATCACCGTTACCGTCTTTAAAGTGACCGGTGAAACCAACACCGATGACCTCTCTCCGGCACCGGACGCGTGGTCTCGCCCGGATATCCCTCTGCACGCCCTGGCGATGCTGAAAAACGCCCGTGAAGGCATTGAGCCGGATCAGCCGGGCAGCGTCGGCCCGATCAAACAGATCGAAGCCCTGCAGGAGAAAGGTTACCCGCTGGCCTACGTGGGCGACGTTGTGGGTACCGGTTCTTCCCGTAAATCCGCAACCAACTCCGTGCTGTGGTTCATGGGCGACGATATCCCTCACGTGCCAAACAAGCGCGGCGGTGGCCTGTGCCTCGGCGGTAAAATTGCACCGATCTTCTTCAACACCATGGAAGATGCGGGCGCACTGCCAATCGAAGTTGACGTGAATAACCTGAACATGGGCGACGTGATTGACGTCTATCCGTTCAAAGGCGAAGTGCGTAACCACGAAACCAACGAGCTGCTGGCAAGCTTCGAGCTGAAAACCGACGTGCTGATCGACGAAGTGCGCGCCGGTGGCCGTATCCCGCTGATCATCGGTCGTGGCCTGACCACCAAAGCGCGCGAAGCGCTCGGTCTGCCGCACTCAGACGTGTTCCGTCAGGCGAAAGACGTGGCGGAAAGCAGCCGCGGCTACTCGCTGGCGCAGAAAATGGTCGGTCGCGCGTGCGGCGTAGCGGGTGTTCGTCCGGGCGCGTACTGCGAGCCTAAGATGACCTCCGTGGGCTCTCAGGATACCACTGGCCCAATGACCCGTGATGAACTGAAAGACCTGGCGTGCCTGGGCTTCTCTTCTGACCTGGTAATGCAGTCCTTCTGCCACACGGCGGCCTATCCGAAGCCGGTCGACGTAACCACGCACCATACGCTGCCAGACTTCATCATGAACCGCGGCGGCGTTTCTCTGCGTCCGGGTGACGGCGTCATCCACTCCTGGCTGAACCGCATGCTGCTGCCGGATACCGTGGGTACCGGCGGTGACTCCCATACCCGTTTCCCTATCGGTATCTCCTTCCCGGCGGGCTCTGGTCTGGTGGCGTTTGCTGCTGCGACCGGCGTGATGCCGCTGGATATGCCGGAATCGGTGCTGGTGCGCTTCAAAGGTAAAATGCAGCCGGGTATCACCCTGCGCGACCTGGTTCACGCGATCCCGCTGTATGCGATTAAACAGGGCCTGCTGACCGTTGAGAAGAAAGGGAAGAAAAACATCTTCTCTGGCCGCATCCTGGAAATTGAAGGTCTGCCGGATCTGAAAGTTGAGCAGGCGTTCGAGCTGACCGATGCTTCCGCCGAGCGTTCTGCGGCGGGCTGTACCATCAAGCTGAACAAAGAGCCGATTATTGAGTATCTTAACTCTAACATCGTGCTGCTGAAGTGGATGATTGCAGAAGGCTACGGCGACCGTCGTACGCTGGAGCGCCGTATCCAGGGCATGGAAAAATGGCTGGCCGATCCGCAGCTGCTGGAAGCCGATGCTGACGCAGACTACGCGGCGGTGATCGACATCGATCTGGCGGATATCAAAGAGCCAATCCTGTGTGCACCGAACGATCCGGACGACGCGCGTCCGCTGTCTGAAGTGCAGGGCGAGAAGATCGACGAAGTGTTTATCGGTTCCTGCATGACCAACATCGGTCACTTCCGTGCAGCCGGTAAGCTTCTGGATACCCACAAAGGCCAGCTGCCAACCCGTCTGTGGGTGGCGCCGCCAACCCGTATGGACGCGGCTCAGCTGACCGAAGAGGGCTACTACAGCGTGTTTGGTAAGAGCGGTGCGCGTATCGAAATCCCTGGCTGTTCCCTGTGCATGGGCAACCAGGCGCGCGTTGCCGACGGTGCGACGGTGGTCTCCACCTCTACCCGTAACTTCCCGAACCGTTTAGGTACCGGTGCAAACGTCTTCCTGGCCTCTGCGGAGCTGGCGGCGGTTGCGGCGCTGATTGGCAAACTGCCAACGCCGGAAGAGTACCAGACCTTTGTGGCTCAGGTGGATAAGACCGCGGTGGATACCTATCGCTATCTGAACTTCGACCAGCTCTCTCAGTACACCGAGAAGGCCGACGGGGTTATCTTCCAGACGGCAGTATAAACAGCAAAACCGTCTCTACGAGACGGTTTTTAGTGTTTGCACCCTCTCCCGTGGGAGAGGGACGGGGTGAGGGCATCAGGCCGCAGGGTCTTGCTCTCACCTTTTTATTTTCATTCCTCCCACCTCTCACGCTTTTTTTCTTCCTCGCTGCTGCGATAATTACCTTAATGGCTTTGCAGAGGAAAACACTATGGATTACGAATTTCTGCGCGACATCACCGGAGTGGTGAAAGTGCGTATGTCGATGGGCCACGAAGCCGTTGGACACTGGTTTAACGAAGAGGTGAAAGAAAATCTCGCACTTCTTGATGAGGTTGAACAGGCGGCAAATACGGTGAAAGGCAGTGAACGCTCCTGGCAGCGCGCCGGGCATGAATACACGCTGTGGATGGACGGTGAAGAGGTCATGGTGCGTGCCAACCAGCTCGAGTTTTCAGGTGATGAGATGGAAGAGGGGATGAGCTACTACGACGAAGAGAGCCTGTCGATGTGCGGCGTAGAGGATTTCCTTCAGGTGGTAAATGCCTACCGCGACTTCATGAAACAGAAATAACAGACCGGAGCATCCCTGCTCCGGTTTACTTTTACACGGCCGGAATATTGCGGCCGTAGTAGATCTCGCGCATCTCTTTCCAGAGCAGGTCAGTAATCGCCTTACGCTCTTCTTCGCTCAAATCTTCCGGCTTCGTGTGGAACATATAGTGCTTAAGGTCGAATTCCTTCAGTAACATCTTGGTATGGAAGATGTTTTCCTGATACACGTTCACGTCCATCATGTCGTACAGCGATTTCATGTCGTCGGACATAAAGTTCTGAATAGAATTAATCTCGTGGTCGATGAAGTGCTTCATGCCGTTAATATCACGGGTAAAACCGCGCACGCGATAGTCAATGGTGACGATGTCCGATTCCAGCTGGTGAATTAAATAGTTCAGCGCGTTCAGCGGGGAAATCACGCCGCAGGTCGACACTTCGATATCGGCGCGGAACGTACACAGCCCGCCTTCCGGGTGACTCTCCGGGTAGGTATGTACGCAGATATGGCTTTTATCAAGGTGGGCTACAACCACTTCCGGCAGCGGGCCCGGATGTTCAGTTTTGTCGATAAGCTTAGGATCGACCGGCTCTTCGCTGACCAGTATGGTTACGCTGGCGCCCTGGGGTTCATAATCCTGTCGGGCGATGTTCAGGATGTTTGCGCCGATAATGGAACAGGTTTCTGACAGGATCTCGGTCAGACGGTTGGCGTTGTAGAGTTCGTCGATATAGGCGATGTAACCATCGCGTTCTTCCGCTGTTTTGGCATAGCAGATATCGTAAATACAAAAACTCAGGCTTTTCGTCAGGTTGTTAAAGCCATGCAGTTTAAGCTTTTTCAATTAGCTCACCCCCTTAGTGGATAATGCGTCCTGCAGGTACTGCGGCAGGGCAAACGCTGCGGTGTGAATTGCCGGATTGTAGTATCGGCACTGAAGACCGGCCTGATGGAAGCGGGCCTGAATAATTTCGGTGGAGAGATGGCGTAATACGTCGTTATCCGTCGCCCAGGCAAAGGTCATGATCCCGCCGTAGTACGTCGGAATGGCCGCCTGATAGAAGCTGACATCATCGAAATAGGTGCTGAGCTTACGATGGCTGTCGAGCGCTTCATCCTGCTGCAGGAAGCAGACGCCATTTTGTGCGACGAAGATCCCGCCCGGGTTCAGGCAGCGCTTGCAGCCTTCGTAGAAGGAGGAGGTAAACAGCGACGCGCCGGGGCCGATAGGGTCGGTGCAGTCGGAGATAATAACGTCAAAGGTCTGCGAGGTCTGGTTAACAAAGTTAACGCCGTCGTCAATCACCAGGCTAAAGCGCGGATCGTCATAGCTACCGGCATTGTGGTTGGGCAGGTACTGGCGGCAGAAAGAGACGACGCCCGCATCAATTTCCACCATGGTGATGGTTTCAATGGAACGATGGCGGGATACTTCACGCAGCATTGCGCCGTCGCCGCCGCCGATAATCAGGACATGCTTCGCGTGGCCGTGCGCCAGCAGCGGGACGTGGGTCATCATCTCATGATAGATAAACTCATCTCGCTCGGTCGTTTGCACGACGCCGTCCAGCGCCATGACGCGGCCAAAGGCGGCATTCTCGAAGATGATCAGATCCTGGTGATCGGTTTTCTCATGATAGAGCACGTTATCAACGGCAAAGTACTGACCAAACTGGTCATGCAGTGTTTCATGCCACAACGTGTGGTCGGCCATAGCGAACTCCTCCTGTGTAAACATCCATTACGCTCACCAAAAATGAGCGAAACATGATAGCTAACTCTAACCGTGGTTGCACGGCCAGAGGTTCAACAGGGGGCGTCGGGAAGGTTATTTCACGTAGGCGAGCAGGCTGAGTGAATCACGAGCCAGCGCTTTGCATTTTTTGGCAGTGGGAATACCAATACCGCTTAGGTCACGGTAGCTGTCTTCGCCGAGCGCCTTCATGTCGAAGCTGTCGTAGTTGCTGAGATCCCACTGGTTTTGCTGGGCAAAAAAGACCAGCGCGCGGCGAATTTGCCCGTTGGGTAAATTCTGGTAGCCACAATCATTTTTCAGGAATACAAAAACCGCCGTTAAATCGGCCATATCTTCCGCTTCATTTTCACTTAGCGCATAGCTGTTCGCACACATTGCCATCAGGCTACCGAACAAAATTGTCCTGAAAAACATCTTCATTGCTTCTACCACTTCTTCACGGAAAATTAACGTTAGCATACTTGATGCCGGTGCGACGATCTTTATTATTGCCGCTTGACTTGACCTTCCGGTAAGGGGAGGGTTTATGCTCAAAAGATCGCCTGCTGGAAATAAGGAAATGAACATGCAACGTCGTGATTTTTTAAAATATTCCGCTGTGCTGGGGGCTGCCAGCGCATTACCTCTCTGGAGCCGCGCGGTTTTCGCGGCTGACAGGCCTGCCTTACCCATCCCTGATTTAGTGACCGCTGACGCGCGAAGCCGTATCCAGCTTGTGGTTCAGGCCGGTAAAACAACGTTTGGCGAGCACAATGCCACGACGTGGGGCTATAACGGCAATTTGCTCGGTCCGGCGCTTCAGCTACGTAAAGGGAAAGCGGTGACGGTGGATATTCACAACACCCTCGCCGAAGAGACGACGCTGCACTGGCACGGGCTGGAAGTGCCGGGCGAGGTAGACGGCGGGCCGCAGGGCGTCATCAAAGCGGGCGGCACGCGCAGCGTCACCTTTACGCCTGACCAGCGCGCGGCGACCTGCTGGTTCCACCCGCATCAGCATGGCAAGACGGGCCGTCAGGTAGCGATGGGGCTGGCGGGGCTGGTGCTGATTGAAGACGACGAAAGCCGCCTGCTGCGCCTGCCGAAACAGTGGGGCATCGACGATGTGCCGGTGATTGTGCAGGACAAGAAATTCAACGCTGACGGGCAAATTGACTATCAGCTGGACGTGATGAGCGCGGCGGTAGGCTGGTTTGGCGACACGCTGCTGACCAACGGCGCTATTTATCCTCAGCATGCCGCGCCGAAAGGCTGGCTGCGCCTGCGCCTGCTCAACGGCTGTAACGCACGCTCGCTCAATTTCGCTGCCAGCGATAAACGCCCGCTGTACGTGGTAGCGAGCGACGGCGGGCTGCTGCCGGAGCCGGTGAAGGTGAGCGAGCTGCCGATGCTCATGGGTGAACGCTTTGAGGTGCTGGTGGACATCAGCGACGGCAAGCCGTTTGACCTCGTAACCCTGCCGGTTAGCCAGATGGGGATGGCGGTCGCACCGTTTGATAAGCCGCATCCGGTGCTGCGTATTCAACCATTGCTGGTGGCCGCTTCCGGCACGCTGCCTGATACGTTAACCACGCTGCCAGCGCTCCCGTCGCTTGATGGGCTTACGCAGCGCAAGCTGCAGCTCTCCATGAACCCGATGCTCGACATGATGGGCATGCAGGCGCTGATGGCGAAATATGGCGATAAGGCGATGGCGGGGATGCACCACGGGCAGATGATGGGCCATATGAATATGGACCACGGCAAGATGGGCGGCATGGGGAACATGAATCACGGCGATCGCGGCTTTGATTTCCACAACGCCAATACGATCAACGGCAAAGCGTTCGACATGAACGCGCCGATGTTTGCTGCGACAAAGGGCCAGCTTGAGCGCTGGGTGATTTCGGGCGAAGGGGACATGATGCTGCATCCGTTCCACATCCACGGCACCCAGTTCCGTATTCTTTCAGAGAACGGCAAAGCGCCGGATGCGCATCGCGCGGGCTGGAAAGATACGGTGAGAGTGGAAGGCGGCGTCAGCGAGGTGCTGGTGAAGTTTGACCACGATGCGCCGAAGGAGTTTGCCTATATGGCGCACTGCCACCTGCTGGAGCATGAGGATACGGGGATGATGCTCGGGTTCACTGTTTAAAACAGTGCGGCCTGATGCCCTCACCCTGGCCCTCTCCCACGGGGAGAGGGAACAAACACAAAAACGGCAACCGAGGTTGCCGTTTTGCTTTTATTTGCCTTCGTCCGGCAGCGCATACGCGACGATATAGTCGCCCATCTTCGTGCCAAACGAACCGTGACCACCCGCAGAGATGACAACGTACTGCTTGCCATTCACTTCATAGGTCATCGGCGTGGCCTGTCCACCTGCCGGCAGACGGCCCTGCCACAGTTTTTCACCGTTGGTCATGTTGTACGCGCGCAGGTAGTTATCTGCGGTTGCCGCGATGAACAGCACGTTACCGGCGGTAGAAATTGGGCCACCCAGCATCGGCATACCCATATTGAACGGCACCGGAACCGGCATAGGGAACGGCATGCTGTCCTGTGGTGTACCAATACGTTTTTTCCACACGATCTGATTAGTTTTCAGATCCAGACCGGAGATATAACCCCAGGCCGGCTGTTTACACGGCAGACCAAACGGAGACAGGAACGGGTTCAGCGTCACGCCAAACGGTACGCCGTACTGCGGCTGGATGCCGGCTTCGGTCCCGCTGCCTTTCGCGTCTTTCGGCTGCTCCATTGGGTTGCCCGGACCGCGTGGGATCAGACGGGAAACGAACGGCAGCGCCATTGGGTTGGCAATCGCCACCTGACGGTTCGGGTCGACGGAGATCCCGCCCCACTCGAACATCCCCAGGTTACCCGGGAAGACCAGCGTGCCCTGCTCAGACGGAGGCGTGAAGATGCCCTCGTAGCGCAGCTGGTGGAACATCACGCGGCACACCAGCTGGTCAAACATGGTGGCACCCCACATGTCTGCACCGCTGAGGTCTTTCTTCGGACGGAAGCTCAGGTCAGAGAACGGCTGCGTTTTGCTGACGTAGTCGCCTTTTGCCGCACCCTGCGGAACCGGTTTTTCCGGGGCAGGGACAACCAGCTTGCCGTTGCTGCGATCCAGGACGAAGATGTTACCCGTCTTGGCCGGAGCGTAAATCACCGGCACGGTTTTGCCGTCAACGGTAATGTCCGCCAGCGTCGGCTGGGACGGCATATCCATATCCCACAGATCGTGGTGAACGGTCTGGTAGCTCCACGCCAGCTTGCCGGTGGTCGCGTTCAGCGCCACGATAGCGCTCGCGTAACGCTCCTGCTCCGGCGTGCGGTTACCGCCCCAGATATCTGGCGTGGTTACGCCCATTGGCAGGTAGACCAGGTCCAGCTTCGCGTCATACGCTGCCGGTGCCCAGGAGTTTGGCGAGTTAAAGGTAAAGGTGTGCTCGTCCGACGGGATCGCGTTTGGATCTTTCGCGCCCGGGTCGAAGGCCCACAGCAGTTTACCGGTGTTCACGTCGAAACCACGGATAACGCCGGAGGTTTCACGCGTGGAGAAGTTGTCCGTTACCGAACCGGCAATCACGATAGTTTTATCGGTGATGATTGGCGGTGAGGTGGGCTCATACAGACCCGGCGTGGTGTCCGGCATGTTGGTCTGCAGGTTCAGGACACCTTTATTGGCAAAGGTTTCGCACAGCTTGCCCGTTTCGGCATTGATGGCGAACAGACGGCCATCGTTCACCGGCAGCATGATGCGGCGAGGACAGTCGGCGATGACTTCCGGGCTGGCATTATCGGCACGCGCTTCGTGGTAAGAGACGCCGCGACAGGTGACGTGCTGGAAGGACGGGTTGGAGTTCAGCTGTGGATCGAAGTGCCATTTCTCTTTACCGGTGGCCGCGTCGAGCGCGAACAGACGCTGGTGCGCCGTACACAGATAAAGCATGTTGCCAACTTTAATTGGCGTCACTTCGTTGGTCAGCTCGCCCGGATCGTTCGGCATCTTCACATCGCCGGTACGGAATACCCAGGCTTCTTTCAGGTTCTTCACGTTGTCCGCGTTGATCTGCTTCAGCGGAGAGTAGCGTTGACCTTCCTGATTACGACCATACGCAGGCCAGTCACCGTCCGCAACCTGCGAGATAGCCGCAGCAGGCGTAGATTCCGCGTTCAGCGTACCGTTGATCTCCTGTGGGTCATTAAAACCGGCCCAGGTCAGAATGCCGCCGGTAATCAGCAGGGCAACAACCAGGCCCGCCACAGCACCGCTGGAAGGCACAATCAGGCGACGCCACACGAACGGCAGGATCAGCCAGACGCCAAAGAAGACCAGAATGTCGCTGCGCGGCGTCAGCGCCCAGAAGTCGAACCCGACTTCCCAGACGCCCCAGATCATGGTGGCAAGAAGGAGGGCGGCATACAGCCACAGTGCAGATTGTTTTCTACGCAACAGCAGGACGGTTACGGCAACCATAACCAGACCCGCAATCGGGTAGTACCAGGAGCCGCCTAAAGCGACCAGCCAGACGCCACCGATTAACAGATACAGCGCGCAGAAGGCTGCGAATGCGGCTGTTAATGTCACCAGTAGACGCGGCTGTTTAGAGTTTGTTTCAGCCATAGAAAGTGTACTCGTCAGTTTTTGTTAATAATTTGCTAGCAACTAATTATAGGTATTAACAAGTGTGATCGGAATCACAATATTTGCTTTTTATAACTCATACGCCAGGGTTATCCATTTGCTGATATAATGGCGGGCTTGCGTATCGATGCCGGATTTACATTCACCAGCATTGAGAGATTTTCATTAAAATCATTTGGTTAGTAATATGAAACATACTGTTGAAGTGATGATCCCGGAAGCCGAGATCAAAGCGCGTATCGCCGAACTGGGTCGTCAAATCACCGAACAATACAAGGACAGCGGCAGCGAAATGGTGCTGGTCGGTCTGTTGCGCGGCTCTTTCATGTTCATGGCAGACCTGTGCCGTGAAGTGCATGTGCCCCATGAGGTCGATTTTATGACCGCCTCCAGCTACGGCAGCGGCATGTCCACCACCCGTGATGTGAAAATCCTGAAAGATCTGGATGAAGATATTCGTGGCAAAGATGTGTTGATCGTTGAGGACATCATCGACTCCGGCAACACGCTGTCAAAAGTACGCGAGATCCTGAGCCTGCGTGAGCCAAAATCTCTGGCGATTTGTACGCTGCTGGATAAACCTGACCGCCGTGAAGTGCAGGTGCCGGTAGAGTTCGTGGGCTTCTCGATTCCGGACGAATTCGTCGTCGGTTACGGCATTGACTACGCGCAGCGTTATCGTCATCTGCCGTATGTTGGGAAAGTGGTATTGCTGGACGAGTAGTTGCGGCCTGATGCCCTCACCCCGGCCCTCTCCCACAGGGAGAGGGAGTAAACCCCGGCTTTATTTATGGTTCACATGCTTAAGCTGAAGGTTTGCAATCCCCGAACGGTAGCGCTGCTCCAGCGTTTCGCGGTTGGTGGCGGTCACTTCAAGATTGCGCAGCAGACCATCGTGAATACCGTACGCCCAGCCGTGGATAGAGACCTTCTGCCCGCGTTTCCACGCTGATTGCATGATTGTTGAGTGGCCCAGGTTATACACCTGCTCCATCACGTTGAGTTCGCAAAGGGTATCCATGCGACGCTCCTGCGGCATTTCGCCCAGCAGTGAGCTATGTTTGAACCAGATATCGCGGATGTGCAGCAGCCAGTTATCAATGAGCCCCAGCTCCGTGTTTTCAACCGCCGCCTGCACGCCGCCGCAGCCATAATGGCCGCAAATGATGATGTGCTCGACTTGCAGAACGTCCACGGCATACTGAACAACAGAAAGACAGTTGAGATCGGTGTGAATCACGAGATTGGCGACATTACGGTGAACAAACAGTTCGCCGGGTTCAAGGCCGGTCAGGCGCTCCGCCGGTACGCGGCTGTCGGAACATCCAATCCAGAGAAAGCGTGGGTTCTGAGCCTGCGCGAGTTTTCCAAAAAATCCGGGGTCTTCCTCCACCAGCATTTTTGACCATAGTGCATTGTTGCTGATGAGTGTATCTATGTTGTTCATGGAGGTTAGCGACCTGTAACCGAGTTATTGCGTTGCGCTACTATAGGGTAACCCGACTTTTAATGAAACCACACAACGTGTGTAAGAACTGAAGGTAAGTTAATTTCATGGCGATTGCACTGGAGCTTGAGCAGCTTAAAAAAACCTATTCGGGTGGCGTTCAGGCGCTACGCGGAATAGATCTTAAAGTAGAGGCCGGTGATTTTTACGCGCTTCTGGGGCCGAACGGGGCGGGGAAATCGACCACCATTGGGATTATCAGCTCGCTGGTCAATAAAACGTCCGGTCGGGTGAGCGTTTTTGGGTACGACCTGCAAAAAGATGTGGTGAACGCCAAGCGCCAGCTGGGGCTGGTTCCGCAGGAGTTCAACTTCAACCCGTTCGAGACGGTGCAGCAAATTGTCGTTAACCAGGCGGGGTATTACGGCGTTGAGCGCAAAGAAGCCCTGGAGCGTAGCGAAAAATACCTCAAGCAGCTCGACCTGTGGGAAAAGCGAAACGAACGTGCGCGCATGTTGTCCGGCGGGATGAAGCGCCGCCTGATGATCGCCCGTGCGCTGATGCACGAGCCAAAGCTGCTGATCCTCGATGAACCGACTGCGGGTGTCGATATCGAACTTCGCCGTTCCATGTGGGGCTTCCTGAAGGATCTCAACGACAAAGGCACCACCATTATTCTGACCACCCACTACCTGGAAGAGGCTGAAATGCTGTGCCGCAACATCGGCATCATTCAGCACGGTGAGCTGGTGGAAAACACCTCGATGAAGAATCTGCTCTCCAAGCTGAAATCCGAAACCTTCATTCTCGATCTGGCGGCGAAAAGCGCGCTGCCAAAACTTGAAGGTTACAACTATCGTCTGGTGGATACCTCGACGCTGGAAGTGGAAGTACTGCGCGAGCAGGGGATTAACAGCGTGTTCTCGCAGCTGAGCGCGCAGGGGATTCAGGTCTTAAGTATGCGTAACAAAGCGAACCGACTGGAAGAGCTGTTTGTCTCTCTGGTACATGACAAACAAGGAGACAAGGCATGACGCATCTTTACTGGGTCGCGCTGAAAAGTATCTGGGCGAAAGAGATCAACCGCTTTATGCGTATCTGGG
Source organism: Enterobacter sp. 120016 (assembly GCF_018383635.1). Taxonomy (NCBI): domain Bacteria; kingdom Pseudomonadati; phylum Pseudomonadota; class Gammaproteobacteria; order Enterobacterales; family Enterobacteriaceae; genus Enterobacter; species Enterobacter sp. 120016. The sequence goes on along the minus strand of NZ_JAHAWC010000010.1, from coordinate 81,266 downwards.
TGCAAACCCTGGTGCCGCCGGTCATCACGATGACGCTCTATTTCATTATCTTCGGTAACCTGATTGGTTCCCGGATTGGTGAGATGCACGGCTTTACCTATATGCAGTTTATCGTGCCTGGCCTGATTATGATGGCGGTGATCACCAACGCCTATGCCAACGTGGCGTCGTCATTCTTCAGCGCCAAGTTCCAGCGCAATATTGAAGAGCTGCTGGTGGCCCCGGTGCCGACGCACGTCATTATCGCGGGCTATGTCGGCGGCGGCGTGGCGCGCGGGCTGTGCGTGGGGATCCTGGTCACGGCGATTTCGCTGTTCTTCGTGCCGTTCCAGGTCCACTCGTGGCTGTTTGTCGCGCTGACGCTGCTCCTGACGGCGATCCTGTTCTCGCTGGCCGGTCTGCTGAACGCCGTGTTCGCCAAAACGTTTGACGATATTAGCCTGATCCCAACCTTCGTGCTGACGCCGCTGACCTATCTCGGCGGGGTGTTCTACTCCCTGACGCTGCTGCCACCGTTCTGGCAGGCGCTGTCGCACCTGAACCCGATTGTCTACATGATCAGCGGCTTCCGCTTTGGCTTCCTCGGCATCACTGATGTGCCGCTGTTTACCACGGTGGCGGTGCTGGTGGTGTTTATCATCGCCTTCTACCTGCTGTGCTGGTATCTGATCCAGCGCGGACGCGGTCTGCGCAGCTAATCTTCTGCCCGGCGACGTTCTGTTTGCCGGGCACTTTCTTTGACAGTTATCACCGAAAGCTAACCTTCACTCCGCTAAACTACTTGCCTGCTAAGGAGAGAGTTATGCTGGGATGGGTTATCACCTGCCACGATGAACAGGCGCAGGAAATGCTGGATAAGCTTGAAGCCAAATTTGGCCCGCTGGCGCAGTGCCGGGCGGTAAACTACTGGCGCGGGCTGAGCACCAACATGCTCAGCCGCATGATGTGCGATGCCCTGCATGAAACTGACACCGGCGATGGCGTGATTTTTTTGACCGATAAATCGGGCGCGGCACCTTACCGCGCAGCCGCGTTGCTGAGCCATAAGCATGCGTGCTGTGAAGTCATTTCGGGGATCAACTTCGCCCTGCTGGCGTTAATGTATCCACAGCGTGAATTATTAAGCAGCGCTGAGTTTCGCCATGCCATCGTGGCGCAGGGCGTTCCGGGCGTCAGCAGCTTGTGGCATCAGCAGCAAAAAAATCCCCCCTTCGTCCTGCTCCATGACCTGTATAAGAATTAAACGTTGGTATTGATGTCTCATTTGTTACAATAGCGGCAGTTTCCCGCACCGATTAAGACACCATGCTACCGCGTATTCTTTTCCTGCTATTGATGCTCATTTCCGGCGTCAGCTCAGCCAGTTTACTCAGCCAGCAAACGCTGCCTGCCCAGTATATGCAAACCACCGAAGACGCGGCGATCTGGGCGCAGGTGGGGAACAGCGTCATCAACGTGGGTAACGTGCGCGCCGGGCAGATCCTGGCCGTTGTGCCCGCGGCGGCGGACTACTACGAATTTCGCTTCGGTTTTGGTACGGGGTTTATCGACAAGGGGCACCTGGAGCCGGTTCAGGGGAAACAGCGCGTCGAGGACAGCCTCGGGGATCTCAATAAACCCCTGAGCAACCAGAACCTGATTACCTGGAAAGATACGCCGGTATATAACGCGCCTTCCAGCGGCAGCGCACCGTTCGGCACGTTAAGCGCCAATCTGCGCTATCCGATACTGAGCAAACTGAAAGACCGTCTGAATCAGACCTGGTTCCAGATCCGCATCGGCAACCGTCTGGCGTGGATCAGCAGCCTGGATGCGCAGGAAGATAACGGACTTCCGATTCTGACCTACCATCATATTTTGCGTGATGAAGAGAACACCCGTTTTCGACATACGTCCACGACGACCAGCGTGCGCGCGTTCAACAACCAGATGGCCTGGTTACGCGATCAGGGCTATACCACCCTGACGATGTACCAGCTGGAAGGGTACGTGCGTAACAAAATGAACCTGCCTGCAAAATCGGTAGTGATTACCTTTGACGACGGCCTGAAATCGGTCAGCCGCTATGCCTATCCTGTGCTGAAAGAGTACGGCTTTAAGGCCACGGCGTTTATTATCTCTTCCCGCATAAAGGGCCATCCGCAGAAGTGGGACCCAAAATCGCTGCAGTTTATGAGCGTGCAGGAGATTAAGGGCATTCAAGACGTGTTCGACATTCAGTCTCACACCCATTTCCTGCATCGCGTGGATGGATACAAACACCCGATCTTACTGAGCCGCAGCTATCACGTGATCCTGTTTGATTTTGAACGCTCGCGACGCGCGCTGGCGCAGTTTAATCCTCGCGTGCTCTATCTTTCCTATCCGTTTGGCGGCTACGACAATAAAGCGATAAAGGCGGCGAATGACGCCGGTTTCCATCTGGCGGTGACGACGGTGAAGGGGAAGGTGAAGCCGGGGGATAATCCGTTCTTGCTGAAGCGCCTGTATATTCTAAGAACGGATTCGCTGGAGACCATGTCGCGGCTGATCAGCAATCAGCCGCAGGGGTAAGTTAGTAGTAGTTCATCGTAAAGGTGGCCTGACCCTTAAAATTGCCCGCTTTAACCGTTTCTCCATTTTTTACGAGCTGGGCATCAAACGACAGCGCGCCGATACCCGCGCCTGCACTCGTGTCGATATCGTACATCGTGTACGCTAAATCGTTAGGTTTGATTTGTTGACCCCGCAGTGTTGCCATGAGCTTGACGCCGACGCCCTGAGCGGCTCCCGAGCCCGTGAGCGTATTGGCTAACAGGCTGCTGTCTGAGCCGGTAACTTTTTGCGCGTTCATTTTAAAATTAACGGCAAACACGTTATCACACCCGAGCAGCTGCACTGCAAACGACGTGCTTCGCGGCGAGGCGTTAAAATCAGATATCATATATTCGCCAAGATCAACGTTGCTTCCTCCCGAACTCAACTGAGCCGTCTGGCAGGTTGTCGTAATAATAGGAATTCTGAAGCTGGATGGCGTAATGGTAAATGTCCAGGGTTTATTGTCACTGTCGCTTGGATCGCCGATACCCATTTGACCGAGTGTAAAACTTCCTGAAGGCGTAAGGTACGTCAAACCGCTGGTATTGCCTGCGAAATCAAAGTCGAATTGATAGATTTCGATATGGGCTTTCCAGCGCTTGCCTGCCCACCGTTCGCCACCTCCCGCATCGATAGTGGTCCATTCTGACTGGCTTGTCTCAAAATACCCACCCCCGGCATCAGAGTAAATTTTTACCGAAAATCCAATGCCGGGAATATTGGTGTTATATGTCGCGGTATAATCAGAGATGCCAATATTACGGTAAACACCAGCGTAATTTATTTTTGCTATCAGCTGTTCACCGTCATTCCCTGAGTCGCAATCAGATTCCAGCCAGGGATCCAAATCCATCTCTGCGGTTGCAAGCAAATGCGATGTGGTATTATTTTTAGGTCCATCAGAACGCGCCCAGCGGATGCTGTTGGAATATGATGACATGACCAAATTCGACGTTCCGCCTTCCGTACCACGGATGCCCATATGGCATTCGGTTGCATAGCTGAACGGTGTTAACACCAGGAGTATAAAGGCGCTAAATAGCGTATATTTCATATTCTGCAGATAATTCCATTTTATCATTAGAGTATCCTTGATTAGGTGACTGTTATTCATACGTCGCGTTAACCAGCACCTGGCTGGTTATTTTCCCAACGGAGACGGCACCCGTATTTTGTAAGCGAGCATAGAATTCATATTCCCCGGCCAATTGCGTTTGAGGTTCAACGGCGACGCTGGAACTGCCATCAGAATTCAGTACGTTAGTATTCAGTGCCGATGAAAATATGACGATGCCAGTGTTGGCTGCACCACCTGCCGTCGCCGCTGTTTCGTTGATAAAGACCTGATGCGTACCGCTCGGCCACTGTTTTGACTGTGGCTGGAAGCTGAAATTAAGGCGATTGATATTGGCGCCATGACAACTGTCCACTTTGACGTTGAAAACCGTGCCTGTGGCGGCGTCCGTTGGCTGAAGACGTGAGCTCCCGTCACTGTTGTAGAACCAACTCTTACTGACCGTCGGCAGATGCACTTTGCCGTTATCAGAAAGGGAAATCTGGCAGGTATTTTCAATAATCCTGGCATTCAGGGTGACATCCATACCTGTCTCTATTGACAGGCATGGGGCAGTCCAGAGCCAGCTTATCAACCCGGTCAGAAGCGCTAATTGACCGTTCGTGCCTGGTAATAATGGTTGCGACATATCTGTTCTGCCCCCGCTTAACATTACTGGTAAGTAACGATAAAGGTTACAGGCGCGCTGACATCGCCAGTGGTGACATCAGCAATCGTTCTGTCTTTTGCGATGACAATACGGGCAGCCATATCAACGGTGGTCGTTGCGCCGCTGATGGCGACCGTTTGAGTGGGTTTGGTAATACAGCTCAGCAATGTTCCTGAGCTGGCTTCACCTTTCCACACTTCAAACCCTGTTGCTCTCCCTGCGGAGAAAGAGTCTCCGTTTGATGAAGGGCCAGAACAGCCGTTGCCCACTCCCGGCGTTGCCTGCAGAGTGGCAGATTTGACCCCTGCGCATCCGCTGAAGGCCACTTTGAACGGCTCACTGCGGCTCTGATTGACGAGGTCAGATTTAAACACATCGCCAAATGCGAGGGTGTCGATAGCCTGCCCGCTGGCGTTTTGAATTTGCGCCGTGCAGGTGCCCGCCTCAATGGTTGAGGTAAAGGTTGCCTGTACGCTGGTTGTCCCTGTAATCGCGCTAGCATTAACGGACATAAGCCCGGCGGAGATGGCCAACGCAATGAGGGGTAAATTCAAGTTTGTTTTCATTATGCGTATCCTTCCGCTTACTCGTAGACAAAATTAAAGGTGGCAATGGCGCTAAAGCTGCCTGTTGTTGCCTGTCCCGTTTTGGTTTCAACCAGACGGGCGATTAACGGCACTTCTTTGCCGCTAATTTCACCAGCAGTCCAGACCAAACGTTTGGCATCTTCTGTTGCGTTGATGGTGAAAGGTGTCGCCGGCGCCGATACGCGAGCAATCGTGACCCCCATATTGGACGCAGGTGAATCCGTTGCTGCGTTTGCGATAGCGGTCAACACGTCAGTTGACTGCGTGCCGGTAATCGTTGTTTTCAACCCGCTCAGGCTGGAAGGGCATTCGGTGATCAGCAGCTTAAACGTCGTGCTGGCGGCATCGTTACCTGCAGCAATATCCGACAGAGAGGTTTTGCCACTGGTGCCAATCGGTATCGTGTTTTTTGAACCATCCCCGGTCCCGCCCTGAATTTTCATGTCGCAGGTGGTTTCACGCAGCGTTGCCGTGAAGGTGACATCAAGGTTTTTCGTTTCCGCCATAGCCTGCGCACTTAATACGAGGGCAAAGAGCGCGCTGATGCGCGTGTGTAATAATGTTTTTCTCATGCAAATTAACTCCCTGTTAAAAGTCATTACATCTGGCACAACTGGTTAGTGAGCAGGGTTGTCAGGCCCACTTTTTTTGCCAATGCAGTAATACGATAGGTAACGGAACACGAACCGTTGGCGTCATTACCCCAGACCACGCGTAGCGTTCCGCTCTCCTCTACGCCACGAACGTAAGCCTGGCCCGCCTGTCCTACGGAACCGACCGAAATGCCTTTCTCATTAACAACGTCGGCACCAAGCGGAATGAAGCTGTTGTCAGAGCGGTGGAGATCCAGAAGCAGCGAGCGGCCCTGATCGGTTTCGAAGTCAACGCGCAGAATTGCACCGCTGCGAGGAACGGCAATGGTGCTGGTGTTTTTGACTTCTACGTCGGATTCGAGGTTGGCAATATCAATACCGACGGTGTTCTGTCGGTAAGCCGACAGATACGGCATGATGGCGTAGCCTGAGCTGCCGATGACGGCGTCACCCACGCTCAAATGCGCGCCTTTGGCACCGGGGGCACTGACGAGAGCCAGCGTGTCGGTATCGCCGATACTGCCAGGCGCCAGCGTAATACCACCGGAATGAAGCAGCATGCCGCCGCTGTAGCTCATCGAGTATTGGCGACTGTCGTCATCAGACGCCGATGCCGACAGGTTCAGAGGACCGTAAGCGCTGTTATAGCTGCCATATCCGCCAATCTGGCTAATGTTGCTATTGTCTGCATGGCTGGTACTGGCGTTTACGCTGTAGCTAAAGCGGTAATCATCCGTATTTCCGTTGGCGCTGGTGTTGAATGCCGTGTTGTGTTTGAAATCGGAGTTGACGCTCATGTTTACGGTGGAGAAACCGGCCGGGCGTTTCTTATAACCCAGGAGATTTTCCAGGGGGATACTCAGGCTCAGATAGATGCTGTCGTCTTTCTCACCAAATTCATCATAACTGCGTTGTAACGATACGCTGTAGCTACCGAGCCAGAATGAATTGTTATAACCCATTGAATATTGAGACGTTGAGCTGGACTTATTCCAGTAATCCTGCCAGCTGCCGGTCAGGTAAAGTGAGCCGTAATCTTTACCGTCAGTTGAAAGGGGCTGGCTGACGTTCAGCTGAATCTGATTTTTCATACGCTGGAAGCTGTTATAGACGTCTTCATCCGTATGGTTTGGATTACGTGAGGTATCCCGGTACTTTACATCCTCTGAAAGCGACGCTGCGTCGCTCAACGTCAGGTAGTTTTCAGTAGAGAAGCGATACGCGGCGACGTTGAAAGAGGTATTCGTCTCTTCAAGGAGCTTGCTCCAGGAAAGCCGGTAACTCTGCCCCGTAAGATTACCCAGACCGTCGATATCGGCATCAGAGTGGGTGACATCAAGCGCAAAGGCGCCAATACCGGTGTTCATGGCAAGACCCAGCAAGCCGGATACGTAGCCTGTATCCATATACTGCAGCCCGGCATACCCGGTGAAGGTATTGCTTAAACCGTAGTAACCGGTCGCATAACCTAGACGCGGTTTGTCGCGCAGACCACTATCATTTAGCTCACCCGCCCCAGCGTCCCAACGGCTATACCCTGGTCGCAGCATCTGGCTGACGGAAGAGTAGGGCACGGAGAAGGTACGCGTGCTGCCATCAGACTCTTCGACGGTCACGATCAAATCGCTGCCATAGCCAGTGGTGCTGAGGTCGTCGATCTCAAATGCGCCCGGTGGGACGGTGCTTTCGTAGATCTTGTTCCCGCTCTGGGTGATAGAGACTTTTGCGTTACTCTTCGCCACGCCCCGAATTACGGGGGCATAAGTTGAAATACCGCCTGGCAGCATGCGGTCATCGTTATAGAGGCGAACACCGCGAAGGTTAATTGAATTAAAGGTATCACCACGCGTGTACGAATCACCTAACAGCAATTGAGAACGTATGGCGGTGATATCCCTTTGCAGGTAAATATCCTGGCTGGAATAGCTCGAACCGTCGTCTTTGTCCCAGTTCAGCGTGCCGCGAGAACGCAAGCGCCATGGCCCCATATTCAGGCCATATTTTAAACCGGCATAGGCGGTGTCCTGCCCCCCTGAAGCGCTGTCTGAATGCCAGGCATTGAGGTCGTAAGAGAGGATTGCCGCAGTAATACCCTCTTCCCAGAGAGAAGGGTCGACGTAACCCCCCGGGCGTCGTTCAATGTATATTTGCGGCACCGCGAGGCTTAATTCCTGCGTTCCAGAATCATATTCCCAGGATGCGCCGTTCAGTGACTGGGTAATATTGATGCAGATGCTTTCGTCGCCCACTTTTTCAGGCTTCATATGTAAGGCATCTTTTTTGATGCCGATCTGCATTAATAATTTTGAGGTAAAGCAAGGCGTGGCACGAGACGTGCCGTTATCTTTGAACGTAAACTCTGTCAGGATCTTTCTCTGACCATTCAGCAGAATTTGAGTTTTATAAGTACCAGCAACGACGGGGTTCCCTTTAGAAAATCGGCTAACGTCGACCGGTGTCCCCGTATTAAACAGAAACTGATCGTTGAATTCGACCTCTTCACTACCGAAGGTTGGCGCAGCCGTTTTCTCCGCAGCAAATGCTGCAGACTGAAATACGGCACAAATGGCAAGACATAGAAATGAGTGGCGAAGTAACATTGCTATCACTAATCCGTTAGCGTCTAATAATTAAATTGTGTTTAGAACGATCAATTAACTGAGGATTCGTGAGCCTCTGCGCCACCAAAATCATTGATTGCGGTGTACGTTAATTTTTCGACACGTGCTGAACCGGCATTTTTTATATCGAATGACTGGCTGGCAAAAGGCTCAACATAGTGCGGATCAATAGTGACTTTTTTACCGTTTACATTTGCTTCAATCTTTGCGACAGAAACAAAATAAGGGGAGTCGTTGCGGGCAGTTAACTTATTATTTTGCTGTGACCACTTTAATTGACCGGCGGCAACGGCAGGATCGCCTTTTAACCCATCCGGGCGGAAAAACATTTTGATTCGGGTACGGAATGCCAGCTGCAGAACGTTTTGCTCGTCTGCGTTTTTACCTTTAGGCGGGACCTCCAGCACATTGAACCAGTACATTGTCTCTTTATCTTGTGGCATGTTCTGGCCTAGCCAGGTAATACGCACCGTTTGGCCTTTAGAGGGATCAACGCGGGAAACAGGTGGCGTGACAATAAACGGAAGTTTCAGCTCTTGTGGGTTCGTGGTATCACGGCCATCATCAAGCCAGGTTTGCACCAGCAAAGGTTTATTACCGCGGTTTTCCATATTCACGGTGACATCTTTTGCTGATTGCGGGTAGATCACGCGAGTGCCAGAAATAACGATATCGGCTAATGCGGATTGGGTAAAAGTAAACCCAACGCTCATTAAAATGGCGGTGGTACTGATTTTAAAAAGGCGCATATTATTCATCCATTAAACAAAAATGCGCCCACCTCATCCGTGAGCGCATGAATTTAATCAGCCGATTATTCGTAGCTCATGGTGAAGGTGACGTTGCTGCTGACTTTACCAGAGGCAATGTCATTGGTGCCTTTCACCCAGTCGGCGCTTGGAACGTAAGCAACACGGTACGCCAGGGTACCTTCGCCTGACGTAAGCGCAGCGACCTGAGTATTGTTATCTGGCTGACCAATCAGAACGCGATCGGAGCTTGCTGCGGTGTTGTTGTACAGCGCCAGACCCACGTTGTCAGCATGGCCCGTTACGGTTGGGTCCGCTTTCAGGGTGCCGTTTGACAGATCAGCGAACTGCTGCGAAGAGAAGCTTGCAGAGGCTTTAGCCAGGGCGGCTGGACACTTGCTCAGGTGCAATTCGAACTCTTTAGAACCTACGCCTTTATCAACGGTCGTTCCTTCTACATCTGACTTTTTAACTACTGGCAGAGTAACGGTAACGTTGTTTGCTTCCACGCCGTTGTTAGTGGTGATAACGCAAGTGGTATCTGTTACCGCGCCATCAAAGGTGATCAGGCCAACATCCGCCGCCATTGCTGATACAGAACCCATTGCCATTACGGCTACAGTCGTAGCCAGAATTGTTTTCTTAAACATCGTTAATCCATTTTGTATATAAAAGAAGTCATTAATGAAAATAGTGTTTCAATGAAACGAGGTAACTATATTTCCTTTTTATTTTCTGTATAACGACTTGTCTTTAATTGATATTGTAAAAGAAATAATTACTTGAATAAATTATTGTAAAACAATGGCTTATGGCCATTAGCGGCTGGGAGTGAAAAGTCTGTTACTGGACTAAATAATCTCTTCGAGATATACTTATTACACTTCGGAAGAAGCTAATAAATAATATTATTTATTTTAAAAACTATGGTGAGAGGGTAATAAATACTCTCGGGTGTACGTGTGAGAACGTAAAGGGTAATTGTGAGTTTGGCGTTGTGGGGGGAGTTATTAAAGGAGAAAGGAATAAATAAATAAGGGAATAGCAGAGAAGGGGGGCGTTCAATCAGACAACCCCCCTGGAAAGATTAAGCCACCTGAACCGGGATCGCCTTCGCGGTACGTTTCATGTCGTTGTCGCCTTCGAAGTAGGCCACTTTTGGCTGCCAGCGACGCGCCTCTTCATCAGACATCATCACGAAGCTGGCGATAATCACAATATCACCCACGTCCGCGCAGTGCGCTGCCGCGCCGTTAACGGAGATGATTTTAGACCCGCGCTCGGCGGCAATGGCGTAGGTTGAGAAACGTTTGCCGTTATTCACGTTCCAGATATCAATCGCTTCGTTTTCAAGGATCCCCGCAGCATCGAGGAAATCCTGGTCAATGGCGCAGGAGCCTTCATAGTGCAGGTCGGCCTGGGTGACTTTCACACGGTGAAGCTTACCTTGCAGCATTTTGCGAATCATTACGTTTACCTTTCATTATCAAGGGCGAGAACTACGCCAGCTCAACCACTTTATTATCAATCAGACGAGCCTGGCCAAGCCATGCCGCTACCAGGATCACCGCACGCTTGCTGGTTTCAGTAAATTCCAGCAGCGTATCAGCATCACGAATTTGTACGTCGTCAGCGCGAAGGCCTTTATCGTTCAGCGCCTGTTCGGCGAGGGCGACGATCTCTTCGACGGTCAACTCTTTTGCCAGAACCTGCTCCGCCATGGCGTTCATGACCTTGCTTAAGCCCGGCGCGATTTTACGCTGTTCAGCGGTCAGGTAGCCATTTCGCGAGCTGAGCGCCAGACCGTCTTTGGCACGTACAATCGGCACGCCGACAATCTCAATATCGTAACCCATATCCGCAACCATTTTGCGGATCAGCGCCAGCTGCTGGAAATCTTTCTCACCGAAGCAGGCAACGTCTGGCTGCACCAGGTTGAACAGCTTGCTGACGATGGTCGACACGCCGCGGAAATGACCCGGGCGGCTAGCGCCTTCCAGCATGGTGGAAATGCCCGGTACATCAACGTAAGTGGCCTCTTCCGTACCCTGCGGATACACGTCCGCCGGCGCCGGAGAGAAGACAATATCCGCATGGCGTTTTTTGAGCTTCTCGCAATCTTCCTGCAGGGTGCGCGGATAGCGTGCCAGATCGTCGGCGCGGTCAAACTGCATTGGGTTAACGAAGATACTGACCACCACGATATCTGCACGGGCTCTTGCTTCATCGACCAGCTTCATATGGCCGTCATGCAGGTTGCCCATGGTCGGGACCAGTGCGATACGTTTACCTTCCTGACGCGCACGACGAATATGCTGGCGCAGCAGCGGCAGGGTTTCAATGATTAGCACAACGAGACTCCTTAATGGAAACTGTGTTCTTCACCCGGGTAAACACCGGATTCAACGTCGGCAATATACTGCCTGACCGCAGCGCGCATGTCGCCCGCTTCGGTGAGGAAATTTTTGGCAAACTTCGGAATATGCCCGCCGGTGATGCCAAAGGCGTCGTGCATCACCAGAATCTGACCGTCGGTCACGTTGCCCGCGCCAATACCGATCACCGGAATCGACAGTGCTTCAGTAATACGCTTCGCCAGCTCAACCGGCACGCACTCCAGCACCAGCAGCTGCGCGCCTGCGGCTTCCAGCGCCAGGGCATCATCAAACAGCCTCTGGGCGGCGTCACCGCGGCCCTGTACCTTATAGCCACCAAAGATGTTGACGGACTGCGGCGTCAGACCCAAATGGCCGCACACCGGCACGGCGCGTTCGGTGAGCATCTTCACCGTCTCCACCAGCCAGGCGCCGCCTTCAATTTTGACCATATTGGCCCCGGCGCGCATGACCGCTGCCGCGTTTTCGAATGCCTGCTCCGGCGTGGCGTAGGCCATAAACGGCAGATCGGAGAGCAGCAGGCAGGCTGGGGCACCACGGCGCACGGCGCGGGTATGGTAAGCGATATCCTCAACCGTGACCGGCAGGGTGGAATCATGTCCTTGTACCGTCATCCCTAACGAATCTCCGACCAGCATGACGTTGATACCCTCTTCGGCAAAGAGTTTGGCGAAGCTGTAGTCATACGCGGTGATGGTGGCGAAGCGTTTTTTTTCCTGTTTGCATTTCTGCAGTAAGGAGATGGTGGTTGGTTTCATACTGTTTCCTGATAGCCCAAAAGCGAATCTTTGCGCATTCTAACAGTAACATTCGAGGGAACAATGATTTTAGGTAACCGATTAGCCACAATTATTTTGAGGCTAATCGGCAGGGGGAATCTGATCACCAGCGGGCGGGTTTTTCCGCGTTGAGGCCGTCCAGAATTGACTTGAGCGAGATGCCGTCCGGGAAGAGGAGAGCGGGGGCGACTTCAAACAGCGGCCAGAGCATAAACCCGCGATTTTTCATGTCGTAATGCGGAACGGTGAGACGTTCAGTGTTAATGGTCTCGTGACCAAACAGCATAATGTCGAGGTCCAGCGTGCGCGGTCCCCAGCGTTCTTCTTTGCGTACGCGGCCCTGCTGCAGTTCGATGCGCTGGGTATTGTCCAGCAGCGTTTCGGCACTAAGAGCGGTTTCAAGCACCACGGCGGCATTGAGGTAATCAGGCTGATCCTGCGGACCCAGCGGCGGGGTACGGTAGAAAGAGGAGACCGCCACGACCCGGCTCTGAGGGATCTCGCCCAGCGCCTGTACGGCAGCGTTAACCTGCTCCAGCGGAGAGGCTAAATTACTGCCGACGGCGATGTACGCGAGGGTCATGCTGTCCCTTCACGACGTGGCGCGCGCTTACGCGGACGACGATGGCGGCGACGCGGTTCCGGCTCTTCATCCAGCCCGGTGAGCATATCTTTCTGCTCCGGCGGGGCGGAAACCTGGAATTCGGCCCACCACTGGGACAGGCGCTGCAGCTCCTGATTGCGTTCAATTTCAGCACGCAGCGACAGCAGATCGAAGGCGGCGCGGAATTTTGGATGCTCCATCAGCTTCCAGGCGCGTTTGCCCTGACGACGGGACATGCGCAGCTGAAGCTGCCAGATATCGCGCACCAGCGTGGTAATACGTTTCGGAATAGCGAGCGTACGGCACCCTTCGTCCAGCACGTCGTTTGCGGCCAGCGCGAAGGCATCATAGTAGGCGAGCCCGCTCTCCTGGGTGATGCGCTGGGCCGTTTCCAGCAGCGGATACCAGAACATCGCCGCAAACAGGAACGCCGGATTGACGCGCATGTCGTTGCGAATACGGGTATCGGTATTTTTCAGCACCTGCGCAATCATCCGCTCCATTGGGCTGTCACCGCTTTCGGTGAAGTAGCGGGTAATGGTCGGGAACAGCGGCTGGAACAGGTTGTATTCACGCAGCAGTTTATAGGTTTCAAAGCCGTGGCCGGCCTGCAGCAGCTTCAGCGCCTCTTCGAACAGGCGGGCAGGCGGCACGTCGTTAATCAGCGTAGCCAGACGCGGAATCGGCTCTGCCGTTTCCGGGCTGATGCGCATATCCAGCTTGGCGGCGAAACGCACGGCGCGCAGCATACGCACGGGATCTTCACGATAGCGCGTTTCCGGCGTGCCGATCAGACGGATCAGACCTTCTTTCAGGTCCTGCATGCCGCCGACGTAATCGCGTACGGTGAAATCCGCCACGCTGTAGTAAAGGCTGTTGATGGTGAAATCGCGGCGCTGGGCATCTTCTTCGATGGAGCCGAAGATGTTATCCCGCAGCAGCATGCCGTTCTGGCCCTGCTGTGACGTCGTGCGATCCGATACGCCCGCTTCGTGGTGGCCACGGAAGGTCGCCACTTCGATAATTTCCGGCCCAAACATCACGTGAGCCAGACGGAAACGGCGGCCAACAAGACGGCAGTTACGGAATAATTTGCGCACCTGCTCAGGCGTGGCGCTGGTCGTCACGTCGAAATCTTTTGGTTTTTTGCCCAGCAGTAAATCACGCACTCCACCGCCCACGAGGTAGGCCTCGTAGCCCGCTTTATTCAGACGATAGAGCACCTTGAGGGCATTTTCACTGATATCTTTGCGGGAAATAGTGTGCTGCTCACGCGGAATAACCGACATGTGTGGCTGTGCAATAGCATCGTTCGCCATGCTCTCTTCGCGGCTTAGCACTTTACGGCAAAAATTAGCGACTCGGGTAAAAATGGTACACCTCGTAGTGTGTTTTGTTATGAAAAAAGCGGCTAATCATAGCTCAGCGCAACGCATTTGAGAATGCTGGATTTTTGGCACTGCCGCGAGCGTCCAGTTGGCAACGGCCATTTTCAGCAGTTCGTCAATACGCAGATCCTGCCATTCGTTGGTTACATTCTGGTTGAGAAATCGCAGCGCGTCGATCAAAACAGGACGCGGATCGCCGTCTGGCAGGGCCGGGGCGTGGTTCTGCTTTGACAATTTAAAGCCCTGCGCATTGACCGCCAGCGGCAGATGAATGTAGTCCGGTGCCGTCCAGCCAAACTGATGATAGAGCGATATTTGTCGCACGGTCGGTTCGACCAGGTCTGCTCCGCGCACAATTTCCGTCACGCCCTGGAAACGATCGTCGACGACCACCGCCAGGTTATAGGCAAACAGGCCGTCACGGCGGTGAATAATAAAATCCTCACGCGCCAGACGTTCATCGGCATGAACCTCACCGGAGAGGAGATCGGTAAAGTGCGTTACCGGGGCACGCTGCTTTATACGTACGGCGGCATTTTCCTGGGGAAGATTAAGCGTGCGGCAGTGGCCGTCATAAACGCCACCCACGCTCTGGATACGCGCGCGGGTGCAGGTGCAGTTATAGGAAAGCCCCCGATCGCGAAGCCAGGCCAGACGTTCCCGATAAGCCTCGTGACGTTTTGACTGCCAGAGCACCTCGTCATCCCAGTGAAGACCGTAATGTTCCAGCTGACGCAGAATCGTCTCTGCAGCACCGGGAACTTCACGTGGAGGGTCAATATCTTCAATGCGTACGAGCCATTTTCCCAGGCGGGCGCGAGCCTGCAGGTAGCTGCCGAGCGCGGCAATTAATGAGCCGAAGTGTAATTCACCGGAAGGAGATGGCGCGAAGCGCCCAATATAGTGTGATTCAGACATATCAACAGTAACAAGGCGGGAGAGACTCCCGCCTTTGAAGTGTGTAAACAGCGCTGGTGTTAACCGGCCATCTGTTTTTCGCGGATTTCGGCCAGCGTTTTACAGTCGATGCACAGATCGGCGGTTGGACGCGCTTCCAGGCGACGAATACCGATTTCAACACCGCAGGATTCGCAGTAGCCAAAATCTTCGTCTTCGACTTTTTTCAGCGTTTTCTCGATCTTTTTGATCAGTTTGCGTTCGCGGTCACGGTTACGCAGTTCGAGGCTGAACTCTTCTTCCTGAGCGGCACGGTCTACCGGATCCGGGAAGTTAGCAGCTTCATCCTGCATATGAGTAACGGTGCGATCGACTTCATCCCTGAGTTGATTACGCCATGCTTCAAGAATACGCTTGAAGTGCGACAGCTGGGCTTCGTTCATATACTCTTCGCCCGGCTTCTCTTGATACGGCTCCACCCCAGCGATGGCGAGAATACTCAGGGACGATGTTTTACGGTTTTGCCCTTCTTGCATGTTGCTTCTCCTTAACACGCACTATCGATCCCCGTGTTGGGGGAAAAATCAGGTCGCTATAAATAGCAGATGCTTTTCCGGATGGCAATTATCTAAACGTAACACTTGACAAGCCTGTGAGGAAAAGCGTATTTGCGCACGCGGCCAGAACACTTAATCGTCAATCGTCTAATCCCTTATAAGACAATGGGAAGAGAGGATATCAGAGTCATATTATCGGCAGAAAGTTCCGCTTTATAAGCGAAAACCTCTACCCCCTGCTTTTGTGCCTCATTCAACAATTGCGCGTATTTAGGATCAATATGGCGGGCAGGGGAGAAACGTTCAATGGCTGAATGCAACACTGCAAACAGCAATACGGCGCGTTTGCCCGCCGCCGCAACACTCATTAGCTCTCGCAGATGCTTCTGGCCACGTAGCGTTACCGCATCCGGGAAGTAGCCATTTTCCTGTTCCGCTAACGTCACTGATTTCACTTCAATATAGCACTCCGGCCTATCTTCCGCCTGTAACATGAAGTCAATTCTGCTGCCTTCATCGCCATATTTCACTTCACTTTTATGCGTGCCGTATCCTACCAGTTCAGGAATTGTGCCGTGGGTCAGCGCTTCCTTAACCAGTTGATTTGCGCGCAGGGTGTTAACGCAAATAAATGCCCCATTTTGGGTTTCGGTCATTTCCCAGGTATGGGCATATTTGCGTTTAGTATTTTCTGATGTGGAATACCAGACCCTGTCACCCGGCGTCGCACAGCCCGTCATAGCACCGGTATTGGGGCAGTGCAGGGTGAGTTGTACCCCTTCGGGGGTGATCACGTCGGCGAGGAAGCGTTTGTAGCGTTGGATAAGCGTAGCGTGCTGCAGGGGAGGACTAAACTTCATCAGAATTCCTTTCGGTGTTGCCCAGCGTCCAGCGCTGTAGCGGCGTATAGCGGGTGCGTCCCTGTGCAAAGACGGATTCGTAAAGCGCGAATCCGTTGACCGGAAAGGCCCAGTGAAAACCCGGCGGCGGGATGGCAACGGCCTGACCGGCATCGCGCAGCAGCGTGATATGGGGATGAAACGGCTGTGGGCTCTGATAACAGCCGCTGCGAGCCGCCTGCGCGCGCAGCATATTCGCCAGCTGCAATAATCCGCGCGGTGGCTGGCGCGTGCCCAGCCAGACCACGCGCGAACGCAGCCACTGACCCGCGTCGTCGAGGTGCAGCGTAAATTCCGGCTGGGCAATACGCCCGGCCATTGCGGCTAACGCCCGCTGCTTTTCGGCACTGACGTCGCCCAAAAAGGCCAGCGTCAGGTGCAGGTTGGCCGCCGCGACAGGGCGGCCTGCCTCCGGCGGGAAGCAATCGGCGCGCCAGCGAACAATTTGACGCTGTATCGCGGTGGGCAATTCAATGGCAAAAAACAGCCGTTTCGACTCAGGCATAGGGAGGACTCGGTAATGATATGCGCCGATGCTACAATGTACGCCGACTAATGTTAACCCTCTGGAGCTGTTAGTGTCCTCATTGCCGGTCGCCGTCATTCTTCCTGAGCTTCTCGCTGCCTTACACCATGCCCCGCAGGTTTTGCTGAATGCCCCTACGGGCGCGGGGAAGTCCACCTGGCTGCCGCTGCAGATTCTGAAAGACGGAAACATCAGCGGGAAAATTATCCTGCTGGAGCCGCGCAGGCTGGCCGCGCGCAACGTGGCGCAGCGTTTGGCGGAACTGCTGAATGAAAAACCGGGCGAAACGGTAGGTTACAGGATGCGTGCCGAGACCTGCGTTGGCCCGACCACGCGTCTTGAAGTGGTCACCGAGGGTATTCTCACCCGCATGCTGCAAAACGATCCGGAGCTGACCGGCGTCGGGCTGGTGATCCTGGATGAGTTCCACGAGCGCAGCCTGCAGGCGGATCTGGCCCTCGCCCTGTTGCTGGATGTGCAGCAGGGGCTGCGCGACGATCTCCGGCTGCTTATTATGTCGGCCACGCTGGATAACGAGCGGCTACGACAGGCATTACCCGATGCGCCGGTCATCAGCTCAGAGGGGCGGGCGTTTCCGGTTGAACGCCGCTATCAACCGCTTCCCTCCCATCAGCGTTTTGACGAGGCCGTCGCTATTGCCACCGCTGAGCTGCTGCGCCAGGAGCCCGGTTCCCTGCTGCTGTTTTTGCCGGGCGTCGGTGAAATCCAGCGCGTGCAGGAGCAGCTTTCTGCCCGCGTAGGCGGCGAGGTGCTGCTTTGCCCGCTCTACGGCGCGTTGTCGCTACAGGAGCAGCGTAAAGCCATCCTTCCGGCCCCGGTAGGGCAGCGCAAGGTGGTGCTGGCAACCAACATTGCTGAAACCAGTTTGACCATTGAAGGCATTCGTCTGGTGGTGGATAGCGCGCAGGAGAGGGTGGCAAGCTTTGACCCGCGTACCGGGCTGACGAAACTCCTGACGCAGCGCATTAGCCAGGCGTCGATGGTGCAGCGCGCGGGCCGCGCGGGGCGTCTTGAACCGGGTATCTGCCTGCATTTGACCAGCGCGGAACAGGCGGAACGCGCAGCACAGCAAAGCACCCCGGAAATTTTACAAAGCGATTTGTCTGGCCTGGTGATGGATCTGCTTCAGTGGGGCTGCCCGAACCCTGATCAGCTTACCTGGCTTAATCCTCCCCCTGTCGTAAACCTCACCGCTGCGCGCACGTTGCTGACCCAGCTCGGCGCGCTGGAAGGCGAGCGTCTGACGGCGCGCGGCCAGAAAATGGCGGCGCTGGGCAACGATCCGCGTCTGGCCGCGATGCTGGTGGCCGCGCAAGGGGATGATGAAATTGCCACGGCGGCAAAACTGGCGGCTATTCTTGAGGAGCCGCCTCGCGGTGGCAGCAGCGATCTGGGGCAGGCGTTTTCGCGCAGTCAGGGGAACTGGCAGCAGCGGGCGCAGCAGCTGAGCAAACGTCTGAATAGCCGGGGAGGATCGCCTGACAGCGATAAGATTGGCTTCCTGCTGGCACAGGCCTTCCCGGACAGGATCGCGCGTCGGCGCGGGCTGGACGGTCGCTACCAGCTGGCAAACGGCATGGGGGCGATGCTGGACAGCGATGATGCGCTGACGCGTCACGAATGGCTGATCGCCCCGCTGTTGCTTCAGGGCAGCCATTCCCCGGATGCGCGTATCCTGCAGGCGATTGCCGTAGAGATTGACGCCCTGACGCGTGCCTGCCCGCAGCTGCTTCAGCAATCTGATACCGTGGAATGGGATGACGCCCAGGGTACGCTGAAGGCGTTTCGTCGCAGCCAGATTGGAAAGTTGACGTTAGGGACGAAGCCGCTGGCAAAGCCGTCGGAAGAAGAGCTTCATAAGGCCATGCTGAACGGCATTCGGGAAAAAGGGCTGAGCGCCCTGAACTGGACGCCGGAAGCCGAGCAGTACCGCATTCGTCTGCACTGCGCCGCGAAGTGGCTACCGGAATACGGTTGGCCCGCGGTGGATGACGAGACGCTGCTTGCTACGCTTGAGCGCTGGCTACTGCCGCAAATGAGCGGCGTGCACTCTCTGCGAGCCCTTAAGGCGCTTGATGTTAAGACAGCGTTACAGAATTTACTGGACTGGTCATTACGTCAACGTCTGGATAGTGAACTGCCAGGGCATTACACTGTGCCGACCGGAAGCCGGATTGCCATCCGTTATCATGAGGATAATCCGCCAGCGCTGGCGGTTCGGATGCAGGAGATGTTTGGTGAGGCCACCACGCCGTCCATTTCGGAAGGGCGCGTGCCGTTAGTGCTTGAGCTGCTGTCGCCTGCGCATCGTCCATTACAAATCACCCGAGATTTGGGGGCGTTCTGGGCGGGAAGCTACCGTGAAGTGCAGAAAGAGATGAAGGGGCGATACCCCAAACATGTCTGGCCGGACGATCCGGCGAATACGGCGCCGACGCGGCGAACGAAGAAATATTCGTAAGTTAGGTGAAAGAGGGGAGTGCGGCCTGAAAAGTGCGGCCTGATGCCCTCACCCCAGCCCTCTCCCACGGGGAGAGGGAGAAAACACTAAAGACTTTCCTGACAGGAAAGTCTTGCTGTTTATTTTGAGAGATTTCTTCTTTCACAGGCCTGTGAAAGAAAAGAAAATCTGGCCTTTGCGCCTGAAAGTTGCGGAGAAAAAGCATGGCGGGGAATGACCGCGAGCCAATAGGACGTAAGGGAAAACCAACGCGTCCGGCGAAAGAAAAGGTAAGCCGTCGTCGCCTCAGAGATGAGGACTATGACGATGACTATGAAGACGATTATGAGGATGAAGAACCGATGCCGCGTAATGGAAAAGGCAAAGGGCGTAAGCCTCGGGGCAAGCGCGGCTGGTTCTGGCTGCTGCTGAAGCTGTTTATTGTTTTTGTCGTGCTGATGGCGATTTACGGCGTGTATCTGGATCAGAAGATCCGCAGCCGTATCGACGGTAAAGTCTGGCAGCTACCTGCGGCAGTGTATGGCCGTATGGTGAACCTTGAGCCAGATATGTCCATCACTAAGAACGAGATGGTTAAACTGCTGGAAGCCACCCAGTATCGTCAGGTGTCAAAAATGACGCGGCCTGGCGAATTTACCGTGCAGTCCAACAGCATTGAGATGATCCGTCGTCCGTTTGATTTCCCGGACAGCAAAGAGGGGCAGGTGCGCGCGCGTCTGACCTTTGACGGCGATCGTCTGGACACCATCGAGAACATGGATAACAACCGTCAGTTCGGTTTCTTCCGTCTCGATCCGCGCCTGATCACCATGCTTTCGTCGGCAAACGGCGAGCAGCGCCTGTTCGTGGCGCGTAACGGCTTCCCGGATCTGCTGGTCGATACTCTGCTGGCAACCGAAGACCGTCACTTCTACGAGCACGATGGCATCAGCCTCTACTCGATTGGTCGTGCGGTGCTGGCTAACCTGACTGCCGGTCGTACCGTGCAGGGGGCGAGTACGCTGACTCAGCAGCTGGTGAAGAACCTGTTCCTCTCCAGCGAACGCTCTTACTGGCGTAAAGCGAACGAAGCCTACATGGCCGTGCTGATGGATGCGCGCTACAGCAAGGATCGTATCCTTGAGCTGTACATGAACGAGGTGTACCTCGGTCAGAGCGGCGATAACGAAATCCGCGGCTTCCCGCTGGCGAGCCTGTACTACTTTGGTCGTCCGGTGGAAGAGCTGAGCCTGGACCAGCAGGCTCTGCTGGTGGGCATGGTGAAAGGGGCGTCCATTTATAACCCGTGGCGTAACCCGAAACTGGCGCTGGAGCGTCGTAACCTGGTGCTGCGTCTGCTGCAACAGCAGCAGGTGATTGACCAGGAGCTGTACGACATGCTGAGCGCGCGTCCGCTCGGCGTTCAGCCGCGCGGCGGCGTGATTTCGCCTCAGCCTGCGTTTATGCAGCTGGTGCGTCAGGAGCTGCAAAGCAAGCTTGGTGATAAGGTGAAAGATCTCTCCGGCGTGAAGATCTTCACCACCTTTGATTCCGTGGCGCAGGATGCGGCAGAAAAAGCGGCGGTGGAAGGCATTCCGGCGCTGAAGAAACAGCGTAAGCTCTCCGATCTTGAAACCGCGATGGTGGTGGTTGACCGTAACTCCGGCGAAGTTCGCGCCATGGTGGGCGGTGCCGAGCCGCAGTATGCGGGCTACAACCGCGCCATGCAGGCGCGTCGCTCAATCGGCTCTCTGGCAAAACCGGCAACCTACCTCACTGCCCTGAGTCAGCCAAATCAGTATCGCCTGAATACCTGGATTGCGGATGCGCCGATCTCCCTGCGCCAGCCTAACGGCCAGGTCTGGTCGCCGCAGAACGATGATAAACAGTTCAGCGGTCAGGTCATGCTGGTGGATGCGTTAACGCGTTCCATGAACGTGCCAACGGTGAACCTGGGCATGTCGCTGGGACTGCCAGCGATTGTCGACACCTGGCAAAAACTGGGCGTGCCGAAAGATCAGCTGCACCCGGTGCCGGCGATGATCCTCGGTGCGCTTAACCTGACGCCGATCGAAGTGGCGCAGGCATTCCAGACCATTGCCAGCGGGGGCAACCGCGCACCGCTGTCTGCCCTGCGTTCGGTGATTGCCGAAGATGGCTCTGTGCTGTATCAGAGCTTCCCGCAGGCGGAGCGTGCCGTTCCTGCTCAGGCCGCCTATATGACGCTGTGGACGATGCAGCAGGTTGTGCAGCGCGGTACCGGGCGTCAGCTGGGTGCGAAGTATCCGGGTCTGCATCTTGCGGGTAAAACCGGGACCACTAACAACAACGTCGATACCTGGTTTGCCGGTATTGATGGCCGTGAAGTGGTGATCACCTGGGTAGGCCGCGACAACAACCAGCCGACCAAACTGTACGGGGCGAGCGGGGCGATGTCGATTTACCAGCGTTATCTGGCCAATCAGTCTCCGGTTCCGCTGAATCTGGTTGCGCCGGAAGATATCGTGGATATGGGCGTGGACAGTTCCGGTAACTTCGTCTGCGGCGGCGGGATGCGTACCCTGCCGGTCTGGACGGCCAACCCGGACTCGCTGTGCCAGCAAAGCCAGCCTGAACAGCCGACGGGCAACCCGTTCGACCAGTCTTCTCAGCCACAGCAGCCGCAGCCGCAACAGCCGCAGCAGCAGAATGAGAAGAAAGACAGCGATGGCGTAGCCGGCTGGATTAAGGACATGTTTGGCGGGAACTAATTAGTTTCCTGAATAAAAAGCCGCTTTATAATAAAGCGGCTTTTTTTGTTTTTTACATTTATTAATATTTTAAAATTATTAAATTCAGATTTAAGAATTATTAAGTACTTGGTTTTGTCATTTAAAACATAAACTTGCGATGATTTTTATTTGGTCTGTTATTTTCCACTCTGGACACGTGCAAGAATAATCTGATGTAATCTCCTCAACAAATCCACCGGCCTCATAGAATATCTCATTGGTAGATATTTGGTCGTGATTGGCGTGAAAACTTGCATAACATTCTGACGCTCGTTTTTTTGCGGGAATGGATGTCTACATCGATATATATAAGGATATTATCATGAATAAATATGTTGTTTCTTCGTTCCTGGCCGGAAGCCTTATGGCTGCGGTGTCTCTGCCTGTATTCGCATCGAACGATTCCGGTACGGTGAACTTCGCCGGAAAAATTGTTGCCGATACCTGCGAAATTAACGTTGATGGCTCAGGTACCAACGCATCAACCGTCACGTTCGCGGATACCTATCCTTCGGACTTTGGCGCTGACGGTACCGTGGGAACATCCAAGGCCTTCAAGATTGAAGTGAAAAAATGTGACCCGCTGGTCGCCAAACTGAACCTCAAGTTCAGCGGCACAACGACAGATGCAGCGTACAAGCGTTTGAAGAACGATCTCTCCGGCGCAGGCAATGCCACTAACGTTGGCATCACTGTCAGCAATGAAAACGGCGGCAAAGGCGATGTGCTCTTTGACGGTTCAATACCGGATGCAGGCACCGACGTGGCTAACGATGCGACCGGCGCAGCGGCTTCTGTCTTTAACTACACCGCGAAAGTAATTCTGGTCGGTGATACCGCGCCAACCGCGGGTCATTACTCCTCCTCAGCCACATTTGAGGTTGTCTATCGCTAAACAATGACTGGCAGCCTGAAAGGCTGCCTTCTGGAACGCTGTATGAAGACGTTATTTAAATTGTTATGTGGTTGTTTAATTATTTCTTGCTGTTCAGTGCAGGCAAGCGTTGTTCTCGGTGGTACGCGAATTATTTATCCATCGAATAAATCTGAAGTACAAATCGCACTTAAAAATAAAGATCCTCATACGCGTTATCTGGTGCAAAGCTGGGTCAGTTATCCCAATGATGCAAAGGCTCCCTTTATTATTACGCCGCCTGTCTATAAGTTGCAGGAAAATCGTCAGACGCTGTTACACGTTATTTTTACCGGCGATAAAAACAGCCTGCCGGCAGACCGCGAATCACTGTTTCTGGCGAACGTGAAATCCGTCTCTGCTCTGTCTCCCGATCTGAAAGAGAAAAACACGCTGCAGTTTGCAATGAAAACGCGCCTGAAGCTTTTCTGGCGTCCCGCTCAGCTGAAGGAAGCCGATGCGCTGGGGGCCTATGAAAAAATCACGTTCCATCGTCAGGGTGAGACGCTAATTGCAAACAACCCTACGCCTTTTTACGTCTCTTTTGGCGAACTGGCCGTTGGCGGGAAAAGCGTACCGGTGAAAGAGACCAAAACCACGCCGGGTGCCATTTCAATGATGGTTGCACCGTTTAGCAAGCAGAGTTTCGCGCTACCAAAAGCGGCAAATGGCGCGGTGACCTGGACGGCTATTAATGATTTCGGCGCCCAGACTCCTCAACGCAAGCAGGCTCTTTAAATCGATCATGTTGGTACGTTATGTCGTCATCTTTACTTCACAAACAGGTACTGTCCGGGATCGCGCTGGCGCTGCTCGCCGCGATCCAGCCTGCAAGTGCGGATGACGAATTCAACCTGCGGATCCTTGAACTGGATACCCCTCTCGAAAATACCTCCACGCTTAAAAATTTCATCAATGATAATGGCTTACTTGCAGGAAGCTACCCCACGACGATTATGTGGGATCGGGACGTGCTGGATACACGTACGCTCACCTATGTGCTTTCTGACGACAAACAGCATCTGCTGCCGGAGCTGACCAAAGCGGACCTGCGCGAATACGGCGTTAAGGTCGACACGATCCCGGATTTAAAGGCGCTGGACGACGAGGCTTACGTTCGGGATATCTCTCATTTCATTGAAAATGCACGCTACGATTACGATCAGGATAACCAGACCCTGAAGCTGGTCATTCCGCAGATCTACCGCGATCGGGCCGTCGCTGGCGCGATAAACCCGAAATTCTGGGATGACGGCGCACCTGCCGCCTGGACAAGCTATCAGCTCAGCGGCTCTCAGCAGCACTACAGCTCGGGCAACACCTCTTCGACCTGGCTGGGTCTGGAGTCTGGAATGAATCTTGGCCCGTGGCGACTGCGCAATAACAGCACCTGGAGCAATGCGTCCGGCTGGGAGGCCATCGCCAGCACTTTGCAGCGTGACATTAAAGCGTTGAAAAGCCAGCTTGAGATGGGGCAGACGTATACTAATGGCGAGCTTTTTGACAGCGTCCAGATGACCGGCGTGAAGCTGGAAACGGATACCGCTATGCTGCCCGTCAGCCAGCAAGGCTTTGCGCCCGTTGTGCGGGGTATTGCGAATAGCGACGCGAAAGTCACCATCAAGCAAAACGGCTACACCATCTATCAGACAAACGTCTCGCCAGGGCCTTTTGAGATCCGCGATTTGAGCCAGGTGACTTCCGGAGCCGATCTGGAAGTGACCGTCGAAGAGGCGGATGGCAGCGAGCACAGCTTCATTCAGGCCAGCGCGTCGGTGCCGGTGCTACAGCGAGAAGGCGGTTTTAAGTACTCGCTGGCAGCAGGGCGCTATCGCGGTAACGAAGGGGAAGATGAACCCACCTTTGCGCAGGGTACGGCAATCTATGGTCTGCCTTACGGCGTCACGGCCTATACCGGCGCGCTGGGTGCGTCACTATATCATGCGCTGCTGCTGGGGCTTGGTGCCGACCTGGGGCAATTCGGCTCCGCATCTGTCGACCTTACGGCTGCGCGTACCGCGTTTGATGACGGGAGTGACGATGCCAGCGGTTTATCGTGGCGGGCCCAGTACTCAAAAGATATCCCTGACACCGATACGACCGTCACGCTTGCCAGCTACCGCTACTCCACCTCGGGGTTTTATACCTTTCAGGAGGCTATCGATCGGCGGGACAGCAATATCGATGACGGTATCTATACCTACCGCAGAACCAACAACCGCCGTAGCCGCATGCAGCTAAACCTTTCCCAGCGCATTTCAGACTGGGGCTCGGCTTATCTCAACGGCTATCAGCAGGATTACTGGGAAATGGACGGCCATGAGCGTAGCGTCAGCGCGGGGCTGAGCTCCAGCTGGCGCGATATTACCTGGTCGATAAGCTACAACCTGACCCGCACGCCGGACGCCGATACCGACCGGCAGATGGCGTTGACGGTCAACATTCCATTCTCAAAGTGGCTGCCTGACTCCTGGGCAACCTACAGCGCGAACACCGCCAGCGGTGGATATGTTTCGCATCAGGTCGGGCTCGGCGGTACCGCGCTGGAGGACAATAAGCTGAGCTACAACCTGCAGCAGAGCTATGCCAATCAGAATACCGGCTACGGCGGCAGCCTGTCCGGACGTTACCGTGGCGCTTCCGGTGAGGTCGGGATGGGGTACAGCTACGGCGGTGATAATCGGCAGTGGAACTACAGCGCGCAGGGGTCAATCGTTGCCCACGAGCATGGCGTGACGCTGGGGCAACCCGTACGCGACGCGTTCGCCATTGTGCACATTAAGGATGGCGATAACGTCAAAGTGCAAAACGGGCGGGGCATCTCTACAGACCGTTTTGGTAACGCCATTGTGCCCTCTCTGACGGCCTATCGGCACAACGTCATCACCGTAAATACCCAGGATCGGGAGGATATTGATATCGATGCTGCAACGCTAGATCTCGTGCCGACGAAAGGGGCAGCGCTGCACGCCACGTTCGATGCTCGCGTTGGCCGACGCGCGCTGGTGACCTTGCTCTATGCGGGTAAGCCCGTTCCGTTTGGGGCTGTGGTGGCGCTGGAGAGCACCTCCGCCATCGTCGGGGATGACGGTGAGGTTTACCTCACGGGGCTGTCCGGCAAAACAACGTTTAGCGTGCAGTGGGGGGAAGAACGCGATCGTCAGTGTCAGGGAGTACTGGATCTTCCCTCGCAGGGCTCAGCAGGGATCGTGAAAGCTACGGTCAACTGCCATTAACAGAGGTATTTCATGCGTCAATGTTGTTCAGTCAAAACGTTTCTTTCGCCACTGCTGCTCTTGCTGGCGGGGACCTTTTTCCATTCAGCCTGGGCTGACTGTACTTTTAACGGCAGCTCTGACGTGGACGCGGTGGTCACATTTCAACTTCCACCGCTGATTGTTGTTGCCCCCGATACGCCCGTCGGCACCGTGATTTATGACGTCAGCGTCGAGAGTAAGGAAGTCACGGTGGAGTGTTATGGTGACGCGCAAATCAGACGCGGATATCTTTATCTTGCGGATACTGATGCACGCGAAAGTGTTCTGCCTGGGGTTTATCAAACTAACGTGCCGGGTATTGGTATCCGAGCGGCTTCCTCGAACGAACGTCTTCCCAGCTATAACGAAGAGAACCTCTTTCGGCCTATCCGTTATCTGGGGTCTATTCATGGCTCTTCGCATAAAAAATCTACGTTTCGCGCCGCTGCACAGCTGGTAGTAACAGGCGATATCCAGGAGGGGGATCTGGATACTTCGCAATTAACGGCTGTGGATATGCTGGGTAACGCGGTAATCGGTGAAATGCGGTTTTCTCCTGCCAGCGTTCACATTACGACCAACACCTGTAATCTGGTCGACCGCAACATTTATGTGCCTCTTAAAACGGTTAACGTTCAGGATTTTGACGGGCAATACTCAGACATTCTTACCGACGGCAGTTTTAAGATTGAAATCACCGACTGCGCGGCGGGGACAAAGGTCGATTATCAGTTCACCAGCGCGGGATCGACGGGCGTGACGAACGGCAATATCCTTGGCATCGCAGCCGGAGATTCCGCCGCCGCGGGTGTCGGCATCCAAATTCTCGACAAGAACAATACGGTGCTGCAGTTTGACCAGAACTACACGGCGATAACCAGTACGCAGGACAAGGTTCCCGTTGAAATCCCCCTCAAGGCGCGCTACGTCAAAACGGGGGAGGTTAAAGCGGGCAAAGTTGATTCCGTCGCCACGTTCGAGGTGTTTTACCGTTAATCCTCTCTGCCCGTTTCGGCGGGCTTTAGCGATCATTTCGCTAACCTCATTAACCCTCTCTTTTCATCTGGTTAATTCTTAAACCCTTAAATCTTGTAGGGCCGCTTACTGCTTGCTTTGCAACCAGCGTTTCGCATATTATTCTGGCGCTCATAATAATAATTCTCGTTTACGTTATCATTCACTTTTCCATCAGAGAACAACATGGCGCTTTTCAATACAGCTCAGCCCATTAACACGTCACGGCGTAAAATCGCGGTGGTTGTTGCCACAGCGGTTGCCGGAATGTCTGCTTATGCGCATGCGGCCGACGCCCCGAAAAAAGAAGAAACCATTACGGTAACAGCAGCACCTGCGGCACAGGAAAGTGCCTGGGGGCCTGCTGCGACCATCGCCGCAAGGCAATCCGCGACCGGGACCAAAACGGATACCCCGATTCAGAAGGTTCCTCAGTCTATTTCTGTGGTCACGGCCGAAGAGATGGCGCTGCATCAGCCGCGCTCGGTGAAAGAAGCCCTGAGCTACACGCCGGGCGTTGCGGTAGGCACGCGCGGCGCGTCTAACACCTATGACTATTTGATTATTCGCGGCTTCGCGGCCGATGGTCAGACGCAGAATAACTACCTCGACGGCATGAAAATGCAGGGGAACTTCTATAACGACGCGGTGATTGATCCTTATATGCTGGAGCGCGCCGAGATCTTGCGCGGTCCGGTTTCCGTTCTGTACGGCAAAAGCAGCCCAGGCGGGTTGCTGAACATGGTAAGCAAGCGCCCAACAACCGAGCCGCTGAAAGAGATCCAGTTCAAAGTCGGCACGGATAGCCTGTTCCAGACCGGGTTCGACTTTAGCGATGCAATCGACGATGACGGCGTTTACTCTTACCGCTTAACGGGCGTGGCGCGTTCGAATAATTCCCAGCAGGAAGGTAAAGGCGAGCAGCGTTACGCCATCGCGCCATCTTTCTCCTGGCGTCCGGATGATAAAACCACCTTCACGTTCCTCTCCTACTTCCAGAACGAGCCTGAAACGGGCTATTACGGCTGGCTGCCAAAAGAGGGGACGGTTGATCCGCTGCCGAACGGCGATCGTCTGCCGACGAACTTCAACGAAGGTGCGAAGAACAATACCTATTCCCGTAACCAGAAAATGGTGGGATACAGCGTCGATCACGAATTCAACGACACCTTTACCGTGCGTCAGAACCTGCGCTATGCGCAGAATAAGACCTCGCAAAACAGCGTTTACGGCTACGGTATGTGTTCCGATCCGCTCTATTCGAGTAATCCGGCATCCAGCCCTTGCGCGAGCGTTCCTCAGTCGCAGTGGGGCCATACGCTGACTCGTCAGTATGTTATTGATAACGAGAAGCTGGAAAACTTCACTGTTGATACGCAGCTGCAAAGCAAGTTCGCGACGGGCTCACTCGATCATACTCTGCTGACGGGTGTGGATTTCATGCGCATGCGTAATGACATCGACTCGTGGTTCGGCTATGCCGGTTCCGTTGCGCCATCTGATATCTATAACCTCGATCGCAGCGATTTCGATTTCGGTTCACATCCTGGACCGTCAGGTGCCTATCAGGTGTTGAACAAGCAAAAACAGACCGGCGTTTACGCTCAGGATCAAATTGAGTGGGACAAAGTCCTGGTAACCCTGGGCGGTCGTTATGACTGGGCCGATCAGGAATCCTACAACCGCGTGACGAACACCACCTCCAAACGTGATGATACCCAGTTTACCTGGCGCGGTGGCGTTAACTATCTGTTTGATAACGGCGTAACCCCGTACTTTAGCTACAGCGAATCGTTTGAACCGGCTTCGCAGAGCGATGCCCAGGGCAAGCTGTTCGCGCCGTCTAAAGGCAAACAGTACGAAGCGGGCGTGAAATACGTGCCAAACGATCGTCCGATCGTCGTTACCGGTGCGCTGTACCAACTGACCAAAACCAACAACCTGATGGCGGACCCGGCGGGCTCCTTCTTCTCGGTTCAGGGCGGTGAAATCCGCGCGCGTGGCGTAGAGGTGGAAGCGAAAGCGGCCCTGTCTGCGAGCGTTAACCTGGTGGGTTCTTATACCTATACCGATGCGGAATACACCACGGACACCACCTACAAAGGCAACACGCCAGCTCAGGTGCCAAAACACATGGCATCGTTGTGGGGCGATTACACCCTGTTTGACGGTGCGCTGTCTGGCCTGACGCTGGGTACCGGCGTGCGTTACACGGGCTCAAGCTATGGCGATCCGGCGAACTCCTTCAAGGTGGGCAGCTACACCGTTGTCGATGCGCTGGTCAGATACGATCTGGCACGCGTTGGCATGGCGGGCTCAAACGTGGCGCTGCACGTGAACAACCTGTTCGATCGCGAGTACGTTGCCAGCTGCTTCAATACCTACGGCTGCTTCTGGGGTGCTGAACGTCAGGTTGTTGCCACCGCGACCTTCCGCTTCTAATCTCTCTTCGGGCACGGTTCGCCGTGCCCTTTTTATTTAAGTTGGCTGATATGCAGGATATTCAAACGCAACCCGACACCACCTTTACGCTCAACCATCTCTCCTTTCGCGTACCCGGGCGCACGCTGCTGCATCCGCTCTCTCTGACGTTCCCTGCCGGTAAAGTGACGGGCCTGATTGGTCACAACGGCTCCGGTAAATCCACGCTGCTCAAGATGCTGGGGCGCCATCAGCCGCCTTCAGAGGGCGATATTCTGCTGGATGACCAACCGCTGGAGAGCTGGAGCAGTAAAGCCTTTGCCCGCAAAGTGGCCTATCTGCCGCAGCAGCTGCCGCAGGCGGAAGGGATGACGGTGCGTGAGCTGGTGGCGATTGGGCGTTATCCGTGGCACGGGGCGCTTGGGCGCTTCGGCGTCGCCGACAGAGAGAAGGTGGAAGAGGCGATTGCGCTGGTCGGGCTAAAACCGCTGGCGCACCGTCTGGTGGATAGCCTGTCCGGCGGCGAACGTCAGCGCGCGTGGATTGCGATGCTGGTGGCGCAGGACAGCCGCTGTCTGCTGCTGGATGAACCAACCTCTGCGCTGGATATTGCGCATCAGGTCGACGTCCTGGCGCTGGTGCATCGCCTGAGCCAGCAGCGTGGTCTGACGGTCATTGCGGTCCTGCACGATATCAACATGGCCGCGCGTTATTGTGACTACCTCGTCGCGCTGCGCGGGGGCGAGATGATTGCCCAGGGCACGCCGGCAGAGCTGATGCGCAGCGAGACGCTGGAACATATTTACGGTATTCCGATGGGTATTCTGCCTCACCCTGCCGGGGCTGCACCGGTGAGCTTTGTCTACTGATGCTGGATAACGCTCGCATTAGCCGCCGTCGCCTGCTGACGGCGATGGCGCTCTCACCGCTGCTGTTAAAAATGAATACGGCGCGTGCCGCCGCCGTCGATCCGCACCGTATTGTGGCCCTGGAGTGGCTGCCGGTCGAGCTGATGATGGCGCTTGGCGTCACGCCCTATGGCGTTGCGGACATTCCTAACTATAACCTCTGGGTGAACGAGCCGAAGCTGCCGGACTCGGTGATCGACATCGGCCTGCGTACGGAGCCAAACCTTGAACTGCTCACCCAGATGAAGCCCTCGTTCATGTTCTGGTCAGCGGGCTACGGTCCGTCAGAGGAGATCATGGCGCGCATTGCGCCAGGACGTGGATTCGCCTTCAGCGACGGTAAAAAACCGCTGGCCATGGCGAAAAACTCGATTAACGAGATGGCGCGTTTCCTCAACCGCGAGGTCGAGGCCAAAAAGCATCTCGACGAATTTGATGCCCTGATCGACTCCCTGAAGCCACGCTTTGCCAACCGGGGCGATCGTCCGCTGCTGATGGTGACGCTGCTGGATGCCCGCCATATGCTGGTCTTCGGTAAAAACTGCCTGTTCCAGGAAGTGCTCGACAGCTTCGGTATTCGCAATGCCTGGGAAGGGGAGATGACGTTCTGGGGCAGTACCGCCGTGGGGATCGATCGTCTGGCGGCGTTTCGCGACGTCGACGTGCTATGCTTCGACCACGGCAACGAACGCGCCATGCAAACCCTGATGGCGACTCCGCTCTGGCAGGCGATGCCGTTTGTGCGCGAGCAGCGCTTCCAGCGCGCCCCGGCGGTCTGGTTCTACGGCGCGACGCTGTCGGCCATGCATTTTGCCCGCGTGCTGGATAACGCCCTGGGAGGTAAAGCATGAGTACGCGTATCGCCCGCTTCCCGGCGCTGCTGCTATCCCTGCTTTTTCTGGTTGCGCTGGTATTAACCGGGTTCAACCTCTCGACGGCGTTACCTCGCGCGCAGTGGGGGGCCGCTCTGGCCTCGCCGGATATCGACAATATTCAGCAGATGCTGTTCCACTACAGCCTGCTGCCGCGTCTGGCGATCTCCCTTTTAGTCGGCGCCGGTTTAGGGCTGGTGGGCGTGCTGTTCCAGCAGGTTTTGCGTAACCCGCTGGCAGAACCAACCACGCTCGGCGTCGCGACCGGCGCGCAGCTTGGGATCACCGTCACCACGCTGTGGGCGCTGCCGGGAGCGTTAACCTCGCAGTTTGCGGCACTCGCGGGGGCGTGCGTGGTGGGCGCGCTGGTCTTTGGCGTGGCCTGGGGCAAGCGCCTTTCTCCGGTAACGCTTATTCTGGCCGGGCTGGTGGTGAGCCTCTACTGTGGCGCGATTAACCAGCTGCTGGTGCTGTTCCACCACGATCAGCTGCAAAGCATGTTCCTGTGGAGTACCGGCACGCTCACCCAAACCGACTGGAGCATTGTGCAGCGCCTGTGGCCGCAGCTGGCTGGCGGTGTTGTGCTGACGCTGCTGCTCCTGCGTCCTCTGACGCTCATGGGGCTGGATGATGGCGTGGCGCGTAACCTGGGGCTGGCGCTGTCGCTGGCTCGCCTGGCGGCGCTGACGCTGGCGATTGTATTAAGTGCCCTGCTGGTGAACGCGGTCGGCATCATCGGGTTTATCGGCCTGTTTGCGCCCCTGCTGGCGAAAATGCTCGGGGCGCGTCGTTTACTGACGCGTCTGATGCTGGCGCCGCTGATTGGGGCGCTGATCCTCTGGCTTTCCGATCAGCTTATTCTCTGGCTGGCGCAGGTCTGGAGGGAAGTCTCCACCGGCTCTGTGACCGCGCTTATCGGGGCGCCGCTGCTGCTGTGGCTGCTCCCGCGCCTGCGCAGCATGAGCGCGCCGGCGATGGATGCGGGCGATAAAGTCTACGCTGAACGTCAGTCGGTGCTGTGGTTTAGCCTTGCCGGTCTGGCGGTGCTGATGATCGCCTCGTTCGCGGCGCTCTCATTCGGACGCGATGCCTCGGGCTGGCACTGGGCAACGGGTGATTTACTCAATGAACTGCTGCAGTGGCGCTGGCCGCGTATCTTCGCTGCGCTGATAGCAGGGGTAATGCTGGCGGTGGCGGGGTGCATAATTCAGCGTCTGACCGGCAACCCGATGGCGAGCCCTGAAGTGCTTGGGATCAGCTCTGGCGCCGCCTTTGGCGTGGTGCTGATGCTGTTCTTTGTGCCGGGCAATGCGTTTGGCTGGCTGATGCCTGCCGGCAGTATCGGCGCGGCAGCCACGCTGATGATTATCCTGATTGCCGCCGGTCGCGGCGGGTTTTCACCGCACCGCATGCTGCTGGCCGGGATGGCGCTCAGTACCGCATTTACGATGCTGCTGATGATGCTGCAGGCCAGCGGGGATCCGCGTATGGCGAAGATCCTGACCTGGATTTCCGGCTCGACGTACAACGCCACCGGCAGCCAGGTAATCTGGTCCGGGATGGTGATGCTCGTGCTGCTGGCGATGGTGCCGCTGTGCCGCCGCTGGATGACCATTCTGCCGCTCGGCGGCGAAACCGCGCGTGCGGTGGGAATGGCGCTGACGCCAGCGCGCGTGGCCTTGCTGCTGCTGGCGGCGTGCCTGACGGCTGTGGCAACCCTGACGATTGGACCGCTGAGTTTTGTCGGATTAATGGCGCCGCACATTGCCAGAATGATGGGATTCCGCCGGACGATGCCGCATATCGTGATGTCGGCCCTGACGGGCGGGGTGATGCTGGTGTTCGCGGACTGGTGCGGAAGAATGGTGCTGTTCCCGTATCAGATCCCGGCGGGTCTGCTGTCGACCTTTATCGGTGCGCCGTACTTTATTTATCTGTTGAGAAAGCAGAGCCGGTAGTCAGGTGCGGCCTGATGCCCTCACCCCGGCCCTCTCCCACGGGGAGAGGGAGAACATCGTAGGCCGGGTAAGCGTTAGCGCCACCCGGCAATGCCCTTACAGCTTCGCAAACACCTTACGCGCCGCGTCGATGGTGTTATTGATATCTTCTTCGCTGTGCGCCACGGACATAAAGCCCGCTTCGAACGCGGACGGCGCCAGGTACACGCCTTCTTCCAGCATCAGGTGGAAGAAGCGCTTGAAGCGTTCAACGTCGCACTTCACCACGTCCTGATAGCTGGTCACGGTTTTCGCATCGGTGAAGAAAATCCCGAACATGCCGCCCACGTGGTTAACCACCAGAGGGATACCGGTCTCTTCTGCGGCTTCCAGCAGACCGTTTGCCAGCTGCGTGGTCAGGTCGGTCAGGGTTTCGTGAATGCCAGGCTGAGCCACTTCGGTCAGGCAGGCAAAGCCCGCAGCCATGGCGATAGGGTTACCGGAGAGCGTGCCCGCCTGGTAAACCGGACCGGTTGGTGCCAGGGCTTCCATCACGTCCTTACGCCCACCGAATGCACCGACCGGCATGCCGCCGCCGATGATTTTGCCGAGGCAGGTCAGGTCCGGCTCGACGCCGTAGTAAGACTGGGCACCCGCCAGCGCTACGCGGAAGCCGGTCATGACTTCATCAATGATCAGCAGCGCGCCGAACTCGTCGCACAGGGCGCGCAGGCCCGGCAGGAACTCAGGCTGCGGTGGGATGCAGTTCATGTTGCCCGCAACCGGCTCAACGATGATGCAGGCGATCTCCTGCGGATACTGCTCGAACGCCGCGCGAACGGTAGCAAGATCGTTGTAGGTGCAGGTCAGGGTGTGCTTCGCGAAATCCGCCGGTACGCCAGGCGAGTTTGGCTGGCCGAGCGTCAGCGCGCCGGAACCGGCTTTCACCAGCAGGCAGTCGGCGTGGCCGTGGTAGCAGCCTTCGAATTTGATGATTTTATCGCGACCGGTAAAACCGCGCGCCAGGCGGATGGCGCTCATGGTGGCTTCGGTGCCGGAGTTCACCATGCGCACCATGTCCATGGTGGGCACCAGTTCGGTCACCAGCTCCGCCATTTTCACTTCCATTTCGGTTGGCGCGCCGAAGCTCAGGCCGCGCTGGGCGGCTTCGATTACCGCGTTACGAATCGCCGGGTGGTTGTGCCCCAGCACCATCGGCCCCCAGGAACCCACATAATCGATATAGGCTTTGCCATCGACATCATACAGATACGCGCCGTCAGCACGTTCGATAAACAGCGGCGTACCGCCCACGCCGGTGAAGGCGCGCACGGGTGAGTTCACGCCACCCGGAATAAGCTCGCGGGCTGCACTGTAGAGGTTTTCAGACTTGCTCATGGCGTCGTTCCTGGTTCGTATAAAATGATTAAGCCCACTATTCTAAGTGATTCGGGGAAGGTTATGAAATTTTTAGCCCGGTAATGCTTTAAGATTTGTTAAGTAATTTTCAGGAGACGGTAGGGCAGTCTCTGGTAAAATCCTCGCGGCTTTTTGTATGACGAATAAGAACAGGACATGAAATCAGATTCTCCGTCTTTTGAAGAACAACAGTTTACGCGCGCCCAGCACCGAGTCAGTATTCGGCGGCTGCTCAATCGCGATAAAACGCCGCTGGCGATCCTGCTGGCCGCTGCCGTGGTGGGGACTCTCGCGGGGCTGATTGGCGTGGCGTTTGAAAAAGCGGTTAATGCCGTACTCAACTGGCGAGTGGGCACCGTGGCCGGTTTCGCCGACAGCGAATGGCTGGTCTGGGTTTGGGCATTCGGGCTGTCTGCGCTGTTTGCCATGGTGGGGTATTTTCTGGTGCGTAAATTCGCGCCGGAGGCGGGCGGGTCGGGCATCCCGGAAATTGAAGGTGCGCTGGAGGAGCTGCGTCCGGTGCGCTGGTGGCGGGTGATTCCGGTTAAATTCATCGGCGGCATGGGTACCCTGGGCGCGGGCATGGTGCTTGGCCGGGAAGGGCCCACGGTACAGCTGGGGGGGAACGTCGGCCGCATGGTGGGCGATCTGTTTCGGATGCGAAGCGCCGAAGCGCGCCATACGCTGCTGGCAACCGGCGCGGCGGCGGGGCTTTCCGCCGCGTTTAACGCGCCGCTGGCGGGCATTTTGTTCATTATCGAAGAGATGCGCGCGCAGTTTCGCTACAACCTGATCTCGATTAAAGCGGTGTTTACCGGCGTCATTATGTCGAGCATCGTGTTTCGCATCTTTAACGGCGAGGGCGCGGTTATTGAGGTGGGTAAACTGACCAACGCGCCGGTCAACACCCTGTGGCTTTACCTGATCCTCGGCATGATTTTTGGCGTGGTGGGACCGCTGTTTAACACTTTTATCCTGCGCGCTCAGGATATGTTCCAGCGCATTCACGGCGGCAACACCACGAAATGGGTGCTGATGGGCGGCCTGCTGGGCGGAATGTGTGGCGTACTCGGGTTTATTGAGCCGAATGCCGCAGGCGGTGGGTTCGGGCTGATTCCCATTGCGGCGGCGGGGAATTTCAGCGTGGGTCTGCTGCTGTTTATGTTTATTTCAAGAGTCATCACGACGGTGCTGTGCTTCTCCTCCGGCGCGCCCGGCGGGATTTTTGCCCCGATGCTGGCGCTAGGTACGCTGCTCGGCACCGCGTTTGGTATGGCGGCTGAAGCGGGGTTTCCCGCCTATCATCTTGACGCCGGGACCTTTGCCATCGCCGGAATGGGGGCGCTGCTGGCCGCGTCCCTGCGTGCGCCGTTGACCGGGATCGTGCTGGTGCTGGAGATGACGGACAATTACCAGCTCATTTTGCCAATGATCATTACCTGTCTCGGCGCGACACTATTGGCCCAGTTCCTGGGTGGAAAACCGCTATACTCCACCATCCTTGCGCGTACCCTGGCAAAACAAGAGGCTGAGCGGGCCGCCACGCAGAATACTTGAATGAATTACCAGGGTATTAGATAATGAGATAAAGAATTGGGTGAATTTTACCCAATAGCAGTATTCATGGGAGCATAAGATGAGTGATGACGTAGTAGCTGTACCGCTCGAATTTACCGAAGCAGCAGCCAAAAAAGTGAAAGTCCTGATTGCCGACGAAGACAATCCGGATCTGAAACTGCGTGTCTATATTACCGGTGGCGGCTGCAGCGGCTTCCAGTATGGTTTTACCTTTGACGATCAGGTTAACGATGGCGATATGACTATCGAGAAACAGGGCGTCGCGCTGGTGGTTGACCCGATGAGCCTGCAATATCTGGTGGGTGGTTCGGTGGATTACACCGAAGGTCTGGAAGGTTCGCGCTTTGTGGTCACTAACCCGAATGCGACAAGCACCTGCGGGTGTGGTTCTTCGTTCAGTATTTAAGAAGGTGCGGGCTGATGCCCTCACCCCGGCAAAACGCTAAAAACGGTAACCTGGTGGTTACCGTTTTGCATTTACCTGCCATTCTCATCCAGCGCAAACGTCGGCAGCTTCAGGTGCCAGCGTATCGCCGCTAAACGTATCACCAGCGTCACGACCATCCCCAGCATCGCGGCATTTTCCAGCGGGAGGGCAAAGGTGTAGTACGCGGTCGCGTGAACAATCCCGCCCACAATGCAGGCCGTTGCGTAAATTTCAGTACGCAGGATCATCGGCACTTCACGCGCCAGAATGTCGCGAATGATCCCACCGCCCACGCCGGTTAGTACGCCCATACAGATTGCCACCATTGGACCGGTACCCGCATTAAACGC
The DNA here is from genome assembly GCF_018383635.1 of Enterobacter sp. 120016. Taxonomy (NCBI): domain Bacteria; kingdom Pseudomonadati; phylum Pseudomonadota; class Gammaproteobacteria; order Enterobacterales; family Enterobacteriaceae; genus Enterobacter; species Enterobacter sp. 120016. The sequence continues at coordinate 44,041 of NZ_JAHAWC010000010.1, read as the reverse complement.
CTTATTGACGCCAATACCGACAAACACGGCCAGACCGACGGCATCCAGTACCGGCAATATCCATTTTGGTAATCTGCGGGGCTGGCGAACCAGCACAATGGTTAACAGGCAGGTGACCATCGCGACCACCAGATCGGTAGGATCTTTCACCCAAAACACCGGGCCATTTGCCAGCGCCATATCGCGGATAGTCCCGCCGCCGACGGCGGTCACGACGCCAAGCACCAGCACGCCAAACGGATCCATGCGTAGTTTTCCGGCGAGCAGGACGCCGGAGATAGCAAAAACGGCTGTGCCAAGAATATCCAGCCAATAAACGAGCATCGTTAAATCCTCGAAAAGGGTCTTATGTTAATGACTCTCTGCCAGCGCGGCACAGAGCTGTTTTGCGGCGAGGATAATACGCGGGCTGGCGCGTTCAAACCAGTCGCTGTTGAGGGGTATTACCGGTATTTTTAGCTGCTTTTGCCAGAATTGCTCAATTTTGGGAATTTCACTCGCATTTCCGACCACGACGATGGCCTGCGGCTGGCGCGCCAGAACCTGTTCACGGCTGACCTGAGGCCACGGCACCCGGCTGGCAGCAAAGATATTTTCACCGCCACAGACTTCCAGCACCTGGTTCTGAATCGACCCTTTTCCGGTGGTGAACAGCGGCTGGCTGCCAAACTGCAGGAAGATGCGCTTTTTCACAGGGGTATCGTATCGGGATTTCAGCGCGGCATAGTCGCTCAGCATCTCTTTCGCCGCAGCCTCGGCTTTTTTGGGCGTAGGGCTATAGGGTGCCAGGGCGCGTAGCGCCTGAGCGACCTGCTCAATGCTGACGGCATCAATCCACATCACTTTTATGCCAAGCGAGGTGAGCTGGTTGACCTGCCGCTCGGCGTTGCCGCCGCGCCAGGCCAGCACGAGATCCGGTTTAAGCGCCACGATGCGCTCAAGGTTCATCCCCTGCCAGGTTGCCACTTGTTCAATATCCGCAGCTTGCGGTGGGTAATCCGAATAGCTACTCACGCCAACGGGCGTGATTCCGGCGGCAAACGCCAGTTCCGTATTCGCGGGAGAGAGCGTAATCACACGCGGTACAGCATAGAGCCACAGCGGTGCGAGAAGAAGCAGGGCGGCCAGCGCCCTGACGGTATGTTTAGCCACGTGCCAGATTCTGCACCAGGCGTTCCACCATCACGGTGGACTGTTTTGCCGCAACGGTCAGGAACTCGTCGAAGCTGATGTGGGACTGCTGGTCTGCCACGTCAGAGATGGCGCGAACCACCACGAACGGAACGCTGAAGTTATGGCAAACATGAGCGATCGCGGTCGCTTCCATCTCAACGGCCACCGCCTGAGGGAAGTTATGACGGATTTTCGCCAGCCCAACGGAGCCGTTGATGAAGGCATCACCGCTGACAATCAGACCGCGTACCGCGTTGAGGTTCAGTTCAGCAATGCAGGTCTCTGCCGCCGCAATCAGCTTGTCGTCCGCTTTAAAGCCAGCAGGGCAGCCCGGAAGCTGGCCGTACTCGTAACCGAACGCGGTGACGTCGGCATCGTGGTAACGCGCTTCGTCGGAGACAACGATATCACCCACTTTCAGCGTCGGCGCCAGGCCGCCCGCAGAGCCGGTATTCACGATCACGTCCGGCTTGCAGCGCTCAAGCAGCAGGGTTGCACCCAGCGCAGCAGCCACTTTACCGATGCCTGATTTCAGCAGAGCCACGTCAACGCCGTTCAGCTGGCCGGTGTAGATCTCACAACCACCAAGAGAGAGCGTCTGACGGTTCTCAATTTTGTCACGCAGCAGCGTAACTTCTTCTTCCATTGCACCAATAATGCCGATTTTCATAGATTTACTCGCGATGTGCCTTGTTAAGATGCATAGTCTATCATGCGGTTAAGGGGAAACGCATTCTCACGCGGGGGAGCACATGGCACCAATCGATTTTCGCACCAAAATTAACTGGCACCGACGTTTCCGTTCGCCGCAGGGCGACAAGAGCGAACATGAGATCCTGCGTATCTTCGAAAGCGATCGCGGGAGGATCATTAACTCGCCCGCTATCCGGCGCTTGCAGCAAAAGACCCAGGTGTTCCCGCTGGAGCGTAACGCCGCGGTGCGCACCCGTTTAACCCACTCCATGGAAGTGCAGCAGGTCGGGCGCTACATTGCCAAAGAAATTTTGAGCCGTCTCAAAGAGCAGCGTTTACTGGAAACCTATGGTCTGGATGAGCTGACGGGGCCCTTCGAGAGCATCGTTGAGATGGCCTGCCTGATGCATGACATCGGCAACCCGCCTTTCGGCCATTTTGGTGAGGCGGCGATCAACGACTGGTTTAAGCAGCGGCTTTATCCTACGGATGCGGTAAGCCAGCCCCTCAGCGATGACCGCTGCATCGTACGCGATTTACGCCTGCGTGAGGGTGAAGAGGGGCTGAACGATCTGCGTCGCAAAGTGCGCCAGGATTTGTGTCACTTCGAGGGCAACGCGCAGGGGATCCGGCTGGTCCATTCCCTGATGCGCATGAACCTGACCTGGGCGCAGGTCGGCTGCATTCTGAAATATACCCGCCCCGCGTGGTGGATGGGGGATACGCCCGCGTCCCACAGTTATTTAATGAAAAAACCGGGCTATTACCTTTCCGAAGAGGCCTATATTGAACGGCTACGTAAAGAACTTTCATTGACGCCAAACGGCCGCTTTCCATTGACCTGGATTATGGAAGCCGCCGATGATATTTCCTATTGCGTGGCCGATCTGGAAGATGCCGTTGAGAAAAGAATTTTCAGCGTCGAGGAGCTTTATCAGCATCTTCATGCGGCCTGGGGTGCCCATGAAAAAGGCTCGCTGTTTGCGCAGGTTGTCGAAAATGCCTGGGAAAAATCGCGCTCAAATACATTAAGCCGCAGTACGGAAGACCAGTTCTTTATGTATTTGCGGGTCAATACTTTAAATAAACTGGTGCCGTATGCGGCGTCGCGCTTTATTGATAATTTACCGCTCATCTTCAGCGGGGAATTCAACCACGCGCTGCTGGAAGATGACAGCAGCTTCAGTCAACTCCTTGAGCTTTATAAACATGTGGCGATGCTGCATGTATTTAGCCATCCGGATGTCGAGCAGCTGGAACTGCAGGGCTACCGGGTAATCAGTGGGTTACTGGAAATTTATTCCCCGTTGCTCCAGCTGTCGGTCGACGAGTTCAGCGAGCTGGTGGAACACGAGCGCGTGCGCAGAATACCTATCGAATCGCGGCTTTATCAGAAACTCTCTACCCGGCATCGTCTGGCGTATGTCGAAGCGATTGGCAAGCTTGATCGCCACTCTTCCCAATGGCCGGTGATGGAATATTATTATCGCTGCCGTCTTATCCAGGACTATATCAGCGGCATGACGGATTTGTATGCCTGGGATGAATACCGCAAGCTGATGGCAGTGGAATAATCCCGGAGTTTTGTAAAGACGGCCAATAAATTTTTACCTTTTCCATAAACTTATCGCCGGAACTAAGCGGTATAAAACGAATCTGAGTTACACAGCAATTTTGCGTTACCTGTAAATCGAGATTGAGAAACATGAAAAAAACCACATTAGCAATGAGTGCACTGGCTCTGAGTTTAGGTTTAGCGCTGTCTCCTCTGACTGCTACTGCAGCCGAGACCGCGTCGTCGGCAGCAACCGCGCAGCAGATGCCAAGCCTGGCACCGATGCTCGAAAAAGTGATGCCATCGGTGGTGAGTATTAACGTTGAGGGCAGTACGACCGTCAATACGCCGCGTATGCCGCGTAACTTCCAGCAGTTCTTCGGCGACAACTCGCCGTTCTGCCAGGACGGTTCGCCATTCCAGAGTTCACCGTTCTGTCAGGGCGGTGGTGCCGGGGATGACAGCCAGGGCGGCGGCCAGCAGCAGAAATTCATGGCGCTTGGCTCGGGTGTAATTATTGATGCGGCGAAAGGCTATGTGGTCACCAACAACCACGTTGTCGATAACGCTAACAGCATTAAGGTTCAGCTGAGCGATGGCCGCAAGTTCGATGCGAAAGTGGTGGGTAAAGACCCGCGCTCCGACATCGCGCTGATCCAGATCCAGGATCCGAAAAACCTGACGGCGATTAAAATTGCTGACTCCGACGCGCTGCGCGTGGGCGACTATACCGTGGCGATCGGTAACCCGTTCGGTCTGGGTGAAACCGTGACATCCGGTATCGTCTCAGCGCTGGGTCGTAGCGGCCTGAACGCGGAAAACTACGAAAACTTCATCCAGACGGATGCGGCGATCAACCGCGGTAACTCTGGCGGTGCGCTGGTGAACCTGAACGGTGAGCTGATCGGTATCAACACCGCGATCCTGGCACCGGACGGCGGCAACATCGGGATCGGCTTTGCTATCCCAAGCAACATGGTGAAAAACCTGACCGCGCAGATGGTGCAGTATGGCCAGGTGAAACGCGGCGAGCTGGGTATCCTCGGGACTGAGCTGAACTCCGAACTGGCCAAGGCGATGAAAGTTGACGCCCAGCGCGGGGCATTCGTCAGCCAGGTGATGCCGAATTCCTCCGCGGCGAAAGCGGGCATTAAAGCGGGGGATGTGATCACCTCCCTGAACGGTAAGCCGATCAGCAGCTTTGCCGCCCTGCGTGCCGAAGTGGGCTCAATGCCGATTGGCAGCAAAGTGACCCTCGGCCTGCTGCGCGACGGTAAGCCGGTTAACGTGAGCCTGGAGCTGCAGCAGAGCAGCCAGAATCAGGTGGATTCCAGCACCATCTTCAGCGGCATTGAAGGTGCCGAGATGAGCAATAAAGGCGCAAACAAAGGCGTGGTGGTGAACAACGTGAAAGCGAATTCACCGGCAGCCCGTATCGGCCTGAAAAAAGGCGATGTGATCATGGGCGCTAACCAGCAGCCGGTGAAAAATATCGCTGAACTGCGCAAGATCCTCGACAGCAAGCCTTCCGTGCTGGCGCTGAATATCCAGCGTGGTGATACCTCGCTTTATCTGCTGATGCAGTAATCCTCTAAAGCCCCTGTTCGCAGGGGCTTTCTCTTTTCTGTGATTCTTGCCACAACTCCATACTTCTCCCTCTCTCTTTGTGCATTCGCACAATGCAGCCGTCGCTGAACTTCCCTATGCTTGAGCTCTGCTCACGGGAGGGTTCTATGGCTGGCTGGCATCTTGATACCAAAATGGCGCAGGATATCGTGGCGCGCACCATGCGCATCATTGATACCAATATCAACGTGATGGATGCCCGCGGGCGCATTATTGGCAGCGGCGATCGCGAGCGTATTGGGGAATTGCACGAAGGGGCGCTGCTGGTGCTTTCCCAGGGGCGGGTCGTGGATATCGACGATGCGGTAGCGAAACATCTGCACGGCGTCCGTCAGGGCATCAATTTACCGCTGCGCCTTGAAGGCGAGATTGTGGGGGTAATCGGCCTGACCGGCGAGCCCGAGTCACTGCGAAAATACGGCGAGCTGGTCTGTATGACGGCAGAGATGATGCTGGAGCAGTCGCGCCTGATGCACCTGCTCGCTCAGGACAGCCGCCTGCGTGAAGAGCTGGTGATGAATCTTATTCAGGCGGAAGAGCATACGCCTGCGCTCAGCGAATGGGCGCAGCGTCTGGGGATCGATCTGAACCAGCCGCGCGTGGTGGCGGTCATTGAGGTCGATAGCGGCCAGCTTGGCGTAGACAGCGCGATGGCCGAACTGCAGCAGCTGCAAAATGCGCTGGCGACGCCGGAGCGCGATAACCTGGTGGCGATCGTTTCTCTGACGGAAATGGTGGTGCTCAAACCGGCGCTTAATGCGTTCGGCCGCTGGGATGCGGAAGATCATCGTCGTCGCGTGGAGCTGCTTATCTCCCGGATGAAGGAGAATGGTCAGCTGCGTTTTCGCGTTGCGCTGGGCAACTACTTTACCGGGCCGGGCAGTATCGCCCGCTCCTGGCGTACCGCGCGCACCACCATGATGGTGGGCAAGCAGCGGATGCCGGAGAGCCGCAGTTATTTCTATCAGGATTTGATGCTGCCGGTGCTGCTCGACAGCCTGCGCGGAGGCTGGCAGGCCAATGAGCTGGCGCGGCCATTAGCGCGTCTGAAAGCCATGGACAACAACGGCCTGCTGCGCCGGACGCTGCAGGCGTGGTTCCGCCATAACGTGCAGCCGCTGGCGACCTCGAAGGCGCTGTTTATTCACCGCAATACTCTGGAGTATCGGTTAAACCGGATTTCGGAGCTGACGGGGCTGGACCTGGGGAATTTCGACGACAGGCTGCTGCTGTATGTGGCGCTGCAGCTGGACGAGCAGAGATGACTGAGTGCGGTCTGGTGCCCTCACCCCATCCCTCTTCCACGGGGAGAGGGCGCAAACACTAAAAACGGCAATCAAGGATTGCCGTTTTGCTTTTATTTCCGCGTTAATTTCTCAAGATCCGCTTCAATCTCGCTGATCTTATTCGTTACCACGCTTTCAAGGTGACGCAGATCGTCAAGGATCTTACGCTTGAGATCGACTTCGGTGCGGTCGCGCTGGCAGATCTGATCGAGTTCATCGATCACATAGCGCAGGTTAGGGCTGATTTCCTGTACTTCTTTGTATCCCTGTCCTACACCGTCAGCGACAACGGTCTTACGCTGGCGTGGATATTTAAACTTCACGCTTTTGGCGAAAAACTCTCCTTTGTCCTTGTGAAAATAGATTTTCAGAATATCGTTATTGGCTTCCTGACGGAGGCTGTAACGATCAATTTCATCAGGATTGGTAATGCCCAGACTTTTCAGATTATCGTACATAGCGGTACCCTTGATCTCAACATAACCTTTGAATAATTAACGAAAAAATCTATTTTCGCCACCCTCAGATATAAAAAAAGCGGGGTTGCCCCCGCTTTTTGTTATACCCGATTAATCGATGGTGCGCAGCAATTCGTTGATGCCCACTTTACCGCGCGTTTTCGCATCCACCTTCTTCACGATAACCGCACAGTACAGGCTGTATTTGCCATCTTTTGACGGCAGGTTGCCGGAAACCACCACGGAGCCCGCCGGAACGCGACCGTAGTGAACTTCGCCGGTTTCACGGTCGTAAATACGGGTGCTCTGACCGATGTAAACGCCCATGGAGATCACGGAGCCTTCTTCAACGATCACGCCTTCAACCACTTCAGAGCGCGCGCCGATGAAGCAGTTGTCTTCGATGATGGTCGGGTTGGCCTGCAGTGGCTCCAGAACACCACCGATGCCCACGCCGCCGGACAGGTGAACGTTTTTACCGATCTGCGCGCATGAACCGACCGTCGCCCAGGTGTCAACCATGGTGCCTTCGTCAACGTAGGCACCGATGTTCACGTAGGATGGCATCAGCACGGTGTTGCGCGCGATGAATGCGCCCTGACGCACTGCCGCAGGCGGAACCACGCGGAAGCCTTCTTTCTGGAAACGCGCTTCGTCGTAGTCAGCGAATTTCATAGGGACTTTATCGAAGTAGCGGCTTTCAGCTCCGTCGATAACCTGGTTATCGTTGATACGGAAAGAGAGCAGCACGGCTTTCTTCAGCCATTGATGAGTGACCCACTGACCGTCGATTTTTTCTGCCACGCGCAGCGCGCCGGAATCCAGAAGGGAAATCACCTGGTTTACCGCTTCACGGGTCACGGTATCCACATTTGCCGGGGTAATGTCGGCGCGACGCTCAAAAGCGGACTCAATAACGTTCTGTAACTGCTGCATTGTTTACTCTTTCCATTTCACTAAAAAACATATCACCCTTTATCGTTTGGATTGAGGGCTGCTGTCAACCGTTGTTGCACTTCAAGCTGCAGGTCATTATTAAGGGCACGCCGGTCCGCCGTCGCGATTATAAATAAATCTTCTACTCGCTCGCCAATCGTTGTAATTCGGGCCCCATGGAGCGAAATTCCCAGATCGGCAAAAACCTGGCCGACGCGGGCGAGCAGCCCCGGCTGGTCGAGCGCGATCAGCTCCAGGAACGATTTACGGTCGGTGTGGGTCGGCAGGAAATTGACCTCGGTATCGACGGTGAAGTGGCGCAGTTTCGCCGGCTGGCGACGCGGCTGCGGGGGCTGCCAGCTGCGCTGGGTAATCGCCTGTTCCAGACCAAAACGTATCCCTTCATGCCTGTCCGACGAGAGCGGGCTGCCGTCCGGCTCAAGCACGATAAAGGTATCCATCGCCATACCGTCGCGGGTAGTGAAAATCTGCGCGTCGTGTACGCTCAGGTTACGCCTGTCCAGCTCGGCGCAGACCGCAGCAAACAGATAAGGCCGGTCAGGGCTCCAGATGAAAATCTCCGTCCCGCCGCGGGTGGCCTGCGGGCTCAGGAGGATCATCGGCTGGGACAGATCGTGCTTCAGCAGGTGCCGCGCGTGCCACGCAAGCTGGTTTGGGCTGTGGCGGACAAAATAGTTGGCGCGGCAGCGGGCCCAAATCTGATGCAGCGCCTCTTCATCAATGTTGTCCATCCGCAGCAGCGCCAGCGCCTGCAGCTGGTGATGACGCACGCGCTCGCGCATGTCCGGGGTGTTTTGCATCCCGCGACGCAGCTGTTTTTCGGTAGCGAAGTACAGCTCGCGCAGCAGGCTCTGCTTCCAGCTGTTCCACAGCGTTTCGTTGGTGGCGCAGATATCGGCCACCGTCAGGCAGACCAGATAGCGCAGACGGTTTTCCGTCTGAACCACTTCCGCGAACTGCTTGATCACCTCAGGATCCTGAATGTCACGACGCTGTGCGGTGACCGACATCAGCAGGTGATGGCGTACCAGCCAGGCCACCAGCTGCGTTTCACGCGAGTTCAGACCGTGCAGCTCGGCAAATTTCAGCACGTCCTGCGCGCCCAGCACCGAATGGTCACCGCCGCGACCTTTGGCGATATCGTGGAACAGGGCGGCAATCAGGATCAGTTCCGGATGGGTCAGGCGCGGCCACAGCTCCACGCACAGCGGGTGGCGGGAGCGCGTCTCTTCTTTCGCAAAGCTTTCCAGCTTGAGCATCACCCGGATCGTGTGTTCATCCACCGTGTAGGCGTGGAACAGATCGAACTGCATTTGCCCGACAATGTGCGACCACTGCGGCATATAGGCCCACAGCACGCTGTGGCGGTGCATCGGCAGCAGCCCGCGGCTGACGGCACCCGGATGGCGGAGCATGCTCAGGAACAGCGAGCGCGCTTCCGGGATATAGCACAGCGGCTGCGTCAGATGACGGCGCGCATGGCGCAGATGGCGCAGGGTGGTGGAGTAGATCCCGGTGATGGTGCTGTTGCGCACCATGGTATAGAACATCCGCAGAATCGCTTCCGGCTCGCGGATAAACAGCGTTTCGTCGCGCAGATCGATAAGCGTGCCGCGCAGCTGGAATTCGTCATCAATCGGGCGCGGTTTCTCATCCGCCGTCAGGGCCAGAATGGCCTCGTCGAACAGCTGCAACAGCATCTGGTTCAGCTCGGTCACCCGGCGGGTGACGCGGAAGAAATCCTTCATCATGTGTTCAACCGGCTCGTTGCCTTCGCCCTGATAATTCAGGCGCTGCGCCACGCTGAGCTGGCGGTCAAACAGCAGACGGTTATCGTAGCGGGTGACTTCCAGATGCAGGGCAAATCGGATGCGCCACAGCAGATGCAGGCACTCGTTAAGCTCGTTACGCTCTGCCTCGGTTAAGAAGCCGAAGCCGACCATCTCGTCCATCGAGGTGGCACCAAAATGGCGGCGGGCGACCCACTGCAGGGTGTGGATGTCGCGCAGGCCGCCGGGGCTGCTTTTTATATCGGGCTCAAGATTATAGCTGGTGCCGTGATAGCGCTGGTGGCGCTGGTTTTGCTCCTCGACCTTCGCGGCGAAGAACTTTTCTGACGGCCAGAAGCCGTCGCTGAAGATGTGCTTTTGCAGCTCCAGAAACAGCGCGACGTCGCCAATCAGGAGGCGAGTTTCAATCAGGTTGGTGGCGACGGTCAGGTCCGATAACCCTTCCAGCAGACACTCTTCCAGGGTGCGCACGCTGTGGCCGACCTCCAGCTTCACGTCCCAGAGCAGCGTCAGCAGTTCGCCAATTTTTTGCGCCTGTTCGTCCGGCAGCTTTTTGCGGCTTAAGATCAGCAGATCGATATCGGAAAGCGGATGCAGCTCGCCGCGGCCATAGCCCCCGACGGCAACCAGCGCAACATCACTGATTTGCCCAAACCCGTAATCGATCCACAGGCGCTGCAGCAGCTGGTCGATAAATTCGGTGCGCGCTTCAATGAGCTGCTCGGCCGACACGCCCGCGTCGAACGCGCTGCCCAGCCAGCGATGGAAAACATCCATATGGGCTTTAATATGCGCGCAGGTCAGCTCGTGCGACGGCCAGACGCCCGGGTTATCGGGCTGGTCGGGAAGGGTGGGAAGTGCTGTGTTAGCATACTGTTCGGGTAAAAGATTACTCATCGTGCGCCACCCATAAGAAAAAGCTATAGCCATTAAAAAAGCCGGCATTTGCCGGCTTTTTTATCATTCATCGTGCGTCAGTATCGCCGGGATGGTGTCATCCTTGCGCAACGTCATAATTTCGCAGCCGTTGTCTGTTACCACAATAGTATGCTCGTACTGCGCAGACAAGCTTCTGTCTTTGGTTTTCACCGTCCAGCCGTCTTTCATGGTACGGATGCGATAATCACCCGCGTTGACCATCGGCTCAATGGTAAAGGTCATGCCTTTTTGCAGCACCACGCCGCCGTCATCTGCATCATAGTGCAGGACCTGCGGTTCTTCATGGAAGACGCGACCAATGCCGTGACCGCAGTACTCGCGCACCACGGAGAAACCTTCTGCTTCCACAAACTTCTGGATTGCCGCACCGATGGTACGCAGGCGAATACCCGGTTTAACCATTTTCAGCGCCAGGTAGAGGCTCTCTTGCGTCACTTTACACAGACGCTCGCCGAGAATAGTCGGCTTGCCAACGATGAACATTTTTGAGGTGTCACCGTGGTACTCGTCTTTAATGACGGTCACGTCGATGTTGACGATGTCGCCATCTTTCAGCAGTTTTTCATCGTCCGGGATGCCGTGGCAAACCACTTCATTAATAGAGATGCAGACGGATTTCGGGAAACCGTGGTAGCCGAGGCAGGCGGAAACCGCGTGCTGCTCGTTCACGATATAGTCGTTACAGATACGATCCAGTTCACCGGTGCTGACGCCCGGCTTCACGAACGGTTCGATCATTTCCAGCACTTCCGCGGCCAGACGACCGGCGACGCGCATCTTTTCAATTTCTTCAGGTGTCTTAATAGAGATAGCCATGTAATCTGTCCATCGGTGTCGATTTTTTCGACAATACTAGTCTAAGTGTCGTCAATGGTATCAGTCAGGCACACCCCGTGCCAAATTGAGAATCATTAACAGCACACTCCGCCAACAACTGTTGGTTTCTGGTCGTGTTTTGTGGTATAAAGCGCGCCGGACTTCCGATCCATTTCATATACACAGAATGGACGGAGGCGACAAATCTCACTTTGTGTAACAACACACACGTATCGGCACATATTCCGGGGTGCCCTTCGGGGTCGGTAATATGGGATACGTGGAGGCATAACCCCAACTTTCAATATAGAGGTTTTAAACATGGCAACTGTTTCCATGCGCGACATGCTCAAGGCTGGTGTTCACTTTGGTCACCAGACCCGTTACTGGAACCCGAAAATGAAGCCTTTCATCTTCGGCGCACGTAACAAAGTTCACATCATCAACCTTGAGAAAACTGTACCAATGTTCAACGAAGCCCTGGCTGAGCTGAACAAGATCTCTTCCCGTAAAGGTAAGATTCTGTTCGTTGGTACTAAGCGCGCTGCAAGCGAAGCTGTGAAAGATGCTGCTAACAGCTGCGACCAGTTCTTCGTGAACCATCGCTGGTTGGGCGGCATGCTGACCAACTGGAAAACTGTTCGTCAGTCCATCAAACGCCTGAAAGATCTGGAAACCCAGTCTCAGGACGGTACTTTCGACAAGCTGACTAAGAAAGAAGCGCTGATGCGCACTCGTGAACTGGACAAGCTGGAAAACAGCCTGGGCGGTATCAAAGATATGGGCGGCCTGCCAGACGCGCTGTTCGTAATCGATGCAGACCACGAGCACATCGCAATCAAAGAAGCTAACAACCTGGGTATCCCGGTATTCGCTATCGTTGATACCAACTCCGATCCGGACGGTGTTGACTTCGTTATCCCGGGTAACGACGACGCAATCCGTGCTGTTAGCCTGTACCTGAGCGCTGTAGCTGCTACCGTTCGTGAAGGCCGTTCCCAGGATCTGGCTTCTCAGGCGGAAGAAAGCTTCGTAGAAGCTGAATAATAAGGTTTTACCCCTTATTAGTACCGTGTATGAATAGGGGCCCATTACCGGCCCCTTTTTTCAATTTACACTGTTTGGCCCCCGGCCGGGCAGTTCACATCTCCCGAGGATTTAAGAATGGCTGAAATTACCGCATCCCTGGTAAAAGAGCTGCGCGAGCGTACTGGCGCAGGCATGATGGATTGCAAAAAAGCGCTGACTGAAGCGAACGGCGACATCGAGCTGGCAATCGAAAACATGCGTAAATCCGGTGCGATCAAAGCAGCTAAAAAAGCAGGCAACGTTGCTGCTGACGGCGTGATCATCACTAAGATCGACGGCAACTACGGCATCATTCTGGAAGTTAACTGCCAGACTGACTTTGTTGCTAAAGATGGCGGTTTCCAGGCATTTGCTAACAAAGTTCTGGACGCAGCTGTTGCTGGTAAAATCACTGACGTTGAAGTTCTGAAAGCACAGTTCGAAGAAGAACGTGTTGCGCTGGTTGCTAAAATCGGTGAGAACATCAACATCCGTCGCGTATCCTCTCTGGAAGGCGACGTTCTGGGCTCTTACCAGCACGGTGCACGTATCGGTGTTCTGGTTGCGGCTAAAGGCGCTGACGAAGAGCTGGTTAAACAGCTGGCTATGCACATCGCTGCAAGCAAACCAGAATTCGTTAAGCCAGAAGACGTGTCTGCTGAAGTGGTAGAGAAAGAGTACCAGGTTCAGCTGGACATCGCGATGCAGTCTGGTAAGCCAAAAGAAATCGCAGAGAAAATGGTTGAAGGCCGCATGAAGAAATTCACCGGCGAAGTTTCTCTGACTGGCCAGCCATTCGTAATGGACCCAAGCAAGTCTGTTGCTCAGCTGCTGAAAGAGCACAACGCTGACGTAACTGGCTTCATCCGCTTCGAAGTGGGCGAAGGCATCGAGAAAGTTGAGACTGACTTCGCAGCAGAAGTTGCTGCAATGTCCAAGCAGTCTTAATGATTGAAAAGGAGCCGCCTGAGGGCGGCTTCTTTTTGTCACCCGTCACAGGAAATCAGACAGGCTCCAGTATCGCTGTGCTGATTTGCGGCATATCATGTCGCCAGAATTAACCCCCATCTTAATCGTTGACAGTCTCAGGAAAGAAACATGGCTACCAATGCAAAACCCGTGTACAAACGCATTCTGCTTAAGCTGAGTGGCGAAGCGCTGCAGGGATCGGAAGGCTTCGGTATTGACGCAAGCATCCTTGATCGCATGGCACAGGAAATCAAAGAACTGGTCGAACTGGGTATCCAGGTTGGCGTGGTCATTGGCGGTGGCAACCTTTTCCGTGGTGCTGGTCTGGCGAAAGCGGGGATGAACCGCGTTGTGGGCGACCACATGGGTATGCTGGCAACCGTCATGAATGGCCTGGCAATGCGTGATGCACTGCACCGCGCCTATGTGAATGCCCGCCTGATGTCCGCGATTCCGCTGAATGGCGTTTGCGATAATTACAGCTGGGCAGAAGCCATCAGCCTGCTGCGCAACAACCGCGTGGTGATCCTCTCCGCCGGTACGGGTAACCCGTTCTTTACAACCGATTCCGCTGCCTGCCTGCGCGGTATCGAGATCGAAGCCGATGTGGTACTGAAAGCGACCAAAGTAGACGGTGTGTTTACTGCCGACCCGGCAAAAGATCCTTCTGCCACCATGTACGATCAGCTGAGCTACAACGAAGTGCTGGATAAAGAGCTGAAAGTGATGGATCTTGCCGCCTTCACGCTGGCTCGCGACCACAAACTGCCGATCCGTGTCTTCAACATGAACAAGCCTGGCGCACTGCGTCGCGTGGTCATGGGCGAAAAAGAAGGCACTTTGATCACGGAATAATTTCCGTTGACGACAAATACAGGTAAGATTCCGCTTTATTTTGTAGTGGTATCTTACCCGGGCGCGCCTTTGGCGTTGTCATGAATTAAACGCGACTATACTTAGCACACCTGTAGCGCTGTGCTGGCGGATAGTCTGCCTGAGACAAGTTTTCAAGGATTCGTAACGTGATTAACGACATCAGAAAAGATGCTGAAGTACGCATGGAAAAATGCGTAGAAGCGTTCAAAACCCAAATCAGCAAAATCCGTACTGGCCGTGCTTCCCCAAGCCTGCTGGATGGTATCATCGTAGAATACTACGGTACGCCAACCCCTCTGCGTCAGCTGGCGAGCGTAACGGTAGAAGATACCCGTACGCTGAAAATCAACGTGTTCGATCGTTCTATGAGCCCGGCCGTTGAGAAAGCGATCATGGCCTCTGACCTCGGACTGAACCCAAGCTCTGCGGGCGCTGACATCCGCGTTCCGCTGCCTCCACTGACGGAAGAGCGTCGTAAAGATCTGATCAAAGTGGTTCGTGGCGAAGCTGAGCAGGGTCGTGTATCCGTGCGTAACGTCCGTCGCGACGCGAACGATAAAGTAAAAGCGCTGCTGAAAGAAAAAGAGATCAGTGAAGATGACGATCGTCGTTCTCAGGACGACATTCAGAAAATGACAGACGCTGCCATCAAGAAAATTGATGCGGCGCTGGCAGATAAAGAAGCGGAACTGATGCAGTTCTGATTTCTGTCGTACACTGATAAACGCCGTTCAGAGGGACTTCGGGTCTTGCTGGCGGCGTTTTGCTTTTATCTGGTCTAACTTTTTTCGGGCATCTCATGAAGCATTTAACACTCCTCGGCTCAACCGGCTCTATCGGTTGCAGCACTCTCGACGTTGTTCGCCATAATCCTGAACTTTACACCGTGACAGCGCTGGTGGCCGGTAAGAATGTGCAGCGAATGGTCGAGCAGTGCCTGGAGTTTGCGCCCCGCTATGCGGTGATGGATGACGAAGAGAGCGCGCGTCTGCTGAAAGCACAGCTGCGTGAACAGGGCAGCCGAACCGAGGTGCTGAGTGGCCAGCAGGCGGCCTGCCAGATGGCGGCGCTGGATGAGGTGGATCAGGTGATGGCGGCTATCGTCGGGGCGGCAGGATTATTGCCCACGCTTGCCGCGATTGATGCCGGTAAGGATGTTCTGCTGGCCAACAAAGAGTCGCTGGTCACCTGCGGACGTCTGTTTATGGACGCGGTGAAGCAGCGCGGCGCGCGTCTTTTGCCAGTCGACAGCGAGCACAACGCGATTTTTCAGAGTTTACCGCAACCTTTTCAACAGAACCTGGGGTACGCTGACCTGGAGCAGAATGGCGTAGTGTCTATTCTGCTTACCGGGTCTGGTGGCCCGTTCCGTGAAACGCCACTGTCTGAACTGCGCGCCATGACGCCGGATCAGGCGTGCCGTCATCCGAACTGGTCGATGGGGCGTAAAATCTCCGTTGACTCAGCCACCATGATGAACAAAGGTCTGGAATACATTGAAGCGCGCTGGCTGTTTAATGCGTCAGCGAAACAGATGGAAGTACTGATTCACCCGCAATCGGTGATTCACTCGATGGTGCGTTATCAGGATGGCAGCGTGCTGGCACAGCTGGGCGAGCCGGATATGCGTACGCCGATTGCCCATTCAATGGCGTGGCCAAATCGAGTGAAATCCGGCGTGAAGCCGCTTGATTTCTGCAAGCTAAGTTCCCTGACGTTCAGTGAACCAGACTACGACCGCTATCCATGTCTGAAGCTTGCGATGAATGCCTTTGACCAGGGGCAGGCGGCGACGACGGCACTTAATGCAGCCAATGAAATTACCGTTGAAGCATTTCTGAATCAGCAAATTCGTTTTACCGATATCGCGTCGTTAAATTTATCGGTACTGGAGATGATGGATTTGCGCGAACCACAAAGCGTGGAAGAGGTGCTGGCGGTGGATGCAGCTGCGCGTAATATTGCGCGCCAACAGGTGACACGTCTCGCAAGCTGGTGATAAAGCAAGCACTAGTCGTCGTGCTATTTGTTAGCGTTGGGCTTCAGTGATATAGTCTGCGCCACCTGATCGCAGGTATTTGACTTAATGTGGTCAGGTGAGCCGTGGTTTGACACGGCTTTTTTATGTATAGGCTTCAGTATTCCTGAGTACCGTTAAATCCTTTTCAGGGACAAAAAACGCGTTATGTTGTCTGCGAATCAACCAATAAGCGAAAATTTGCCAGCTCATGGCTGCCGTCATGTAGCAATCATTATGGATGGCAATGGCCGCTGGGCGAAAAGACAAGGGAAGATACGAGCCTTTGGGCATAAAGCGGGGGCGAAATCCGTTCGTCGCGCCGTTTCTTTTGCCGCCAACAACGGCATTGATGCGTTAACGCTCTATGCTTTTAGCAGTGAAAACTGGAATCGACCTCTGCAGGAAGTGACTGCGTTGATGGAATTGTTTGTGTGGGCGCTAGACAGCGAAGTAAAAAGCCTGCACCGCCACAACGTCCGCCTGCGTATCATTGGCGATACCAGTCGTTTTAACTCACGTTTGCAGGAACGGATTCGCAAAGCAGAAGCGCTGACGGAAAATAACACCGGTCTGACGCTGAATATTGCGGCGAATTACGGCGGACGCTGGGATATTATCCAGGGCGTTCGGCATCTGGCCGAACAGGTTCAGGAAGGGCTGTTGAGACCCGACCAAATTGATGAAGAGGCGCTGAGCAAGCAAATCTGCATGAATGAACAGGCGCCTGTGGATTTGGTAATTAGGACAGGGGGGGAACATCGCATAAGTAACTTTTTGATATGGCAAATTGCCTATGCTGAACTTTACTTTACGGATGTTCTTTGGCCCGATTTTGATGAACAAGACTTTGAAGGTGCGCTGCATGCCTTTGCCAATCGAGAGCGTCGTTTCGGCGGCACCGAGCCTGGTGGCGACAAAGCCTGATGGGGGTAGCTTTTGCTGAAGTATCGCCTGATTTCCGCTTTTGTATTAATACCCATTGTCATTGCGGCGCTGTTTTTACTGCCCCCGGTGGGATTCGCTATTGTCACGCTGGTGGTGTGCATGCTCGCCGCGTGGGAATGGGGACAGTTTAGCGGCTTTACCTCGCGCACTCAGCGAGTATGGCTTGCGGTACTTTGTGGCTTTATCCTGGCCATAATGCTGTTTACGCTGCCTGAATATCACCATGATATTCATCAGCCTCTGGTTGCCGGTTCCTTGTGGATATCGTTGGCCTGGTGGGTTGCCGCGCTGTTGCTGGTTCTTTTTTATCCAGGCTCCGCGGCACTGTGGCGCAATTCAAAAGTGCTGCGACTGATTTTTGGTTTGCTCACAATTATTCCTTTTTTCTGGGGTATGGTTGCGCTGCGAGCCTGGCACTACGACGAAAACCACTACAGCGGTGCGATCTGGCTGCTTTATGTGATGATTCTGGTCTGGGGGGCTGACTCCGGGGCCTATATGTTTGGTAAACTGTTTGGCAAACATAAGCTGGCACCGAAGGTTTCCCCGGGCAAAACCTGGCAAGGATTCATCGGCGGCCTGTTTACGGCAGCGATCATCTCCTGGGGCTACGGCGTCTGGGCGAATCTTGAAGTGGCACCGTCAATACTGCTGGTGTGCTCGATTTTTGCTGCGCTTGCCTCCGTGCTCGGTGATTTAACCGAAAGTATGTTTAAGCGTGAAGCAGGGATTAAGGACAGCGGACACCTGATTCCAGGGCATGGCGGTATACTGGATCGCATTGATAGCCTGACAGCGGCTGTTCCAGTGTTTGCGTGTTTGCTTTTACTGGTATTCGGGACGATTTAACGGAAGGTTTTATGCTGAGCATTCTCTGGAATCTGGCGGCGTTCATTGTTGCACTGGGTGTACTGATTACCGTGCATGAATTTGGCCATTTCTGGGTTGCTCGCCGCTGTGGCGTGCGCGTAGAGCGGTTTTCCATCGGTTTTGGTAAATCACTCTGGACGCGCACCGACCGTCACGGCACGGAATTTGTCATCGCCCTTATCCCGCTGGGCGGCTACGTCAAAATGCTCGACGAACGCGTCGAGCCTGTCGCTCCTGAGCTGCGACACAGCGCATTCAACAATAAAACCGTTGGACAACGCGCTGCCATCATTGCTGCCGGACCGGTAGCCAACTTCATCTTTGCGATTTTCGCTTACTGGCTGGTGTTTATCATCGGCGTCCCTGGCGTGCGTCCGGTGGTGGGTGAAATTGCCCCCAACTCCATCGCGGCGAGTGCGCAAATTGCATCCGGGATGGAACTTAAAGCGATTGATGGCATCGAAACCCCTGATTGGGATGCCGTGCGACTGCAGCTGGTAGCTAAAATCGGCGATCCGCAGACCACCATCAGCGTATCGCCGTTTGGTTCAGATACGCGTCAGGACAAAGTACTCGATTTACGTCACTGGCGTTTCGAGCCAGACAAAGAAGATCCCGTCGCTGCGCTGGGCATTCGTCCACGCGGCGCGCAGATCGAGCCGGTATTGGCCGAAGTACAGGCAAATTCGGCGGCGAGCAAAGCGGGTTTGCAAGCGGGCGACAGGATCGTTAAAGTCGATGGTCAACCATTAACAGAGTGGATGACCTTTGTTACTCTGGTGCGCGATAATCCGGGAACGTCTCTCGCGCTGGAAGTTGAAAGGCAAGGCAGTCCGCTTTCGCTGACGCTGATCCCGGATACGAAGTCGGTCGGCAAAAAGGCAGAAGGGTTCGCAGGCGTTGTGCCAAAAGTGATCCCGCTGCCAGATGAGTACAAGACAATACGCCAGTATGGGCCGTTCAGCGCCATCCTTGAAGCCACGGATAAAACATGGCAACTGATGAAGCTGACGGTCAACATGTTGGGGAAATTGATAACCGGTGATGTGAAACTGAACAACCTCAGTGGGCCAATTTCGATTGCTCAGGGGGCTGGGATGTCAGCGGAATTCGGGGGGATTTACTATCTCATGTTCCTCGCGCTCATTAGCGTGAACCTTGGGATAATCAACCTGTTCCCGCTTCCCGTTTTAGACGGGGGTCATCTGCTGTTTTTGGCGATTGAAAAGCTAAAAGGCGGACCGGTATCCGAGCGAGTTCAAGACTTTAGTTATCGCATTGGCTCGATTTTGCTGGTGCTGTTAATGGGGCTTGCACTTTTCAATGATTTCTCTCGGTTGTAAGAGAGTGTTAGGAAGAACGCATAATAACGATGGCGATGAAAAAGTTGCTCATAGCGTCGCTGCTGTTTAGCAGCGCCACCGTATACGGTGCTGACGGGTTCGTAGTGAAAGACATTCATTTCGAAGGCCTCCAGCGTGTCGCCGTTGGTGCGGCCCTCCTCAGTATGCCTGTACGCCCCGGCGATACGGTTAATGATGATGATATCAGTAACACCATCCGTGCTCTGTTTGCCACCGGCAACTTTGAGGACGTTCGCGTCCTGCGCGATGGTGATACGCTGCTGGTACAGGTAAAAGAACGTCCAACGATTGCCAGTATCACTTTCTCCGGTAACAAATCGGTGAAAGATGACATGCTCAAGCAGAACCTTGAAGCATCCGGTGTTCGTGTGGGTGAATCCCTGGACCGCACAACCCTTTCAGACATTGAAAAAGGTCTGGAAGACTTCTACTACAGCGTCGGTAAATACAGTGCCAGCGTGAAAGCGGTTGTCACTCCGCTGCCGCGCAACCGTGTTGATCTGAAGCTGGTCTTCCAGGAAGGTGTTTCTGCGAAGATCCAGCAGATCAACATTGTCGGCAACCACGCGTTCAGCACCGACGAACTGATCTCCACCTTCCAGCTGCGCGATGAAGTGCCATGGTGGAACGTGGTAGGCGATCGTAAATACCAGAAACAGAAACTGGCGGGCGACCTTGAAACCCTGCGCAGCTACTATCTCGACCGTGGCTATGCGCGTTTCAACATCGACTCGACTCAGGTAAGCCTGACGCCGGACAAGAAAGGGATCTACATTACGGTCAACATCACTGAAGGCGAGCAGTACAAGCTTTCGGGTGTTGAGGTGAGTGGTAACCTTGCGGGGCATTCTGCTGAAATCGAGTCGCTGACCAAAATTCAGCCAGGCGACCTGTATAGCGGTTCCAAGGTAACCAAAATGGAAGACAGCATTAAGAAGCTGCTCGGCCGCTATGGTTATGCCTATCCGCGCGTACAGACTCAGCCGGAAATCAACGATGCGGATAAAACCGTTAAGCTGCACGTGAATGTTGATGCGGGCAACCGTTTCTATGTGCGTAAGATCCGCTTCGTCGGTAACGACACCTCCAAAGATTCCGTTCTGCGCCGCGAAATGCGTCAGATGGAAGGCGCATGGTTGGGTAGCGATCTCGTTGATCAGGGTAAAGAGCGTCTGAACCGTCTGGGCTATTTTGAAACGGTGGATACCGATACCCAGCGCGTACCGGGCAGCCCGGATCAGGTTGATGTCGTTTATAAAGTGAAAGAGCGCAACACCGGTAGCTTCAACTTCGGTGTGGGCTACGGTACTGAAAGCGGCGTTAGCTTCCAGGTCGGCGTGCAGCAGGATAACTGGCTGGGTACGGGTTACTCTGTCGGTATTAACGGCACCAAAAACGACTACCAGACCTACTCTGAGTTCTCTGTGACTAACCCATACTTCACCGTAGACGGTGTGAGCCTGGGCGGTCGTATCTTCTATAACGACTTTAAAGCAGACGACGCGGACCTGTCTTCTTACACCAACAAGAGTTACGGTGTAGACGGAACGCTTGGCTTCCCGGTTAACGAATACAACACCCTGCGTGCGGGCTTAGGTTACGTGCATAACGACCTGTCCAACATGCAACCGCAGGTGGCGATGTGGCGTTATCTGGACTCTATCGGCCAGTCAACCAGCAAAAATGGGCATGACAATGGCTTCGCGGCGGATGACTTCACCTTTAACTACGGCTGGACCTATAACCGTCTCGACCGTGGTTACTTCCCAACGGAAGGTTCTCGCGTCAACCTGAACGGTAAAGTGACCGTGCCGGGTTCCGATAACGAGTTCTATAAGGTCACGCTGGATACCGCATCCTACTTCCCGATCGATGACGATCATAAGTGGGTGGTTCTGGGTCGTACCCGTTGGGGCTATGGCGATGGTCTGGGTGGCAAAGAACTGCCGTTCTATGAAAACTTCTATGCGGGTGGCTCCAGCACCGTTCGTGGTTTCCAGTCCAACAACATTGGTCCGAAAGCGGTTTACTACGGCGGGAACGACAAAGATAACTGTAATAAGACTTCCTCTTCCGAAGTCTGTAGCTCCAATGACGCGGTGGGCGGTAACGCCATGGCCGTTGCCAGCCTGGAGTTCATTACGCCAACGCCGTTTATCAGTGATAAATACGCAAACTCGGTCCGTACGTCCTTCTTCTGGGATGCGGGTACCGTGTGGGATACCAACTGGCAGAATACTGCCCAGATGCGCGCTGAAGGCATTCCTGACTACAGCGATCCGAGCAATATTCGCATGTCTGCCGGTATCGCATTACAATGGATGTCACCGCTGGGGCCGTTGGTCTTCTCTTACGCCCAGCCGTTTAAGAAATACGATGGAGACAAAGCGGAGCAATTCCAGTTTAACATTGGTAAAACCTGGTAATAATCCGCTGCAAAGGAATGCGTTGGCAGTGTAGCGCTGACAACTGGCGATCGGTAACACGGTCGCCTTGCCACGCAAAGAACGGTACCTTCTGGTGCCAATGGGATGGTAAGGAGTTAATTGTGAAAAAGTGGTTATTAGCTGCAGGTCTCGGTTTAGCGATGGCAACTTCTGCTCAGGCAGCAGACAAAATTGCAATCGTCAACATGGGTAATTTGTTCCAGCAGGTTGCACAGAAAACAGGTGTTTCTGCGACTCTGGAAAACGAATTCAAAGGCCGTGCAAGCGAACTGCAGGGTATGGAAAACGATCTTCAGTCCAAAATGCAGCGTCTGCAGCGTGATGGTTCTACCATGAAAGCAAGCGACCGTAGCAAGCTGGAAAAAGACGTAATGGCTCAGCGCCAGACGTTCTCCCAGAAAGCGCAGGCTTTCGAGCAGGATCGTCAGCGTCGTTCTAACGAAGAACGCGGCAAGCTGGTAACTCGCATTCAGACTGCTGTTAAAGCAGTGGCTGCCGATCAGAGCATCGATCTGGTTGTAGATGCGAACGCCGTTGCTTTTAACAGCAAAGATGTTAAAGACATCACTGCTGATGTTCTGAAACAGGTTAAATAAGTAATGCCTTCAATTCGACTGGCTGATTTAGCTCAGCAGTTGGATGCAGAATTACACGGTGATGGCGATATCGTCATCACCGCTGTTGCGTCCATGCAATCTGCTAAAGCTGGCACGATTACCTTCATGGTAAGCCCTAAGTACCGTGAGCAACTGGCTCAATGCCAGGCGTCAGCTGTTGTACTGACGCAGGACGATCTTCCATTTGCCACTGTAAGCGCGCTGGTAGTGAAAAACCCCTACCTGACGTATGCACGCATGGCTCAAATTCTCGATACCACGCCGCAGCCGGCCCAGAACATTGCTGCCAGTGCAGCGATTGATGCGACGGCCCGGCTTGGTAACAACGTCGCCGTTGGCGCGAATGCGGTTATCGAATCCGGCGTTGTGCTGGGCGATAACGTCGTCATTGGCCCTGGTTGCTTCGTTGGGAAAAATACGAAAATCGGCGCCGGGACCCGTTTATGGGCCAACGTGTCCGTTTATCATGACGTTGAAATTGGCGAAAATTGCCTCGTCCAGTCCAGCACCGTGATTGGTTCTGATGGCTTTGGTTACGCTAACGATCGCGGTAACTGGGTGAAGATCCCACAGCTTGGTCGCGTTATTATTGGCGATCGCGTGGAGATCGGTGCCTGTACCACCATTGACCGTGGCGCGCTTGACGACACGATCATTGGTAATGGTGTTATCATCGATAACCAGTGCCAGATTGCGCATAACGTTGTGATTGGCGACAATACCGCAGTTGCGGGTGGCGTCATCATGGCAGGCAGTCTGAAAATTGGCCGTTATTGCATGATTGGCGGCGCGAGCGTGATTAATGGCCATATGGAAATATGCGACAAGGTCACCGTGACGGGAATGGGCATGGTAATGCGTCCTATCACTGAACCTGGCGTCTATTCCTCAGGCATTCCGCTACAACCCAACAAGGTATGGCGTAAAACAGCAGCTCTGGTGATGAACATTGATGATATGAGCAAGCGCCTCAAGTCTCTTGAGCGTAAGATCGATCAACAAGATTAAGCGTCATCCGTTTAACGCTATTTTTCCCGGCCTGTCGGCTTTCTAATAAACCGGCAGGCCGTGTTATTATTGTTATCAGTACATTTTGACAGGAAGAGTATTTTGACTACTGACACTCATACTCTGCATATTGAAGAGATTTTAGAACTTCTGCCGCACCGCTACCCGTTTCTGCTGGTAGACCGTGTGCTGGATTTTGAAGAAGGTCGTTTTCTGCGCGCAGTGAAAAATGTTTCCGTGAACGAGCCGTTCTTCCAGGGGCACTTCCCTGGTAAGCCTATCTTCCCGGGTGTGTTGATTCTGGAAGCGATGGCTCAGGCTACCGGTATTCTGGCGTTTAAAAGCGTCGGCAAACTGGAGCCAGGTGAGCTGTATTACTTCGCAGGTATTGATGAAGCGCGCTTTAAGCGTCCTGTCGTGCCTGGTGATCAGATGATCATGGAAGTCACTTTTGAAAAAACGCGTCGTGGCCTGACTCGCTTCAAAGGCGTAGCGCTGGTCGACGGCAAAGTTGTTTGCGAAGCGACGATGATGTGTGCTCGTAGCCGGGAGTCCTGATACGTGATTGATAAATCCGCCTTTATTCATCCTACTGCTATTGTGGAAACCGGTGCCATCATTGGCGCTAACGTCCACATTGGCCCGTTTTGTATTGTTGGACCCCATGTCGAAATTGGTGAGGGTACAGTACTGAAATCTCACGTTGTGGTGAATGGTCACACGACCATTGGCTGCAATAACGAGATCTATCAGTTCGCCTCCATCGGCGAAGTTAACCAGGATCTGAAATATGCTGGTGAGTCGACCCGTCTGGAAATTGGCGATCGTAACCGTATTCGCGAAAGCGTCACCATTCATCGTGGAACAGTACAAGGTGGTGGGTTGACGAAGGTGGGCAGCGATAACCTGTTTATGGTTAATGCGCATATCGCGCACGACTGTACCGTGGGTGACCGCTGTATTCTTGCCAACAACGCAACGCTGGCAGGACACGTATCGGTTGATGACTTCGCAATTATTGGCGGCATGACCGCAGTCCATCAGTTCTGCATCATTGGTGCGCACGTGATGGTTGGCGGATGCTCCGGTGTGGCGCAGGACGTTCCACCGTATGTGATTGCGCAGGGCAACCATGCCACGCCGTTTGGCGTGAACATCGAAGGCCTCAAGCGTCGTGGTTTTAGTCGCGAAGCGATTACTGCCATCCGCAACGCGTACAAACTGCTGTACCGTAGCGGTAAAACGCTGGAAGAGGCGAAGCCGGAAATTGCCGAGCTGGCGAATAAGCACCCGGAAGTGAACGCGTTCATGGAATTCTTTGACCGTTCAACAAGGGGTCTGATTCGTTAATGGTCGACAGTCGTCCGCTTACGATAGCCCTGGTCGCCGGAGAAACCTCCGGCGATATTCTTGGTGCCGGTCTCATCCGCGCGCTTAAGGCGCGTATACCCAATGCTCGCTTTGTCGGTGTTGCTGGCCCGCTGATGCAGGCCGAAGGCTGTGAAGCCTGGTATGAAATGGAAGAGCTCGCCGTGATGGGCATCGTTGAGGTGCTGGGACGGCTACGCCGTTTGCTGCACATCCGTGCCGATCTCACCCGCCGCTTTACCGAACTCAAACCCGATGTGTTTGTCGGTATTGATGCACCTGATTTCAACATTACCCTCGAAGGGAATCTGAAAAAGCAGGGCATTAAAACCATTCACTACGTCAGTCCGTCCGTCTGGGCGTGGCGACAGAAACGTGTTTTCAAAATCGGACGGTCCACCAACCTGGTGCTGGCTTTCCTGCCTTTCGAAAAAGCGTTTTACGACAGATTTAATGTGCCGTGCCGTTTTATCGGTCATACCATGGCGGATGCGATGCCATTGGATCCGGATAAAAACGCGGCGCGCGACGCGCTGGGCATCCCGCATGATGTGCACTGTCTGGCACTGCTGCCAGGCAGCCGTGGTGCCGAAGTGGAGATGCTGAGCGCCGATTTTCTCAAAACAGCGCAAATTCTTCGCCAGACCTATCCCGACCTTGAAGTGGTTGTTCCGCTGGTGAATGCCAAACGCCGCGAGCAGTTTGAGCGCATCAAAGCGGAAGTCGCCCCGGATCTTCACGTCCGTCTTCTGGACGGGAAAGGGCGGGAAGCGATGTATGCGAGCGATGCCGCGCTGCTGGCCTCCGGCACGGCGGCGCTGGAATGTATGCTGGCGAAATGCCCAATGGTGGTCGGTTATCGCATGAAGCCGTTCACCTTCTGGCTGGCAAAACGTCTGGTGAAAACGGATTATGTCTCCCTGCCAAACCTGCTTGCCGGGCGCGAGCTGGTGAAAGAGCTGTTGCAGGATGAGTGCCAGCCGCAGGCGCTTGCCGATGCACTGCTGCCGCTGCTCGCCGACGGTAAGACCAGCCACCAGATGCACGATACCTTCCGCGAACTGCATCAACTGATCCGCTGTAATGCCGATGAGCAAGCGGCGGATGCGGTGCTGGAGCTAGCAAAATGATGGAATTTGTTTATCCTCACACTCGTCTTGTGGCGGGCGTGGACGAAGTGGGCCGTGGCCCGTTAGTCGGGGCCGTGGTGACCGCCGCGGTGATCCTCGATCCGGCTCGCCCGATTATCGGGCTGAACGACTCGAAAAAATTGTCTGAAAAGCGCCGGCTGGCGCTGTTTGGTGAGATTCAGGAGAAGGCGCTGGCCTGGAGCCTGGGGCGCGCTGAACCGCATGAAATAGACGAGCTGAATATTTTGCATGCCACGATGCTGGCGATGCAGCGTGCGGTAGCGGGTTTGAAAATTTCCCCGGAATATGTCCTGATTGACGGCAACCGCTGTCCTGCATTGCCCATGCCTTCAATGGCGGTCGTCAAAGGCGATAGTCGGGTCGCAGAAATTAGCGCAGCTTCTATTATTGCCAAAGTGACGCGCGACGCTGAAATGGCCGCGCTGGACCTCACTTACCCTCAGTATGGTTTCGCCCAGCATAAGGGGTATCCCACACCTTTCCATCTGGAAAGGCTGGCTGAACATGGCGCAACCGAACACCACCGTCGCAGCTTTGGCCCGGTGAAGCGCGCGCTGGGACGGGTGTCCTGAATCAATACGCAAGCAATTAAGTAACGCGGAATCTGAAGATGGCTGAACCACGTTTCGTACACCTGCGGGTGCATAGCGACTACTCCATGATCGATGGGCTGGCGAAGACCGGGCCGCTGGTAAAAAAGGCGGCCTCCCTTGGCATGCCCGCGCTGGCGATCACCGATTTTACCAACCTGTGTGGCCTGGTGAAGTTCTACGGAACGGCGCACGGCGCGGGGATGAAGCCTATCGTCGGCGCAGATTTTCATGTGCAAAGCGATCTCGTCGGCGATGAAATGACGCAAATCTCCGTGCTGGCGATGAACAACACGGGCTATCAAAACCTCACTCTGCTTATCTCAAAAGCCTATCAGCGCGGATACGGTGCGCTGGGCCCGTGGATCGACAGGGACTGGCTGGCTGAGCTGAACGAAGGGCTGCTGCTGATCTCCGGTGGCCGTATGGGGGATGTCGGCAAATGCCTGCTGCGCGGCAATAGCGCGCTGGTGGATCAGTGCGTCTCGTTCTATGAAGAGTATTTCCCGGATCGTTATTATCTGGAGCTGATCCGCACCGGTCGCCAGGACGAAGAGAGCTATCTGCACGCGGCGGTCGCACTTGCGGAAGAACGCGGGCTGCCCGTCGTCGCGACAAACGATGTGCGGTTCCTCGAGCCGGGGGATTTTGACGCTCACGAAATTCGCGTGGCGATCCACGATGGCTTCACGCTGGACGATCCCAAACGGCCGCGTAATTACTCCGCTCAACAGTACATGCGCAGCGAGGAGGAGATGTGTGAACTCTTCTCCGATATCCCTGAAGCGCTGGAAAACAGCGTAGAGATCGCCAAGCGCTGTAACGTCACCGTCCGCCTCGGCGAATACTTCCTGCCGCAGTTCCCGACGGGTGATATGACCACGGAAGATTTCCTGATCGTGAAATCAAAAGAAGGTCTTGAAGAGCGTCTGGAATTCCTGTTCCCGGATGAGGCCGTTCGCAAAGAGAAGCGGCCACCGTACGATGAACGACTGGATATTGAGCTTCAGGTCATCAACCAGATGGGCTTCCCGGGCTACTTCCTGATCGTCATGGAGTTTATCCAGTGGTCGAAGGATAACGGCGTACCTGTCGGACCGGGGCGTGGCTCCGGTGCAGGATCGCTTGTGGCCTATGCGCTTAAAATTACCGACCTCGATCCGCTGGAATTCGACCTGCTGTTCGAACGTTTCCTCAACCCGGAACGTGTTTCCATGCCCGACTTTGACGTCGACTTCTGCATGGAGAAACGCGACCAGGTGATCGAGCACGTCGCCGATATGTACGGCCGTGATGCGGTATCGCAGATTATTACGTTCGGTACGATGGCGGCAAAAGCGGTAATCCGTGACGTTGGCCGCGTGCTGGGCCACCCGTACGGCTTTGTCGATCGTATTTCTAAGCTGGTGCCGCCCGATCCGGGCATGACGCTGGCAAAAGCGTTTGAAGCTGAGCCTCAGCTGCCGGAAATCTACGAAGCCGACGAAGAAGTTAAAGCGCTGATCGACATGGCGCGCAAGCTGGAAGGCGTCACGCGTAACGCCGGTAAGCATGCGGGGGGCGTGGTTATCGCGCCGACCAAAATTACCGACTTCGCACCGCTCTACTGCGATGAAGCGGGTGAGCATCCGGTTACTCAGTTTGATAAGAACGACGTGGAATACGCCGGGCTGGTGAAGTTTGACTTCCTCGGCCTGCGTACGCTGACGATCATCGACTGGGCGCTGAAGATGATCAACCCGCGCCGGGAGAAGCAGGGCCTTGAGCCGATAGACATTGCCGCCATCCCGCTGGATGACAAGAAAAGTTTCGACATGCTGCAGCGCTCGGAGACCACCGCGGTCTTCCAGCTTGAATCGCGCGGCATGAAAGATCTGATTAAACGTCTGCAGCCCGACTGCTTCGAAGATATGATCGCACTGGTTGCCCTGTTCCGTCCGGGCCCGCTGCAGTCAGGGATGGTAGATAACTTTATCGACCGTAAGCACGGGCGCGAAGAGATTTCTTACCCGGACGTTCAGTGGCAGCATGAAAGCCTGAAGCCGGTACTGGAGCCAACCTACGGCATCATCCTGTATCAGGAACAGGTCATGCAGATTGCCCAGGTGCTTTCCGGCTATACCCTCGGCGGCGCGGACATGCTGCGTCGTGCGATGGGTAAGAAAAAGCCGGAAGAGATGGCCAAGCAGCGAGGCACTTTCGAAGAAGGCGCGAGAAAAAACGGCGTTGACGGTGAGCTGGCGATTAAGATCTTTGACCTGGTGGAGAAATTCGCCGGGTACGGGTTTAACAAATCCCACTCCGCCGCCTATGCTTTGGTCTCGTATCAGACGCTGTGGCTGAAGGCGCACTATCCTGCTGAATTTATGGCGGCGGTAATGACGGCCGATATGGACAACACCGAGAAGGTGGTGGGCCTGGTGGACGAGTGCTGGCGCATGGGGCTTAAGATCCTGCCGCCGGATATTAACTCAGGGCTCTACCATTTCCACGTTAACGACGACGGAGAGATCGTTTACGGGATCGGCGCGATCAAAGGCGTGGGTGAAGGTCCGATCGAGGCGATCATCGAAGCGCGTAACAACGGCGGGTATTTCCGCGAGCTGTTCGATCTTTGCGCCCGTACCGACACCAAAAAACTGAACCGTCGCGTGCTGGAAAAACTGATCATGTCCGGCGCGTTTGACAGGCTGGGGCCGCACCGCGCCGCGCTGATGAACTCGCTGGGCGACGCGCTGAAAGCGGCGGATCAGCATGCAAAAGCGGAAGCCATTGGTCAGGCGGATATGTTCGGGGTGCTGGCGGAAGAGCCAGAGCAGATCGAGCAGTCCTATTCCAACTGCCAGCCGTGGCCAGAACAGGTGGTACTGGATGGGGAGCGTGAGACGTTAGGCTTGTACCTGACGGGGCACCCGATCAACCAGTACATCAAAGAAATTGAGCGCTATGTCGGCGGCCACAGGCTTAAAGACATGCATCCGACAGAACGTGGTAAAATCACCACGGCTGCGGGGCTCGTGATTGCCGCAAGGGTTATGGTCACCAAGCGCGGCAATCGTATCGGCATCTGTACGTTGGATGACCGTTCCGGGCGTCTGGAGGTGATGTTGTTCACCGACGCGCTGGATAAATACCAGCAATTGCTGGAAAAAGACCGCATACTTATCGTCAGCGGACAGGTCAGCTTTGATGACTTCAGCGGGGGGCTTAAAATGACCGCCCGCGAAGTGATGGACATTGACGAAGCCCGGGAAAAATATGCTCGCGGGCTTGCTATCTCGCTGACGGACAGGCAAATTGATGACCAGCTTTTAAACCGACTCCGTCAGTCTCTGGAACCCCACCGCTCGGGGACAATTCCAGTACATCTCTACTATCAGAGGGCGGATGCACGTGCGCGGTTGCGCTTTGGTGCAACGTGGCGTGTCTCTCCGAGCGATCGTTTACTTAACGATCTCCGTGGCCTCATTGGTTCGGAGCAGGTGGAACTGGAGTTTGACTAATACAGGAATACTATGAGTCTGAATTTCCTTGATTTCGAACAGCCGATTGCTGAGCTGGAAGCGAAAATCGATTCTCTGACAGCGGTAAGCCGTCAGGATGAAAAACTGGATATTAACATCGACGAAGAAGTGCATCGTCTGCGCGAGAAAAGCGTAGAGCTGACGCGCAAAATCTTTGCCGATCTCGGCGCATGGCAGGTGGCCCAGCTGGCTCGCCATCCACAGCGTCCGTACACCCTGGATTATGTCCGCCTGGCGTTTGACGAATTTGACGAACTGGCAGGCGATCGCGCATATGCTGACGATAAAGCTATCGTTGGCGGTATCGCGCGTCTGGACGGACGCCCGGTGATGATCATTGGTCATCAGAAAGGTCGTGAAACCAAAGAGAAAATCCGTCGTAACTTTGGTATGCCAGCACCAGAAGGCTACCGTAAAGCCCTGCGCCTGATGGAGATGGCTGAGCGTTTCAACATGCCAATCATCACCTTCATCGACACCCCGGGTGCATACCCTGGCGTGGGCGCGGAAGAGCGCGGTCAGTCTGAGGCCATCGCGCGCAACCTGCGCGAGATGTCTCGTCTGAAGGTGCCGGTCATCTGTACCGTTATCGGCGAGGGTGGTTCCGGCGGTGCGCTGGCGATTGGCGTGGGCGATAAAGTGAATATGCTGCAGTACAGCACCTATTCCGTTATCTCCCCGGAAGGCTGCGCGTCCATTCTGTGGAAAAGCGCCGACAAAGCGCCGCTTGCTGCAGAAGCAATGGGCATCATTGCGCCACGCCTGAAAGAGCTTAAGCTGATCGATTCCATTATCCCGGAACCGCTGGGTGGTGCGCATCGTAAGCCGGAAGTGATGGCGGCTTCCCTGAAAGCGCAGCTGCTGGCTGACCTGGCGGATCTGGACGTGCTGAGCAAAGACGATCTGCTCAACCGCCGCTACCAGCGTCTGATGACCTACGGTTACGCGTAAGCTTCACAATTATCTGAAAAGCCGCACACTGTTGCGGCTTTTTTTATACCTGCGGTTTAGCCGGACTATGCTTAGCTAATGTTTTTTAAGGAGGAAGCCCATGAATATCATTGCCATAATGGGGCCGCACGGCGTCTTTTATAAAGATGAGCCAATTAAGGAGCTGGAGCAATCCCTGCAGTCGCGCGGGTATCAGCTAATCTGGCCGCACAACAGCGCCGACCTGCTGAAGTTCATCGAGCATAACCCGCGTATCTGCGGCGTGATCTTCGACTGGGACGAATACGATCTCGAACTGTGCAGCGATATCAACAAGCTGAACGAATACCTCCCGCTGTACGCGTTTATTAATACCCATTCCACCATGGACGTCAGCGCCAACGATATGCGTATGGCGCTGTGGTTTTTTGAATATTCCCTCGGCGTGGCGGATGATATTGCGACCCGCATTCAGCAATATACCGGTGAGTACCTCGACAACATTACGCCGCCGTTTACCCGCGCGCTCTTCACCTACGTGAAGGAGGGTAAATATACCTTCTGTACGCCGGGTCATATGGCGGGAACGGCTTATCAAAAAAGCCCGGTGGGCTGCCTGTTTTATGATTTCTTTGGTGGCAACACCCTGAAAGCGGACGTGTCAATTTCAGTCACCGAACTAGGCTCTCTGCTGGATCACACCGGCCCGCATCTGGAAGCCGAAGAGTATATCGCCCGCACCTTTGGCGCCGAGCAGAGCTATATGGTGACCAACGGCACCTCGACCTCGAACAAAATCGTCGGGATGTACGCTGCGCCCGCTGGCAGCACCTTGCTGATTGACCGTAACTGCCATAAATCACTGGCACACCTGCTGATGATGAGCGACGTCGTACCGATCTGGCTGTCACCCACGCGTAACGCGCTCGGTATTCTTGGCGGCATTCCGCGCCGGGAGTTCACCCATGACGCCATTGAAAGTAAGGTCGCGGCAATTCCTGGCGCAAGCTGGCCTGTTCATGCGGTCATCACCAACTCAACCTATGACGGTCTGCTGTACAACACGAACTGGATCAAAAAGACGCTCGACGTGCCGTCGATCCACTTCGATTCCGCATGGGTGCCATACACCAATTTCCACCCGATTTACGCCGGTAAAAGCGGCATGAGCGGTGAACGCGTGCCGGGTAAAGTGTTCTTCGAAACGCAGTCGACGCATAAAATGCTGGCGGCATTTTCCCAGGCTTCGCTCATTCACATCAAAGGCGAGTACGACGAAGACACGTTCAACGAAGCTTTTATGATGCACACTACCACCTCACCGAGCTATCCGCTGGTGGCCTCCATTGAAACGGCCGCGGCGATGCTGCGCGGCAATCCGGGCAAACGCCTCATCAACCGTTCGGTGGAGCGCGCGCTGCATTTCCGCAAAGAGGTTCAGCGGCTGAAAGATGAAGCCGACGGCTGGTTCTTTGATATCTGGCAGCCGGAAGAGATTGATGAAGCCGAATGCTGGCCCGTCTCGCCCGGCGAAGACTGGCATGGATTCCGGGATGCCGATAGCGACCATATGTTCCTCGACCCGGTCAAAGTGACGATCCTGACGCCGGGCATGGATGAGCAGGGCAGGATGGGCGATGAAGGTATTCCGGCCGCGCTGGTCGCGAAATTCCTTGATGAACGTGGCGTGGTGGTGGAAAAAACCGGTCCCTATAACCTGCTGTTCCTGTTCAGCATTGGCATTGATAAAACCCGGGCAATGGGGTTGTTGCGCGGACTGATGGAGTTTAAGCGCGCCTACGATCTCAACCTGCGGGTGAAGAACATGCTGCCAGATCTCTACGCGGAGGATCCTGACTTCTATCGAAATATGCGCATTCAGGATCTGGCCCAGGGGATCCACAGGCTGATCCGTCAGCACGATCTGCCGCGTCTGATGCTTCAGGCGTTCGATGTACTACCGGAGATGAAGTTTACCCCGCACAAGGCGTGGCAGCGCCAGGTGAAAGGGGAGGTCGAAACCGTCGAGCTGGAAAACCTGGTCGGACGCGTATCGGCCAACATGATCCTGCCTTATCCACCGGGCGTACCGCTCCTGATGCCGGGAGAGATGATTACCGAAGAGAGTCGGGCCGTGCTCGATTTCCTGCTGATGCTCTGCTCTGTCGGGCGCCATTATCCGGGCTTTGAGACGGATATCCACGGTGCGAAGCGCGACGAGAACGGCGTTTACTGGGTGCGAGTCCTAAAATAAGGGTGACCGCTTGCCAGGCGCGGGTTTTCGGTTGTAACGTTCAGGCATCATAAAAAGGAGAAGCTATGCTGGGTTTAAAAGCTGTTCATCATATTGCGATCATTGCGACCGATTACGCGAAAAGTAAGGCCTTCTACTGCGACATCCTGGGCTTTACGCTCATGAGCGAGGCCTACCGCGAGGAGCGTGACTCCTGGAAGGGCGATATGGCGTTAAACGGGCAATATGTGATTGAGCTGTTCTCTTTTCCTTTTCCGCCTGCGCGTCCGTCCCGCCCGGAAGCCTGTGGCCTGCGTCATCTTGCCTTTAGCGTCGATGACCTGGATAGCGCCGTCAAACATCTGGAAGCGCACGGCGTGACGTGCGAAGCGATTCGCGTCGATCCCTTCACCGACAAGCGCTTTACCTTTTTCAACGACCCGGACGGCCTGCCGCTGGAGCTTTATCAGCAGTAATGGTTGTCCTGTGTGATAATGCCCGCTCAGTTCGGGCATTTTTTATGTGTAATCTCCTATGACCTTACCCGCTATCGCAAAAGCCGTTTCACCGTACCGCCAGCTGCTGGTGGGGTTTAGCGGTGGCCTGGATTCTACCGTGTTGCTGCATCGCCTTAAGCGCTGGCGCGATCGGGAACCTGACGTCCAGCTTCGGGCGATGCATATTCACCACGGATTAAGTCCTCACGCAGAGGAGTGGGTGGCGCACTGTGAAACCTTGTGTGCTGCCTGGGCGATCCCGCTCATCGTTGAGCGCGTCACGCTTGCGGAGGAAGGGCTGGGCATCGAGGCGCAGGCGCGTAAAGCCCGCTATGCCGCGTTTGCCGGGGCATTACGTACTGGAGAAGCGCTGGTCACGGCCCAGCATCTGGACGATCAGTGTGAAACCTTTCTGCTGGCGCTTAAGCGGGGCAGCGGGCCGGCGGGGCTTTCTGCCATGCCGGCGCGTTCTGAATTTGCCGGCACAACGCTACTGCGTCCGCTGCTTGGCGAGACGCGTGCCTCACTGGAAGCCTGGGCGCGAGAACACCAGCTGAAATGGATCGAAGATGAGAGTAACCAGGATGACGGCTTTGACCGTAACTTCCTGCGTCTGCGCGTCCTCCCGCTTTTAGGCGAGCGCTGGCCGCATTTCGCCGACGCGACGGCAAGAAGCGCCATGCTGTGCGCCGAACAGGAATCATTGCTGGATGAGCTGTTGAGCGACGAGCTGGCTGGACTCATTTCTGCCGACGGGGCGTTGGCGATCGCACCGATGAAAGCGATGAGCCCGGTACGTCGCGCCGCGCTGTTACGACGCTGGCTGGCCTTTCATCGCGCCGCGATGCCGTCGCGGACAATGCTGAGCCGTATCTGGGACGAAGTCGCCCTGGCGCGGGATGATGCTTCCCCGTGCGTCTACCTGAACGGTTTTGAGGTGAGACGCTATAAAGGCGAACTCTGGTGGATAAAATCCACGCCCTCACTGACCGATGTGGTGCTCGACTGGCTTTCTCCTGACGCACCGCTGATATTGCCCTGTGAGGCAGGATGCGTCTCTCTCCTGCCGTCTGGTCACGTGCGGCTGCCGAAGCCCGGTGAATCGGTCACCGTGCGCTTTAAGGCTGGCGGCATGCTGCATATCGTCGGGCGCAACGGGGGACGGAAGCTGAAGAAAATATGGCAAGAGTGTAACGTGCCGCCGTGGCTGCGCGACACCACGCCGCTACTGTTCTACGGTGAAACGCTTATCGCTGCGGCAGGGGTTTTCATCACGGAAGAGGGGTGGTCAGAAGAGGGTGTCCGTTTTGAGTGGCAGAAAGCGTAACGGGCAGCCAGGCTGCCCGTTAGTGTCATCAGGATTCGCTCACCACGACGGTGCCGATTTGCGGGTGGCTGAAGCTGGCTATTTTGTCCAGACGCAGCTCACGCGTCGCACCGGCGTCTTCCACTATCAGATATTCCACATTCTTTCGTGAAACCAGATCGCTGGCTTTCGCCTTCAACACTTCGCCATCTTTTAGCTCCAGCGTCAGTAATAAATGATGCTGGCAGGCGAGTTCGAGGTTGTCATAGTCATCACAATTGATGGGTTGATAAGTATCATTCATCGACATAATCGCTCACCAGTAAATTCGCCGCAGCATACGCTGCTTTTTCCCTGACCGACTCTGAAAGGCTCTCATCAGAGGCCACTTCATTAAGCACCTTCAATACACAGCCCAGCGCGTCCGGGATATACCCCAGATCTCCGCTGGCGATTTCCGCATACCGTTTGCGAATTAACTCACAATAATTATTCACATCCCCTCCCGCCAGCGCACTGACTTACTGTGAGATCTCATTAAGCCTACGAAGATAAACTCGGTTTAGCAAGGTGACTATACCATACTCATTTAAGCAATATCAGAGCCTTGATAGTGGTGTATTTAACACCCTGTAACAGCCTTTTGCCGCGGTTTTCGCTACAATGTGCGCCTGATTCGAATGGAGTTCTCTCATGGCGCTGAAAGCGACAATTTATAAAGCAGTGGTCAATGTGGCCGATCTGGATCGCAACCAGTTCCTGGACGCGTCGCTTACTCTGGCACGCCACCCCTCTGAAACCCAGGAGCGCATGATGCTGCGCCTGCTGGCGTGGATTAAGTATGCCGACGAGCGTCTGCAGTTTACCCGTGGGTTAAGCGCAGAAGACGAGCCTGAAGCCTGGCTGCGCAACGATCATCTGGGTATCGATTTGTGGATCGAACTCGGACTGCCGGACGAGCGCAGAATTAAGAAGGCCTGCACCCAGTCCGCTAAAGTGGCCTTATTCGCGTATAATCAGCGCGCTGCGGAGATCTGGTGGCAGCAAAACAAGAGCAAGTGCGGACAGTTTAAAAATCTCACGGTCTGGTATCTGGATGATGAGCAGCTGGCGCAGTTGAGCGAGTTTGCCAGCCGGACCATGGTTTTGCAGGCGACGATTCAGGACGGCGCCATCTGGCTCTCTGATTCTCAGAATAATCTGGAAATTCATTTAACGGCGTGGCAACCCGCGTCATGATCGTCTTGTCCCGAAACGTCTGCATTCCTGACAACGAGCTGGAGATCACCGCCATTCGTGCGCAGGGGGCTGGTGGGCAGCACGTCAACAAGGCGTCGACGGCTATCCATTTGCGTTTTGACATTCGGGCCTCAAGCCTGCCAGAGTATTATAAAGAAAGCCTGCTTGCCGCCAGCCATCACCTGATCACCAGCGATGGCGTGATTGTGATCAAAGCCCAGGAGTACCGTAGCCAGGAGCTCAACCGGGAAGCGGCAATAGCCAGGCTGGTGGCGGTCATCAAAGAGTTAACGGCAGTACAAAAAAGCCGCCGGGCAACGCGGCCAACCCGCGCATCGAAAGAGCGTCGGTTGTCCTCGAAGGCCCAAAAATCCACAGTGAAAGCACTACGCGGTAAAGTTCGTCGCCCGACAGAGTGACGAAAGGGAACACACTTTTCATAAGGAATTCATTGTGAAAAAAGTATTATGGTCAGCGCTGGCAGCGAGTACGCTGTTTGCGCTTTTCGGGTGTAACAACCGCTCCGAAACGCAGGTTTTACAACCCACGCAAACGGAAGAATTAAAACCAATGCAGCAAAGCTGGCGCGGCGTATTGCCTTGCGCGGACTGCGAAGGCATTGAAACGTCTCTGTTCCTGCAAAAAGACGGCACCTGGGTGATGAACCAGCGCTATCAGGGCGCAAAAGAGCCTTCTTCTTTTGCAACTTATGGAACATGGGCGCGCACGGCTGAGAAGCTGGTCCTGACGGATACCACCGGTGAGAAAACCTTTTTCCGCGCCAAAGGTGAGGGGATGGAGATGCTTGACCGCGAAGGCAACCCGATTGAATCTCAGTTCAACTACACGCTTGCGCCGGTAAAAGCGGCTCTGCCTGCCACGCCGATGGCAATGCGGGGGATGTACTTCTATATGGCGGATGCGGCGATCTTTACCGACTGCGCAACCGGCAGGAAGGTCAGCGTGGCAAACAATGCGCAGCTTGAACGTGATTACGCTGTGGCACGCGGCAATGACAGCAAGCCGGTACTGCTGACGGTTGACGGCCACTTTACGCTGGAGCCAAACCCGGATAGCGGAGAGATGGTGAAAACGCTGGTGGCAGATAAAGACGCGAAATTTGTCGCGGGTAAAGACTGTAACAGTAAATAAGCTGACGCTGAGCCATTAAAAAACCCCGCCTGAGCGGGGTTTTTTGTTTAGCCTTTGATGGCTTTCACCAGGTAATCAAGAATGTCGCCGGTCTTGATCATCTGTTTTTCGCCGCTGCGACGGTATTTGTATTCAATCTCATCGCTGTCGAGGTTGCGGTCACCGATGACGACGGTGTGCGGGATACCGATCAGTTCCATATCGGCAAACATCACGCCCGGACGCTCTTTACGGTCATCCATCAGCACTTCGATACCCTGAGCGCGCAGCTCGGCATACAGCTTCTCGGCCAGCTCCTGCACGCGGTAAGACTTGTGCATGTTCATTGGCAGAATAGCCACCTGGAACGGCGCGATATTGTCCGGCCAGACGATGCCGCGCTCGTCGTAGTTCTGCTCAATTGCCGCAGCCACCACGCGCGTCACCCCGATACCATAGCAGCCCATGGTCAGGATCTGGTTACGGCCATCTTCACCCTGAACTGCGGCGTTCAGCGCGCGAGAGTATTTATCACCCAGCTGGAAGATGTGACCGACTTCGATGCCGCGCTTAATCATCAGGGTACCCTGACCGTCCGGGCTTGGATCGCCTGCAACCACGTTACGGATGTCAGCCACTTCCGGCGTCGCCACGTCGCGATCCCAGTTGATGCCGAAGTAGTGTTTACCGTCGATGTTCGCACCTGCGGAGAAGTCGCTCATTGCAGCAACCGTGCGGTCAATAACAACCGGCACCGGCAGGTTGACTGGACCCAGTGAACCTGGACCCGCATTCACCACGGCGCGGATTTCCGCTTCCGTTGCGAACGTCAGCGGGCTGGCTACCTGCGGCAGCTTCTCGGCTTTCACTTCGTTGAGCTCGTGATCGCCACGCACCAGCAGGGCAACCAGCGGGTAAGCGCTACCTTCGGCGGATTTCACCAGCAGCGTTTTCACGGTTTTTTCGACTGGCAGATTGAACTGCTCAACCAGCTCGGCGATGGTTTTCGCGTTTGGCGTATCAACCAGCGTCATCTCTTGCGTTGCCGCGCCGCGTGGTTCTTTTGGTGCCAGCGCTTCTGCAAATTCGATGTTCGCCGCGTAGTCTGAAGAGTCAGAGAAGATCACATCGTCTTCACCGCTCTGCGCCAGTACCTGGAACTCATGGGATGCGCTACCGCCGATGGAGCCGGTATCAGCCTGCACAGCACGGAAATCCAGACCCATGCGGGAGAAGATTTTGCTGTAAGCCGCGTACATTGCGTCGTAAGTCTCTTGCAGTGATTCCTGAGAGGTATGGAAAGAGTAGGCATCTTTCATCAGGAATTCGCGAGAGCGCATAACGCCGAAACGTGGGCGAACTTCGTCACGGAACTTGGTCTGGATCTGGAAGAAGTTCAGCGGCAGCTGTTTGTAAGAGCTCAGCTCATTACGAATCAGGTCGGTAATAACTTCTTCATGCGTTGGGCCGAGAACGAACGGACGCTCGCCGCGATCGACGAAGCGCAGCAGTTCAGGACCATATTGTTCCCAACGGCCACTCTCCTGCCATAGGTCAGCGGGCTGAACCACAGGCATGGACACCTCGATAGCACCGGCGTTGTTCATCTCTTCACGCACGATGTTTTCGACTTTTTTCAGGACGCGCACGCCGGTCGGCAGCCAGGTATATAACCCGGAGGCCAGCTTGCGGATCATCCCGGCGCGCAGCATCAGCTGATGGCTGATCACTTCGGCGTCGGCAGGCGTCTCCTTCAGAGTGGAGAGCAGATATTGGCTAGTACGCATGTTGTTACGGTTCCATTTCGACGATTGGAACAGGCTGAATCACCAGCCTGACACAAAAAAAGTGGTTTAGTTTACCAGTGTGGCAAAGATGCCAAAAGAGAGGAGAACAAAATTACCTGGGTTCAAGGGCAAACACTTCAAAACCTGCCCCGGTGACGCGCCAGCGAACGTTAAAATCCATCAGCCAGACGGCGTACGTTTTTCCTGCTTCCTCTTCTTTACGGTAGGCTGGACGAGGGTCCTGTGCCAGAACTTCAGTGATGAAATCCCGTAAGCGAGGATAGCGTTTCTCCAGTTGACCGAGCTGCGCGGTTATCTCAGGCGTAAAATAAACAGGCATGTCCGCCTGCGGCGCGTCCTGAGCATAGCTTGCACGCGCGTCCGGGAGGGCTTCGGCGAAGGGCAAATAGGGTTTGATGTCGATTACCGGCGTGCCGTCCACCAGATCCAGGCTACCTAACTCCAGTATCACCCGATCTTTCTGGCAGTGTATGCCTTTCAGTTCAACCAGCGACATGCCAACCGGGTTTGGGCGGAAGGTCGAGCGAGTCGCAAACACGCCCATTCTGGCATTTCCGCCAAGACGAGGAGGGCGCACGGTCGGACGCCAGCCGCCTTCCATCGTCTGGTGAAACACGAACACCACCCATAAATGGCTGAAAGCCTCGAGCCCGCGTACCGCATCGGCCTGATTGTAAGGCGCAATCAGGTGAAGCTCACCGCTTCCGCTGGTCACAAGACCGGGCTGGCGGGGGACGGCGAACTTCTCTTTATAAGGAGAGTGGATAACGCCTATCTGCTCGAACTGAAATGCACTCATTTCGCCGTGATGTTCAACGCAGAACCGATGCAAACCGCCTGACGGTAGCAGCCCGGCGTGCCGCTGGTGACTTCACA
This sequence comes from Enterobacter sp. 120016, assembly GCF_018383635.1. Lineage (NCBI taxonomy): Bacteria > Pseudomonadati > Pseudomonadota > Gammaproteobacteria > Enterobacterales > Enterobacteriaceae > Enterobacter > Enterobacter sp. 120016. The sequence goes on along the minus strand of NZ_JAHAWC010000010.1, from coordinate 3,911 downwards.
GCTGTGCAGCAGGACCGCGTTGGCTTTCATTTTTGCGGCATTAATCTGCATACGTTTACGCGCTGTCGGAATATTCGGTGGTGAGTCCTGATTGGTCGCCTGACAGGATTCACCGCTCACTTCGCCCAGTTCACGGAACGGTTTACCGACGAGTTCGTCTGCTTTCGTGATAATGCGAACCGGCGCAGGGCGAACCACTTTCGGTTTCGCAGGCTCGGTTTTTGGCGGGGTTGCCGTGCTTTGAACAGGTTCAACGGGAGATCTGCTTAGCATAGAACAGCCGCTCAGCATGAGTGCTAAAAGACAGATCGGTAAAGCACGCATAATATTTCCTCAATGGATAATCAAAACGTCAGATATTGAATCAGTTGACTGCACAAATGACAAGACGGGCATAAGCCCGTCCTGATGATATTACACTGAGGTGAGATTACCAGCCTTTAACAGCGCCGCCGTTAAACACTTTGTTGGCTTCCTGGTAAACTTCATCAGACTGATAAGCCTGAACGAATTTCTTCACGTTTTCCGCGTCTTTGTTGTCTTCGCGAGTCACGATCAGGTTAACGTACGGGGAGTCTTTATCTTCAACGAAGATACCGTCTTTAGCTGGCGTCAGGCCAATCTGGCTGGCGTAAGTGGTGTTGATCACGGCCAGAGCAATCTGTGCATCGTCCAGAGAACGTGGCAGCTGCGGTGCTTCCAGTTCAACAATTTTCAGATTTTTCGGGTTTTCGGTGACATCCAGAACGGTTGGCAGCAGGCCAACACCGTCCTTCAGTTTGATCAGGCCCACTTTCTGCAGCAGCAGCAGGGAACGGCCAAGGTTGGTTGGGTCGTTAGGCACGGCAACCTGAGAGCCCGGCTGCAGTTCGTCCAGCGATTTAATTTTCTTGGAGTAACCGGCAATTGGATAAACGAAGGTGTTACCGATGCCCACCAGTTTATAGCCACGATCTTTGATCTGCTGATCCAGATATGGCTTATGCTGGAAGGCGTTAGCGTCGATATCGCCTTTGCTCAGCGCTTCGTTCGGCAGAACGTAATCGTTGAAGGTCACCAGCTCAACGTCCAGGCCATACTTCTCTTTTGCCACTTTCTGAGCAACTTCTGCAACCTGTTGTTCTGCACCCACGATAACGCCCACTTTAATGTGGTTTGGATCTTTTTCGTCCTGACCGCAACCCACCAGTGCCAGAGAGCCGATCAGCGCGCCTACTGCTGCAAAGGTCTTTAATTTAAACGCCATGTTTTATCCTTAACTCGTAGAGTTTGTGTTGTGTGTAACGTTATTTGTGAGTAACGGTCCGGACGATGCGATCGCCAGAGAACTGGATTAAATAAACCAGAACAACCAGCAATACCAGAACGGTATTCATCACGGTAGCGTTATATCCAATATAGCCGTACTGGTAACCAATCTGACCTAAACCGCCAGCGCCAACGGCACCGCCCATCGCGGAATACCCGACCAGCGTGATGAGCGTGATGGTTGCCGCGTTCACCAGGCCCGGCAGTGCTTCCGGGAGCAGGACTTTGCGCACGATCTGCATCGGCGTTGCGCCCATCGCGCGGGAAGCTTCAATCAGACCTGTCGGGATCTCCAGCAGGGCGTTTTCAACCATACGGGCGATAAACGGCGCTGCGCCTACGGTCAGCGGAACGATGGCCGCCTGCAGACCGATAGACGTACCGACGATCACGCGGGTAAACGGAATCATCCACACCAGCAGAATAATGAAGGGAATAGAACGGAAGATGTTCACCAGCGCAGAGAGCGTACGGTACAGCTTCGCGTTCTCAATGATTTGACCCGGACGCGTCACGTACAGCAATACGCCGACCGGCAGGCCAATCACAAAACCAAAGAAGCCAGAGACAAAGGTCATTGCCAGCGTTTCCCAAACGCCGCGAACCAGCAGCCACATCATCGGCTCAGACATAACCCAGTACCTCTACTTTTACGTGGTGTTCTTGCAGCCAGGCAATTGCGGCCTGGGTTTCTTCTTGGGTGCCGTGCATTTCTGTCAGCATGATGCCGAACTTCACGCCACCGGCGTAATCCATCTGCGCGCTGATAATGTTGTTGTTCACGTTAAAGCGACGCGCGGTTTCGGAAAGCAGGGGAGCGTCAACGGACTGACCGGTGAACTCCATGCGCAGCATCGGGACGCTGTCTGCCGTCGGTTCGGTTTTCAAACGCTCAAGATAATCTTCCGGGATATCCAGATGCAGCGTGGACTGGATGAACTGCTGTGCCAGCGGCGTCTTCGGATGCGAGAACACTTCACTTACCGTGTCCTGCTCGATCAGCTCACCGTTGCTGATGACCGCCACGCAGTCGCAGATGCGTTTCACCACGTCCATCTCGTGCGTAATAAGGAGGATCGTCAGGCCCAGGCGACGGTTAATGTCTTTCAGCAGTTCCAAAATCGAACGCGTGGTTGCCGGATCCAGTGCGCTGGTGGCTTCATCACACAGCAGTACCTTAGGATTGCTTGCCAGCGCGCGGGCAATGGCCACACGCTGTTTTTGCCCACCGGACAGGTTTGCCGGGTAGCTATCATGTTTGTCGCCCAGACCCACGAGGTCGAGCAGCTCGGTGACGCGACGCTTCACTTCTTCTTTTGGCGTGTTATCCAGCTCAAGCGGTAAGGCAACGTTGCCGAACACGGTACGGGAGGCCAGCAGGTTAAAGTGCTGGAAGATCATGCCAATCTGACGACGCGCTTTGGTGAGTTCTTTCTCTGAGAGGGCGGTAAGTTCCTGGCCGCCAACTTCTACGTTGCCCTGAGTTGGGCGCTCAAGCAGGTTAACACAACGAATCAGCGTGCTTTTACCTGCACCCGATGCGCCAATGACGCCATAAATTTGACCAGCAGGAACATGCAGGCTGACGTTGTTCAGCGCCTGAATGGTTCGGTTCCCCTGCTGGAACACTTTGGTGATATTGGAAAGTTTAATCATTAGATTATTTTTATCGTATGTAAGTTAGCCGTGGCATTTTCTTCTGCCAGATACGGGTGATGACCGTAAACAAAACGGATGTTAAGGCATCCAGACGTCTAAATCAATCCAACTCTGTACGATGAGCACTTTATTGCGCTGCGATTCATGAGATACTAGTCGAACATGCCTTTTTCAGGAGCAAACCGGTGGCAAAATCAGTACCCGCAATTTTTCTCGATCGTGACGGCACTATTAATGTGGATCACGGTTATGTCCATGAGATTGATGAGTTCGAGTTTATCGAGGGCGTAATAGATGCCATGCGCCAGCTGAAAGAGATGGGCTATGCGCTGGTGGTGGTGACGAACCAGTCGGGTATTGCACGCGGTAAATTCACCGAAGCGCAGTTCGAAACGCTAACGGAATGGATGGACTGGTCGCTGGCCGACCGAGGCGTGGATCTCGACGGCATCTACTATTGTCCGCACCACCCGCAGGGAACGGTAGAAGCGTATCGCCAGACCTGTGACTGCCGTAAGCCGCATCCGGGGATGTTCATCTCTGCGCAGGAGTTCCTGCACATTGATATGTCTGCTTCTTATATGGTGGGCGATAAACTGGAAGATATGCAGGCAGCAGCAGCAGCGGGTGTAGGGACCAAAATATTAGTTCGCACCGGTAAGCCGGTGACGCCAGAAGCAGAAAATGCAGCGGATTGGGTGATTAATAGTCTGGCCGATCTGCCAAAAGAGATTAAAAAGCACCAAAAATAGCCTTTTTGGCGAAAAGATGAGCGGTTGAAATAAAAATGCATTTTTCCGCTTGTCATTCCTCGGCGGCCCCCTATAATGCGCCTCCATCGACACGGCGGATGTGAATCACTTCACACAACAAGCGGTTCGGTTGAAGAGAAAAAATCCTGAAATAACGGGTTGACTCTGAAAGAGGAAAGCGTAATATACGCC
>NZ_JAHAWC010000009.1:0-173087 GCF_018383635.1 Enterobacter sp. 120016 | reverse complement strand
CCAGCACGGCCTTCGTCCAGCAGTTTGCGGAACATTTCAACGCCAGTACAGGTAGACTTCGCAGTCTCTTTGATACCAACGATTTCAACTTCTTCACCAACTTTGATGATACCGCGCTCTACACGACCGGTAACAACGGTACCACGACCGGAGATGGAGAATACGTCTTCGATTGGCAGCAGGAATGGCTTGTCAATCGCACGCTCTGGTTCTGGGATGTAAGAATCCAGGAAGCCAGCCAGTTCGATGATTTTCGCTTCCCACTCAGCTTCGCCTTCCAGCGCTTTCAGAGCAGAACCACGAACGATTGGGGTATCGTCGCCTGGGAAATCGTACTGAGACAGCAGTTCACGAACTTCCATCTCTACCAGTTCCAGCAGCTCTTCGTCATCAACCATGTCGCATTTGTTCAGGAACACGATGATGAAAGGAACGCCTACCTGACGACCCAGCAGGATGTGCTCACGAGTCTGAGGCATTGGGCCGTCAGTCGCAGCAACAACCAGGATCGCGCCGTCCATCTGCGCAGCACCGGTGATCATGTTTTTAACATAGTCGGCGTGGCCTGGGCAGTCTACGTGTGCGTAGTGGCGAGTCGGGGTGTCATATTCAACGTGGGAAGTGTTGATGGTGATACCACGTGCTTTTTCTTCTGGTGCGTTATCGATCTGGTCGAATGCACGAGCAGAACCACCGTAGGTTTTAGCCAGAACGGTAGTGATTGCAGCAGTCAGGGTAGTTTTACCATGGTCAACGTGGCCGATAGTACCAACGTTGACGTGCGGTTTTGTACGTTCAAATTTTTCTTTAGACACGGCTATATTCCTTACTATAGTGCTCTCCCCTGTGGAGAGAGCACGGGACTTAGGTTTTAATCCTGTGGATTACTTACCACGGGCTTCAATAACGGCCTGAGCAACGTTGTTAGGCGCATCATCATACTTCAGGAATTCCATGGTGTATGATGCACGACCTTTGGTCAGAGAACGCAGCTGAGTTGCATATCCGAACATTTCAGACAGCGGAACTTCAGCGTGGATCTTAACGCCAGTTACTTCGGATTCCTGACCACGCAGCATACCGCGACGACGGCTCAAGTCACCGATAACGTCACCGGTGTTCTCTTCAGGAGTTTCTACTTCAACCTTCATGATTGGCTCAAGCAGAACTGGTTTTGCTTTCTTAAAGCCTTCTTTAAAGGCAATAGACGCAGCCAGTTTAAACGCCAGTTCAGAGGAGTCAACGTCGTGGTAAGAACCGAAGTGCAGACGAACACCCATGTCAACAACCGGATAGCCAGCCAGAGGGCCCGCTTTCAGCTGTTCCTGAATGCCTTTATCAACGGCTGGGATGTATTCGCCAGGAATTACACCACCTTTGATGTCGTTGATGAACTCGTAACCTTTCGGGTTAGAGCCCGGCTCCAGTGGGTACATGTCGATCACAACGTGACCGTACTGACCGCGACCACCAGACTGCTTAGCGTGTTTACCTTCAACATCGGTAACTTTCGCGCGAATCGCTTCGCGGTAAGCAACCTGAGGTTTACCCACGTTCGCTTCAACGTTGAATTCACGCTTCATACGGTCAACGATGATGTCCAGGTGCAGTTCACCCATACCAGCGATGATGGTCTGGTTAGATTCTTCATCAGTCCATACGCGGAATGATGGGTCTTCTTTCGCCAGACGGCCCAGAGCCAGACCCATTTTTTCCTGGTCAGCTTTGGTTTTTGGTTCAACTGCGATGGAGATTACCGGCTCAGGGAATTCCATACGCTCCAGAATGATCGGGTGATCTGGGTCACACAGGGTGTCACCAGTAGTCACGTCTTTCAGACCGATAGCTGCAGCGATGTCGCCCGCACGAACTTCTTTGATCTCTTCACGTTTGTTAGCGTGCATCTGTACGATACGGCCAAAACGTTCACGCGCCGTTTTCACGGAGTTCAGGATGGTGTCACCGGAGTTAACCACACCAGAGTAAACGCGGAAGAAGGTCAGGTTACCCACGAATGGGTCGGTAGCAATTTTGAACGCCAGTGCAGAGAATGGCTCTTCGTCGCTTGCGTGACGCTCAGCCGGAGTATCTTTACCGTCGTCCAGGATGCCGTTGATCGCAGGAACGTCAACCGGGGATGGCAGGTAGTCAACTACCGCATCCAGCATCGCCTGAACACCTTTGTTCTTGAACGCAGAACCACAGGTTACCAGGATGATTTCGTTGTTCAGAACGCGCTGACGCAGAGCTTTTTTGATCTCTTCTTCAGTCAGTTCTTCACCACCCAGGTATTTCTCCATCAGCTCTTCAGAAGCTTCAGCAGCGGATTCGATCAGGTTCTGGTGCCATTCGTCAGCCAGGTCCTGCATCTCAGCCGGGATATCTTCGTATTCGAAGGTAACGCCCTGGTCTGCATCGTTCCAGTTGATGGCTTTCATTTTCACCAGGTCGATAACGCCGGTGAAGCCTTCTTCAGCACCAATTGCCAGCTGCAGCGGAACAGGGTTCGCGCCCAGACGGGATTTGATCTGACCAACAACTTTCAGGAAGTTAGCACCCATACGGTCCATTTTGTTAACGAACGCGATGCGTGGAACTTTATATTTGTTCGCCTGACGCCATACGGTCTCAGACTGTGGCTGAACACCACCAACTGCGCAATAAACCATTACCGCGCCGTCAAGAACACGCATGGAACGTTCTACTTCGATGGTGAAGTCAACGTGGCCCGGGGTGTCGATGATGTTTACGCGATGCGGTTCGTACTGCTTAGCCATACCTGACCAGAATGCAGTAGTCGCTGCGGAGGTGATAGTAATACCACGCTCCTGCTCCTGTTCCATCCAGTCCATGGTGGCTGCGCCGTCATGAACTTCACCGATTTTATGGTTTACACCGGTGTAGAACAGAATACGTTCGGTAGTAGTGGTTTTACCGGCGTCGATGTGCGCACTGATACCGATGTTACGGTAGCGTGCGATGGGTGTTGTACGAGCCATTTGATTCCTCGTTTATATCTTTAGGCGTTCAGTTAAGTTACCCAGAGCGGGCGGCTTCTCTGAAGCGCCCGCCTGGTGACTAATACTCCGAAGGGATTACCAACGGTAGTGTGCGAACGCCTTGTTGGCTTCTGCCATACGGTGAACGTCTTCACGTTTCTTAACTGCAGTACCTTTGTTGTCTGCAGCATCAGAAAGTTCGTTCGCCAGACGCAGAGCCATGGATTTATCACCGCGTTTACGAGCAGCTTCAACGATCCAACGCATTGCCAGAGCATTACGACGAACCGGACGAACTTCAACTGGAACCTGATAAGTAGAACCACCAACGCGGCGGGACTTAACTTCTACAGTTGGGCGAACGTTGTCGAGAGCGACTTCGAAAGCTTCCAGTTCATTTTTACCAGAACGCTGAGCCAGGGTCTCAAGCGCGCTGTATACGATTGCTTCTGCAGTAGATTTTTTACCATCTACCATCAGGATATTTACAAATTTTGCCAGCAGTTCTGATCCGAATTTCGGATCTGGAAGGATTTTACGCTGACCAATGACGCGACGACGTGGCATGGGAATACTCCGTTGTTAATTCAGGATTGTCCAAAACTCAAAGAGTTTAGTGTGACATTAAGATAAATCAGTTTGGCCTTACTTAACGGAGAACCATTAAGCCTTAGGACGCTTCACGCCGTACTTGGAGCGAGCCTGCTTACGGTCTTTAACACCTGAGCAGTCGAGCGCACCACGAACGGTGTGGTAACGAACACCCGGAAGGTCTTTAACACGACCGCCACGGATCAGGATCACGGAGTGTTCCTGCAGGTTGTGACCTTCACCACCGATGTAGGAAGTCACTTCGAAACCGTTAGTCAAACGCACACGGCATACTTTACGCAGTGCGGAGTTTGGTTTTTTAGGAGTGGTGGTATATACACGAGTACATACGCCACGTTTCTGCGGGCAGGCTTCCAGCGCAGGCACGTTGCTCTTTGCAACTTTGCGTGCGCGTGGTTTGCGTACCAGCTGGTTAACTGTTGCCATTAAATAGCTCCTGGTTTTAGCTTTTGCTTCGTAAACACGTAATAAATCGACCTCATACAATATGAGGACGCGAAATTTTAGGGCTACGTCGAAAAGGTGTCAAGAAATATACAGCGATCTCAGATCACCAGTTCATTTGACTGGCGTGCGTCACAGTAAGATTGACGAAATCAGTATAGCCAACCACGTCAATTTTGGCTGAAATTTGACCAGAAAGACCCCGCGCATCCAGATCGTCTTTCAGCGCAGAGACTGTTATGGGGGCATTCGTGAGAATTTCAACGAAACGACTGCCTTCCAGTGCGGCAAGCACGCCATCCTGAATCAGCAGCAGGTCATCACCTTCGCGCAGCATACTCAGTAACGCGTCGGTATCACATTGCCATGGTGAATGGCTCAGAGTATGGAGCATGACGGCCTCAGAAAGTCAGAATAGTGTCGTAGTGGGAAAGGTGTTCGCGCAATGCAGCAGAAGACAGGACCGTCGCATCCAGCACGAAAGGCGTTGCCTCGTTTAAACCACGCGCGGCCAAAGAGTCAGCACAAACATAGAAGGTTTCGATATCGTAAAGCGGTAACACTTTGAACGTCGCGATGTAATCACGCGCCAGAATGGCCTGAGGCTGTTGCCCCGTCAGAAGCTGAAATACGCCGTCGCCCAAAAAGAAGACACCGATATCTTCGGTCAGCGCGGAAGTCGCAAGTAACGCATCCAGCCCTTCTCGACCAGAAGCGCTGCCGTGCGGCGCAGAGGTAAAAACAAATGCCACGCGCTTCATCAAAATTGCACCACTCTGTCACAGGTTAATGCCGCCTGTGCCAGTGCACCCAGACCACTCAACGAAAAACCGGGCTGCAGGTTAGAACCCGATAAACCAAGACGCGCGGCTTCGGTTGCATCGGTCACGCCGCGGCGCAGTGCCGCCGCCACGCAGATGTGCAGTTCTACGCCCTGCTTTTCGTTTAATGCCTGCCAGCCGCGCACCAGATCGAACTCATCGCTCGCCGGTGACGTAAACTGATTCGCGTTATACACCCCTTCCCGATAGAAAAAGACGCTCGCCAGCTCATGCCCGGCCGCCAGTAGCGCATGCGCAAACTGCAGCGCGCTGCTGGCCTGCTGAGTACCGTAGGCCGGGCCTGTCACCATTAACGCAAAACGCATTACTTATCTTGTCCCAGGAAATCGCCGCTTTTGAACTGGCGAATATAGAGGTAGACCGTGTGCTTGGAGATGTTCAGACGATCGGCCACCTGGTTGATGGCGTCTTTAATATCAAAAATCCCTTTCTCATAGAGATTGAGCACGATCTGACGATTCTTGGCGTTGTTCGAGACGTTGCGATCGGCATTCACCTCTTCAATCGTAAACTCAAGCGTCTGCGTCACCAGATCTTCAACGGAGGAGGCAAAGTTAACAGAAGAGCCAACGTCCGGCGTTTCTGGTGGAATAAAGGTGCTCATGATTTGCGAGAATGGCACATCAAGGTTCATGTTGATGCACAGTAGCCCAATAACACGATGCTCGCGGTTTCGAATCGCGATGGTTTCTGATTTCATCAGCACGCCACTTTTGGCGCGGGTGAAATAGCATTTGGAGACGCTGCTGTCCGCGCCGGTCATGTCATGCAGCATACGCAATGCAAGGTCGGTAATTGGCGAACCAATTTTACGGCCAGTATGCTCACCATTCGCAATGCGGATGGCGGAACACTTCAGATCTTGCAGGGAGTGCAATACGATTTCGCAGTGGGAGCCAATGAGCATCGCTAACCCGTCCACTACCGCTTCATAGGATTTCAGAATATCGAAGTCGGTCTGATCGAAAGGACGTTGATCCAGCAAATCAAGTTCACTGGTTTCGTTGGTTAAAAGCGACCTGGACATGAAAAAAACACTCCTTTTCAGGAGCCTGTCGTTAGGTTTTCAGGGCAGGCTCATTATCTACACGGACAACTAAATTAATACAGCGTGCCTAACGCTTTCCAGTGTTAATTATATCTGCCCCACAATAAAAAACCGCCGCCTTAAAGGCGGCGGTTTTTTTACAGCATTACTTCTTAGCAGCAGCGGCTTTATCGTCAGCCGGCGCGTCTGCTTTGGCATCCGCTTTCGGTGCCGGTTTGATGTCCAGCAGCTCTACGTCAAAGACCAGCGTAGAGTTGGCAGGGATACCCGGAACGCCGGTTTTGCCGTAGGCCAGATCCGGTGGGATAACCATCTTAATCTTACCGCCTTTCTTGATGTTTTTCAGGCCTTCAGTCCAGCCAGGGATCACACCATCCAGACGGAAGGAAAGCGGCTCACCGCGGGTGTAAGAGTTGTCGAACTCTTTACCGTCGATCAGCGTACCTTTGTAGTTCACAACAACGGTGTCGCTGTCTTTAGGCGCATCGCCGGTGCCTTCTTTCTCAACTTTGTACACCAGGCCAGTAGAAGAGGTTTTCACACCCTTCTCTTTCGCAAAGGTATCGCGGTAGGCTTTGCCTTTCGCTTCGTTGTCTTTCGCGTCCGCGTCCATCTTAGTCTGCGCGGCACCCTTCACGCGCGCTTCAAACGCCTGCAGAGTCTGTTCAATTTCCTGGTCAGACAGCTTGCTCTTATCTGCAAATGCGTCCTGAACGCCCGCGATCAGCTGAGCTTTATCCAGTTTGATGCCCAGTTTCTCTTGTTCTTTCAGAGAGTTTTCCATGTAACGACCCAGAGATGCGCCCAGTGCGTAGGCGGATTTCTGGTCGTCATTTTTGAACGCCGCTTTGCTGTCTGCAGTAGCAGCAGGCTTCGCAGCAGTATCAGCAGCGAATGACAGCGGCGCGTTCAGCGCAACGGCCATCGTGGTCGCCAGCAGCGTTACTTTAAACAGTGATTTCATCCATATCTCCAGGGCCTGGGGACTCTCACCCCAGCGTTAAACGTAAATGAGTGACGTACTATAAAACGTTGCGGAAGAAATCTACAGACAGACACTTCCAATTCTCGCCACTTTTCAGACTATTTTTGTTTAAATAAGTTTCCTGCCAAAGGGATGCGGACTGTACTTAAGGATAAACTCAGTTAAACTGCGCCGCCGCAGGGCCATTATGGCGAATCTGAAATAAACGAGGTGAATGATGAAGGATACAGCAATAGAAGCGAGATTGGCTGAGCTGGAAAGCCGCCTGGCTTTTCAGGACATCACCATCGAAGAGCTAAACCAGACCGTGACCGCACATGAGCTCGAAATGGCAAAACTGCGGGATCTGATGCGCCTGCTCACTGAAAAAGTGAAGGCAACGCAGTCATCGCACATCGCCTCTCAATCTGAAGAGACGCCACCTCCTCATTATTGAGGCGTAAAAAAAGCGGGATTATCCCGCTTTTTTATTTTCCGCATGACGGAATTAATGGCAGCCGCAGCCGCCGTTACCGCAACCACCTTTACCGTGATCGTGGTCGTGACCATGGTCGTGGCCGTGACCACCGCAGCAGCCGTCGTGGCCGTGATCGTGGTCATGGTCGTGACCGTGCGCACCGTGAACGTGGCCATGAGCCAGCTCTTCTTCGGTCGCTTCACGGATCGCAACAACTTCTACGTTGAACTTCAGGTTCTGGCCAGCCAGCATGTGGTTACCGTCAACCACGACGTGGTCATCTTCCACTTCGGTGATTTCAACAGGAACCGGGCCCTGGTCAGTTTCAGCCAAGAAGCGCATGCCAACCTGCAGTTCGTCAACGCCCATGAACACGTCTTTAGGAACGCGCTGAACCAGGTTGTCGTCATACTGACCGTAAGCGTCGTTCGCGCCCACAGCAACGTCAAATTTGTCGCCAACTTCATGACCTTCCAGCGCGGTTTCCAGGCCAGAAATCAGGGAGCCGTGACCATGCAGGTAGTCAAGCGGCGCACTCACCGGAGACTCATCAACCAACACACCGTCTTCTGTACGTACCTGATAGGCCAGGCTGACCACCAGGTCTTTTGCTACTTTCATGATATCTCCTGAGCGTGGGAAAATTGCTGGCGCAGATTGTAGCGGAAATCTGCACCCGTGTACCCTTTAGCTTAAAAAAACTCAGGGCATATCGCTAGTCCGGATGAAAAATCCCGATAACTTGCTCTTCTTTGCGAACGTGATCGCGGGCCTCTTTATCGGCCTCACGCATCTGGTGACCGCACTTAACACACTCAACAACATCAATATTATTTTCCCGCCACATCGCCAGGGTATCTTGCACCTGGCAGGTCGGGCATTTTGCACCCGCAATAAAGCGTTTACGTACAGCCATCTTTCGTTACCCTTTATTCAAATTCATCCCAGCCATCAAGCTGGCGTCGTTCCTGCTGCATCTCTCGCTGGAAGATCTCCTCCAGCTCGCGACGCGCTTCCCGCACGCGGGAGATCTGCTCAGTATCGGTATGTACCGGCATCAGCTCGCGCAACATTTGCATATCCAGCCGGCGGAAGTGCATCTGGGCGCGCTGCGCCTGATGCGGATGCATGCCGAGCGAGATCAGCGCCTTGCGGCCCAGCTCCAGCGCACTGGAGAACGTCTCACGGGAGAAGTGTTTCACACCCGCCTGCAACAGTTCGTGAGCTTCAACACGTCCCCGCGCACGCGCCAAAATATGCAGATGCGGGAAATGCTGCTGACACAGCTCCACCAGCTTCATCGTGTCTTCCGGATCGTTACAGGTAATCACGATGGACTCTGCCGCTTCCGCCCCCGCCGAGCGCAGCAGCTCGAGCTGGGTGGCATCGCCGTAATACACCTTATAGCCATATTTGCGCATCAGGTTGACCGCGCTGATATCCCGCTCCAGTACCGTAATGCGCATTTTGTTCGCCATCAGCAAACGACCGATAACCTGTCCGAAACGGCCAAAGCCCACCACAATCACCTGAGGCTTGTCGTCTTCCACCCACGGCGCTTCGTCTTCATCGTCCGTCGGGTTCAGGCGGCGCGACAGCAGTTTATCCACCAGCTTCATCAGCAGCGGCGTGGTCATCATAGACAGCGTGACCGTCACCAGCAAAAGCGCCATCTGATCGTCTTTAAACAGCTTCTGGGAGGAGGCGGTCGAAAACAGCACAAACGCGAACTCGCCCCCCTGGCTTAACACGCTGGCAAACTGCATGCGTTCCGAACTGCGCAGCCCGTAGATACGTGCCATGACGTACAGCACCAGCGTCTTCACCGCCACCAGGATGGCAACGCTCACTATCACCCACAGCAGATGGGTATAGAGCACGCCAAGGTTGAGCGCCATCCCCACCGAGATAAAGAACAGGCCTAACAGCAGCCCTTTGAAGGGATCGATGGCAATTTCCAGCTCGTGACGATACTCGCTCTCCGCCAGCAGCACCCCGGCGATAAAGGTCCCGAGCGCCATCGACAGCCCCAGCGCGTCCATAAATAACGCCGATCCCAGCACCAGCAGCAGCGTCGCGGCGGTAAATACCTCGCGAACGCCCGACGCGGCAATAAAGCGGAACACGGGACGTAGCAGGAAACGACCGCCGATCAGCATGCCCGCGAAGGCCAGCACCTTCATGGCGATTTTAGCCCAGTCGAAATGATCGTCCCCGGATCCCGCCAGCAGCGGTACCAGCGCCAGCGCCGGGATCACCGCCAAATCCTGGAACAGCAGCACCGAAAAGCCCAGCTGACCGGCTTCGTTGCGATTCATCCCTTTATCGCGCATCAGCTGCAGCGCCATCGCCGTCGACGACATCGCAAGGCCTATCCCGCCAATCACCGCCGCCTGCCATGAAAAGTGGGTCAGCATTAGCAGGCCGCCCAGGATCGCGGCGCTGAACAACACCTGCGCGGCGCCCACGCCAAAGATAGAGCGTCGGAGTTGCCACAGTTTCGAAGGATTCAGCTCCAGGCCGATGATGAACATCAGGAACACCACGCCCAGCTCGGAGAAATGGAGAATCTCATCTACATCGCTGATGAATCCCAGTCCCCAGGGACCAATCGCGATCCCCGCCAGCAGATAACCCAACACCGCACCGATACCAATGCGTGCAGCAAGCGGCACCGCGACGACGGCCGCAAATAAAAACAGCACCCCGGCGAGGAGCAAATTCGATCCTTCCATTAACGACCTCCTGCCGGAATGGGTGACGCCAGCCATTCACCGTAGGCTCTGGCGTGGCTTGCCAGTTCTTTCGGATCCTGTCGCCGCGCCCAGTAGACAATAATCGGGCTCATCCAGTGCATACGGCACATCGCCGCCGTCAGCTCGAAAGGCCGCAGGATGTCGCTCATCGGATAACGATTCAGCCCGTCGTGACGGTAAGCGCTTTCGGGTTCACCGGTCGTAATCACACTACGCCAGTACTTTCCCGCCAGCTGGTTGCCCCCCACCCCGCTGGAGAAGCCCCGGCTCAGCACGCGGTCCAGCCACTCTTTGAGCAGCGCCGGACAGCTGTAGGTATAAAGCGGATGCTGGAACACAATCACGTCATGCTGACGCAGCAGCTCCTGCTCGTAAGGGATATCAATAAAGAAATCAGGATAGTGCGCGTAGAGATCGTGCACCGTCACGTTGCTGAGCTGTGTGGCCGGCTTAAGCAGCACCCGGTTTGCCACCGAGTCCTGAGATTCCGGATGGGCATACAGCAGCAGCACTTTTGCTGTCTGAGACATCATTCCCCTCCCGGTCTTGTTTCTGTTTTTGTGTATCGTCGTTGTTTTGGGCTACCATGGCGGCCCGGTGCGGAAAATGGCCCACACCTTACATTATCATAATGACAAATTAACATAGTCGGAACATACGGCGCTTCTATGATTGTTTTCTCCTCGTTACAAATTCGTCGCGGCGTGCGCGTCCTGCTGGATAACGCCACTGCTACCATCAACCCAGGCCAAAAAGTGGGCCTGGTCGGCAAAAACGGCTGCGGTAAATCCACCCTGCTGGCGCTGCTGAAAAACGAGATTAGCGCTGACGGCGGTAACTTTACCTTCCCGGGGAACTGGCAGCTTGCCTGGGTAAACCAGGAGACGCCTGCGCTGAGTGAACCGGCGCTCGACTATGTTATCGACGGCGACCGTGAATACCGTAAGCTCGAGGCGGAACTCAACGCCGCGAACGAGCGCAACGACGGCCACGCCATCGCCACCGTTCACGGCAAGCTGGACGCTATCGACGCGTGGACCATTCGCTCCCGCGCCTCCAGCCTGCTGCACGGCCTGGGCTTCAGCAATGAACAGCTGGAACGCCCGGTCAGCGACTTCTCCGGCGGCTGGCGTATGCGTCTCAACCTGGCGCAGGCGCTGATCTGCCGCTCTGACCTGCTGCTGCTCGATGAACCGACCAACCACCTCGATCTCGATGCGGTTATTTGGCTGGAGAAGTGGCTCAAGAGCTATCAGGGCACTCTGATTCTGATCTCCCACGACCGCGACTTCCTCGACCCGGTGGTGGATAAAATTATTCATATCGAACAGCAAACGATGTTCGAGTACACCGGCAACTACAGCTCCTTCGAGCGCCAGCGCGCGACGCGTCTTGCCCAGCAGCAGTCCATGTACGAAAGCCAGCAGCAGCGCGTGGCGCACCTGCAGAGCTTCGTGGATCGCTTTAAGGCCAAAGCCTCAAAAGCCAAGCAGGCCCAGAGCCGCATCAAGATGCTGGAACGCATGGAGATGATTGCCCCGGCGCACGTGGATAACCCGTTCCACTTCAGCTTCCGCGAGCCGGAAAGCCTGCCAAACCCGCTCCTGAAGATGGAAAAAGTGAGCGCGGGCTATGCCGACCGCATTATTCTCGACTCCATCAAGCTCAACCTGGTCCCGGGTTCACGCATTGGCCTGCTGGGGCGTAACGGTGCCGGTAAATCAACGCTGATCAAGCTGCTGGCGGGCGAGCTTAACCCGGTCAGCGGTGAAATCGGCCTGGCGAAGGGCATCAAGCTGGGCTACTTCGCCCAGCATCAGCTGGAATTTTTACGCGCGGATGAATCGCCGATTCAGCACCTCGCGCGCCTGGCGCCGCAGGAGATGGAGCAGAAGCTGCGCGACTATCTCGGCGGCTTCGGCTTCCAGGGGGATAAGGTCACCGAAAACACCGAGCGCTTCTCCGGGGGCGAAAAGGCCCGTCTGGTGCTGGCGCTGATCGTCTGGCAGCGCCCGAATCTGCTGCTGCTCGATGAACCGACCAACCACCTGGATCTCGACATGCGTCAGGCGCTGACCGAAGCGCTGATTGAGTTCGAAGGCGCGCTGGTTGTAGTTTCGCACGATCGTCACCTGATCCGCTCTACCACGGACGATCTCTACCTGGTGCACGGCGGCAAAGTCGAACCGTTCGACGGCGATCTGGAAGACTACCAGCAGTGGCTGACGGACGTGCAGAAGCAGGAAAATCAGCCAGAAGAATCAGCAAAAGACAACGCCAACAGCGCGCAGGCGCGTAAAGACCAGAAGCGTCGTGAAGCGGAGCTTCGCACCCAGACGCAGCCGCTGCGTAAAGAGATTACCCGTCTCGAAAAAGAGATGGAAAAGCTCAACGCCACGCTGGCTATCGTTGAAGAGAAGCTCGGCGACAGCGGTCTGTATGACCAGAGCCGCAAGTCTGAGCTGACCGACTGCCTGCAAACGCAGGCGAAGACCAAATCCAGTCTCGAAGAGTGCGAAATGGCGTGGCTGGACGCGCAGGAACAGCTGGAAGCGATGCTGCAGGCTGAATAACACGCCGGGAGGGTTATGAGTTTCGATATCACGAGCGAGATTACGTTCCGCAAGCTCAGCATCTTCATGACGTTTATGGAGAAAGGGAATATCGCGCGTACCGCCGAAACTCTGGGCCTGAGCGGCGTCAGCGTGCACCGCGCGCTGCACACGCTGGAAGAGAACGTGCGCTGCCCGCTCTTTACCCACAAGGGGCGCAACCTGATTGCCCTGCCTTCCGCCTGGACGCTGCTGGAGTATTGCCAGGAGGTGATGCAGGTGATGGAGCGCGGGCTGGAAGAGTCGCGCAAAATCGCCGGTATCGGCCAGGGGAGGCTGCGCGTGGGCACGCTCTACTCCCTGACGCTGGAAACCGTGCCGCGCCTGATTATGGGCATGAAGCTGCGCCGTCCGGATCTGGAGATGGATCTGACGATGGGCTCCAACGACACCCTGCTGCACATGCTGGATGAAGGCTCGCTGGACGCGATTCTTATCTCCATCTCCGAAAGCGACATCGACCGCAACAGCCTTGAGGTTCTGCCGCTCTTCCACGACGACATCTTCCTCGCCGCACCGGCTTCCGCCACGCTGAATACCAGCGGGCCAGCGGATCTGCGTGATTACAAAGACCAGAAATTTGTCGCTCTGGCAGAAGGGTTCGCCACGTATGCCGGGTTTCAGGAAGCGTTTCATATCGCCGGGTTCGAGCCGGAAATCGTCACGCGCGTAAATGACATTTTCTCGATGCTGAGCCTGGTACAGGCGGGCGTTGGATTTACGCTGATGCCGGGCAGGATGAAGAAGGTCTACGAGAATTCGGTGCAGCTGTTGAAGCTGGCGGAGCCGTACCAGATGCAGCAGCTGATCGCGATTGTCTTTGCCCGCAACCGCGAGCAGGACCCGAGCCTGCGGGCATTAGCCGCCGAAGGGCGGATGTATGCGCGCAGTTTGCAGGAAAGTGTGTGATACAAAACAAGGCAACCGAACCCGTAGGACCGGTAAGGCGCAGCCGCCACCGGGCAAAAAAACTCACGCACGAAGCCGCTTCGCCAGATGCACCGCCACGTCTACCCCGCTGCGCTCCAGCGAAAGGGTCTCCCCTTCCCACGCAGCCTGCCGCGTCAGGCAGGTCAGTACGCCGCCGGGCGGCATCTCAATTGCCAGCCGCGCTTCGCGCTCGTTAGCGGAAATCACCGCCTCCTGCCAGCGCACGGTTCGCGCCATGTTCATCGCCAGATCGTCGGCAATCTTTTCCGGCTGCCAGAGCACGCGGCCGGTACTGCCGCTCAGGTACGCGCAGCGTGGACGAGCCAGCGTGACGGACTCAAACGCCGCCGCCAGCTTTTGTGCCGGTTTCGCCAGCAGCGCGCAGTGCGACGGCACGCTTACCGCCAGCCGTTTGGCCTTGCTCGCCCCTTTTGCCAGCGCTCGCGCCGCCACCTGCGCCATCCCGTCATCGCTTCCGGCAATCACGATCTGCGTTTCAGCGTTCAGGTTGGCAATGTAGGTTCCGGTGCCTTCAATCAGCGTTTCCACCTGCGGCAGGGTTAAGCCCATGATTGCCGTCAGGCCGTAGCCGTACGGGTACGCCTGCTCCATCAGGTCACCGCGCAGCGCCACCAGCCTCAGCGCGTCCGAAAAGTCCAGCGCGCCTGCGATAACCGCCGCCGGATAAGCGCCGATGGACAGCCCGCTAACGATATCCGGCGACACGCCGCGACGCTCCAGCTCTCGCCCCCAGGCCACGCCTGAAATCAGCAGACACAGCTGAACCGCACGGGTGTGAGCGAGTGAGGCTGCACTATCCAGCGTATCGACTTCGCTGCCCAGCACCTCGCGTGCCTGTGCCAGCGTCGTTCCCGGCAAATTTTGCAGCATGCCTTCATGCTGCGTGCCCTGTCCCGGAAAGGTAAACAGTATTTTCATCACTCCTCCCTGCGCCACGGATCCGCCACCAGGCGCGGTCCGCGGCGGGTTTTCAGCAGCGTTTTGCCGTCACGCAGCCACTCCGCCAGCGCAAAGCCCCCTTCGGGCGTATCCACCTGCGTATCCGCCCGACACAGCGCGCGGCTAAGCTGCGACTGCCATGCGGTAAAAGCATCGGGGGAAATCGGCTGCGGCGCGCGGATCAGCAGATCGAGATCGCTGTCGGCATGGATCACCGGAATGCCGGTCGCCAGCGCGTAGCCGGTGCTGCCGGTGATCCCCCACGTCCACGGCCACGCCTGCTGCGCAAGCTGCAGCGCCACCTGAACCGGCGGCTGGGTGACAAACGGCGAACGCAGCAGATCGGCGGTGGCGCACAGGTCTTCCGGCGACACCACGCGCTGCACGTTTTCGGGCTTCACCCATCCGGCCGCCCGCTGGTCGCGGCGCAATCCGCGCACGCCAACGGGAATGCGGCCTTCACTATCAACATCACGCCGCACCACCACCGGCAGGCCGGTATGCCATGCCGCCTCCACCCAGGATTCGGTGATGCCTTCCAGCGCGTCGCGCGCGGTAAGCCAGATGAGGTCGTGCGGGCGTAATGTTGTGGTCATAATTACATTCCTGAAGTCAACGAGATAAACAGCGGCAGCGACAGGATACACAGTACGGAGCTTAACAGCAGCACGGCTTCAGCATCCGGCGACTGCACGCCAAAGCGGTTACCGAACACCACGCCGAAGAAGCCTGCGGAGAGCGCAATCATCAGGATAGCGGTGATCGCCACGGAGCCGTGCAGACCGAAGATCAGCACAATACCCCAGGCAATAGCGGGCTGAATCAGCAGCTTGGCGATGGTGGACGTAATCACCATGGTGTTGATCTGCAGCTTACGGGCAGAGAGGATCACCCCGGTCAGGAACAGCGCCGCAGCGGTCGCCGACAGCCCCAGCGGTTTAATCGCCGCAAGCACCAGTTCCGGCATTTTGATCCCGATGGCGGAAAGAATCACGCCCAGCAGCGGGCCCATCACGATCGGTTTCTTAATGGAGCGCCACATCAGCACCGGCAGCATGGAGAGCGTTGAGCCAGAGTTATTCCCCTCGGCGCGCGCTTTCTCACGCTCCAGGATCAGCAGGCAGAATGGGGTCATCAGCACCGAACCGCAGGCAATAGAGACCGCAACGGAAAGCGACGTGGAAGATCCTTCACCCAGCACGCTGCCCAGAATCGGCAGGCCCAGCGCAGCGTAGTTAGGTAAAGCTACCGTCAGGGTCAGCACTGCCGCGTCCTGCGGGGATTTCTTAAAGACTTTAGTCGCGAGGAAGTAGATGGCCGCATAGGTGATCCACATCGCCAGGGTCAGCACCAGAATCAGCGGCGACTGCGCCACGATGCCGGTCCACGGCGTTTGCACGGTGGCGCTGAACAGCGCGGCAGGCAGTGCAAAATCCATCACGAAGATATTGAGCAGGGAAACGTTTTTGTTATCGACCATCTTTGCCTTACCGGCCCAGAAACCCAGCAGCATGATGACGAAAATCGGTGCAAGAGCATGAACAATTACGTAAGTCATAAATCACCTGTAGTAAAAAAAGTTTTAGCACTGGTGCGATGTTTATTATTTTTCAGGATGCAGGCTCCCACGCGGGCGCAGCGGACGCGCTCGCGGGGGTTTGCATCTCTGGCAGGTCTTTTTTTTACTTACCAGCTGGCTCGCATGCGTTCGCGTACGAGCGCCGAGCTGCGGCGGTTGTCAGCACCCAGACGATTTTTAAGCGTCGCATCCTGACGGGCATCGCTGATGGCCTGTTGCAGGGTGGATTTCACCTGCGCCAGATCGCGATCGGACGGGGCATCCGGGTTGCTGATATCCAGCAGGCTGGAGAGCAGCCCCAGCGTGGCGTAGTTGCTGATGTCGTAGGCCATTGGCGGAATGGTTGCCGCCAGTTTTTCCAGCGCCTCGACGGTACGCAGGGTAATACGCGCCGCAGACTCTTTTCCCATCGCGTGGATCAGCACGCCCTTGTCGTTAAAGGCGATCAGACGGTTGGCCTGGTAGCCGTGCGCCAGGAACGCGCCGGACATCGCCTTGCCGACGATAAGCCCAATCACCGGGTGACCGGCCAGGCGCGCGTTAGCATACGCGGCAGCGGCGCCTGCCAGCGCCTGATGAATACCAAACGCCTCTTCACGACGGCCATAGGCCTGGCTCGGGACGTCGATCACCGCCACAATCGGGCGCTTCACGGCTTTATCGGCATCCGCCGCGACGGTTTCGCTGACCACTTTCGCCAGCGTCCAGCCTTCCAGCAGACCGACCTCACCTTTCGCCGCCCGCGGGAAGTGGTTGTTGGCATCCGGCACCACGGCCACAAAGCGCACCGCCTCACCGTTCAGCTCGCCGTCTGCCGCCTGCACGGACGGGCAGAGCCCTTCGATACGTTTGGCGTTCGGGGCGAGGGTTTCCAGCCACAGCTCGCCACGGCTTTTTGAATTACTCATCATTTCACCTCCCGGGCAAAAAGCGCGTTAATCTGTTCGGCATCGGCCTGCTTGCGGGTGTCGAAATTCGTCAGACGGTTCAGGTAATCGTCGTAGTTATCGGTGCGGTGTTTCGCCGGTACGCCTTTCGCAATCGCGTCGTTCATCGCCGCCTTCACCGCATTTACGCCGTCGCCCACCAGCGCGTCCACCAGGCCGCTTTGATAGCGCACTTCGCCGCCGGTCATGCTCCAGATAAACGGACGGTCGCGGGAGTCGTACTCTTCAATGCCCGCCTCCTGCTCGATAACCTGCGGGCCGTTGAGGCCAAGACGCGCTTCGCGGGTCACAATCAGGTAGCTGCACAGCGCTGCCGCAATGGACATCCCGCCGAAGCAGCCCACGGTCCCGGCCACAATCCCGATGACGGGCGTGTAGCGACGCAGGTCTACAATCGCGGCGTGGATATCGGCAATCGCCGCCAGGCCGAGGTTAGCCTCCTGAAGACGCACGCCGCCGGTTTCGAGGCACAGCACTGCCTGCGTCGGAATGCCGTTACGGTTATCTTCCGCCGCCAGCTCCAGCGCCGCCGCCATTTTTGCACCGGACACTTCGCCCATGCTGCCGCCCTGGAACGCGCCTTCAATCGCGACCACGACCGCAGGCTGACCGTTGATGGTGCCTTTTGCGACGACCATGCCGTCATCGGCCTGCGGGACAATGCCCTGCGGCCCAAGCCACGGAGAGATAATGCCTTCAAACGGATCCAGCAGTTCGCGGTAGCTGCCGTCATCCAGCAGGGCCTGCGCGCGCTGGCGCGCTTTTAGTTCGATAAAGCTGCTGTCATCACGCATGGCTCACCCCCTCAAAAACCTGTTCGATGCGAATGCGGGCCACGCCCGGCGTCGCGCCGAAGTCATGAATGGTCAGTTTGCCTGCGGGCAGGCTGCTGACGGTCTGCAGGCGGTTGAACAGCGCCTCCCAGCGGCCACGGCTGTTGTCGACTGAGGTGGTGATATCAATGGTTAGCGTCTGGCCCGGTTCGGCGGTGAAGAGCACCTCCATATCCCCGGAGCCGACGACGCCCGCCAGCGCCCTGCCGCTTAACGCGCGGCTGGCTGGCACGGTCAATGTAATTTTTTCCATAACTTCCTCTTAATGCTTTGAATAAGGCGTTTCGACGCGGTCGAGAAACAGCGTGGCGGCAAGCAGGTCGGCAGCGCCGCCCGGTGAAGCGTTGAGCGAGAGCATCTGGCGGTCCAGGCTCGCCAGCGCCTGCTGGCCCGCCGCCGTTGCACAGCCTCCGGCGTTCAGTACCGCACTGGCACCGCTCTGCATGGCGTCCAGCCCCTCCATTCCGGCGCGCGACAGCACGCAGGTGTCGGTGAGCGACGTCATGATGGCCATCAGCGCGTCGAGCCTGGCCTGCGCCTCACTGCTGCCGTTCAGACGGCTGAGGCGAAGCTGCGGCAGTGCGCGCTGCATAACGTGCGGGAACGCCTGCTGCGCCTCTTCGCGCGCGCCCGGCACGCGGTAGCGGTGCGTGGCGCGCAGACCTTTGCTGAACACCTTCGGTGCCGCGTCGTCCGGGAGTTTCGCCAGCTGAGCGGCCGTATTCGCGACGACCTGCGCAGTTGCCTCCCCGCCCAGCATCGCCACCGCGCTCACCAGCAATCCCAGCGCCCAGATCGCGCCACGATGGGTATTCACCCCGTCGGTGGCCGCCATCATCTGCTGTTCGCCTTCGCGGCCAAGACGGCCAACGGTTTGCCGAAGCGCAATATCTGCCGGACGGAGCCAGCTTTGCTGCGCCAGCGCCTGAAACGTGGGGGTCAGGCTGCGCGCGGAGCGCTCCATCAGCGCAAGGGATAAATCGTGGTGCGCGCCGTTCCCCCGACTGTCCACCAGACCGGGTTTCGGGCTTAAACGTGCTTCGTCAATCAGACACTGCGTGGCGGTTCGCGCCAGCCATTCGGCACCGCCTTCAACCTGAATCTGGGGCAGAAGTTTCATTACCAGCTCCGGAATTTCGCAGGTGGGTTATACAGACCGCCGGACCACTCAACGAGGTCTGACACGCTGCCCGCCGCCAGCAGAGAGCGGGTGGCGTCGGTGCGGCGAATCCCCATATCTTCCGGGTACACCACCTTGCCGCTCTGGCGCAGTTCCGCTACGCGCTTGGCGTCAACGCCCAGGCCGATATCGGTGATCCCCGCGACGGCGGCAACCATGGCCCGACGCTCTTCCAGATCTTTCGCCCGGTAGAGGTAGGCAATCCCCTCTTCCGTCAGCACGTGCGTCACGTCATCGCCGTAAATCATCACCGGTGCCAGCGGCATGCCGGAGGCTTTCGCCACGTCAACGGCATCGAGTTTTTCCACGAAGGTTGGCTTCACGCCCGCCTGGAAGGTTTCTACCATCTGCACGACCAGTTTTTTACCGCGCTGCATCGGGTCAGGCTCGGTGATCATGTTCAGCCAGGCCGGGGTAGCGTGACGACGACCGTGCGGGTCATGGCCCATGTTTGGCGCACCGCCGAAGCCGGAAAGACGACCGCGCGTTACCGTTGAGGAGTTGGCGTAACCGTCAACCTGCAGCGTAGAGCCGATGAACATATCCACCGCGTACTGGCCTGCCAGCTGGCAGAAGGCGCGGTTGGAACGCATAGAGCCGTCGGCACCGGTAAAGAACACGTCCGGACGGGCGCGGATGTACTCTTCCATCCCCAGCTCGCCGCCGAAGCAGTGCACGCTTTCCACCCAGCCGCTTTCAATGGCGGGGATCAGCGTCGGATGCGGGTTCAGCGTCCAGTGTTTACAGATTTTGCCCTTCAGGCCGAGCTGTTCGCCGTAGGTGGGCAGCAGCAGCTCAATCGCCGCGGTGTTAAAGCCGATACCGTGGTTCAGGGACTGCACCTGGTGCTCCGCGTAGATGCCTTTGATGGCCATCATCGCCATCAGGATATGTTCCTGCTTAATGAGGCGCGGGTCGCGGGTGAACAGCGGTTCAATAAAGAACGGTTTGTCCGCAACGACCACGTAGTCGATCCAGGAGCCCGGAATATCCACGCGCGGCAGCTCGCACTCGTCGTCCACCAGCTCGTTCACCTGCGCGATGACGATGCCGTCATGGAAAGCGGCGGCCTCCACCAGCGCCGGGGTATCTTCGGTACTCGCCCCGGTATAGAGGTTGCCTTTGCGGTCGGCTTTAAAACCGGCAATCAGCGCCACGTTGGGCGAAAGGTCGACGTAGAGGCGTGAGTAAAGTTCGATGTAGGTGTGAATCGCACCGATTTCGAGCTGACCGTCTTCCAGCAGCTGCGAAATACGCAGGCTTTGCGTCCCGGAGAAGGAGAAGTCCAGCTTGCGGGCGATGCCTTTCTCGAAGATGTCCAGATGCTCGCTGCGGCCGACGCTCGGCATGATCATATGCAGGTCGTGGACAATTTGCGGGTTCACTTCGGCCAGCGAGCGGGAAAGGAAATCCGCCTGCTTCTGGTTGTTCCCTTCAAGAACGACCTTGTCGCCAGGCGCGATTAATTTTTCCAGCATGGCGACAAGATCGCCGGTTGGCAGTACCTTGCCCTGCACCGGTACGGAGGCCAGACGACGCGCTTTTTCGCTGCGTCGCGTGTTCCATTGCCGGGTGGGTGTTTGCCCAGATAACATTATTAACCTCCTGATTCAGCTAATCATTTTGATTTGCTTAACGTTGAGTAAAGTGTGCGCTCTGGTGAGAAAGGCATCAATTAAGCGTAGAGCGGAATCATTAGCCTGAGAGTAATAATCAAGGTAAAGATTTGTGATCGGGATCAGTTCATGTTTCGGAAAACCAGGCTAAACGGGGTACAATTCGGAAAGTACCGTAAATTTCTGACAAGAATCAGCATCGCCCTTATGACCCAAATCATTCCATCAGACTTCGACATTGCGGCCGAAGACAGCACCGAGTTCGTGCCCATGCGCGGCGTGGCTAACCCCCACCTGCAGACCATGCTGCCGCGACTGATCCGCCGCAAGGTTCAGTTCACCCCGCACTGGCAACGGCTTGACCTGCCAGACGGTGATTTTCTGGATCTCGCCTGGAGCGAAGCGCCGGAACAGGCCCGCCATAAGCCGCGTCTGGTGGTCTTTCACGGCCTGGAAGGCAGCCTGCACAGCCCGTATGCGCATGGATTAATTGAGGCGGCAAAAGCGCGCGGCTGGCTCGGCGTGGTGATGCATTTTCGCGGCTGCAGCGGCGAACCGAATCGTCAGAAACGCATTTATCACTCGGGTGAAACCGAAGACGGAACGTGGTTTTTACACTGGCTGCGGGACAACTTTGGCACCGTGCCAACCGCCGCGGTGGGCTACTCGCTGGGCGGAAATATGCTGGCCTGTCTGCTGGCCAAAGAGGGCGAAAGCGTACCGCTGGATGCCGCCGTCATTGTCTCCGCGCCGTTTATGCTGGAGCAGTGCAGCTACCACATGGATAAAGGCTTTTCCCGCGTCTATCAGCGCTACCTGCTCAACCTGTTGAAGGCCAACGCGGCGCGTAAGCTGAAGGCCTACCCGGATACCCTGCCGGTCAGCCTGCGCCAGTTGAAAAAGGTGCGCCGTATTCGCGAGTTCGACGACCTGATCACCGCGAAAATCCACGGCTTCGCCGATGCGATTGACTATTATCGTCAGTGCAGCGCCATGCCGCTGCTCAGCAAGATCACGCAGCCGACGCTGATTATTCATGCCAAAGATGACCCGTTTATGGATCATCACTCGATCCCCGCGCAGGAATTCCTGCCCGACAACGTTCACTATCAGTTGACGGAGCACGGCGGCCACGTCGGGTTTATCAGCGGCACGCTGCGCCGCCCGAAAATGTGGCTTGAGGCGCGTATTCCTGACTGGCTAACTCCTTATCTGGACGGTGCAAAATGATTATTCCCTGGCAGGATCTGGCTCCCGAAACGCTCGATAATCTGATTGAAAGCTTTGTATTACGCGAAGGCACCGATTATGGTGAACAGGAACGCTCGCTTGAGCAAAAGGTCAACGATGTTAAGCGCCAGCTGAAAAGCGGCGACGTGCTGCTGGTGTGGTCAGAACTGCATGAGACGGTCAATATCATGCCCCGCAACGCGTTTCACGGCTGATCTTCCACCCTTTTCAGTCAGGGAGTTGCTATGTCTGCCAGACATCCGGTTATTGCCGTTACGGGGTCGAGTGGTGCGGGAACCACCACCACCAGCCTCGCATTTCGCAAGATTTTCGCCCAGCTGAATCTCCGTGCGGCGGAGGTCGAAGGCGATAGCTTTCACCGCTACACGCGTCCGGAAATGGACATGGCCATCCGTAAAGCGCGCGATTCGGGTAAACACATTAGCTACTTCGGTCCGGAAGCCAATGACTTCGGCCTGCTGGAACAAACCTTTATTGAGTACGGCCAGAGCGGCAAAGGGCAGTCCCGCAAATATCTGCATACCTATGATGAAGCCGTTCCCTGGAATCAGGTGCCGGGAACCTTTACCCCGTGGCAACCGCTGCCGGAACCCACCGACGTCCTGTTTTACGAAGGACTGCACGGTGGCGTGGTCACCCCTCAACACGACGTGGCCCGCCACGTGGATCTGCTGGTCGGCGTGGTCCCTATCGTTAACCTGGAGTGGATCCAGAAGCTGACGCGTGACATGAGCGAGCGCGGCCATTCTCGCGAAGCGGTGATGGACTCCGTGGTGCGCTCCATGGAGGATTACATTAACTTCCTGACGCCGCAGTTTTCCCGCACCCATATCAACTTCCAGCGCGTGCCGACGGTGGACACCTCCAACCCGTTTGCCGCCAAAAGTATCCCGTCTCTGGATGAGAGCTTTGTGGTGATCCATTTCCGCAATCTCGACGGCATTGATTACCCCTGGCTGCTGGCCATGCTGCAGGGCTCGTTTATTTCGCACATGAATACGTTAGTGGTGCCGGGCGGAAAAATGGGGCTGGCGATGGAGCTCATCATGACGCCGCTGGTGGAGCGACTGATGGAAGGGAAGCAGATCGCGTGAACATGTTCCCTCTCCCTGTGGGAGAGGGTTAGGGTGAGGGCATCAACACGCACGATGCCCAAATAATTAGGCCTCGATCACTTCATACGAATGCGTGATTTTTACCGCTTTCTCCAGCATTAACGCCACAGAGCAGTACTTCTCCGCAGACAGGTCAACCGCACGCGAGACGGCCGCGTCTTTCAGCTCTTTACCGGTGACCACAAAGTGCAGGTTAATATGGGTGAACAGGCGTGGCGCCTCTTCGCGACGTTCTGACGTGAGTTTGACTTCACAATCCGTCACGTCATGACGACCTTTTTGCAGAATCGACACCACGTCAATTGCGCTGCATCCACCTGCCGCCATCAGCACCATTTCCATTGGGCTTGGCGCTTTATCGCCGGAGTTACCGTCCATCAAAATCTGGTGTCCTGACGCGGACTCGCCCAGGAACGTTAAACCTTCAACCCATTTCACGCGCGCTTGCATATTCTTAAACTCCAACGTTGCATTTTTGGTGACAGATTACGCGTGCGTTACATTTCTCGCAATGGAAGGCGACCTGCATCATGCTGAAGCGAGACACCAGGAGACACGCGGCGAAAGCTATGCTAAAACACTCTGGATGCTACAGTAATACATTGACGTTACACATGTATGCAGAGGACATCAAACTTTACTGGCTGCGAAACGTTACGGTAGCCGACTTCCCAGGGTATGGGTAAGAATTCGATTGCAACCCCAGAGTCCGGATGCATCTGATGACTCTGGTGACAGCTTATAACAGAGGATAACAGCGCATGGTGCTTGGCAAACCGCAAACAGACCCGACTCTCGAATGGTTCTTGTCTCATTGCCACATTCATAAGTACCCATCAAAGAGCACGCTGATTCACCAGGGTGAAAAAGCGGAAACGTTGTATTACATCGTTAAAGGCTCGGTGGCAGTGCTGATCAAAGATGAAGAAGGGAAAGAGATGATCCTTTCTTATCTGAACCAGGGCGATTTCATCGGTGAACTGGGCCTGTTTGAAGAGGGCCAGGAACGTAGCGCCTGGGTTCGTGCAAAGACAGCATGTGAAGTGGCTGAAATTTCTTACAAGAAGTTCCGTCAGCTGATTCAGGTTAACCCTGACATCCTGATGCGTCTTTCTTCCCAGATGGCGCGCCGTCTGCAGGTCACGTCAGAAAAAGTGGGTAACCTCGCCTTCCTGGACGTTACCGGCCGTATCGCACAAACCCTGCTGAACCTGGCGAAACAGCCAGACGCTATGACCCACCCGGACGGCATGCAAATTAAAATTACCCGTCAGGAAATTGGTCAGATCGTCGGTTGCTCCCGTGAAACAGTGGGCCGTATCCTGAAAATGCTGGAAGATCAAAACCTGATCTCCGCCCACGGTAAAACCATCGTGGTTTACGGAACGCGTTAATTCCGCTTAAACGGCGTGCCATCGCAAGGTGTCACGCCGTTTTTGTCTCTACTCCCCATGTGGCGCAGGCTGATCTATCACCCGGAAGTTAACTACGCACTGCGACAAACGCTGGTGTTGTGTCTTCCTGTGGCCATAGGTCTGATCCTCGGACATCTTCAGCAAGGCCTGCTGTTTTCCCTCGTGCCCGCCTGCTGCAACATCGCCGGTCTGGACACGCCGCATAAGCGCTTTTTCAAACGCCTGATTATCGGCGGCTGCCTGTTTGCGGGCTGTAGCCTCGCCGTACAGCTGTTACTGGCTCGTGATATCCCGCTGCCGCTGATCCTGACCGTGCTGGCGATGACCCTCGGCGTCACGGCGGAAATCAGTTCGCTGCACGCCCGCCTGCTTCCCGCCTCGCTGATTGCGGCCATTTTCACGCTGAGCCTCGCCGGGAATATGCCGGTGTGGGAGCCGCTGCTGATCTACGCCCTGGGGACATTATGGTACGGGCTGTTTAACTGGTTTTGGTTCTGGCTGTGGCGCGAACAGCCGCTGCGTGAATCCCTGAGCCTGCTCTATGTGCAGCTTGCGGATTACTGCGAAGCCAAATACACCCTGCTCACCCAGCATACCGATCCGGAAAAGTCCTTACCGCCGCTGCTGACGCGCCAGCAGAAGGTGGTGGATCTGATAAGCCAGTGCTATCAGCAGCTGCATATGCTCGCCGCCAACAAGAACCACGAGTACAAACGGCTGCTGCGCACCTTCCAGGTCGGATTGGATCTGCAGGAGCATATCTCCGTTAGCCTGCACCACCCGCAGGAGGTGCAAAAGCTGGTCGAGCGCAGCCATGCCGAAGCGGTGATCCGCTGGAACGCGCAGACCGTCTCGGCACGCCTGCGGGTGCTGGCCGACGATATTCTCTACCACCGCTACCCCACGCGCTTTAACATGGATAAGCAGCTGGGCGCGCTGGAGAAAATCGCCCGTCAGCATCCGGATAACCCCGTCGGCCAGTTTGCCGCCTGGCACTTCAGCCGCATCGCCCGCGTGTTGCGCACGCAGCGCCCGCTTTATCCCCGCGACCTGATGGCGGATAAGCAGAAACGGCTACCGCTATTGCCCGCCCTCAAAAGCTATCTTTCTCTTAAATCGTCCGCACTGCGCAACGCCGCAAGGATTAGCGTTATGCTCAGTACCGCCAGCCTGATGGGCATGGCGCTACACCTGCCGAAACCCTACTGGATCTTAATGACCGTGCTCTTTGTCACCCAGAACGGCTACGGCGCCACGCGGGTGCGTATTCTGCATCGGGCTGGCGGAACGATGGCCGGGCTGATCATTGCGGGCGTGACGCTGCACTTCCACGTGCCGGAAGGTTATACCCTGGCAGGCATGCTGGCGGTTACGCTGGTGAGCTACCTGATTATCCGCAAAAACTACGGCTGGGCGATGGTGGGCTTTACGGTGACGGCGGTATATACCCTGCAGCTACTCACGCTCAATGGCGAACAGTTTATTGTCGCCAGGCTGATTGATACCCTGATCGGCTGTCTGATTGCCTTTGGCGGCATGGTCTGGCTGTGGCCGCAGTGGCAAAGCGGACTGCTGCGCCAGAACGCCCACGATGCCCTGGAAGCCGACCAGCAGGCCATTCGCCTGATCCTGAGCGACGACCCGCAGCCCTCCCCGCTGGCCTATCAGCGGATGAAGGTCAACCAGGCGCACAACGCCCTGTTTAACTCACTCAACCAGGCGATGCAGGAGCCGGGCTTTAACTCGCACTATCTGGCAGACATGAAGCTCTGGGTGACGCACAGCCAGTTTATCGTCGAGCACATTAACGCCATGACCACGCTGGCGCGCGAGCACACGATGCTAACGCCGGATCTGGCGCAGCGCTATTTGCAGTCGTGTGAAATTGCGCTGCAGAGGTGTCAGCAGCGTCTGGAGTATGACTCGCCGGGTGAATCAGGAGATTCGAACATTCTGGAAGCGCCGGAGACGTTAACCCACGGGCCAATGAGCACGCTGGAGCAGCATTTGCAGCGCGTTCTCGGGCATCTGAACACCATGCACACCATTTCGTCGGTGGCATGGCGTCAGCGTCCGCATCATGGCGTTTGGTTAACGCGCGTATTAAAGCGGACGCCGTATTAGCCTTTTACGATCTTCGCGACCGCCGCGGCAAAGCGGGTTAACCCGTCCTCAATATCCCTGTCTTCCACCACCAGCGACGGCGCAAAGCGCATCACGTCCGGCCCGGCATTGAGCACCATCACCCCTTCGTGCGCGGCGGCGTGCAGGAAATCACGCGCGCGGCCCTTGTACTGCGGCTTCAGCTCGGCGCCAATCAACAGCCCCATCCCGCGGATTTCGCTGAACACGTCGTACTGCTCATCAATCTTTTGCAGGTGTTTAACGAACAGCTCGCGCTTCGCGCTCACGGCGTTCAACACCTCCGGCGTGTTGATAATGTCGAATGCGGCGCCCGCCACGGCGCTCGCCAGCGGGTTACCGCCGTAGGTAGAGCCGTGAGAGCCGACGTGGAACGCGGAGGCGATCTCCTGCGTCGTCAGTACCGCACTCACCGGGAAACCACCACCGAGCGCTTTAGCGCTGGTCAGAATATCCGGCGTCACGCCGTAGTGCATATACGCGAACAGATCGCCGGTACGCCCCATCCCGCACTGGACTTCATCAAAGACCAGCAGCGCCTGATGTTCGTCGCACAGCGCGCGCAGCCCTTTCAGGAATTCCGGGGTTGCCGCGGTCACGCCGCCTTCACCCTGGATTGGCTCGACCACCACCGCGCAGGTATGGTCGTCCATCACCGCTTTCACCGCATGCAGATCGTTAAACGGCACGTGGACGATGTCGGCCGGTTTCGGACCAAACCCGTCGGAATATTTCGGCTGGCCGCCAACGGAGACGGTAAAGAAGGAGCGTCCGTGGAAGGCGTTGTGGAAGGCGATGATTTTGGTTTTGTACGGGCTGTGGCGCGTGGTGGCGTAGTAGCGCGCCAGCTTAAAAGCGGTTTCGTTAGCCTCGGTGCCGGAGTTCATAAACAGCACGCGCTCGGCGAAGGTGGCATCGATGATCTTACGTCCCAGGCGCAGCGCCGGTTCGTTGGTGAACACGTTGCTGGTGTGCCACAGGGTTTCGCCCTGGGTTTTCAGCGCCTCCACCAGCGCGGGATGGCAATGACCCAGCGCCGTGACCGCAATACCGCCCGCGAAATCCACATACTCTTTACCCTGCTGATCCCAGACGCGGCTGCCTTTTCCCTTCACCGGGATAAATTCAGCCGGTGCATAAATCGGCAGGATCACTTCATCAAATGTCGCGCGGGTAATTGCTGGTTGTTCAGTTGCCATGTCATGACCATCCATTTTATGTCACAGTGATTGTGAAAATATAATCACAAAATATGCATAAAAAATCACAGCAAGGCAACAGATATTCAGCGATTGAGGAAATTTGCCAGCAGCGCGTGGCCCTGTTCGCTGAGGATGCTTTCCGGGTGGAACTGCACGCCTTCGAGGTCCCATTCGCGGTGACGAATCCCCATAATCTCCTGGGTATCGCTCCAGGCGGTCACCTCAAAGCAGGCGGGCAGCGTCGATGGGTCAATGACCAGAGAATGGTAGCGCGTCACGGTTAACGGGTTATTGAGCCCTGTAAATACCCCGGTGCCGGTGTGGGTGACCGGAGAGGTTTTACCATGCATCACTTTGGCGGCGCGCACGATGGTGGCACCAAACGCCTGGGCAATCGCCTGATGGCCCAGGCAGACGCCCAGGATCGGCAGCTTGCCGGCATAGTGCTGGATCACATCCAGAGAAATACCCGACTCCGACGGCGTACACGGCCCCGGAGAAATCACGATTTTCTGCGGAGCCAGCGTGTCGATATCGTCGAGATCGATCTCGTCGTTGCGGCGGACAACCACCTCTGCACCCAGTTCACAAAAATACTGGTAAAGGTTCCAGGTGAAGGAATCGTAGTTATCAATCAGCAGAATCATGGCGGCTCCCGAAAAAAATGCCGCCCTATTCTACTCAGATTCCCGCGCTTCGCTCACTACTTTGGCAAAGATAGCGTTTAACGCGGTTAAATCTCCCGTTGCGCCACTTCGGTTAGCCGCCACCCACTGCTCGGGATCGATATCACGCCAGTCCAGCGCGTAGCCCGCGTGAAGCGCCAGCTGCTCGAAGAAAACGCGCTGGGCAATACCGTTGCCGCGCATGAAGGGATGCAGCATGTTGATTTCGCAGTAATAGTGGCTAACCCGGTCAACAAACGCCGCTTTCTCAAGTCCCACAAGATACTTTTCGCTTTCCAGCGCCGCCATCAGCTCGTTGCCCATCTTCTCGATGTACTCAAAATGGCAGAAGGGAATATCCCCTTTAAAAATATCGTCGGTACGGAGCTCGCCTGCCCGCTTCATCTCGCTGCGGTACAAATGACGATGAATAAGGCACAGATGGGGCAACCCGGGCGCGGAAGGCCCAAGCTCCAGCGTCTCAATATGGGGTTCTGAGGGACCATTACCTTTTTCAAGGAGACAACTGGCCTGTAAATTGACGTTACGCTGCTGCTCCCAGAGACGGGATTTTTGCTTGTCGGTGAGTTTTTTCACTTAACGCCTCCCTGAATAGTCCGTTTGCCACAAGTATAAGCAGCAAAACGCGCTTTCGCAGGGAGGGTTACATAACGCGGGCAGGAGAAGCCCGCGTTCAGAAGAATTACGGCAGAACTTTCGCGGAGAGGATAACCACCGGTTTTGACGGCACATTCTGATACGGACCGACGTCGTGAGTAGGCACCTGAGAAATCTTGTCGGCCACGTCCATCCCTTTCACGATTTTACCGAAAACGGCATAGCCAAAGTCGCGCTGACCGTGGTCGAGGAAGGCGTTATCCGCCACGTTGAGGAAGAACTGGCTGGTCGCGCTGTCTTTGTCCGCGGTACGCGCCATGGAGATGGTGCCGCGCTTGTTCAGCAGGCCGTTGTCCGCTTCGTTTTTAATAGGCGGGTTAGGCTGCTTCTGCTGCATCTGCTCGTTGAAGCCGCCGCCCTGCACCATAAAGCCCGGGATCACGCGGTGGAAGGTGGTGTTGTTATAGAAACCACTGTTCACATAGTCGAGGAAGTTTTTCACAGAAACCGGAGCTTTCTGGCTATTCAGTTCCAGCTCAATGTTCCCGGCGGAGGTGGTCAGCAGAACGTGAGGGTCCCCTTTGGCTGCCAGCGCAGCAGGGGAAACGGCAGAAAGAGCAAACACAGCTGCGACAGCCGCCAGTGTTGATTTGAGCATGAGAATTCCTTAACAAAGCGCAGTATAAAAAGCGAATGGCTTGATTCTAAAGAGCAGTATGAACGGAGACCAGCCTTTTACCTAATTTTACGAAATTGAAACAGTTGTAACCACGCAAACGGTTGGCTTTCGCGCCATTTTGTGTGATAGCGATCACACAAAACTATGCAATGAACTTCTAATTTCTCTTAAAAGATATGAATGGATCACTTTAATGTCTAAAATCTGCCCGCTCTCAGCGCCCCTGGGCGCTTTTCTTTTTCTGAACAGGCCAGACATGACTAACAGCAATCGCATCAAGCTCACATGGATCAGCTTCTTCTCCTACGCCCTGACCGGCGCGTTGGTGATCGTCACCGGGATGGTGATGGGGAATATCGCAGACTACTTCCAGCTGCCCGTTTCCAGCATGAGTAATACCTTCACCTTCCTCAACGCAGGGATCCTGATCTCTATCTTCCTGAATGCCTGGCTGATGGAAATCGTCCCGCTGAAAACCCAGCTGCGCTTTGGCTTTGTGCTGATGGTCGCCGCCGTGGCGGGCCTGATGCTGAGCCACAGCATCGCGCTGTTCTCAGCCGCCATGTTCGTGCTCGGTCTGGTCAGCGGGATCACCATGTCGATCGGTACGTTCCTGATTACCCATATGTATGAAGGCCGCCAGCGCGGCGCGCGCCTGCTGTTTACCGACTCCTTCTTCAGCATGGCCGGTATGATTTTCCCGATGGTCGCGGCCGTTCTGCTGGCGCGCAGCATCGAGTGGTACTGGGTCTATGCCTGCATTGGTCTGGTCTACGTGGCGATCTTTATTCTGACCTTCGGCTGCGAGTTCCCGGTGCTGGGCAAGAAAGCGCAAACCACCGCAGAGCCCGTTGCGAAAGAAAAATGGGGCATCGGCGTGCTGTTCCTCTCCGTTGCCGCCCTGTGCTACATCCTGGGCCAGTTGGGCTTTATCTCCTGGGTACCGGAATACGCCAAAGGTCTGGGCATGAGCCTGAACGATGCGGGTCAACTGGTGAGCGATTTCTGGATGTCTTACATGTTCGGCATGTGGGCGTTTAGCTTCATCCTGCGCTTCTTCGACCTGCAGCGCATTCTGACCGTGCTGGCAGGTATGGCGACCGTACTGATGTACCTGTTCATCAACGGTTCACCGGAACATATGCCGTGGTTCATTCTGACCCTGGGCTTCTTCTCCAGCGCGATCTACACCTCGATCATCACCCTGGGCTCTCTGCAGACCAAAGTGGCCTCGCCGAAGCTGGTTAACTTCGTCCTGACCTGCGGCACCATCGGCACCATGCTGACCTTCGTGGTAACCGGCCCGATCGTGGCCCACAGCGGCCCGCTGGCGGCGCTGCACACCGCTAACGGTCTGTATGCCGTGGTGTTCATCATGTGCTTCATCCTGGGCTTCGTGACCCGCCACCGCCAGCACAACGCGGCAGCAGCGTCTCACTAACCCTTACGCCCCTTTGCGCTCTGCAGAGGGGCTGTTTCTGGCAAAGCTTACCTCTTCTCCCCCGACGTCCGTCTGGATCCACGTCTGCGCCAGCTGCGTTGTGGCAATCACGCGTCCCTGACGAATCGACCAGCGCACCGGCACCTGGCAGCGCACCGCTTCAAACCCGCTCTCAGCAGGCAGAATAATCAGGTTCGCCGGGTTCCCCGTCTTAATGCCGTAATCGCTCAGGCCAAAGGTCCGGGCGCTGTTATGAGTGATGAGATTCAGGCCGCTGTCGATTTGCGGATAGCCCATCATCTGGCAGACGTGCAGCCCCATATGCAGCACCTGCAGCATGTTGCCGGTGCCGAGCGGGTACCAAGGGTCGAAGACGTCGTCGTGACCAAAGCAGACGTTAATGCCCGCCTCCTGCAGCTCTTTCACCCGGGTGATGCCGCGGCGCTTCGGATAGTCATCAAAGCGCCCCTGCAGATGGATATTGACCAGCGGGTTAGCGACGAAGTTAATCCCCGACATTTTCAGCAGACGGAAGAGCCGCGAGGTGTAAGCGCCGTTATAGGAGTGCATGGCGGTGGTGTGGCTGGCCGTCACGCGCGGGCCGATACCTGCCTCATACGCCAGCGTTGCCACCGTCTCGACAAACCGCGACTGCTCGTCGTCGATTTCATCGCAGTGGATATCCAGCGGACGGTCATACTTCTTCGCCAGCTCAAACGCGATATGCAGCGACTGCACGCCATACTCGCGGGTGAACTCAAAGTGTGGGATCGCCCCCACCACGTCGGCCCCCAGCTTTAACGCCTCTTCCAGCAGCGCCGCGCCGTTCGGGTAAGAGAGAATACCTTCCTGCGGGAACGCGACGATTTGCAGCATCACCCACGGGGCAACCTCCTGCTTCACCTCCAGCATCGCCTTAAGGGCGGTAAGCGTCGGGTCGGAGACATCCACATGGGTGCGGACAAACTGGATGCCGTTGGCGATTTGCCACTTCAGCGTTTTCCAGGCGCGCGCTTTCACATCCTCATGACTGAGCAGCGCCTTGCGCTCCGCCCAGCGCTCAATGCCTTCGAACAGCGTGCCGGACTGGTTCCAGTTCGGCTCACCCGCGGTCTGGGTCGTATCAAGATGGATATGCGGCTCAATGAACGGCGGGATAGCAAGCCCGCCGCGCGCGTTCAATACTTCATAACTTTCGGCGTGGGTGTCGTCCATCGGGGTGATGTCACCAAATCGCCCGTTCTCAATGGCAAGCTGCCACAGCCCTTCCCGACCCGGTAAACGAACATTCTGAACAAGCCATAACGGTGTTGTAGACATACCCTTCCCCTAAAAAACGCCGCTGATATTCAGGCGTATCAATTTTGGCAAAACCGCCCCTGATTTGTACACAAATTCAACGGGCACGAAAAGCCTGCGATTTCCGCCACTTATAAAAATCCTGACAAATCAGTCGCATACCACCTAAGGAGTAGGCGAAGACGTATTTGATTTGCATCAATAAGCGCCCCTGCTGAATCGTTAAGGTAGGCAATAATAGAAAAGAAATCGAGGCAATAATGAGCAAAGTCAGACTCGCTATCATCGGTAACGGCATGGTCGGCCACCGCTTTATTGAGGATCTTCTCGATAAGGCCGATGCTGAGCAGTTCGATATTACCGTGTTCTGTGAAGAACCCCGCAAGGCGTACGACCGTGTGCACCTGTCTTCCTACTTCTCCCATCATACCGCCGAAGAGCTCTCTCTGGTGCGGGAAGGTTTCTACGAGAAGCATGGCGTAAAAGTGCTGGTGGGCGAACGCGCTATCACCATCAACCGTCAGGAAAAAGTGATCCACTCCAGCGCCGGGCGTACGGTTTTTTACGACAAGCTGATCATGGCGACGGGTTCCTATCCGTGGATCCCGCCGATCAAAGGCTCGGAAACTCAGGATTGCTTCGTCTACCGTACCATTGAAGACCTCAACGCCATTGAGTCCTGCGCGCGCCGAAGCAAACGCGGTGCGGTTGTCGGCGGCGGTCTGCTGGGCCTGGAAGCGGCTGGCGCACTGAAAAACCTCGGCGTTGAAACCCACGTCATCGAATTTGCCCCGATGCTGATGGCCGAACAGCTGGACCATATGGGCGGCGACCAGCTGCGTCGTAAAATCGAAAGCATGGGCGTGAAGGTTCACACCAGCAAGAACACCAAAGAGATCGTGCAGGAAGGGACTGAAGCGCGCAAAACCATGCGCTTTGCCGACGGCAGCGAGCTGGAAGTGGACTTTATCGTCTTCTCCACCGGTATTCGTCCGCGCGACAAGCTGGCGACCCAGTGCGGTCTGGCCGTGGCGCAGCGCGGCGGGATCATGATCAACGACGCCTGCCAGACCTCCGATCCGGATATCTACGCCATCGGCGAATGCGCCAGCTGGAACAACCGCGTATACGGCCTGGTGGCGCCGGGCTACAAAATGGCGCAGGTCGCCGTGGACCATATCCTCGGCAGCGAAAACGCGTTTACCGGTGCAGACATGAGCGCCAAGCTGAAGCTGCTGGGCGTGGACGTGGGCGGTATTGGCGATGCGCATGGCCGCACCCCGAATTCCCGCAGCTATGTCTATCTCGACGAAAGCAAAGAAGTCTACAAACGCCTCATCGTCAGCCAGGACAATAAAACCCTGCTCGGTGCGGTGCTGGTGGGCGACACCAGCGACTTCGGCAACCTGCTCCAGCTGGTGCTGAACGCCATCGAACTGCCGGAAAACCCGGACGCGCTGATCCTCCCGGCCCACGCGTCCAGCGGCAAACCGTCTATCGGCGTGGATAAACTGCCGGATAGCGCGCAGATTTGCTCCTGCTTCGACGTCACCAAAGGCATGCTGATCTCCGCCATCAACAAAGGCTGCCACACAGTTGCGGCCCTGAAAGCCGAAACCAAAGCCGGTACCGGCTGCGGCGGCTGTATTCCGCTGGTCACTCAGGTGCTGAACGCCGAGCTGGCGAAACAGGGCATCGAAGTGAACAACAACCTGTGCGAGCACTTCGCGTATTCTCGCCAGGAGCTGTACCACCTGATCCGCGTGGAGGGCATTAAGTCCTTCGACGAACTGCTGGCGAAGCACGGCCAGGGCTACGGCTGCGAGGTGTGTAAACCGACCGTCGGCTCGCTGCTGGCCTCCTGCTGGAACGAGTACGTGCTCAAGCCCGAGCATACGCCGCTGCAGGACACCAACGACAACTTCCTGGCCAACATCCAGAAAGACGGCACCTACTCCGTTATTCCACGTTCCGCCGGTGGCGAAATTACGCCGGAAGGGCTGGTGGCCGTGGGGCGTATTGCCCGTGAATTTAACCTGTATACCAAAATCACCGGCTCCCAGCGTATCGGCCTGTTTGGCGCGCAGAAGGATGACCTGCCGGAAATCTGGCGTCAGCTGATTGAAGCGGGCTTCGAAACCGGCCACGCGTATGCCAAAGCGCTGCGCATGGCAAAAACCTGCGTGGGCAGCACCTGGTGCCGCTACGGCGTCGGCGATAGCGTGGGCTTCGGCGTGGAGCTGGAGAACCGCTACAAAGGCATCCGCACTCCGCACAAAATGAAGTTCGGCGTCTCCGGCTGTACCCGCGAATGCGCGGAAGCGCAGGGTAAAGACGTGGGTATCATCGCCACCGAGAAAGGCTGGAACCTTTACGTCTGCGGCAACGGCGGGATGAAGCCACGCCATGCGGACCTGCTGGCGGCGGATCTCGATCGCGACACGCTGATTCAGTACCTCGACCGCTTCATGATGTTCTACATCCGTACCGCCGATAAGCTGACCCGTACCGCTTCCTGGCTCGATAATCTGGAAGGCGGCATCGATTACCTGAAATCGGTGATCATCGACGACAAGCTGGGTCTGAACGAACATCTGGAAGCCGAGATGGCGCGCCTTCGCGAGGCGGTGATCTGCGAGTGGACGGAAACCGTCAACACCCCGGCGGCGCAGACGCGCTTCAAACACTTTATCAACAGCACCCAGCGCGACCCGAACGTACAGGTTGTGCCGGAGCGTGAACAGCATCGTCCGGCAACGCCGTATGAACGTATTCCGGTCACGCTGGTGGAGGAAAACGCATGAGCCAGTGGATAAACATTTGCGATATTAACGACATCATCCCCGCCACCGGCGTGTGCGCGCTGCTGGGCAAAGAACAGGTCGCGATTTTCCGCCCTCGCCACGATGAACAGGTTTTTGCCATCAGCAATATCGACCCGTTCTTTGAGGCCAGCGTGCTCTCCCGCGGCTTGATTGCCGAACATCAGGGGGAGCTGTGGGTTGCCAGTCCGTTGAAAAAGCAGCGTTTCCGCTTAAGCGACGGTTACTGCATGGAAGATGAGAGTCATTCAGTGAAGCACTATGACGTTCGCGTGAAGGACGGCAAGGTGCAGCTGAAAGGCTAATCCCCCACCCTTTTAGGGATAACGGCAGGAAAGTCGTATGTTCTGTACGATCCCTGCTGTTATCCTGACGTCAATTCTTACCCCCTCCATGAATGCTGCGAGGTAACGTCGTGGATCACCTGCCAATTTTTTGTCAATTACGCAACCGCGACTGCCTGCTCGTGGGCGGCGGCGACGTGGCCGAACGCAAAGCGCGCCTGCTGTTAGAAGCTGGCGCCCGACTGACCGTTAACGCCCTCGCCTTTGCCCCACAGTTTGAGGTATGGGCCCAGGAAGGGATGCTCACGCTGGAACAGGGAGAGTTTGATGTCTCCCTGCTGGATACCTGCTGGCTGACCATTGCCGCAACGGATGACGATGAAGTGAACCAGCGCGTCAGCGACGCCTGCGAAGCGCGCCGAATTTTCTGCAACGTGGTGGATGCGCCGAAAGAGGCCAGCTTTATCATGCCGTCGATTATCGACCGCTCGCCGCTGATGATTGCGGTGTCGTCCGGCGGACGCTCGCCGGTTCTCGCCCGCCTGCTGCGGGAAAAGCTGGAAGCCCTGTTGCCCCAGCATCTTGGTCAGATTGCCCATTACGCCGGGCAGCTGCGTTCACGCGTGAAGCAAACCTTCACGACCGTGGGCGAGCGCCGTCGCTTCTGGGAAAAATTCTTTGTGAACGACAGGCTGGCGCAGTCGCTGGCCAATCAGGACACCAAAGCCGTTGAAGAGACGACCGAACGGCTCCTGAGCGAGCCGCTGGACCATCGCGGCGAAGTGGTGCTGGTCGGGGCCGGGCCGGGAGATGCGGGCCTGCTGACGCTGAAAGGACTGCAGCAGATCCAGCAGGCCGATATCGTGGTTTACGATCGCCTGGTTTCCGATGACATCATGAACCTGGTGCGCCGCGACGCCGACCGCGTATTCGTCGGCAAACGGGCGGGCTACCACTGCGTGCCGCAGGAGGAGATTAACCAGATCCTCCTGCGCGAGGCGCAGAAAGGTAAGCGAGTGGTGCGTCTTAAGGGCGGCGATCCGTTTATCTTTGGGCGCGGCGGCGAGGAGCTGGAAACCCTGTGTGACGCGGGCATTCCGTTCTCTGTCGTGCCGGGCATTACGGCGGCATCCGGGTGTTCAGCCTACTCTGGCATTCCGCTGACCCACCGCGACTACGCCCAGAGCGTGCGTCTGGTGACGGGCCACCTGAAAACCGGCAGCGAGCTGG
Source organism: Enterobacter sp. 120016 (assembly GCF_018383635.1). Classification (NCBI taxonomy): domain Bacteria; kingdom Pseudomonadati; phylum Pseudomonadota; class Gammaproteobacteria; order Enterobacterales; family Enterobacteriaceae; genus Enterobacter; species Enterobacter sp. 120016. Next base: position 136,124 of record NZ_JAHAWC010000009.1, on the reverse strand, counting down.
ACTGGCATAACCTGGCCGCCGAAAAGCAGACGCTGGTGTTCTACATGGGGTTGAACCAGGCCGCGACCATCCAGGCGAAGCTGCTGGAGCACGGCATGGAGGCAGATATGCCGGTCGCGCTGGTGGAAAACGGCACCGACATTACGCAGCGCGTGGTGAATGGCGTACTGACGCAGCTCGGCGAGCTGGCGCAGCAGGTTGAAAGCCCGGCGCTGATTGTGGTGGGTCGTGTGGTTGAACTGCGCGACAAGCTGAACTGGTTCTCGAATCACTAACGCATATTCTTCCTTTCCGGAGTAGTCCTTAAGCGGACTACTCCCCTCTTACCGCTGTCGATAACATACCGCCCCGAAGTGGAACTTTTCCCTTTATTCCCTTGAGTTACATCCAATTTTCGTTTTTAAGACAAGGAATGCGTATGTTCAAACTGGCAAAAGCCGCCGTTCTGGTTGGCCTGTTATCGACTCTGACTGCCTGCACCGGTCACGTACAGAACACCAAAAATAACTGCAGTTATGATTACCTGCTGCACCCGGCGATCTCCATTTCGAAGATCATCGGCGGTTGCGGCCCGGCGGGGCAGCAGTAAGCGATTTTCAGGCGTAAAAAAACCGGGGCTTTCCCGGTTTTTTGTTGGTGCGGAGCGGTTTCTTTGTCGGGTGGCGCTAACGCTTACCCGACCTACACTGTCCGTAGGCCGGGTAAGGCGAAGCCGCCACCCGGCAAGCAGACTTACGGCTTCGCGACAAACCCAATCGCTTCGTACACCGCCTTCAGGGTTTCGGACGCGCGCGCGCTGGCTTTTTCTGCGCCCTCTTTCATCACCTTCTGCAGGAAGGCTTCGTCGTTGCGGTAGCGGTTATAGCGCTCCTGCAGCTCGGTCAGCATCCCGGAAACGGCATCTGCCACTTCGCCCTTCAGGTGGCCGTACATCTTGCCTTCGAAGTGCTGTTCCAGCTCAGGAATGCTTTGGCCGGTCACGCCGGAGAGGATATCCAGCAGGTTGGAGACGCCCGCTTTGTTCTGCACGTCGTAGCGCACAACAGGCGGCTCGTCGGAGTCGGTGACCGCACGCTTGAGCTTTTTGACGACGGATTTCGGATCTTCCAGCAGGCCAATAACGTTGTTGCGGTTATCGTCAGACTTGGACATCTTCTTGGTCGGCTCCAGCAGCGACATCACGCGCGCGCCGGATTTTGGAATAAACGGCTCTGGCACTTTAAACACATCACCGTAAATCGCGTTAAAGCGCTGGGCGATATCGCGGCTCAGCTCCAGATGTTGCTTCTGGTCTTCACCCACCGGCACCTGGTTGGTTTGATACAACAGGATGTCCGCCGCCATCAGCACCGGATAGTCGAACAGGCCGGCGTTGATGTTTTCAGAGTAGCGCGCGGATTTATCCTTGAACTGGGTCATGCGGCTCAGCTCGCCGAAATAGGTGTAGCAGTTCAGTGCCCAGCCCAGCTGCGCGTGCTCTGGTACGTGAGACTGAACGAAGATGGTGCTCTTCTCTGGATCGATGCCGCAGGCCAGGTACAGCGCCAGCGTATCCAGGGTGGCTTTACGCAGCTTCTCAGGATCCTGACGCGCGGTAATCGCGTGGAGATCGACGATGCAGTAAATGCAATGGTAGTCATCCTGCATGCTGACCCACTGACGTAACGCACCCATGTAGTTACCAATGGTCAATTCACCTGAAGGCTGTGCGCCACTAAAAACGATGGGCTTAGTCATTATTCAATTCCTGATGTTCACTGTGCGAAAGCCCGAGTGCGGGCAACAAATCTTTGAAGTGGTCGAAGACCACATCCGGCTCACTTAGCGTGATGGCCTCACCGTAGTTGTAGCCATAGGTTAACCCCACGGAAGGACACCCGGCCGCACGGGCAGCCAGAATATCATTGCGCGAATCCCCGACAAAGAGCAGCTCCGCAGGCGTTAAGGATAATTTTCCTGCCACCAGCAACAGCGGTTCCGGATGCGGCTTTTTGTTCTGCACGTCATCGCCGCCCACAATCACGGAGAAGTACTTCGCGATATCCAGCGCTTCCAGCAGAGGCGCAACGAACGGGGTTGGCTTGTTGGTCACCAGCCCCAGCGGGAGGCCCTTCGCGTGCAGCGCGCTCAGCGTTTCCTGAACGTCCGGGAACAGGAAGCTGCCCTCCTCGACGGTCTCTTCGTAGAAACGATCGAACAGTTTGCGCAGAATACGCAGCTGCTCATCCTTAGGGATGTCAGCGTGATCCACGCTCGGTTTACCCTGCGCGGAACGCTGCGACGCGCGCTCCTGGCGAGCCCACGTCAACGCGCGCTCCATCAGAACATCGGCACCGTTGCCAATCCACGTAACCACGCGCTCTTCGCCCGCAACGGGCAGTTCAAGAGCGTACAACGCCTGGTCTACGGCGCTCGTTAAGCCCGGCGCGCTGTCGACCAGCGTGCCGTCGAGGTCGAATGCCACACCCCGAATTGCCTGCAATTTATCCATGACTTACCTTCGCCAGCTCACGGCGCATTTCATCAATGACTTTTTTGTAATCCGGCTGGTCGAAAATTGCCGAACCTGCAACGAACATATCCGCGCCCGCTGCCGCAATTTCACCAATGTTATTCACTTTCACCCCGCCGTCCACTTCCAGACGAATATCGTAACCTGACTCATCAATACGACGGCGCACTTCACGCAGCTTATCCAGCGTGTGGGGGATAAACGACTGACCGCCAAAGCCTGGGTTCACGGACATCAGCAGGATCACGTCCAGCTTGTCCATGACATAGTCGAGATAGCTCAGCGGCGTGGCCGGGTTAAACACCAGCCCTGCTTTACAGCCGTTCTCTTTGATCAGCTGCAGCGTGCGGTCTACGTGTTCAGAGGCTTCCGGATGGAAAGTGATGATACTGGCACCCGCTGCGGCGAAGTCAGGCACGATGCGATCGACAGGCTTCACCATCAGGTGAACGTCGATCGGCGCGGTAATGCCATAGTTACGCAATGCCTTAAGCACCATTGGGCCAATGGTCAGATTCGGGACGTAGTGGTTGTCCATAACGTCGAAATGGACGACATCTGCGCCAGCCGCGAGAGCTTTGGCGGTGTCTTCACCCAGGCGGGCAAAATCGGCCGACAGAATTGAGGGAGCAATCAAAAACTGTTTCATCCGCTTCTCCTTGAAATGTGTTTACCGGCGGGCAAAACGGCTCAGGGGCGATAAAGAGCCAGAAGTTCGTCCACCTTTTTACGTGTGCCGCCGTTGCTGCTAATGCTACGCCGCACTTTGACCTGAAAATGCTTCGCGGCTTTGTACCATTCGCGCGTATCAGGGGTATCGTGATTCGAAATTAACACCGGAATTCTTTTGCTGACCAGCTTTTCCGCCATCTCAGCCAGACGAGCCTGTTCGGCCGGGCTGAAGCTGTTGGTGTGATAAGCGGTGAAATTCGCCGTTGCAGACAGAGGTGCGTAAGGCGGGTCACAGTAAACCACCGAGTTTACGCCTGCCAGTTCCATACACTCTTCATAAGAGAGGCAATGAAACTCTGCGTTCTGCGCTTTTTCGGCAAAGTGATACAGCTCGTCCTGCGGAAAATACGGGCGTTTATAGCGACCAAACGGCACGTTAAACTCCCCACGCAGGTTATACCGGCACAGGCCGTTGTAACCATGGCGGTTGAGATAGAGGAACAGCAGCGCCCTGCGGAACGGATCCTGACTCTGATTAAACTCAGTGCGGAACTGGTAGTAAACGTCCGGGTGATTATTCTCCGGCGTAAACAGCTTGCGCGCCTCTGCGACATACTCTTCGGTACGCAGCTTAACGATGTTATAGAGGCTGATAAGGTCGTTGTTGATATCCGCCAGGATATAACGAGAAAAATCGGTGTTGAGGAACACCGATCCTGCGCCCACGAAAGGCTCGATAAGACACTCGCCTTTAGGCAGGTGCTTTTTAATATCATCGAGCAGGGGGTATTTCCCCCCTGCCCATTTCAGAAAAGCGCGATTTTTTTTCATGCTGACTAACTGATTACACCTTCTCCGGCTGTGGAGAAAGCTCCGACAGCATCCTGCGCTTTAAACATTACTTCAGATCGGCCTGAACCTGATGAATCGGCTTAGCCCACGGGTTTTTCGCCTGAACATCCGCTGGCAGTGCCGCCACGGCACGTTTCGCTTCATCTTTGGACGTATAAACACCGCTGACCAGCACGTACCACGGTTGACCGTTACGGGTCGTCTGATAAACAACGTAGTTTTTCAGATTTGATTTCTTCGCCCAGCTGTTGAGGTTGTCATAGTTAGACGAACTGCTCAGCTGCAGCGTGTAGTTGCTGGATGGCGCAGACTTCAGCGAACCAACGTTACCTGCCGTTTTGCCTGCGGCGCTGCTGGAGGCTGTTGCCGTGGCTGCTGGAGCCGTTGCTGCAGGCGCAGCTGTGGCAGACGGTGCCGTTGTGGTCGCCGTTGCTTTCGGCGCAGTCTGCGTGACTGGCGCTTTAGCAGGCTCGCTCACCGCAGCCGTTTCGGTGTGCTTCGGCTGTGCCGGTACGGCTTTCACTTCAGGCGCTTTGACGACTGCCTGAGGTTTGGTTTCACGCTTAGGCTCAATCACCGCCTGCTTACGTTCAGGACGCGTCGCAGTTTGCGTCTGGCGCGGTTTGGTTTCCGTCGCAGCCGTTTGCGGCTGAGCATTACCACCGCGAATCGGGGCAACGGTTGCCGGCTCGGTTGGCAGCGTGGAGTTAACCACGACGTTATCAACCTGCTGCTGGTTCTGCGGCTGCGTCAGCGCATTGTTCAGGTCACCCTGAACTTCTACGCGCTGCTGGCCTTCAGGCGTAGCAGGTGCCTGACCCTGAGCAGGGGTTGAAGAAACGGGAGGCAGAGAAACATCCTGCGGCGCGGTGGTGTTTCCTGCGGTCTGCTCTGCGGAAGTCGCACCCGGTGCAGGCTGTGCGCCATTCGCCTGATTGGTCGCATCGTTACCGGACAGGTTGATGCTCTTCTCAGCGGAAGCAGTTTGCTCGGTTGAGTTCGTTGACGGTGCTTTAAGCGCGGAGCCAATGCCGACAATCAGCAGCACAAGCACCAGAACGCCAAGGCCCATCATAATGTACTGGCGGGACGCCGGTTTAGGCGCAGCGGCTTTTTTACGTTTACGCGGGCGACGCTCTACAGGCTGTTCGTCCATTGAATCTTCTTCGGACTCATAATCCTCTTCTGCTCGCTCTTCGTGCGCGTTGCGGCTGCGCGAAGGGCGACGATCGTCTGCATCCAGATCAACATCGTCAAAGTTGATCTGCGGCTCGTTATCACGTTCTGAAGATTGACGAGAACGACCAGTACGACGATCGCTGGGATCGGGTTTCAGCTCGTCTTCTGGTTTGAATTCATCCATTTAACACCCCACTCAAAGGCTTATGCTAACGACTTTGCATTTCACCTGAAGCTAAACGACCACCGGCGACAGTGGCCTGACCTTTCTAGTTGTTACGCCTGCTGACAATCAGCGATAGCGCCAAGAACGACATCGTGCGGCACTCCGCCGCGCACTTCACTCTTCCCTATTGCAAGCGGGAGTACAAGACGCATCTCGCCTGCCAATACTTTTTTATCGCGCATCATGTGGGGTAAATACGCTTGCGCCGACATCTCCTGCGGTCCGGTCACCGGCAAACCTGCACGCTCAAGCAGCGCAATGATGCGTGCCGTCTCTTCCGGTGTGAACTGCCCGAGACGTTCTGAAGTACGGGCAGCCATTACCATTCCGGCCGCGACGGCTTCACCGTGCAGCCAGTTACCGTAACCCATTTCGGCTTCAATGGCGTGACCAAACGTATGCCCAAGATTCAGTAAAGCACGTAAGCCCGTTTCACGCTCGTCTGCTGCGACAACTTCTGCTTTCAGCTCACAACAACGACGGATGCAGTATGCCAGTTTAGCCTCATCCAGGCACAGCAGCGCATCCATATTCTCTTCAAGCCAGTTAAAGAACTCGCCATCCAGAATAATGCCGTATTTGATCACTTCCGCCAGACCAGAAGCCAGTTCGCGCTTCGGCAGGGTTTTCAGACAGTCGAGATCCACCACCACCGATGCGGGCTGGTAGAACGCGCCAATCATGTTTTTGCCGAGCGGATGGTTGACTGCCGTTTTGCCACCCACAGAGGAGTCGACCTGGGACAGCAACGTGGTCGGGATTTGAATAAAACGGACGCCACGTTGATAGCTTGCGGCCGCAAAGCCGGTCAGATCGCCCACAACACCGCCGCCCAGGGCAAGCAGTGTTGTATCGCGACCGTGCGGTTTTTGCAGCAATGCGGTAAAGACGGTATCCAGTACCGTCAGGCTTTTATACTGCTCGCCATCGGGGAGAATCACACTGTCGACTTTTACGCCCGCCTGCTCAAGCAGGTGGCGTACGCGGTCGAGATAAAGCGGAGCCAGCGTCTCATTGGTGACCAGCATCGCCTGATCACCCGCTTTCAGTGGTAAAAAGGAAGCTGGGTCGTTAAACAAACCAGCCGCGATGGTGATAGGGTAACTACGTTCCCCGAGAGTAACTGTAATCCTCTCCATGACGCGACATCCACCTTTAATGCTTTTACCCGCAGGCGAGTGTATATAAAGCCAGAATCAGTTGCTTTCCAGCATATGAATAATCTGGTTTGCAACCACTTTAGCGCTCTGGTCGTCAGTACGAATGGTCACATCGGCAATCTCTTCATACAGCGGATTGCGTTCATCGGCCAACGCTTCCAGAACTTCGCGTGGTGGCGTTTCAACCTGCAGCAGCGGGCGCTTTTTATCGCGCTGCGTACGTGCCAGCTGTTTCTCGATGGTCGTCTCAAGATAGACCACTACGCCACGGGCGGAGAGACGGTTGCGGGTTTCGCGAGATTTCACAGAGCCGCCGCCTGTTGCCAGAACGATGCCCTGCTTTTCCGTGAGTTCGTTGATCACTTTTTCTTCTCGGTCACGGAAACCTTCTTCGCCTTCTACGTCGAAAACCCAGCCCACATCAGCTCCGGTTCGTTTCTCAATCTCTTGATCAGAATCGTAAAATTCCATATTGAGTTGTTGAGCTAACTGACGCCCAATAGTGCTTTTGCCGGCACCCATAGGCCCAACCAGAAAGATATTGCGTTTCTCTGCCATTTTATCGGTACTACTAAGACTATTCGTTAATGGTAATCCCCGCTTCGCAGACACTCAGCGTAGCAGGACATGAACTGAAACCTCATATGCAATAGAGCGAGAGTCAGACTAAAAATTATCTCAATACTCCGGCTTGTTTGGCAACTGATTAAATCACCGCGTCGGGCGCATAAGGTAATAAGACGTAAGTCCAACTCAAATCGGTACTCCTTGTATGCTAATTCATGCCCCACGTCAAACATCTGCAACAAACTGAATGCAAAATCATTGCGGGGATCGTTACCCGTCAGCGAATACCGACCAGACGTGGCGTAATAAACACCACTAACTCGCGCCGTTCATTATCCTTCCCATCATGGCGAAAAAGCTGCCCAAGCCAGGGGATGTTTCCCAGCCCCGGGACGCTGTCACTACCGGTTTTGTTCTTCTGCGAAAAAATTCCGCCTAACGCCAGCGTTTCTCCACTTTTTACCTCTACCTGGGTTTCTATCTCCTGTTTGTCGATCGCCAGCGTTTCGCCGTCCGCCTGCTGCAGAACCTGTCCCGGCATATTTTCGCTGATGTGCAATTTCAGGCGCACGCGCCCTCCCGGTAACACCACCGGTGTGACCTCCATCCCTAATACCGCCTCTTTAAACTCAACGGAGGTGGCGCCGCTTTCACCGCTTGAGACCTGATATGGAATTTCACTCCCCTGCTTGATGCTGGCCGGCTGCATATGCGAGGCCAGCAGCCGCGGGCTGGCGATGATATCGACCTGCTGTTTTTGCTCCAGCGCAGAGAGCTCCAGATCCAGCAGCCGACCATTGATCCGCCCGATGTTAAAACCCACGTGGCTGGTGGCGCTGGCGACGGAAAGATCGCTGCCAAGCGTGGTGAGCTGACCAACCTTGCCCGCGTCGGTGGCGTCGGCGAGATTCCACTTCACTCCCAGCTCACGCAGGCTTTTTTCATTCATGGTCACAATATGCGCCGCCAGCTCGACCTGTTCGACGGGAATATCCATCTGAGCGGCCCAGCGCTGCAGCGTCTCCACCACCGTCTGGTTATCCCTAATCAGCAGGCGGTTGGTGCGTTTGTCGACAGATAAACTCCCCTTTGGGCTCAGGAGTTTTTCCGCGGCTTTTTGCAGCTCTCCGGCATCGGCATAGGAAAACGGGATACTGTGAGACACCAGCGGCGCATCAAGCTGTCGACGCGCCCGCTCCTGCTCTGAGCGTTCCTGCTGTTCACGCTGCCAGGCCGCGCTATGCACGTAAAAAATGCCGCCCTCCTCTCGCAAAACCAGGCCAGCGCTGGTGACAACCGTCTGTAACGCCTGCCGCCAGGGGACGCGCGTCAGGTTAAGCGAAAGCGTGCCGCCGACATCGGGCGATATCACCAGATTACGGCTCTCCTGCGCGGCCAGGCTCTGAAGCAACTGGACTACAGGCACGTCATCCACCACCAGCGTGACCGGTTTTGGCGCGGCGGCCCACAGCGGATGGCTGAACGCCAGCAGCCACAGCATTATCCGTAAATTCATTCTTATCCGTTCCTTCTCGTTGCCACGTCCATTTTTCTGGTTCACATGTGTCACCCACATCAATAACCAGTTCCGTTTCATTGATGGCTGTTATCGTCCAGCCTGTCGGGAAGCGCTCATGCGTTTTCAGCCGGTGCCAGCGCTTTTGCCCATCCTGTAAAATGCCGATAGCCTGCTGTCCTCCCACCATGCCGCGATAGTGCCACTGCGCCAGCTCGCCAATGGCGCAGGGATCGTCCGGCGGGCGAAACGGATCGCGCATGCCGGTCAATAGCAGCGCTGAGCAAACCAGCAAATATCGCGCGCTATTTCGCATGTTCCAGCTCCAGCCGCAGGCGCAACGCTGTACCCTGTGGCGAAATCGCAAAAGCGGCGATCTGCACATCCCGCTGCGCCAGCCGGGAAAAAAGCGCCGGAAGCGCCTGCCACTCAATCTCCAGCATCAGTTCGCCTCCGTTCTGCAACGGCTTCCAGTGAACCAGCGTCGCGTTATCGCCCTGAAAATCGAGCGGGGAAAAAGATATCAGCTCCCGTGATTCCGCTGCTTCCGGACGAAACGGCACCTTTCTGACGACAGGCCATAACGCTGCGTTAGCTCTCGCGTCCTGAATCAGCTGGCGTTGTCGTTCAGCACACTGCCTGTCTACCGGGCTGAGCAAGGTGCCCCACGCGGCCAGTCCGGCCAGGAGACTCCCCAGACACCAGAAGAGCACCCGATACCAGGGACGGCTTTCGCACCAGCGTTCTAACAGAGTATCCACGCGTTAACCCTCGCTTTTAAGATGAAGGGTGAACATCCAGCGCCCCTGGCTGTCTTGTCGAAGCTCACCCGTCGTCCCGGGCGTAAAACCCGCGATTTGGCCAAGCGCATCGCGCAGAGCAGACAGGGCCGGCAGGGTTAGGGCATACCCGCTCAGCACCAGCACGGGAGGCTGATAGCGCAGCTCTGTCAGCCAGACCTGTGCCGGAATGGCGCGGGAAAGCGACTCCAGCACCGGCTGCCATGCGCGTCGCTGAAGTGTCTGCGCTGGCATCTGCGCCTGTGAGGCGAGTTTCTGCCGGGAGAGAAGCGCATGCTGCACGGTCTGCATTCCCGTGAGTTCCGTTTGCAGCGCGTGCAGCCTCATAAGAGGGTTCATCCGCAGACCGAACATGATCATGAACATCAACAGCACGGTGCCAACACCCATTGCGCCCCAGAAACGCAGGCATCGCGCGCGCCGCTGCTGTCGCCAGGGCAGAAAGTTCATGATGCTCATCCGGGCACCTCGCTCATGGCCAGCGCCAGCGCAACGGTATAGTCAGCGCCGCAGTCCGGTAGCGGGGCATGGCAGCGTTCCAGGATTTCCCACGGGTCACGTCGGTTATCAAACAGCGCGATGTCATCCGGTCCAAGCGCCAGCAGCGCCGCCAGCTCGGCCACGCTTTCGGCTTCTGTGGTAAAGCGGCGTCCCCACTGGTGCCGCATCGCCCACAGCCACTGCCGATCGTCCCGCCAGGCGATGCACGTCGCGGGTGCCACCGCAGGAAGAAGATTCGCCAGCGCGCTGGCATCCGGCGTAATGGCCACCAGCCGCAAACGCAGCGTTTTCGCCAGCGCCAGAAGGGTGTCGACCTCGTTGTTTTGCGCGGCAGTCACGTGAAAGGTATTGCTGAAGGTGTCCTGCGCGTAATCGAAACAGAGCGTATCGGCAGACATCTCCAGTTCGCGCGCGAGCGCCGCGCCAAGCCATGAGAGCTGCTCGCTGTCGCGCAGCGCAACGGTCGGGCGGGGAAGCGACCGCTGCAGGGTGCGCGCTGCCGGGAAAGAGAGGAACGCCCGGTGGTAGTGCGGCAGCGTTTTCCGCCAGTCGCGTAACGCATCAACCAGCTGTTCTGGCTGACAAATTTTGCCGTCACGAATGATGCCTTCGGCCAGAGGAATCGCCCACCAGCGGCGCAAGCACCAGCCGGACTTCTCCCGGGCCAACGCGACGATCAGCACCCTATCCTGTTGAATATGAACGCCCGTTTGCCATGTTTTGAAAGCCATGCTTCACGATCTCCTTATCGCCCGTCACCTTGACGGCTATATCAATGAATCAGGCTTGCCTTTATACTACCGCGCGATTGTTTAGAAACTGCCCAAGTGAAACCAAATGGGAAATCTCCGGTGAAGTTCGTAAAGTATTTATTCATCCTTGCAGTCTGTTGCATTCTGCTGGGAGCAGGCTCGATTTACGGTTTGTACAAATATATTGAGCCACAGCTACCTGATGTCGCCACGCTTCGCGATGTGCGACTCCAGATCCCGATGCAGGTCTATAGCGCCGATGGCGAGCTCATGGCGCAGTATGGCGAGAAGCGTCGTATTCCGCTGACCTTAAACCAAATCCCTCCCGTGATGGTGAAAGCCTTTATCGCCACGGAGGACAGCCGTTTTTACGAGCACCACGGTGTCGATCCGGTGGGGATTTTCCGTGCCGCGAGCATTGCGCTGTTCTCTGGTCACGCCTCTCAGGGGGCGAGTACCATTACGCAGCAGCTGGCGCGTAACTTCTTCCTCAGCCCCGAAAAGACGCTGATACGTAAGATCAAAGAGGTGTTCCTTGCGATCCGTATTGAGCAGCTGCTGAGCAAAGACGAAATCCTTGAGCTGTACCTCAACAAAATCTACCTGGGCTACCGCGCCTATGGCGTGGGGGCTGCCGCGCAGGTGTACTTCGGTAAGCCTGTTGAGCAACTCACCTTAAGCGAAATGGCAACCATTGCCGGTCTGCCGAAAGCGCCGTCCACGTTTAACCCGCTCTACTCGCTCGATCGCGCCACCGCGCGTCGTAACGTCGTCTTGTCACGTATGCTGAGCGAAGGCTACATCAGCCAGAGCGAGTACGACCAGGCGCGTAACGATGTGATTGACGCTAACTACCACGCCCCTGAGATCGCCTTCGCTTCTCCTTACCTGACCGAAATGGTTCGCCAGGAGATGGTGAATCGCTATGGTGACAAGGCCTATGAAGATGGCTATCGCGTGTACACCACCGTCACCCGCAAAGTCCAGCAGGCGGCTCAGGAAGCGGTGCGCAACAACGTGATGGACTACGATATGCGTCACGGCTATCGCGGCCCGTCAAACGTGCTCTGGAAAGTGGGCGAAAGCGCGTGGGACAGCAAAAAAATCACCAGTACGCTGAAGGCGCTGCCAACCTATGGTCCGCTCCTTCCTGCCGTGGTGACGCAGGCCGATCCTCAGGAAGCCGTTGCGACGCTCGCGGACGGTACCTCCGTCTCGCTGCGTATGGACGGTATCCGCTGGGCGCGTCCGTACCGCTCGGATACGCTTCAGGGCGCAACGCCGCGTAAAGTGACCGATGCGGTACAAACCGGGCAGCAAATCTGGGTGCGCAAGGTAGGCGAATCCTGGTGGCTGGCCCAGGTGCCGGACGTCAACTCGGCCCTGGTCTCTATCAACCCGCAGAACGGTGCCGTTCTGGCCCTGGTCGGCGGGTTTGATTTCAACCAGAGCAAATTTAACCGCGCCACCCAGGCGCTGCGTCAGGTCGGTTCCAATATCAAACCGTTCCTCTACACGGCAGCGATGGATAAGGGCTTGACCCTCGCCAGCATCCTTAACGACGTGCCGATCTCCCGCTGGGATGCCGGTGCCGGTTCCGACTGGCAGCCGAAGAACTCCCCTGCGGAGTATGCCGGTCCTATTCGTCTCCGTCAGGGTCTGGGGCAGTCGAAAAACGTGGTGATGGTGCGCGCCATGCGCGCGATGGGCGTCGACTATGCCGCAGAGTATCTGCAGCGCTTTGGTTTCCCGGCGCAGAACATCGTTCGCACCGAGTCGCTGGCGTTAGGCTCCGCCTCGTTTACGCCGCTTCAGGTCGCACGCGGTTACTCGGTGATGGCCAACGGCGGCTTCCTGATTGACCCGTACTTCATCAGCAAGATCGAGAACGACCAGGGCGGCGTACTGTTCGAAGCGAAGCCGAAGATTGCCTGTCCTGACTGCGATATTCCGGTCATTTATGGCAATACGCCGAAATCCGAGGTGCTTGAAAACAAGGACATGGAAGATCCTGCCGTGTCTCAGGAGCAGCAGAACGGCGTCGTGCCGCAGCCGCAGCTCGAGCAGGCTAACCAGTCTCTGGTAGCACAGACCGGTGCGCCGGAGTATGCCCCGCATGTGATCAACACGCCGCTGTCGTTCCTGATCAAAAGCGCGCTGAACACCAACATCTTCGGTGAACCGGGCTGGCAGGGTACAGGCTGGCGTGCAGGGCGTGATTTGCAGCGCCATGACATCGGCGGTAAAACGGGGACAACCAACAGTTCGAAAGATGCGTGGTTCTCCGGTTACGGGCCGGGCGTGGTGACATCGGTCTGGATCGGTTTCGACGATCACCGCCGTGACTTAGGTCGTACAACGGCCTCCGGCGCGATTAAGGATCAGATTTCCGGCTACGAAGGCGGAGCGAAGAGCGCGCAGCCGGCCTGGGACGCCTACATGAAGTCCGTCCTTGAAGGCGTGCCGGAGCAGCCGTTGACGCCACCGCCAGGCGTGGTGACGGTCAATATCGACCGCAGCACGGGCCAGCTCGCCAACGGCGGTAATAGTCGCGCAGAGTATTTCATCGAGGGCACGCAGCCAACCACGCAGGCGGTGCATGAGGTGGGTACAGAGATTATTGATAACGGCGAAACGCACGAGCTGTTTTAAGCATAAAAATGCCCGGTAAAAACCGGGCAAATAATCGTAGGCCGGGTAAGGCGAAGCTGCCACCCGGCTTTTTTTATGGCCTACAGTCGCCCCTGCCCCTTCAGCCACTCCCGGACCAGGAACAGCGCGCTCACGTTGCGAGCCTCATTAAAGTCAGGGTCTTCCAGCAGATCCATCAGGTGCGCTAGCGGCCAGCGAACCTGCGGCAGCGGCTCCGGCTCATCCCCTTCGAGCGATTCAGGATAGAGATCTTCGGCCACCACGATATTCATTTTGCTGGAAAAATAGGACGGCGCCATGCTCAGCTTTTTCAGGAATGAAAGCTCATTCGCCCCGAATCCGACCTCTTCTTTCAGCTCGCGGTTTGCCGCTTCAAAGACGGTTTCACCCGGGTCGATAAGCCCTTTCGAGAAACCAAGCTCGTAAGATTCCGTTCCCACGGCGTATTCGCGGATCAAAATCAGATGATCGTCAATAATGGGAATAATCATCACCGCTTCGCGCGAAGAGGGGCGCATACGTTCATAAACGCGACGCACACCGTTGCTGAACTCCAGGTCCACACTTTCGACATTAAACAGGCGCGATTTGGCGACAGTTTCAACATTCAGAATGGTGGGTTTTTGTAGTGGTTTGCTCATCGTGATGGGTCTTAGCAGTGAGAACTGGCGTTATTGTGCGATATGCCGCACGGTTTCGGCAATGTCAATCGTTCTTTATTTACATTTATGCAACGTATCAGGGATCAATCCTCAATTCAAAACAAATGTCAAGAGGTTGAAATGTTTCCAGGAATTTGCTGATATCGCGCCATAACAGGCTTTGCTATCATCACCGGTCACTGGGATGCGCTTCAGAATGCTCAAGTTCGACTCCATACTTGCCGATAGCCAACCACAGACTCTCATTCAATGTAAAGGTGCTACTGACTACACCTGTAAGATAAGTAAGATGGGGAAAGCATGAGCACCATTTTGATTGTTCTCGCTGCTATGCTGGCCAGCGCATTGGTTGCAGGGTGGTTGTACAGGCGCCGCGTACAGCGCCGTTATCGTCTGCCCTTTTTAAATGCATTTGCGGGTGCGAGCACGCGTAAACTCACGCAAGACGAGCGCGATGCAGTTGAAAACTATCTCGAAATCCTGAACCGTTCTCAGCTAACGCCTGGGCCGACGGGAGCTACCGCTGCGCCCGTCGCGCTAAAGCTTAACGCGCAAAGTGATACCGTGCTCTGCGTGACGCGCTCCATCACGCGCTATGGCATCACCACTGATGACCCCAACAAATGGCGCTATTACCTGGATTCCGTCGAAGTGCATCTGCCCCCGTCCTGGGAGCAGTACATAAATGACGAGAACAGCGTTGAGCTGATCCACACCGATTCGTTGCCCCTGGTTATCTCGCTTAACGGCCATACGCTGAATGAATACCTTCAGGAAGCCCCGCGTTTTGCGCTGGAGCGCGCGAGTTCAACGCAGGCATCCATTCGTGGCGAAGAGACTGAGCAGATCGAACTGCTGAATATTCGCCAGGAGACGCATGAAGAGTACGCCCTGAGCCGCCCGGACGGCATCCGTGAAGCCATTCTGATCGTCGCGGCCTTCCTGCTCTTTTTTATCTGCCTGCTCACGCCGGATGTGTTTGTCCCCTGGCTGGCGGGAGGCGCGGTGCTGCTGCTGGCAGCAGGGCTGTGGGGGCTCTTTGCCCCACCGGCCAAAACCTCGTTGCGAGAGATCCACTGCCTGCGCGGTACGCCAAAGCGCTGGGGCCTGTTCGGTGAAAACGATCAGGAACATCTCAACAATATTTCACTCGGTATTATCGACCTTATCTACCCGCGCCACTGGCAGCCGTGGATTGCGCAGGACCTAGGCCAGAAAACCGATATTGATATCTACCTTGACCGCCACGTTGTGCGTCAGGGGCGCTTCCTGTCTCTGCATGATGAAGTGAAAAATTTCCCGCTTCAGCACTGGCTGCGCAGCGCGGTCATTGCCGGCGGCGCCGCGCTGGTCTTAGTCATGCTGCTGCTCTTCGTGCCGCTGGATATGCCCATCAAATTCACCCTGTCGTGGATCAAAGGGGCGCAAACCATTGAAGCGAGCAGCGTCAACAAGCTGGATGAAGCCGGTGTACGCGTGGGGGACACGCTGCGCCTGAAGGGGACCGGGATGTGTAATATTCACACCCCGGGGGCGTGGAACACCCGCCAGAACTCACCGTTCATGCCGTTCGACTGCTCGCAAATTATCTGGAACGACGCGCCGCCGCTGCCGCTGCCGGAATCCGAAGTGGTGAATAAGGCCACGGCGCTGACCCAGACGGTGAACCGCCAGCTGCACCCGAAACCGGACGATGATTCGCGCGTCAGCCCTGCGCTGCGCTCGGCCATTCAGAAATCAGGCATGGTTCTGCTGGATGATTTTGGTGACATCGTCCTGAAAACGCAGGATTTATGCTCCTCTCAGGATGAGTGCATACGTCTTAAAAATGCCCTGGTAAACCTGGGTAACAGTAAGGACTGGGACTCGCTGGTGAAACGCGCCGAAGCGGGACGACTGGATGGCGTTAACGTGCTGCTGCGTCCGGTGAGCGCTGAATCGCTGGATAACCTGGTCGCTACCTCGACCTCGCCGTTCATGATGCGCGAGACCACCCGTGCGGCTCAGGCGCTGAACAGCCCGGCACCGGGCGGATTTGTGATTGTCAGCGATGAAGGCAGCGACCTGGTCGATCAGCCTTACCCGCAGGTTGCGCTTTATGACTACCCGGCGCAGGAGCAGTGGAGCCAATTCCAGCGCCTGGCGCAGATGCTGATGCAAACGCCGTTCAGCGCCGAAGGGATTGTCACAAGCATCTACACCGATGCCAACGGCACTCGCCATATCGGCCTGCACCGGATGCCGGATAGCGCAGGTTTATGGCGCTACATCGGCACCTCTCTGCTGATGACCGCGATGCTTGCCGCCATTTTCTGGAACGGCTTTATGGCCCTGCGCCGCTACCAGCGCTCGCGCACCCGGCTTGCCGACATCCAGCAGTATTATGAAAACTGCCTCAATCCTAAGCTGATCCCCTCGTCTGAGAGCCTGATCTGATAACGTTGTTGCGCGACAAGATGTGCTACCCTGTCGCGCACGTTTCTTCTGGCTGGAGTTCCCCCTAATGCATCTTGATATCGCCTGGCAGGAGGTTGACACCGTTCTGCTGGATATGGACGGCACGCTGCTCGATCTCGCCTTTGATAACTATTTCTGGCAAACGCTGGTTCCTGAAACCTACGGCGAACAGCAGGGGATCTCCCCGGCAGAAGCGCAGGCATTCATTCGTTCGCAATATAGCGCGGTGCAACATACGCTAAACTGGTACTGTCTTGACTACTGGAGCGAGCGCCTCGGTTTGGATATTTGTGCCATGACCACCGCCCAGGGCCCGCGCGCCGTTCTGCGCGAGGATACCGTGCCCTTTCTGGATGCGCTGAAAGCCAGCGGCAAGCGCCGTATTTTGCTGACCAACGCGCATCCCCATAATCTGGCGGTGAAGCTGGAGCATACCGGCCTGGCGTCGCACCTTGATTTATTACTTTCCACCCACACATTTGGTTATCCGAAAGAGGATCAGCGGTTGTGGCATGCGGTGAAGGAAGAGACGGGTTTGCAGCCAGAACGTACGCTGTTCATTGATGACAGCGAGCCCATTCTGGATTCCGCGGCAAGGTTTGGCATTCGCTACTGTCTTGGCGTGACCAATCCTGACTCTGGCCTGGCTGAAAAAAGCTATCTGCGCCACCCTGGACTGAACGACTATCGCCAGATGATCCCCTCACTGACCGTGAAGGAGACGCCATGAAAGAAAAACCCTCTGACGGGGTAAGACTGGATAAATGGCTGTGGGCAGCGCGTTTTTATAAAACACGCGCCCTTGCCCGCGAGATGGTTGACGGCGGAAAAGTGCATTACAACGGCCAGCGCAGCAAACCGAGCAAGCTGGTTGAGCTGAATGCCACCTTAACGCTGCGTCAGGGCAACGATGAACGTACGGTGGTGATTAAAGCCATTACCGAACAGCGTCGACCCGCAACGGAAGCCGTACTGCTTTATGAAGAGACGGCGGAGAGCATTGAAAAGCGCGAGAAGACCGCGCTGGCGCGCAAAATGAACGCGCTGACGATGCCTCACCCGGACCGGCGGCCGGATAAAAAAGAGCGCCGCGATCTGATGAAATTTAAACACGGTGAGACTGATTAACCTCACCCGCACGAGAGATGAAAATGGCCCAACACGACCAATTACACCGCTATCTGTTTGAACAATTCGCCGTGCGCGGCGAGCTGGTCACCGTATCCGAAACCTGGAAACAGATTCTGGAAAACCACAACTACCCGCTGCCGGTAAAGACCCTGTTGGGCGAACTGCTGGTTGCCACCAGCCTGCTGACGGCGACGCTGAAGTTTGCCGGTGATATCACCGTGCAGCTGCAGGGTGACGGCCCGATGACGCTGGCGGTGATCAACGGCAATAACCAGCAGCAGATGCGCGGCGTGGCGCGCGTTCAGGGCGACGTGCCTGAAAATGCGGACCTCAAAACGCTGGTAGGTAATGGCTACCTGGTGATCACCATCTCCCCTGAGGAAGGTGAGCGCTATCAAGGCGTGGTGGGTCTGGAAGGCGATACCCTGGCAGCCTGCCTGGAAGATTACTTCATGCGTTCAGAACAGCTGCCGACGCGTCTCTTCATCCGCACCGGTGAAGTGGACGGTCAGCCTGCTGCCGGGGGTATGCTGCTGCAGGTTCTGCCTGCGCAGGACGCACAGACCAATGACTTCGAGCACCTGGCGACGCTGACCGAAACCATCAAAGCGGAAGAGCTGTTCAACCTGTCCGCGACCGACGTGCTGTGGCGTCTGTACCACGAAGAAGAAGTGACGGTCTACGACCCGCAGGCGGTGGAATTTAAGTGCACCTGCTCCCGCGAGCGCTGCGCTGGCGCGCTGAAAACCCTGCCGGATGAAGAGATCGACAGCATCATGGCGGAAGACGGCGAAATTGATATGCACTGTGACTACTGCGGTACGCACTACGTGTTCAATTCGATGGATATCGCTGAGATCCGCAATAACGCCTCCCCGGCGGATCCGCAGGTTCACTAATATCCCCATCCTGTTCCCTCTCCCTTTGGGGAGAGGGCTGGGGTGAGGGGTAAAAAACTCCCCCCAAGCTGAATCGTTTTCCCTATGTAACTCTTACGTAATTTTCTTACGTGTATGCGATTACATTCACATTCTTTCCGATAAAATCACCACTCTTTAACCTTTTCGGAACATTTTCCCCAACCAAAAAGGGATTCCTGCGATAATCCGCCTGCGCTGTGACTGGAGTCGCAGCGTTTTCCGTTAGTAAGGGTTTTGTCCAGATGCGTAAATCTATGAGCCCCGTCGCGGTTAACAACCTCAGAAAAACCCTACAATTTCAGGCAGTACATATTGGCTAAGGAGCAGTGATATGCGTGTTACTGGTTTAACCCCGCAAGATCTCAAGGCTTATGGAATTCACGACGTCCAGGAAATCGTCTACAACCCCGACTACGATACGCTGTATCAGGAAGAGCTCAATCCAGCACTGGAAGGATACGAGCGTGGTGTGTTGACGAATCTTGGTGCTATCGCCGTCGATACCGGTATCTTTACCGGTCGTTCGCCGAAAGATAAGTATATCGTCCGAGACGAAACCACCCGCGATACGCTGTGGTGGGCTGACAAGGGCAAAGGGAAGAACGACAACAAACCGCTCTCCCCGGAAACCTGGCAGCACCTGAAAGGGCTCGTCACCCATCAGCTTTCCGGCAAGCGCCTGTTCATTGTCGACGCTTTCTGCGGCGCTAACGCCGACACCCGTCTCTCCGTGCGTTTTATCACTGAAGTGGCCTGGCAGGCGCATTTCGTGAAAAACATGTTTATTCGTCCAACCGACGAAGAGCTGCAGGATTTCACCCCGGATTTCATCGTGATGAACGGTGCAAAATGCACGAATCCACAGTGGAAAGAGCAGGGTCTGAACTCCGAAAACTTTGTGGCCTTCAACCTGACCGAGCGTATCCAGCTGATCGGCGGAACCTGGTACGGCGGCGAAATGAAGAAAGGGATGTTCTCCGTCATGAACTACCTGCTGCCGCTGCGGGGCATCGCCTCCATGCACTGCTCGGCTAACGTCGGTGAAAAAGGCGACGTGGCGGTATTCTTCGGCCTGTCCGGCACCGGTAAAACCACCCTCTCCACCGATCCAAAACGTCGTCTCATTGGCGATGACGAACACGGCTGGGATGACGACGGCGTATTCAACTTTGAAGGCGGCTGCTACGCGAAGACCATTCGCCTGTCCGAAGAGGCCGAGCCGGATATCTTCCACGCGATCCGTCGCGATGCGCTGCTGGAAAACGTCACCGTGCGCGCCGACGGCTCCATCGACTTCGACGATGCGTCGAAAACGGAAAACACCCGCGTCTCTTACCCGATCTACCACATCGACAATATCGTGAAGCCGGTGTCAAAAGCGGGTCATGCCACGAAGGTCATTTTCCTGACGGCGGATGCGTTCGGCGTGCTGCCTCCGGTGTCCCGCCTGACGGCCAGCCAGACGCAGTACCACTTCCTCTCCGGCTTTACCGCCAAGCTGGCGGGTACCGAGCGCGGCGTGACGGAGCCAACCCCAACCTTCTCAGCCTGCTTCGGCGCGGCCTTCCTGTCGCTGCACCCGACGCAGTACGCTGAAGTGCTGGTGAAACGCATGCAGGCATCCGGCGCGCAGGCCTATCTGGTGAACACCGGCTGGAACGGTACCGGCAAACGTATCTCTATCAAAGATACCCGCGCGATTATCGACGCCATTCTGGATGGTTCTCTGGACGACGCCGAAACCTTCACGCTGCCAATGTTTAACCTGGCGATCCCAACGTCGCTGCCGGGTGTGGATACGCATATCCTCGACCCGCGCAATACGTACGGTTCTCCTGAGCAGTGGCGCGAGAAGGCGGAATCGCTGGCGAAGCTGTTTATTGAGAACTTCGAGAAGTATACCGATACCCCGGCGGGTGCTGCGCTGGTGAGTGCGGGACCAAGGTAAAAGCAAAAGGCAACGTAAGTTGCCTTTTTTAATGTTTTCTCCCTCTCCCCGTGGGAGAGGGTCGGGGTGAGGGCATCAGGCCGCAGAGACCACATTTTGTCGGGGGGTGGCGAGCGCCACCCTTTTTTTAACCCTCTTTCACCTGCCCCCGCGTCACCGGTACCGGCAGCCAGGCGCGAATGCTCAATCCACCCCGCTCGCTGGTGCCAATTTCCAGCAGCCCGTTGTGGTTATCGATAATACGCTGAACAATCGCCAGGCCTAAGCCCGTACCGCTGGTGCTGCGCGCGCTGTCGCCGCGCACAAACGGCTGGAACAGATGCTTACGCTGCTCGGGCTTGATGCCCGGACCGTCATCCTCCACCTGGAACCAGGCGCGGTTGAGTTCAGACCCGCTGCTGACTTTGATCCAGCCGTTACCGTACCGCGCCGCGTTGACCACCATGTTGGCAACCGCACGTTTGATGGAGAGCGGGTGCATGCGTACCTGGATCTCCCCCGCCTGAAGGTCGGTATCAATCTCGCGCTCGTAGCCGCTTTCCGCCGCCACCACCTCGCCCAGCACCGCGTTCAGATCCGCCATCTCCATTGGCATCTCCTGCCCGGTGCGCAGGTAGTCGATGAACTGCTCAATGATGGCGTTACACTCTTCGATGTCCTTGTTGATGGACTCGGCAAGGTAACCGTCCTCTTCCCCCATCATCTCCGTCGCCAGGCGAATACGCGTCAGCGGCGTGCGCAGGTCATGGCTGACGCCCGCCATCAGCAGCGTACGGTCATCCGCCAGCTGCTTCACGCCTGCCGCCATATGGTTAAACGCGCGCGTCACCGAACGGACTTCCGAGGCGCCATACTCGCGCAGCGGAGGAGGAATAATTCCTTTACCGACCTGCAGCGCAGCGTGCTCCAGGTCGACCAGCGGTCGGTTCTGTATACGGATAAATAGCCACGCGCCGCCTATCGCCAGCAGCATAATCGCCAGGGTGTAGCGGAACAGCGGCGAGAAGTCGCCCTGATGGATTTCGGTCAGCGGGACGCGCACCCAGATATTGGGTGACAGCCAGGTTTTCAGCCAGACGACGGGCGAGCTTTTGTTGACCTCAACGCGCACTTCCGTTGGGCCGCCCAGCTGCTGCGCCATCTGCTGGCTGAGGAATTCGTAATGCTGCGCCCAGCGCAGGCCCGCGTCTTCCGCCGCTTCGTTGGAGTAGAGCGAAATGCCCAGCTCACGGTAGATTTCACGGCGAAACGCCGGGGGAACGACGAGCTGCGTGCCGTCCTCCAGCTGCAGTTTGTCGGTCATCAGCATACGGACTTCGTAGGCCAGGACCTTATTAAACTGCTGGAGGCTCGGCAGGATCGCAAAGTTCAGCACCACCAGATAGGTCGTCACCAGGCTGACGAACAGCAGGGTGACGATCAGCAACAGGGTGCGGGCAAACGAGCTACGCGGCGAGAAGCGCATTCGCCTCATGCTTTAGAGCCGTCCGGGACGAACACGTAGCCCAGACCCCATACGGTCTGAATATAACGAGGATGAGCAGGATCTTCTTCCACCATGCGGCGCAGGCGAGAGATCTGCACGTCAATAGAGCGTTCCATTGCGGAGTATTCGCGACCGCGCGCCAGGTTCATCAGCTTGTCACGGGAAAGCGGTTCACGCGGGTGGCTGACCAGCGCTTTCAGTACCGCAAACTCGCCGCTGGTAAGCGGCATTGGCTCGTCTTCACGGAACATCTCGCGCGTGCCGAGGTTCAGCTTGAACTTGCCGAAGGCGATGACGGCTTCTTCCTGAGACGGTGCACCAGGCAGTTCGTTCGCCTGACGGCGGAGAACAGCGCGAATACGCGCCAGCAGTTCACGCGGGTTAAACGGTTTTGGAATGTAGTCGTCCGCGCCGATTTCGAGGCCCACGATACGGTCAACTTCCTCGCCCTTCGCCGTCACCATGATGATCGGCATCGGGTTGCTCTGGCTGCGCAGACGACGGCAAATAGAAAGCCCGTCTTCGCCAGGCAGCATCAGGTCGAGCACCATCAGGTGGAAAGATTCACGGGTCAGCAGACGGTCCATCTGCTCAGCGTTCGCGACGCTACGAACCTGGAAGCCCTGCTCGGTCAGATAACGCTCCAGCAGCGCACGAAGGCGCATGTCGTCATCCACGACCAGAATTTTGTAGTTCTCTTGCATTGTGTGTACTCCCAAAGGTTCGGATAGTCTTTGTAACAGCGTATTCTAAAAAAGTGCACGTATTCGACCAGCTAATTCTGGTATAAATTCTAGTCGAAATTGTTACAAAGCATATTTAACAGCAGCTTATCTGCTCATTTCATCACATAAATCATTATTAATCCTGTCTGTTACACTGTGTGGTACGTATTGTGCGCAAGACAGAAAACCGGCAGCAAAGGCTTTACCATGAAAACGCCCCTTATCACCCGCGAAGGGTATGAGAAACTCAAAAAAGAGATGGATTACCTCTGGCGCGAAGAGCGTCCTGAAGTGACAAAAAAGGTGACCTGGGCGGCAAGCCTGGGCGATCGCAGCGAAAACGCTGACTACCAGTACAACAAAAAGCGGCTGCGCGAAATTGACCGCCGGGTTCGCTATCTGACGAAGTGCCTTGAGAACCTGAAAATTGTCGATTACTCCCCGCAGCAGGAGGGCAAAGTGTTCTTCGGCGCTTGGGTCGAGATTGAAAACGACGACGGTGACACCCTGCGGTTTCGCATTGTTGGCTACGATGAAATTTTTGGTCGTAAGGATTACATCTCCATCGACTCCCCGATGGCCCGCGCTCTACTGAAAAAGGAAGTGGGCGATCTGGCCGTCGTTCAGACCCCGGCCGGAGAAGCCAGCTGGTACGTCAATGAGATCGTCTACGTAAAATAGTCCGAGAGCGCCCTCCCCGGCTGGCATTTTGCCGTGTCAGCCCGTATAACTATCCCCTGATTTTTCGACTCAACAGATGATAAAGCCATGATGAAAGATTCGCTCTGCCGCATTATTGCGGGTGATATTCAGGCCAGAGCCGAACAGGTAGAAGCTGCCGTTCGCCTGCTTGATGAAGGGAACACCGTGCCGTTTATTGCACGCTATCGTAAGGAAGTCACCGGCGGTCTGGATGACACGCAGCTGCGTAACCTGGAGACCCGTCTGGGCTATCTGCGCGAGCTGGAAGAACGTCGTCAGGCGATCCTCAAATCCATCGGCGAACAGGGCAAACTGACCAGCGAGCTGGAAAGCGCCATTAACGGTACCCTGAGCAAAACCGAACTCGAAGATCTCTATCTGCCGTATAAACCGAAGCGCCGCACGCGCGGGCAGATTGCGATTGAAGCGGGCCTTGAGCCGCTGGCCGACCTGCTGTGGAACGAGCCGTCCCACGACCCGGAAACCGAAGCCGCCAAATTTATCGACGCCGACAAAGGCGTAGCGGACACCAAGGCCGCCCTCGACGGCGCGCGCTACATTCTGATGGAGCGCTTCGCCGAAGACGCCGCCCTGCTCGCTAAAGTGCGTGATTACCTGTGGAAGAATGCCCACATCGTCTCTACCGTCGTCGCGGGTAAAGAGGAAGAAGGCGCGAAATTCCGCGACTACTTCGATCACCACGAATCGATTTCTACCGCCCCTTCACACCGCGCGCTGGCGATGTTCCGCGGCCGCAACGAAGGCGTGCTCCAGCTCTCCCTGAACGCCGACCCGCAGTTTGACGAGCCGCCGAAAGAGAGCCACTGCGAGCAGATCATTATCGACCATCTCGGCCTGCGCCTGAACAACGCCCCGGCGGACAGCTGGCGCAAAGGCGTGGTGAGCTGGACCTGGCGCATCAAGGTGCTGATGCACCTCGAAACCGAGCTGATGGGCACCGTGCGCGAGCGCGCCGAAGATGAAGCGATTAACGTCTTCGCCCGTAACCTGCACGACCTGCTGATGGCCGCCCCTGCCGGCCTGCGCGCAACCATGGGTCTCGATCCGGGTCTGCGTACCGGCGTGAAGGTCGCCGTGGTTGACGGCACCGGCAAGCTGGTAGCGACCGATACCATCTATCCGCACACCGGCCAGGCAGCGAAAGCGGCCGTCGTGGTGGCGGCGCTGTGCGAAAAATACAACGTGGAGCTGGTTGCCATCGGCAACGGTACGGCGTCCCGCGAAACCGAACGTTTCTACCTCGACGTGCAGAAGCAGTTCCCGAAAGTGACGGCGCAGAAAGTGATCGTCAGCGAAGCGGGGGCATCCGTCTATTCCGCGTCCGAGCTGGCGGCGCTGGAGTTCCCGGACCTGGACGTTTCCCTGCGCGGTGCGGTTTCTATCGCACGCCGCCTGCAGGATCCGCTGGCGGAGCTGGTGAAGATCGATCCGAAATCTATCGGCGTGGGTCAGTATCAGCACGACGTGAGCCAGACTCAGCTGGCGCGCAAGCTGGATGCGGTGGTGGAAGACTGCGTAAACGCCGTCGGCGTTGACCTGAACACCGCCTCCGTTCCCCTGCTGACCCGCGTGGCGGGCTTAACCCGCATGATGGCGCAGAACATCGTCGCCTGGCGTGATGAGAATGGTCAGTTCCAGAACCGTCAGCAACTGCTGAAGGTGAGCCGTCTGGGGCCAAAAGCCTTTGAGCAGTGCGCGGGCTTCCTGCGCATCAACCACGGCGATAACCCGCTGGATGCCTCTACCGTTCACCCGGAAGCGTACCCTGTGGTGGAACGCATTCTGGCCGCCACCCAGCAGGCACTGAAAGATCTTATGGGTGACAACAGCGCCCTGCGCAACCTGAAAGCCGTTGATTTCACCGACGACAAATTTGGTGTCCCAACCGTCACCGACATCATCAAAGAGCTGGAAAAGCCGGGCCGCGATCCGCGTCCTGAGTTCAAAACGGCGACCTTTGCCGACGGCGTGGAAACCATGAACGACCTGCTGCCCGGCATGGTGCTGGAAGGCGCGGTGACCAACGTCACCAACTTTGGCGCGTTTGTGGATATCGGCGTGCATCAGGACGGTCTGGTGCATATCTCATCCCTTGCCGACAAGTTCGTTGAAGACCCGCACACCGTAGTCAAAGCGGGCGACATCGTGAAGGTCAAAGTGCTGGAAGTGGATCTGCAGCGCAAGCGTATCGCCCTGACCATGCGTCTGGACGAGCAGCCTGGCGACACCAACGCGCGCCGTGGCGGAAACGGCGGTGGCCGCGAGCAGCAGCGTCCGGCCGCGAAAGCGGCAAAACCGCGCGGACGTGAAGCGCAGCCTGCAGGCAACAGCGCGATGATGGATGCGCTGGCGGCAGCGATGGGTAAGAAACGCTAAGGTTGTCAATGCCCGGTGGCGCTGCGCTTACCGGGCCTACGGTTTTGTAGGCCGGGCAAACGCAGTGCCGCCCGGCAAGCAGGCCGCAACGAATTAAAATAAATAGAATGTAGCCATATTTAAACCGCTAATTATCACCCCGTTAACAAATACTCCTCTTTTCATTTTCCAGGCAATTCAGCAAATATTGAGCAAGGTCAAACAGGCCGTAAATTAATACCGCAAACAACATTCCGTCACAGTTTTAATATTGCTGATAAAAACTATTCTCATTATCATCCCATAGTAGATAATTTAACCTTTCGTGGAATCAGGCGTTATGCAATTCACTCCAGACAGTGCATGGAAGATTACCGGTTTTACCCGCGAAATTAGCCCGGCCTATCGGCAAAAGCTGCTGTCGCTGGGCATGCTGCCCGGCTCGTCATTCCAGGTCGTGCGCGTGGCGCCGCTAGGTGACCCGGTTCACATCGAAACCCGCCGCGTGAATCTGGTGCTGCGTAAGAAAGACCTCGCGTTAATAGAAGTCGAAGCCTTATCCCGATAACAAGCCAGCGGTTTCAGTGAGTCTAAAAAAATGAAAAAGTTAACTATTGGCTTAATTGGCAATCCTAATTCCGGCAAGACCACCCTTTTTAACCAGCTGACCGGCGCACGCCAGCGCGTGGGCAACTGGGCGGGCGTGACGGTTGAGCGTAAAGAGGGCCAGTTCACGACAACGGACAACCAGGTGACGCTGGTTGACCTTCCCGGCACCTACTCCTTAACCACCATTTCGTCGCAAACCTCGCTCGATGAGCAGATCGCCTGCCACTATATTCTCAGCGGCGACGCGGACCTGCTGATCAACGTGGTGGACGCCTCCAATCTCGAGCGTAACCTTTATCTGACGCTGCAGCTGCTGGAGCTGGGGATCCCCTGCATCGTGGCGCTCAACATGCTCGACATTGCGGAGAAACAAAAGCTGCGCATCGACGTCGATGCCCTCTCCGCGCGCCTGGGGTGCCCGGTCGTTCCGCTGGTCTCGACGCGCGCTCGCGGTATTGACGCGCTGAAGCTGGCCATTGACCGTCACCAGGGTAATCGCGACATTGAGCTGGTGCATTACGCGCAGCCTCTCCTGCGCGAAGCCAATTTGCTGGCGCAGGAGATGGACAACAGCATGCCTGCGAAACAGCGCCTGTGGCTCGGCCTGCAGATGCTGGAAGGCGATATCTACAGCCGCGCTTACGCCGGGCATGCGGCAGATAAGCTGGACGCGACGGTAGCCCGTCTTAGCGACGAGCTGGACGACCCGGCGCTGCACATCGCCGATGCGCGTTATCAGGCCATCGCCTCGATTTGCGACGTTGTCAGCAACGCCCTGACGGCAGAACCCAGCCGCTTTACGGCAGCGGTGGATAAAGTGGTGCTTAACCGCTTCCTCGGTTTGCCCATCTTCCTGCTGGTGATGTACGTGATGTTCCTGCTCGCCATTAACATCGGCGGCGCACTCCAGCCCATTTTCGACGCCGGTTCCGTCGCGGTCTTCGTGCACGGTATTCAGTGGGTGGGTTACACCCTGCACTTCCCGGAATGGTTAACCATCTTCCTCGCACAGGGGATCGGCGGCGGTATCAACACCGTTCTGCCTCTGGTGCCGCAGATCGGCATGATGTATCTGTTCCTCTCGTTCCTGGAAGATTCCGGCTACATGGCGCGCGCCGCGTTCGTGATGGATCGTCTGATGCAGGCGCTGGGTCTGCCGGGTAAATCCTTCGTTCCGCTGATTGTCGGCTTCGGCTGTAACGTGCCGTCGGTGATGGGCGCGCGCACGCTTGATGCGCCGCGTGAACGTCTGATGACCATCATGATGGCGCCGTTTATGTCCTGCGGTGCCCGCCTGGCAATCTTTGCGGTCTTTGCCGCTGCCTTCTTCGGTCAGCAGGGCGCGCTGGCGGTCTTTTCGCTGTACGTGCTGGGCATCGTGATGGCGATCCTCACCGGTCTGATGCTGAAGCACACCATCATGCGCGGTGAAGCGTCACCGTTTGTGATGGAGCTGCCGGTGTATCACGTGCCGCATCTGAAAAGCCTGGCGATCCAGACCTGGCAGCGCCTGAAAGGCTTTGTGCTGCGCGCCGGTAAGGTCATTGTCATCGTCAGCATTTTCCTGAGCGCGCTGAACAGCTTCACCCTCAGCGGGCAGGCGGCAGATAATATCAACGACTCTGCCCTCGCCTCCGTCAGCCGCGTCATCACGCCGGTCTTTAAACCGATTGGCGTGCATGAGGATAACTGGCAGGCAACCGTCGGGCTGTTCACCGGCGCGATGGCAAAAGAGGTGGTTGTCGGCACCCTGAACACGCTTTACACCGCTGAGAACATTCAGGAGCAGGAATTTAATCCGGCAGAGTTTCATCTCGGGCATGAACTGCTGGTTGCCGTAGAGGAGACCTGGCAGAGCCTGAAAGACACCTTCAGCCTGAGCGTGCTGGCGAACCCTATTGAGGCGAGCAAAGGCGACGGCGAAATGGCGACGGGTGCCATGGGCGTGATGGGCGAGAAATTTGGCAGCGCGTCCGCGGCCTATAGCTACCTCATCTTTGTTCTGCTCTACATTCCGTGCATCTCCGTGATGGGGGCGATTGCCCGCGAGTCCAGCCGCGGCTGGATGGGCTTCTCCATCCTGTGGGGGTTAAACATTGCGTACTCGCTGTCGACGCTCTTTTATCAAACCGTTAACTTCAGCCAGCATCCGCGCTACAGCCTGGTCTGCATTCTCGCGGTTGTGCTGTTTAACGTGATAGTGCTCGGTCTTCTGCGGCGGGCACGCAGCCGCGTCGACATCGACCTGCTGGCAAACCGTAAAACCGCCGCGACCTGCTGCAGCAGCCCGGCGGGCGACTGTCACTAAGGAGCAAACCATGGCATCGTTGATTCAGGTTCGTGACCTGCTGGCACTACAAGGGCGGATGGAGGCGAAACAGCTGAGCCTCAGCCTGCATACGCCGCAGCCGATGATCGATGCCATGCTGGAAAGACTGGAAGCCATGGGGAAAGCCGTGCGGATTCAGGAAGACGCGGACGGCTGTCTATCCGGCAGTTGTAAAAGCTGTCCGGAAGGAAAGGCCTGCCTCAGGGAGTGGTGGGCACTGCGTTAATCAAGCCAGGCATCGCTGCCTGGCTTTATCGTATTACTTGTAGACGTCCGCCGTTGCGCGTACGTTTTTGGTCTGCTTTTCAGCGCTGGTGACGACGTAGTACGTTCCGCCCAGCTCATCCGCTTTCTTCGACAGCTCTTTTCTCGCGTCCATCGGCGCGGTGGTGTCAGACGTAGAAATTTCACCAATTTTCGTCAGATTCATGCCGGCAACTTTATCTTTTTCCAGCTCTTTTGCCGCAAAGACGCCAAATGACAGTGACCCAATAACCAGAGAAGTGACAATACCTGTAACAAGTTTCATAACCTGACTCTCCATAGGATTGTTGTTTTGATTATCGTAGGCAGAACAACCGCAACGACATCAGGAGTATGGTTGCGGTGTGTAACTTTTTCCAGGCTGGATAGAAAATAATCAGTCTAAACGTTGACTTAACGCAATGAGCGCTGAACAAAACTCCGTCGGATGGGAGATGAACGGGGCATGTGCGGCTTTGGCAATAATCTGCGATTCGCTGTCCGGCCAGAGCGAATCCAGTAGCGGAACCACTTTGCGCGGCACAATCCCGTCGAGGTAACCGTAGATACGCAGGTGCGGCACCGTCAGCGCGGCCAGCGGCTCGCGCAGGTCAACCGTTTTCAGGAGCTCAAGACCCCCGTTAAGCACCTCAACCTCCGGCATCGGCAGCGAAAGCACGGTCTGCTTCAGCGTTCGGGCATCTTTACGCGCGGTGTCAGTGCCCATTGTCTGCAATGCAAGAAACCGCTCCACGGTCCGCTGAAAATCTTCGCTCAGCTGCTGCTGGAAGCCCGCCAGCACTTCAGGTTTGATCCCTGGCCACGCGTCCTGCGCGCTAAAACAGGGTGACGACGCCACCGTTACCAGGGCTTGTACGCGGTCAGGCCGCGACAGTGCAATCTGGCTCGCCACCAGCCCGCCCAGGCTCCAGCCCAGCCAGACCGCGTTTTGCGGCGCTGCGTCCAGAACCTGCTGCGCCATCTCATCAAGCGATAACGCGCCATATCCGCGGCTGCGGCCAAAGCCGGGTAAATCCACCAGATGCAGTGTGAAATGCGAGGCAAGTTCCTCACGTATGCAATGCCATATCTCCGCGTTCAGGCCCCATCCGTGCAGCAGCACAAGATGGCAATTTCCTGTCCCTACGGTCTGCCACCACAGCGTCTTCATCAGTTACTGTTCTCTTTTTTCACATGGAGGTTGCACATGCTAACAGTACCTGGCTTGTGCTGGCTATGCCAAATGCCGCTGGCGCTCAGCCGGTGGGGCGTCTGCTCCGTCTGCACGCGATCGCTGGAATGGCGTATCGGGACCTGTCCACAATGTGGTTTACCGGCCACAAATCCCTCTTTGCCCTGTGGCCGCTGCCTGAAAAAATCTCCGCCGTGGAGCGCGCTGGTGGCCGTGGATGATTATGTTCCCCCGCTGAGCAGGCTGATTCACGCGCTAAAGTTTTCCGGGCAGAGCTCGCTGGCACAGCCCCTTGCCCGCCTGCTATTGCTGGCGGTTTTGCAGGCACGGCGTCAGCGTGCGCTGCCGAAAATCGACATGGTGGTGAATGTCCCCCTATACCGGCGTCGGCACTGGCGGCGCGGCTATAACCAGAGTGACCTGATCTGCCGCCCCCTCGCGCGGTGGCTCGGCTGTCGGTATGAGGCCAACGCGCTTACACGAGTTCATGCCACCGCCATCCAGCATCAGCTCAGCGCCCGGCTGCGCAAAAGAAATCTCAAAAATGCCTTTCGCCTTGAATTGCCGGTCGACGGTCTCCATATCGCGATTGTGGATGATGTCGTCACCACGGGCAGTACCGTTGCTGAACTTTCCCGACTGCTTTTGCGAAGCGGCGCCGCGTCGGTTCAGGTATGGTGTCTGTGCCGTACCTTGTAGCCCTTCTTCAATGGGCGTATGATTATACCCAGGTAATTTAGTCAACTATTAGGCCAAAGCTATGATCCGTATTTCCGATTCTGCACAAGCGCACTTTGCCAAACTGCTGGCAAATCAGGAAGAAGGGACGCAGATCCGCGTGTTTGTGATTAATCCAGGCACTCCGAATGCAGAATGTGGTGTTTCTTATTGTCCTCCGGACGCTGTGGAAGCGACTGACACTGCCCTTAAATTTGAACAGCTCACCGCCTACGTTGATGAGCTGAGCGCACCGTATCTTGAAGATGCTGAGATCGACTTCGTCACCGATCAGCTGGGTTCTCAGCTGACCCTGAAAGCGCCGAACGCGAAAATGCGTAAAGTGTCTGACGATGCCCCGCTGATGGAGCGCGTTGAGTATCTGCTGCAATCCCAGATCAACCCACAGCTGGCGGGCCACGGCGGCCGTGTAACCCTGATGGAAATCACGGAAGACGGTCTGGCGATCCTGCAGTTCGGCGGCGGCTGTAACGGCTGTTCGATGGTCGACGTGACCCTGAAGGAAGGGATCGAGAAGCAGCTGCTGAACGAATTCCCGGAACTGAAAGGCGTGCGTGACCTGACCGAGCACCAGCGCGGCGAGCACTCTTACTACTAATTCAGTACCTGTCCGTATTGCCCGGTGGCGCTGCGCTTACCGAGCCTACAAAAATAGTGAGGTCTGATGCCCTCACCCCGGCCCTCTCCCACGGGAGAGGGTGAAAACATTAAAAACGGTAACCTCGTGGTTACCGTTTTGCGTTTACCTCTCCTTCTATATGTTGACCTGCGTCTCATAATTCACATTTTGCCTGCCTGGGTGATTCTCAATCACATCATGTTACCCGTATCATTCTCGTGGGCACTAAGCACACTCATAACAGCCGACTAAACTTAATGGTTTCCAAGGCATCAGTATTAGTGCCGTTAACACTCTGTTCCCAGTTGGGACAATCGGAATTTGTCGTTGAAACAATGACGTTACCCATAACAATTCAAAGGCCAGGTAAATCATGCCATTAGTCATCGTTGCTATCGGTGTTGTGTTATTACTGCTCTTGATGATCCGCTTCAAGCTGAACGGATTTATCGCTCTGGTTCTGGTGGCACTTGCAGTCGGTCTGATGCAAGGGATGCCGCTGGTTAAGGTTATTAGCTCCATTAAAGCCGGCGTCGGCGGTACGCTCGGCAGCCTGGCGCTGATCATGGGCTTCGGTGCCATGCTCGGCAAAATGCTGGCGGACTGCGGTGGCGCGCAGCGTATCGCCACCACCCTGATTGCCAAATTCGGTAAACAGCACATTCAGTGGGCCGTGGTGTTAACCGGTTTTACCGTCGGTTTCGCGCTGTTCTATGAAGTGGGCTTCGTGCTGATGCTGCCGCTGGTGTTCACCATCGCGGCTGCGGCAAACATCCCGCTGCTGTATGTCGGTGTGCCAATGGCTGCGGCGCTGTCCGTGACCCACGGCTTCCTGCCGCCGCACCCGGGTCCAACCGCTATCGCGACCATCTTCCACGCGGATATGGGTAAAACCCTGCTGTTCGGTACGATTCTGGCGATCCCAACCGTGATTCTGGCAGGCCCGGTTTATGCCCGCTTCCTGAAAGGCATTGATAAGCCGATCCCGGAAGGTCTGTACAGCGCCAAAACCTTCACCGAAGAAGAGATGCCTGGCTTTGGCGTCAGCGTCTGGACCTCTCTGGTACCAGTGATCCTGATGGCCATGCGTGCCGTGGCGGAGATGATCCTGCCGAAAGGCCATGCGTTCCTGGCCGTTGCGGAATTCCTGGGTGACCCGGTGATGGCAACGCTAATTGCGGTGCTGATCGCGATGTTCACCTTCGGTCTGAACCGCGGTCGCTCAATGGATCAGATCAACGACACGCTGACCTCTTCCATCAAAATCATTGCCATGATGCTCCTGATCATCGGCGGTGGCGGTGCGTTCAAGCAGGTTCTGGTCGACAGCGGCGTGGACAAATACATCGCTGCCATGATGCATGAAACCAACGTGTCGCCGCTCCTGATGGCCTGGTCAATTGCTGCGGTTCTGCGTATTGCGCTGGGTTCTGCGACCGTTGCGGCGATCACCGCGGGCGGTATCGTTGCCCCGCTGATTGCGACCACGGGCGTAAGCCCTGAGCTGATGGTTATCGCCGTCGGTTCCGGCAGCGTGATTTTCTCTCACGTTAACGACCCTGGCTTCTGGCTGTTCAAGGAGTACTTCAACCTGACGATCGGTGAAACCATCAAGTCCTGGTCCGCGCTGGAAACCATTATTTCGGTGTGCGGTCTGGTCGGGGTGCTGCTGTTGAATATGGTTGTCTGATGTAAAAAAGCCGGGTGGCGCTGACGCTTACCCGGCCTACATTCTATTCCCTCTCCCTCTGGGAGAGGGTTAGGGTGAGGGTGAAACTACCGCTTCTTACCCACCGCCCTTCTGCGCTTGTCCAAATCCTTAATCAGCCTGTTCACCCCGTCATCGGCAAACATCTTCTCAAGCGTTGTGGACAGCTTGCGACGCCAGTTCTTGTACTGATAGCTGGTGCCCGGGATGTTCACCGGCTCCGCCATATCAATCCAGTCTTCCGGCTGCAGGCCCAGCAGCGCGCTGTTGCTGTCGGCAATATAGCGCTGCAGGCCGCGATTGAGGGTAGCGGTCATGGACATCAACGACGCCTTATGCCCGGCACGTTTCGGCAGACAGCCCTGCTTGTGCAGCGCATCCAGCAGCCCCTGCTTCGAGAGCTCGCGATCCTGATACAGGCCGCGCAAAACCTCTTCATCAGGATACAGACCCAGCGTTTTGCCGAGCGTCAGATCGCCGCTTTCCCAATAGCCACGAAGCGTAGGAAGGTCATGCGTCGTCGCGACTGCCATTGACTGTTCAGGGTACGCTTTCGGCGCGCGGAAGGTTTTCTCATGGTCGTTTTCAAAATAGAGCACTTTATAGGAGTAGACGCCGCTGTCGCGGAGCTTGCTGACAATTTCCACCGGCACGGTACCGAGATCTTCACCGATCACCATGCACTGGTGACGCTTACTTTCCAGCGCCAGGATCGACAGCAGATCGTCAACCGGGTACTGCACGTACGCCCCGTGGTCGGCGGTTTCACCGTACGGGATCCACCACAGGCGCAGCACGGACATCACGTGGTCGATACGCAGCGCACCGCAGTTCTGCATGTTGGCGCGCAGCAGGTCGATAAACGGCTCGTAGGCGCGCGCCGCCATAACGTGCGGATCCATCGGCGGCAGTCCCCAGTTCTGGCCGAGCGGGCCGAGGATATCCGGTGGCGCACCGACAGAGGCTTTCAGGCAGTAAAGCTCACGGTCGCACCAGGTTTCCGCGCCGCCTTCCGCCACGCCCACGGCCAGATCGCGATACAGGCCGATCGGCATCTTATAGCCCTGGCTCACCTGCCAGCAGGCGGCAAACTGGCTGTACGCCAGCCACTGCAGCCACAGGTAGAAATCCACTTCATCGGCATATTTATTACAGAACGCTTTCACTTCAGGCGTGTCGACGGACTGATACACTTCAGGCCAGACCGGCCAGCCCCAGCGCATTTCGTCCTCTTTCACCTGATACGCGTGCAGCGCATCAAACGCCGCCTGCCAGTACAGGCTCTCGCCCTCCTGCATCACAAACTGGCGGAACGCGGCCATCTGCTCGTCGTCACGCTGCGAAAAGCCTTTCCACGCCAGACGCAGCGCGGCCATTTTCAGCGCCGTGACGGTGGAATAGTCCACCCAGTCTGCGTCGCGCGCCTGCTTCAGCGCCTGCTGCGTGGTGCTGAGTTTCCACCACGCCTGCGCCTCTTTGCTGTTTTTGAAGTCATCTAACGCGTTAACGTCGATATAAATCACGTTCAGCCAGCGGCGGGACGACGGGCTATACGGGCTGGCGCTCTCCGGGTTGGCCGGATAGAGCGCGTGGATCGGGTTGAGGCCGATAAACGCGCCGCCGCGCTCGCCCACGGATGCCAGCATCTTTTTCAGATCGCCAAAATCACCGATGCCCCAGTTGCTGTCGGAGCGCAGGGTGTAGAGCTGCACGCAGGCGCCCCACAGCTTTTTGCCTTCGAGCAGCGCCTGCGGCTCGTAGCAGCGTTTTGGCGCGACGATTACCCGGCAGTGGAAACGCAGGTCATCCTGGGTGAGCGTGAGGGTGTGATACCCCTCCGGCAGCTTCGCCGGAAGGTTTAACGTTTTGCCGCCGGTGGCGTGGCCTTTGTGCTGATGCCCCTCTTCGGTGGTAAGCAGCCAGCTAAACTCGCCGCGCCCCTCCACCGCCAGCGGCATCTTTTTGCCTGCAGTGAATACCTTCACGTTCGGCACCGGCGCAACCGACGCTTTCGCGTCGGCTTTGTGCATGGCGTCCAGCAAACGTCTTTTGGTGTCGGCGCCAATAGACTGCGGTTTGCCGTGAGCATTAATGTAACTGAGGCTGATCCCCGCCGCCTGCGCGGCGCTGTCCAGACGTTTACTCTCCATCGCGCTTCCTTAGCGTTTTGCCTGCCAGATACGGGCCTGATAATCACGGATTGAACGGTCAGAGCTGAACATACCGCAGCGGGCGGTGTTCAGAATGCACGCGCGGGTCCACGCTTCCTGGTCACGATACAGCACGTCGACCTGTTTTTGCGCTTCGACGTAGGCCGTGAAGTCCGCCATCACCAGATACGGGTCACCGCCGTGTTTGTCCATGCTGTGCAGCATCTGGTCAAACGCGTGCTTGTCGCCGTCGCTGTATTTACCACTTTCCAGCTCTTTCAGTACAGCATCCAGCACTTTGTCTTTCTTACGCCATTTCACCGGGTCATAGCCTTTGGCCTTAATGGCTTTCACCTCTTCCACGGTATGGCCAAAGATAAAGATATTCTCTTCACCGACCTTCTCGGCGATTTCGACGTTTGCCCCGTCGAGCGTACCGACGGTCAGCGCGCCGTTCAGCGCCAGCTTCATGTTGCCGGTACCGGACGCCTCTTTCCCTGCCGTCGAGATCTGCTCGGAGATATCCGCCGCCGGGATCAGCAGTTCAGCCGCCGAGACGCAGTAGTCCGGCAGGAACACTACCTTCAGCTTGTCGCCCACTTTCGGATCGCTGTTGATCGCCGCCGCCACTTTATTGATGGCGAGGATAATGTTTTTCGCCAGGTAGTAGCCCGGCGCCGCTTTCGCACCGAACAGGAACACGCGCGGCACGCGGTCGGCCTGCGGGTTCTCGCGGATCTCTTTGTACAGCGCCAGAATGTGCAGCAGGTTCAGGTGCTGACGTTTGTACTCGTGCAGGCGTTTGATCTGGATATCGAAAATGGCATTCGGGTTGATCTCAATCCCGGTACGCATTTTCACGAACTCCGCCAGGCGAACCTTGTTCTCCAGCTTGATCGCGCGGTACTGCTTGCGGAACTTCGCGTCGTCAGCCTGTTTTTCCAGGTTGATGAGCTGGTCCAGATCGTTGGCCCACTCTTTCTTCAGGGTCTTGTCCAGCAGGCCGGCCAGCAGCGGGTTGCACTGCTTGATCCAGCGGCGCGGCGTGATGCCGTTGGTCACGTTGTGGAATTTGGTCGGCCACAGCTGGTGGTATTCCGGGAAGAGATCTTTGACCACCAGATCCGAGTGCAGCGCCGCCACGCCGTTCACCGCAAAGCCGCTGACTACGCACATGTTCGCCATGCGCACCTGCTTATCGTGAACCACCGCCAGCTTCGCCCAGACCGCTTTGTTGCCCGGCCAGGTTTTATCCACCAGGGTTTTAAACTGGTCGTTAATCTTGTTGATGATCTGCATGTGCCGCGGCAGCAGCGTTTTCACCAGCTTCTCATCCCAGCACTCGAGCGCTTCCGGCATCAGGGTGTGGTTGGTGTAGGCAAAGGTGCGGCTGGTGATGGCCCAGGCGTCGTCCCAGCTCAGCTGATGCTCGTCGATCAGCACGCGCAGCAGTTCCGGGATGGCAATAGTCGGGTGCGTGTCGTTGAGCTGAATCACTTCGAAGTCCGGCAGCTGCGCCAGCTTGCGGCCCGCCAGGTGATGGCGACGCAGAATGTCCGCCACGGAGCAGGCGCACTGGAAGTACTGCTGCATCAGGCGCAGCTTTTTACCCGCCAGGTGGTTGTCGTTCGGGTAGAGGACTTTGGTCAGCTTCTCGGCGTCGATGCCCTGCTGCTCGGCGCGCAGGAAATCGCCGTCGTTGAATTTGGTCAGGTTAAACGGATGCGCGTGCTTCGCCTGCCACAGACGCAGCGGCTGCGCCACGCCGTTACGGTAGCCAAGCACCGGCAGATCCCAGGCTTCACCGGTAATGGTGAACGCCGGTTCCCAGAGCCCCTGCTTTGTGACTTTCCCGCCAATGCCGACCTGCACATCCAGCTGCGCGTTGTGGCGGAACCACGGATAGGTATTGCGATGCCAGTCGTCCGGTGCTTCCATCTGATGGCCATCGGCAAACGACTGACGGAACAGGCCGTACTGATAGTTCAGACCATAGCCGATCGCCGACTGGCCGACGGTCGCCATAGAGTCCAGGAAGCAGGCCGCCAGACGTCCCAGGCCGCCGTTGCCCAGCGCCGGGTCAATCTCTTCTTCCAGCAGGTCGGTCAGGTTAATATCGTGTTCTTTCAGCACATCGCCGACGTCCTGATACCAGCCGAGGTTCAGCAGGTTGTTGCCGGTCAGGCGGCCAATCAGGAATTCCATCGAGATATAGTTCACGTGACGCTGGCCCTTAACAGGCTTCGCCACCGGTTGAGCATCCAGCTGTTCTGCGAGCGCACCGCTCACTGCCTGCCACCACTGGTGAGGCGTCATTTCGTTTGCAGCATGAAGGCCAAAACGCTGCCACTGACGCGTCAGGGCAGCCTGGAATTGAGCTTTGTTGAAGGTAGGCTGTGACATAGGGGATCGGCATCCTTTAGAAAGAAAACACAAGTTGGCGCTAGTGTGCCTGGCTCATTTCACCTCTTCCTCCTCCTGTGGGGGATTAGACAGGGAGGAGTAGCGGGGATGAGCAGAAAAGTGTGATCGAGGCCACTCTCAGAGCATAGTTCGAGTGTGCCCTGAAGATAAAAAAGTAACAGGGGAGAATGTCAAAGAAATGAAATGCAGTTTCGGGGGAAATTAATCCGCTCAGAAATAATTACTTACGTAGAATAATAATTTAGTCATCGGGTCACCTTTATGGAGACTATTACTCTCACTCAACTTTACCCGGACTTTATTAAATTTGACGTCACTATACCTTTCTGAAACCAGTTTCAGCGCAGCGGTAATGTATACAGACAAGCCAGCAGTGACGCGGCGTGAAGCCCCTTTCGGGAAAGTTCCAACATTTGCCTGAATGTTTTGTGACAGAGTGCAAATTCAGAACCACAAAACCCAGACATAACTTGCAATAGTTCTCTTTCTGTTCGACCTTATATCCTATTAATTACGAAGCGCAAAAAAAATAAAATCTCTCGTTCCCCACAGTGAAGTGAAACCTATGTTGATTCCGTCTAAATTAAGTCGCCCGGTTCGCCTTGACCATACAGTGGTTCGCGAGCGTCTGTTGGCTAAACTTTCCGGCGCGCATAATTTCCGACTGGCGCTGGTTACGAGCCCTGCAGGCTATGGAAAAACAACGCTCATTTCGCAATGGGCCGCGGGTAAGAGCGATCTTGGCTGGTACTCCCTCGACGAGGGCGATAACCAGCAGGAGCGTTTTGCCAGCTATCTGATTGCCGCCATACAGCAAGCCACCCACGGACACTGCGTCGCCAGTGAGGTGATGGTGCAAAAGCGCCAGTACGCCAGCCTGTCCTCCCTTTTCTCTCAGCTGTTTATCGAACTGGCCGAATGGCATCGCCCGCTTTACGTGGTGATTGATGATTACCATCTCATCACTAACCCGGTGATTCATGAATCGATGCGTTTCTTCCTGCGCCATCAGCCGGAAAACCTGACCTTAGTGGTGCTGTCACGCAACCTGCCGCAGCTGGGCATTGCCAACCTGCGCGTGCGCGATCAGCTTCTGGAAGTGGGCAGCCAGCAGCTGGCCTTTACCCACCAGGAAGCGAAACAGTTCTTTGACTGCCGCCTGACATCGCCCATTGAGGCCGCCGAAAGCAGCCGCCTGTGCGATGACGTTGCCGGCTGGGCCACGGCGCTGCAGCTCATCGCCCTCTCTGCCCGGCAAAACAACAGTCCGGCGCATCAGTCTGCGCGGCGTCTGGCGGGCATCAACGCCAGCCACCTTTCTGACTACCTCGTGGATGAGGTGCTGGACAGCGTCGATCCCTCGACGCGTAATTTCCTGCTGAAAAGCTCTCTGCTGCGTTCCATGAACGATGCGCTGATCGTGCGCGTCACCGGTTGTGAAAACGGTCAGCTACAGCTCGAAGAGATTGAACGTCAGGGCCTTTTCCTGACGCGCATGGACGATCCGGGCGAGTGGTTTAGCTATCACCCGCTGTTTGGCAGCTTCCTGCGCCAGCGCTGTCAGTGGGAACTGGCGGTTGAACTTCCGGAGATCCACCGCGCCGCTGCCGAAAGCTGGATGGCACAAGGCTTCCCGAGCGAGGCCATCCACCACGCGCTGGCCGCCGGTGATGCCAGCATGCTGCGCGATATCCTCCTCAACCATGCGTGGGGCCTGTTCAACCACAGCGAACTGACGCTGCTGGAAGAGTCTCTCAAAGCCCTGCCGTGGGAAAGCCTGCTGGAAAACCCGCGTCTGGTGCTGCTGCAGGCCTGGCTGATGCAGAGTCAGCACCGCTACAGCGAAGTGAACACCCTGCTGGCGCGCGCCGAGCAGGAGATGGAAAGCGAAATGGATACCACCCTGCACGGCGAGTTCAACGCGCTGCGCGCTCAGGTGGCCATTAACGACGGCGACCCGGACGAAGCTGAGCGGCTGGCGATGGTCGCGCTGGATGAACTGCCGCTGGCTAACTTCTACAGCCGCATCGTGGCGACCTCGGTGCACGGCGAGGTGCTGCACTGCAAAGGCGACCTCACCCGTTCGCTTTCACTGATGCAGCAAACCGAACAGATGGCGCGTCGGCACGATGTCTGGCATTACGCGCTGTGGAGCCTGATCCAACAGAGCGAGATTTTATTTGCACAGGGGTTCCTGCAGGCCGCCTGGGAAAACCAGGAAAAAGCGTTCCAGCTGATTCGTGAACAGCACCTGGAACAGCTGCCGATGCACGAGTTCCTGTTGCGTATTCGCGCTCAGCTGCTGTGGGCATGGTCGCGTCTGGATGAAGCGGAAAGCTGCGCCCGCCAGGGTGTGAATGTCCTTTCCAGCTTCCAGCCTCAGCAGCAGCTGCAGTGTCTGGCGCTGCTGGTGCAGTGCTCGCTGGCGCGCGGCGATCTCGATAATGCCCGCAACCATCTTAACCGCCTGGAGAACCTGCTCGGCAACGGTCAGTATCATAGCGACTGGGTCTCCAACGCCGATAAGGTCCGGGTGATTTACTGGCAGATGACCGGCGATAAAAAATCCGCCGCCAACTGGCTGCGTCAGACGCCCAAACCGGAATTTGCGAACAACCACTTCCTGCAGAGCCAGTGGCGCAACATTGCCCGCGCGCAGATCCTGCTCGGTGAATTAGAGCCCGCTGAGATTGTGCTGGAAGAGCTGAACGAGAACGCGCGCAGCCTGCGTCTGATGAGCGACCTGAACCGCAACCTGCTGCTGCTGAACCAGCTCTACTGGCAGGCGGGTCGTAAAAACGATGCCCAGCGCGTGCTGCTGGAAGCACTGCAGCTGGCTAACCGCACCGGGTTTATCAGCCACTTTGTGATTGAAGGTGAAGTAATGGCGCAGCAGCTGCGTCAGCTTATTCAGCTCAACACGCTGCCGGAGCTGGATCAGCATCGCGCCCAGCGCATTCTGCGCGAGATTAACCAGCATCATCGGCACAAGTTCGCGCACTTTGATGAGAACTTCGTTGAACGTCTGCTGAACCACCCGGAAGTGCCGGAGCTTATCCGCACCAGCCCGCTCACCCAGCGTGAATGGCAGGTTCTGGGGCTGATCTATTCAGGCTACAGCAACGAGCAGATCGCCGGCGAGCTCGCGGTGGCGGCGACCACCATCAAAACGCATATCCGCAATCTGTATCAGAAGCTGGGTGTGGCGCATCGACAGGATGCGGTGCAGCATGCGCAGCAGCTGTTGAAGATGATGGGGTATGGGGTTTAGGTTTTGTGCAGCCTGATGCCCTCACCCCGACCCTCTCCCACAGGGAGAGGGAGAACGGCTTTTCAACACAACTCTAACTGCAAATTATTATCCTTAATCACCTGCATCACGCCCGCCGGCGGCATCACGTCGGTATAGACCGCATCCACCATGCTGATGCTGCCCATGTTCACCATCGCGTTACGGCCAAACTTGGAATGGTCCACCACCAGCATCACGTGGCGCGAGTTTTCAATAATCGCGCGCTTGGTGCGTACCTCGTGATAATCGAACTCCAGCAGGGAGCCGTCGCTGTCGATGCCGCTGATCCCCAGAATGCCGAAGTCGAGGCGGAACTGAGAGATAAAATCGAGGGTCGCTTCGCCAATAATCCCACCGTCGCGGCTGCGCAGTTCGCCGCCCGCGAGGATGATGCGGAAATCGTCTTTCTGCATCAGGGTATTGGCCACGTTCAGGTTATTGGTGACCACGCGCAGGTTCTCGTGATCCAGCAGCGCATGGGCCACCGCTTCCGGCGTGGTGCCGATATCAATAAACAGCGTCGCCCCGTTTGGGATCTGGCTGGCGACCTTGCGGGCAATGCGCTCTTTCTCTGCCGTCTGCGTGGCTTTACGGTCGTGCCAGGAGGTATTGACCGAACTGGACGGCAGCGCCGCCCCGCCGTGGTGGCGAAGAATGCGGTTCTGATCGGCCAGGTCGTTCAGGTCACGACGGATGGTTTGTGGGCTGACGGCAAACTGCTCCACCAGCTCTTCGGTGCTGACGTATCCCTGTTTTTTTACCAGTTCGATAATAGCGTCATGACGTTGTGTTTGTTTCATCAATTATCCCTGAGAATTATGTTCGTTTTCGCGCATGGAGCGTGTCGGCAAACGCCATCGCCAGCCCCACGGCCAGCCCGGCGACGTGTGCACCGTTGGCGATAGACATACCAAACAGATCAAACCATCCGGCAATTAGCCATATTAACGCAAAGGTTATTAATCCGCGTTGCAGATAGATGCCGCTTTCCGGATCGCGCTCCCCGCGAAGCCAGACATAGCCCATCAGGGCGTACACGACGCCCGACAGCCCGCCGAACCACGGCCCGCTGAACTTGTGCTGCACATAGCCGCTCAGCAGGGCGCTGATAAGGGT
The DNA here is from genome assembly GCF_018383635.1 of Enterobacter sp. 120016. Lineage (NCBI taxonomy): Bacteria > Pseudomonadati > Pseudomonadota > Gammaproteobacteria > Enterobacterales > Enterobacteriaceae > Enterobacter > Enterobacter sp. 120016. Next base: position 93,908 of record NZ_JAHAWC010000009.1, on the reverse strand, counting down.
GATAACGATCAGCTTGCCGCTGCCCAGACGCTTTTCAACGGCACCGCCGAGATACCACCACCACAGCAGGTTAAAGAGGATATGCATCACCGAGAAGTGCATCAGCGCGTGGCTAAAGTAGCGCCAGACGTCAAACTCAAGAGACGGGTCATAGGGCCAGGCCAGAGCAATCATCACGCTCTGGTCGCCCACCACGTTCATAATAATGAAGACGATAATGCAGGCCGCCATCAGCAGCAGCGTAAACGGGCCCGCGCGTTCGCGGATGGTGGCAAGGAAGGGAAAACGGCTGTAGTGCAATCCGCTGCCGGTCTGCCCGGACTGCCAGCTGGCCGCCAGATAGCGCGGGTCGCCGGGGTTCTCAAGAAAACGCGCCAGCTCTTCGTTTACGCGCGCGGCCTGGCTCTCGTCGGCCAGCCAGACGTCGGTCTGGTTATGTTGCTGAATGGTCAGAATAACGCCCTGCGTCGCCATATAGTCGACAAACGCCTGGGCGACGCGCGGGTTGGTAAAAGAGGTGATCATCAACATGGGCAGCGGTCGCTTATTTCCACACAAAAGGGGACAGTATAGCGGGATCAGCGCTCAAAAGCGTATTCCACTTCTGCCGGGAAATGACGATGCCAGGCATCGAAGCCGCCGTCGACGCTGTACACCGCGTCGTAGCCCTGCTGAAGCAGATACTGCGCCGCACCTTTGCTGCTGTTGCCGTGGTAGCACATGACCATGACCGGCGTCTCGAAGTCGTTATCGCGCATAAACGCGCCCAGCGTGTCGTTGGTGAGATGGAACGCGCCCGGCGTGTGGCCCATCGCAAAACTCTGCGGATCGCGGATGTCCACCAGCACCGCTTTTCCCTGGTGCATCTTCTGGTGGGCTTCTTCTACGTTAATACATTCAAACTGATCCATGGTGTTCTCTTCTTATATTCAGGTGTGGTGCGTTTTTCCCCTCACCCTCCCCTCTCCCGGAGGGAGAGGGAAACGGATCACCCTCTCCCCGTGGGAGAGGGCTGGGGTGAGGGCATCAGACAGCACTATTTTACCCCGTAGTGTACGTCCTGGCGGCGGGTAAACGCCATTATGTTATCCATATCACTCTAAATTGTTTTTTTGATGTTACCAAAAGCGCGTTCCTTTGCTATTATGAGCGATATCGAACATTTATGAGCTTTAACGAAAGTGCATGAGGGTGTTATGGAAACCAAAGATCTGATTGTGATAGGCGGTGGCATCAACGGTGCCGGTATTGCGGTTGATGCCGCAGGACGCGGTTTATCCGTACTGATGCTGGAAGCTAACGATCTCGCCTGCGCGACGTCGTCCGCCAGCTCAAAACTGATTCACGGTGGCCTGCGCTACCTGGAACACTACGAATTCCGCCTGGTCAGTGAAGCGCTGGCCGAACGTGAAGTGCTGCTGAAAATGGCGCCGCATCTGGCTATTCCGATGCGCTTCCGCCTGCCCCATCGCCCGCATCTGCGTCCGGCGTGGATGATCCGAATTGGTCTGTTTATGTACGATCATCTGGGTAAACGCACCAGCCTCCCGGGTTCGAAAGGTTTGCGTTTTGGCTCAGAATCGGTCCTTAAGCCAGAAATCGTGCGCGGTTTCGAATATTCCGACTGCTGGGTGGACGATGCGCGCCTGGTGCTGGCGAATGCCCAGATGGTCGAGAAGAAAGGTGGCGAGGTGAAAACCCGTACCCGCGCGACCGCTGCCCGTCGTGAAAACGGCCTGTGGATTGTGGAAGCGGAAGACATCGATACCGGCGAGAAATTCAGCTGGAAAGCGCGCGGCCTGGTGAACGCTACCGGCCCGTGGGTGAAGCAGTTCTTCGACGACGGCATGCATCTGCCTTCGCCGTACGGCATTCGCCTGATCAAGGGCAGCCACATTGTGGTGCCGCGCGTGCATACGCAGAAGCAGGCCTACATTCTGCAGAACGAAGACAAGCGCATCGTGTTTGTGATCCCGTGGATGGACGAGTTCTCGATCATCGGTACCACCGACGTGGAGTACAAAGGCGATCCGAAGAACGTCGAGATCGACGAGAGCGAAGTGAACTACCTGCTCAAAGTGTATAACGCGCACTTTAAGAAACAGCTGTCTCGCGATGACGTTGTCTGGACCTACTCCGGCGTGCGTCCGCTGTGCGATGACGAGTCTGACTCGCCGCAGGCGATTACCCGCGACTATACGCTCGATATTCACGACGTTGACGGCCAGGCGCCGCTGCTTTCCGTGTTTGGCGGCAAGCTGACCACCTACCGCAAGCTGGCCGAGCACGCGCTGGAAAAACTGGCGCCGTACTATAAAGGCATTGGCCCGGCATGGACCAAAGGCGCGGTACTGCCCGGCGGTGATATCGGCGATAACCGCGATGATTACGCCGCGAAGCTGCGCCGTCGCTTCCCGTTCATCACCGAAGGAATGGCGCGCCACTATGCCCGCACCTACGGCAGCAATACCGAGCTGTTCCTGGGCGATGCGAAGGACATTGCGGATCTGGGCGAGCATTTTGGCCACGAGCTGTACGAAGCCGAGCTGCGCTACCTGGTTGAGCACGAGTGGGTTCGTCGTCTGGATGATGCTATCTGGCGTCGTACCAAAGAAGGGATGTGGCTCAACGCCGAGCAGCAGTCTCGCGTGGCGCAGTGGTTACTGCAAAATGCGGGGAAGCGTGAGCTGTCGCTGGCGTCGTAATACGATCGGTGCGGGCTGATGCCCTCACCCTGACCCTCTCCCACAGGGAGAGGGAACAAACACTAACAACGGCAACCGAGGTTGCCGTTTTGCTTTTATAACCTCACCGGATCAATATGCCAGATCGTCTCGGCATACTCCTTGATGGTCCTGTCAGACGAGAAATAGCCCATATTGGCGATGTTATACATCGCGGCGCTGGTCCACTTCTCCTGCTGACGATACAGTTCGTCCACCTTATCCTGACAGTCCACGTAGCTGCGATAATCCGCCAGCACCTGGTAGTGATCGCCAAAGTTAATCAGCGAATCCACCAGATCGCGATAGCGGCTCGGTTCATCCGGGCTAAACACGCCGGTCGCGATCTGCGTCAGCACCTGGCGTAACTCTTCATCCTCTTCGTAATATTTACGCGGCGAGTAGCCTTTCCTGCGCAGCGCCTCCACCTCTTCCGTCGTATTACCGAAGATAAAGATATTTTCTTCGCCCACGTGCTCCAGCATCTCAACATTCGCCCCGTCAAGCGTACCAATGGTCAGCGCGCCGTTAAGGGCAAACTTCATGTTGCTGGTGCCGGATGCTTCCGTACCCGCCGTAGAAATCTGCTCAGAAAGATCCGCCGCCGGGATGATCATCTGCGCCAGGCTCACGCTGTAGTTCGGAATGAACACCACCTTCAGCTTGTCGCCAATGTCCGGATCCTGGTTAACCACCTTCGCCACATCGTTGATGAGATGAATGATGTGCTTCGCCATGTAGTAGGCAGAGGCCGCCTTACCGGCGAAGATCTTCACGCGCGGCACCCATTCGGCCGTTGGATCGGCCTTGATGCGGTTGTAATGGGTGATCACGTGCAGCACGTTCATCAGCTGACGTTTGTATTCGTGGATGCGTTTGATCTGAACGTCGAACAGCGCTTTCGGGTTTGCCACCACGTTGAGGTGCATCGCCAGCCAGACCGCCAGACGCTTTTTGTTCAGCAGCTTGGCTTCGCGCACGGCTTTGTTCACCGTCGGGAAATCAATGTGCTGTTCCAGCTCGCTCAGCTGGCTCAAATCGGTCCGCCAGGTACGGCCGATATTCTCGTCCAGCACCTCAGAGAGCGGCTGGTTGGCCAGCGCCAGCCAGCGGCGCGGCGTGACGCCGTTGGTCACGTTGCAGAAGCGCGTCGGGAAAATCTTCGCGAAGTCCGCAAACAGCGACTGCACCATCAGGTTCGAGTGGAGCTCGGACACGCCGTTGACCTTGTGGCTGATGACCACCGCCAGCCAGGCCATGCGCACGCGGCGACCGTTTGATTCATCAATGATGGACGCGCGGCTCAGCAGCCCGGTATCGTTCGGGTACTGCTCCTGCAGCGTCTTGAGGAAGTAGTCGTTAATCTCAAAGATGATCTGCAGATGGCGCGGCAGGATTTTGCCGAGCATGTCCACCGGCCACGTTTCCAGCGCTTCGCTCATCAGCGTGTGGTTGGTGTAGGAGAACACCTGACAGGTCACTTCAAACGCGTCATCCCAGCTGAACTTATGCTCGTCGATCAGCAGGCGCATCAGCTCCGGAATGGAGAGCACCGGGTGGGTGTCGTTAAGGTGAATCGCGGTTTTCTCCGCCAGGTTGGCGTAGGTTTTGTGCAGCTGATGGTGGCGGCTGAGGATATCCTGAATCGTCGAAGAGACGAGGAAATACTCCTGACGCAGGCGCAGCTCGCGGCCGGAGTAGGTCGAGTCATCCGGGTACAGCACGCGGGACACGTTCTCGGAGTGGTTTTTATCTTCCACCGCCGCAAAGTAGTCACCCTGGTTGAATTTACCGAGGTTAATTTCGCTACTGGCCTGGGCACTCCACAGGCGCAGCGTGTTGGTGGCATCGGTGTCATAGCCGGGGATAATCTGGTCGTAGGCTACGGCCAGGATCTCTTCCGTTTCGACCCAGCGGGATTTTTTGCCTTCCTGCTGGATACGCCCGCCAAAGCGTACCTTGTAGCGCGTATTGTGGCGCTTGAACTCCCACGGGTTGCCGTACTCCAGCCAGTAGTCCGGCGACTCTTTCTGACGCCCGTCGACGATGTTCTGTTTGAACATACCGTAGTCGTAGCGAATACCGTAGCCGCGGCCCGGCAGCGCCAGCGTCGCGAGCGAGTCGAGGAAGCAGGCGGCGAGACGCCCCAGGCCGCCGTTGCCGAGGCCCGGGTCGTTCTCTTCATCGATCAGTTCTTCTAAATCTAACCCCATCTCTTCCAGTGCGGTTTTGACGTCGTCATAAATACCGAGCGACAACAGCGCGTTGGAAAGCGTGCGGCCAATCAAAAATTCCATCGACAGGTAGTAAACCTGACGCGTTTCCTGCGAGAGCTGGGCGCGGTTTGAGCGCAGCCAGCGTTCCACTAAACGGTCACGCACCGCAAACAGGGTGGCGTTCAGCCACTCGTGTTTGTTCGCAATAACCGGATCTTTCCCGATGGTGAACATCAGCTTGTAGGCGATGGAGTGCTTTAACGCCTCAACGCTGAGCGTGGGTGAAGAGTAGCTAAATGGAGCGTTCATATCAGTAACTTCGCCTCGTTACATCAAGCGTTGATAGAGATCGCGGTATGACTGCGCCGCGACATGCCAGCTAAAGTCCATGGACATCGCCTGACGCTGAACGTAACGCCAGAGCGATGGACGGGACCACAAGACGAAAGCACGCCGAATCGCCCGAAGCAGCGACCAGGCATTACTGTCCTCAAAGACAAACCCGCTGGCGATACCGTCCGCCAGGTTTTCCAGAGAGCTATCGGATACGGTATCCGCCAGCCCGCCCGTGCGGCGTACCAGCGGCAGCGTGCCGTATTTCAGACCGTAAAGCTGCGTCAGGCCGCAGGGTTCGAAACGGCTCGGCACCAGGATGACGTCCGCGCCGCCCATGATGCGGTGCGAGAACGCTTCGTGGTAGCCAATCTGCACGCCCACCTGCCCCGGATGTTCCGCGGCGGCGGCAAGGAAACCTTCCTGCAGCACCGGGTCGCCCGCGCCGAGCAGCGCCAGCTGCCCGCCCTGCTCCAGTAAACCGGGCAGCGCCTCCAGCACCAGATCCAGCCCTTTCTGGCTGGTCAGGCGGCTGACCACCGCGAACAGCGGCACCTTGTCGTTAACCTTCAGGCCCATCGCAATCTGCAGCTGGCGTTTGTTTTCCGCTTTGTCTTCCACGGAATCACGGCCATAGCGCGCCGCCAGCAGGAGATCGGTCTCCGGGCTCCAGATCTGTTCATCCACGCCGTTCAGAATGCCCGACAGGCGGCCTTCGCGATGGCGCTGTTGCAGCAACCCTTCCAGACCGTAGCCAAACTCCGGCTGGGTGATCTCACGCGCGTAGGTTGGGCTCACCGCCGTGATGTGATCGGCGTAGTACAGCCCGGCTTTCAGGAACGAGATCTGCCCGTTAAATTCCAGTCCGTGCATGTTATAGAACGATAATGGCAGATCGATTTCACTCATGTGATGGGCATAGTACATCCCCTGATACGCCAGGTTATGCACGGTAAAGACCGATTTGGCCGGATGGCCGCGCGCCGCGAGATACGCCGGGGCGAGCCCGGCGTGCCAGTCGTGCGCGTGCACCACATCCGGGCGCCAGAACGGATCCAGCCCCGTCGCCATTTCGGCACCGACCCAGCCGAGCAGCGCAAAGCGCAGCACGTTGTCGGTATAGGCGAACAGGTTCGTATCGTGATACGGGCTGCCCGGTCGATCGTATAAGTGCGGCGCGTCGATCAGGTAAATCCCTACGCCATTGTAATGTCCAAACAGCAGGGTGATGCGTCCGGCGAAGGTCTCACGGCGGGTCACCACTTTTGCATCAGGTATACCGCGCCGGATATCCGGAAAGGCGGGCAGCAGGACTCGGGTATCCACGCCTCCGGCGATTTGCGCCGCCGGTAATGCACCCAGAACATCCGCCAGACCGCCCGTTTTTAACAACGGGAACATCTCAGAACATACGTGTAAAACCTGCATCATCGCTCCTGTTTGATCTGCAGCTTCCGCAACATTTCCCGTGTAACTAACACGATCCCCTCTTCCGAACGATAGAAACGACGCGCGTCTTCTTCCGCGTTTTCACCAATCACCATCCCTTCGGGAATGACGCAGGCACGATCGATAACGCAGCGACGCAGACGACACGAGCGACCTACCCAGACATCAGGCAGTAAGACTGCCGAATCGATATTACAGAATGAATTTATCCGCACGCGGGGGAACAGCACCGACTGCACCACCACCGAGCCTGAAATAATGCACCCGCCGGACACCAGCGAGTTCAGCGTCATACCGTGGCTGCCGGAGCGATCCTGCACAAATTTCGCCGGCGGCAGCGATTCCATATGGGTACGAATCGGCCAGTTCTGGTCGTACATATCCAGCTCAGGCGTGACCGACGCCAGGTCGAGGTTCGCTTTCCAGTACGCTTCCAGGGTTCCCACATCGCGCCAGTAGGGTTCCGCATTCGGGTCGGACTGCACGCAGGACAGCGGGAAAGGATGTGCATACGCCATGCCAGCTTTCGTGATTTTCGGAATGATGTCTTTACCGAAGTCGTGGCTGGAGTTTTCGTCTTTGTCATCTTCTTCCAGCAGCTCATAAAGATATTCTGCATCAAAGATGTAGATCCCCATGCTGGCAAGCGATTTGGTGTCATCGCCCGGCATGGTTGGCGGGTTCGCCGGTTTTTCAACAAAGTCGATAATTTTGTCGTCGGCATCCACGTGCATCACGCCAAACGCCGTCGCTTCAGCAACGGGCACGGGCAGACACGCCACGGTGCAGCGCGCCCCTTTTTCGACGTGATCGATGAGCATGTGGGAGTAATCTTGCTTGTAGATGTGGTCCCCGGCGAGGATCACAATGTATTCCGCGCTGTAGCGACGAATGATGTCGAGGTTCTGCGTCACCGCATCCGCCGTCCCGCGGTACCAGTTCTCGCCGTGAACGCGCTGCTGAGCAGGAAGGAGATCGACAAACTCGTTCATCTCTTCGCTGAAGAATGACCAGCCGCGCTGGATATGCTGAACCAGCGTGTGCGACTGATACTGCGTTATGACGCCAATACGGCGAATGCCCGAGTTCAGGCAGTTGGAGAGCGCAAAGTCGATGATGCGGAACTTACCACCAAAGTGAACAGCCGGTTTGGCGCGCTTGATGGTCAAATCTTTCAGACGGGTACCACGCCCACCCGCAAGTATCAGGGCAACCGTTTTTAATGGTAGCTGGCGTGCCAACATTAAGGGATCGTTCTTCTCTAATCTAACCATGACTAACTCCTTTTTTATCATCTTTGGAATACGCACACTCCGTGCGCAGGCCCGTGCCAGACAGCCATTACTACCGGATTATCCGCTCCGGCAAAGGGGGGAACAGCTCGCCATTCCCCTTCAGGTAAAACAATCTCTGCGACGTCATCCGTCGCGTTCAGCGTGACCAGCCATTTATCCGACAGCAGGATTTGCAGGCGTGGTACGCCGTGTTGCCACTCTTGCGCGCTTAACGGTTGCGCGTCTTGATTCAACCAGCGAACGTTGCCGTCACCCTCTTCCCACCAGCGATCGGCGGTCAGCGCGGGGATCTGCTGGCGAAGATGGATCAGCGCAGCGGTAAAATGAATCAGCCCGCTGTTGGCTTCACCCCAGTCGAGCCAGGTTAACGTGTTGTCCTGGCAATACGCATTGTTGTTACCGTGCTGGCTGTGGCCGTGCTCATCGCCTGCCAGCAGCATCGGCGTGCCCTGCGACAATAAAAGCGTTGTCAGCAGCGCATGTACGCTGGCGCGTCGCCGCTCGATAACGTCAAGGCTTCCGCCTAACCCTTCTATACCATGATTAAAGCTATGGTTATTGTTAGTGCCATCGCGATTCTCTTCGCCGTTTGCCTCATTGTGTTTCTGATTGAAACAAACGCAGTCCCTGAGCGTAAAACCGTCGTGCGCCGTCAACAGATTGACGGTGGCCGACGGGCGTTTGCCGTCGCGCTTAAAGAGATCGCTTGAAGCGGCAAAGCGTCCGGCGAACTCCCCCAGCGACAGACTCCGTTCCAGCCAGAAGCGGCGCGCGGCATCGCGGTAGTGATCGTTCCACTCGGCAAACAGCGGCGGGAAATTCCCAACCTGATAACCGCCTTCACCGATGTCCCACGGCTCGGCAATGAGCTTCACCTGCGAGAGCACCGGACAGTTTTTTATCACCTCAAACAGCGGCGCCTGCTGGCTGAACGCCGGCGTGCGGCCCATCACGGGCGCCAGGTCGAAACGAAAACCGTCGACGTGGAACGTTTCTACCCAGTATTTCAGGCACTCATAAGCAAAATGCGTGACCGCCGGATGGCTGAGGTTGAGCGTGTTACCGCAGCCGGTCCAGTTCTCATAATCGCCATCCTGCCTGATCCAATAATAGCTACGGTTATCAATTCCGCGCATGGAGAGCGTCGGACCGTCGAGATCGCTTTCGGCACTGTGGTTCAGCACGACGTCCAAAATGACCTCAATGCCCGCCGTATGAAGCGCCTTCACCGCATCGCGAAACTCGTCCCGCGCCTTTTCCGGATGAGCGGCATAGCGTGGCTCAAGCGCGAACATCGCCAGCGGGTTGTAGCCCCAGTAGTTGCTTAGCCCCAGCCGCTGCAGGCGCGGCTCGCTGGCAAAATGGGCGACGGGCAGCAGTTCCAGCGCGGTAATGCCGAGGTGTTTCAGGTAGGCGATCATGGTGGGATGCCCGAGCGCCTTATAGGTGCCTCGCATCTCTTTGGGGATCGACGGATGCAGGTACGTCAGCCCTTTGACGTGGGCTTCATAAATGACGGTATTGCCCCACGGCGTCTGCGGCGGGGCATCGTCTTCCCAGTCATAAAGATCGTTCACCACCACGCTTTTTGGCGCGACGGGCGCGCTGTCGCGGTGGTCGGGCTCGCCGTAGCCCACGTGGAAGAGCGGGTCATCTTTGAATTCACCGTCCACGCGGTGCGCGCACGGGTCGATCAGCAGCTTCGCCGGGTTAAACCAGTGCCCCTGCGCCGGATCCCACGGACCGTGTACGCGAAAGCCGTAGTGCATGCCTGGCCGTCCTCCGGCCAGGTAGCCGTGCCAGGTATCCCCCGTACGCTCGGGTAAATCGTAACGGTGCTCGTTACCTTCCCCATCAAAAACGCACAGTTCTACCCGCTCAGCGTGAGCGGAAAAGAGGGTGAAATTGACACCCTTTCCGTCAAAACGCGCGCCGAGCGGTTCGGGTTTACCTGCCGTAAGCTGCGTCATTCGCCCTCCCGCATCAGCCAGATGGTGCCAAGCGGCGGCAGCGTCAGGCTCAGGGAGTTTGGTCGTCCGTGGCTTTCGATGGCGTCGCTCTGTACCAGCCCGCCGTTACCGGCGTTACTGCCGTGGTAATGCATCGAGTCGGTATTCAGGATCTCGCGCCATTTACCCGGCTGGTTAATGCCGAAGCGGTAGTGTTCGCGCGGCACCGGCGTGAAGTTGCTGGCGACGACGATCTCGTTACCCGCTTTGTCACGACGCACAAAGACAAACACCGAGCGCTCGTGGTCGTCCACCACCAGCCACTCAAAGCCGTACGGATCGAAGTCGAGCTCGTGCAGCGCTTTGTGGTGACGGTAGGTCAGGTTCAGGTCGCGCACCAGACGCTGCACCCCGTGGTGCCAGTTGTCACCGCCTTCCAGCAGATGCCAGTCGAGGCTGGCGTCGTGGTTCCACTCGCGTCCCTGAGCGAACTCATTGCCCATAAACAGCAGTTTCTTGCCCGGGAAGGCAAACATCCAGCCGTAGTAAGCGCGCAGGTTGGCAAACTTCTGCCACGCGTCGCCCGGCATGCGGTCGAGAATGGATTTTTTGCCGTGCACCACTTCATCGTGGGACAGCGGCAGCATGAAGTTTTCGGTGTAGTTGTAGAGCATCCCGAACGTCAGCTTGTCGTGATGGTACTTGCGGTGAACCGGATCCAGCTTCATGTAGTCGAGCGTGTCGTGCATCCAGCCCAGGTTCCACTTATACCAGAACCCCAGGCCGCCTAGTGACGGCGGACGGGAGACGCCCGCAAAGTCGGTCGACTCTTCCGCCATGGTCACGGCACCGTCCACCTGCTCGCCGATAATGCGGTTGGTATTGCGCAGGAATTCAATCGCTTCCAGGTTTTCACGGCCGCCAAACTCGTTCGGGATCCACTCGCCCTCTTTGCGGCTGTAGTCGCGGTAGATCATCGACGCCACCGCATCGACGCGCAGGGCATCAATACCAAATCGCTCGATCCAGTACAGGGCATTCCCGACCAGGTAGTTTGCGACTTCACGGCGACCGTAGTTGTAGATCAGCGTATTCCAGTCCTGGTGATAGCCTTCGCGCGGGTCGCTGTGCTCGTACAGCTTCGTGCCGTCAAACTCTGCCAGCGCAAAGTCATCCGACGGGAAATGGCCCGGCACCCAGTCGAGGATGACGTTCAGCCCGGCAGCGTGCGCGGCATCAATGAAATAGCGGAAGTCATCGCGCGTGCCGAAGCGGCGCGTTGGCGCATACAGCCCGGTGGGCTGATAGCCCCAGCTGCCGTCGAACGGATGCTCGTTGACCGGCAGCAGCTCAAGGTGGGTAAAGCCCATCCATTTGGCATAGGGCACCAGTTGGTCGGCAAGCTCACGGTAGCTCAGCCAGAAGTTGTTATCGGTGTGGCGACGCCAGGAGCCAAGGTGGACCTCATAGACGGAGATGGGCGCATCAAAGCGGTTGGCCTGTTTACGCTCCTCCGTCTGGATGACCTTCTCCGGCAGGCCGCAAATCAGCGACGCGGTCTCCGGGCGCATCTGCGCTTCGAAGGCATACGGATCGGCTTTAATGCGCAGCTTGCCGTGGGCGTCGATCATCTCGAATTTATAAAGCTGCCCGTGGTGCGCCCCGGGGATAAACAGCTCCCAGATGCCGGTTTCCCGGCGCAGGCGCATCGGGTGGCGGCGGCCGTCCCAGTAGTTGAACTGGCCGACAACGGAGACGCGCTGGGCGTTAGGTGCCCATACGGAGAACCGCGTGCCGGTAATGCCGTCCATGGTATCGGCATGGGCACCCAGCGTTTCATAAGGGCGAAGATGCGTTCCTTCGGAGAGCAGCCAGGCATCCATCTCTTTAAGCAGAGGGCCAAAGCTGTAAGGATCGTCAATCAGGTTTTGCTGACCGTGCCAGAGAACGGCGAGCTGATAGCGAAAAGGGTTTTTACGACGGGGCATCACGCCCGAGAAGAAGCCACGGGAATCGAGGCATTCAAGATTACCCACCTTGCGGCCGGTTTTGGGTTCAATCACCCAGACTTCTGTGGCATCCGGTAACAGTGCCCGAACTTCAAGGCCATCCTCAGTATAATGCATCCCAAGCACAGAAAAGGGGTCAGCAAAATGACCCGCAATAAGCGCATTAATCACGTCTCTATCCACACGATCGGACATGGTATTCATCCTGTTTTTTATGTCGTCCTTTTTAAGCGCTCCGGGACGACTTTTAATGTGACCTGAACGGGACAGCACAAAAATGTGCATCCATTCTGCTCCGTTCGAACCTCAGGTAAGAAATGACTCTTCCTTAAAGCATAGCCAACGCTCTAGATGACTCCTGATAAAAAATAAGACATACGCGTGTTACTCCATGTAGTACGCAAAAAAAAGGGGTGAAAATCACCCCCGGTATTTAACAAATTATTACGCCAGCTGGCGCAGCATGCGGCGCAGCGGCTCGGCGGCACCCCACAGGAGCTGGTCGCCGACGGTGAACGCGGAGAGATATTCCGGCCCCATGTTCAGCTTGCGCAGACGGCCAACCGGCGTGGTCAGCGTGCCGGTAACGGCAGCCGGGGTCAGCTCGCGCATGGTGATATCGCGATCGTTTGGCACCACTTTCGCCCACGGGTTGTGCGCGGCCAGCAGCTCTTCCACGGTCGGAATAGACACATCTTTTTTCAGTTTAATGGTGAAGGCCTGGCTGTGGCAGCGCAGCGCGCCGATACGCACGCACAGACCGTCAACCGGAATGGTGTTCGCGGTCGCGAGGATTTTGTTGGTCTCAGCCTGGCCCTTCCACTCTTCGCGGGTCTGGCCGTTATCCAGCTGTTTGTCGATCCACGGGATCAGGCCACCGGCCAGCGGTACGCCGAAGTTATCCACCGGCAGCTCGCCGCTGCGGGTCAGCTGAGTCACTTTACGTTCAATATCGAGGATCGCGGACGCCGGGTTTGCCAGCTCGGTCGCGACGCTCTGGTGCAGCTGGCCCATCTGGGTCAGCAGCTCGCGCATGTGACGCGCGCCGCCGCCGGACGCGGCCTGGTAGGTCGCCACGGAGACCCACTCCACCAGATCCTGCGCGAACAGGCCGCCGAGGGACATCAGCATCAGGCTGACGGTGCAGTTGCCGCCAACAAAGGTTTTCACGCCGTTGTTCAGGCCGTCGGTGATGACGCCCTGGTTAACCGGGTCGAGAATGATGATGGCATCGTCTTTCATACGCAGCGAAGAGGCCGCGTCAATCCAGTAGCCCTGCCAGCCGCTTTCACGCAGCTTTGGATAGATTTCGTTGGTATAATCGCCGCCCTGGCACGTGACAATAATGTCGAGTGCCTTCAGCGCTTCCAGATCGTAAGCATCCTGCAACGTGCCTGTGGTACCACCAAAGGACGGAGCAGCCTGGCCGAGCTGGGAAGTGGAGAAGAAGACCGGGCGGATAGCGTCGAAATCGCGCTCTTCAACCATGCGTTGCATGAGTACAGAGCCGACCATACCGCGCCAGCCGATAAAACCAACGTTTTTCATAGCATTTTTTTCCTGCTGAGGGTGTGTGCTGTTTGTGCAAGCCAGTATTGAACTGGGATATGCTTCACATTACAAAATGCTGCCAAAGTCGCAAGCGAAATTAATCGATGATTGCCCGGCAATCAGAAATACAGCTAATTATCATAATAACCATAGAGAATTTCAGGGATAATTTACATGAGTGAAATCATTTCCGCAGCGGTTTTATTGATTCTGATAATGGATCCACTGGGTAACCTGCCGATCTTCATGTCGGTGCTGAAGCACACCGAGCCGAAGCGCCGCCGGGCGATCATGATCCGCGAGCTGCTCATCGCCCTGCTGGTGATGTTTATCTTCCTGTTTGCGGGTGAAAAAATTCTCGCGTTCCTGAACCTGCGCGCCGAAACGGTTTCGATTTCCGGCGGGATTATTCTGTTCCTGATTGCCATTAAGATGATTTTCCCGAGCGCGGAAGGCAGCAGCAGCGGCCTGCCTGCGGGTGAAGAGCCGTTTATTGTGCCGCTGGCGATTCCCCTCGTCGCCGGGCCAACCATTCTGGCCACGCTGATGCTGCTGTCGCATCAGTATCCGAACCAGATGAGCCATCTGGTGATTGCCCTGCTGATCGCCTGGGGCGGGACGTTTATTATCCTGCTGCAGTCGTCCCTGTTCCTTCGCCTGCTGGGTGAGAAAGGGGTGAACGCGCTGGAACGCCTGATGGGGCTGATTCTGGTAATGATGGCGACGCAGATGTTCCTGGACGGGATCAGGGCGTGGATGAAAGGATGACTTTCTCCCTCTCCCCGTGGGAGAGGGCCGGGGTGAGGGCATCAGGCCGCAGAGGACAGCCCATCTAACCCTTACGAATCAAATACCGGTACGGCAGCGCCTCGGTCTGCTGTGCCACCAGTTCATGTTCCATAAAGGTACAAAAGCCGGGAATATCGCGGGTCGTGGCCGGGTCATCGGCAATAATCAGCAGCGTTTCACCGGTCTGCATGTTGCGCACGGTTTTGCGTACCATCATTACCGGTTCCGGGCAGCGAAGGCCCTGGGCATCAAGAGTGTGGTCTGGGCTGGAAAACAGGTCGGTCATGGTCTTCTCGGTCTGGTAAAAACGGCTGTAGTTTACGCCCGGTTGCGATCAATGCAAACCAGGTTAACGATTGCGTAAAAACTAACCATTGCAATGTCCTGCCAAAGCAGTATCATGCTGCGGTTTTTATTGGGTTCCCTCACCCCAACGTATAAAAAGGTCACAATATGACGTCGTTTTCTGAATCACAGCGCGTAAAAGCGTTGTTCTGGCTTTCGCTTTTCCATTTGCTGGTGATCACCTCCAGCAACTATCTGGTGCAGCTCCCGATCTCCATCTTTGGTTTTCATACCACCTGGGGCGCGTTCAGTTTTCCGTTTATTTTCCTCGCGACCGACTTGACCGTGCGTATCTTTGGCGCACCGCTGGCTCGCCGCATTATTTTTTCGGTCATGCTCCCGGCGCTATTCATCTCGTACGTGATTTCCTCTCTGTTTTATATGGGAAGCTGGCAGGGCTTTGAGGCGTTAACCCACTTCAACCTGTTTGTTGCCCGTATCGCCGCGGCAAGCTTTATGGCCTACGCGCTGGGGCAGATCCTCGACGTGCATGTGTTTAACCGCCTGCGTCAGAACCATCGCTGGTGGATGGCACCAACCGCCTCCACGCTGTTCGGTAACGTGAGCGATACGCTGGCCTTCTTCTTCATCGCCTTCTGGCGCAGCCCGGATGCGTTCATGGCTGAACACTGGATGGAAATCGCGCTGGTGGACTACTGCTTCAAGGTCCTTATCAGCATTGTCTTCTTCCTGCCGATGTACGGCGTGCTGCTCAATATGCTGCTGAAAAGGCTGGCAGATAAATCTGAAATCACGGCATTGCAGGCTGGTTAAGGGTTCGCTTTATCAGTTGTGATAAGATGAGCGAATGAGCCGTTATGGCCGTTTATCGAAAGGAAGAAGTCAATGCGCAATCTGGTTAAATATGTCGGGATTGGCCTGCTGGTTGTGGGTCTTGCAGCCTGTGATAACAGCGACACGAAAACGCCTGCTCAGGGCGCATCCGCAGAGAGCAACGCGACCGGCCAGCCGGTGAATCTGATGGATGGCAAACTCAGTTTCTCTCTGCCAGCCGATATGACTGACCAGAGCGGCAAGCTGGGCACCCAGGCGAACAACATGCACGTGTACTCCGACGCAACCGGGCAGAAAGCGGTCATTGTGATTGTGGGCGACGACACCAGCGAAGATCTGGCCGTTCTGTCCAAACGTCTGGAAGATCAGCAGCGCGGCCGCGATCCGCAGCTGCAGGTCGTCACCAATAAATCCATCGAGCTGAAAGGCCACACGCTGCAACAGCTCGACAGCATCATCTCTGCAAAAGGCCAGACCGCTTACTCTTCTGTGGTGCTGGGCAAGGTCGATAACAAACTGCTGACCCTGCAGATCACCCTGCCAGCGGAAGATCAGCAGAAAGCGCAGACGGCTGCTGAAAACATCATTAACACCATCGTGATCCAGTAACCCTTCACGACGATGACGTGGCCTCCGGTGCCTGCACCGGGGGCCATTTTTTTAGCCGCCACGTCAGCAGCAGCGCAATCACCACCAGGCCCGCCGCGGCAAGATAGATCACCGGAACCCCTGCCCAGGCCATCACCAGCCCCGCCAGCGGGCCGGTAATGCCTAAAGACATATCCATAAACACCGTATAGGTCGCCAGCGCCGCCCCCTGATTCTGCTGCGGCACGGCTTTTACCGCTACCACGCCCAGCGCCGGGAAGACCAGGGAAAAGCCTGCCCCCGCGAGGAACACGCCCACTTTCGCGACCCAGGGCACCATTGCTATTCCGGTCAGCAGCAGCCCGACAATCTCTATCGCAAAGCAGATCATCGCCACGTTCAGCCCGCCCAGACGGTTGATGCCGTTAGGGAAAAGCAGGCGGGCGCCAACAAACGCACAGCTGAACAGGGTTAACGCAAAGGCCGCGCCGTCCCAGCCTTTGGCGTCGTAGAACAGAGTAATGAAGGTCGCGATCACGCCGAAGCCGGTGGTCGCCAGCGCCAGGGCCATGCCGTACGGCCAGACGCGCCCCAGCACCGCCCGAAACGGCAGCGGCTTGCCTTTGCTGGCCTTCACTTTCGGGCGCGGCAGCGCAAAGAGGATCGCCAGCAGCGCGACCACCATGATGGTGATGGCCAGCCCATACAGCCCCCCCAGCGCATAGCAGGCCACGCCGAGCGGCGCACCGAGCGCCATCGCACCGTAGGTGACAATCCCGTTCCAGGAGATCACCCTGCCAATGTGCGGCGCGCCTACCACCCCCACGCCCCACAGCGTCGAGCCGGTTCCCGCCAGACTTTGCCCAATGCCCAGAATGACGCGGCCCAGGCAGAGCAGCGCCAGGCTGACCAGCGGCCAGTGGCTGGTTGCGGCAGCCAGCAGATAGCTCAGGCCACTGAGGAAACAGCCGCACAGTCCCACCACCACGATGCTTTTTGGACCGAACGTGTCCGCGTAGCGCCCGGCATGCGGGCGGCTGAGGAGCGTGGCGAAATATTGCAGGCTAATCACCAGCCCCGCCCAGAAGGCGCTGAAGCCCATCACGTCATGGACATAGCCCGGCAGGACCGCCAGCGGCAGGCCAATGGTCAGATAGCTGGCAAAGTTGAAAATCACAACGGAAACGATGCGCAGATTGAGGCGCAGTCCGCTCAGTGCCGGTTCAGCGGCAGGTTCGGGCATGGGGTTCTACCTGGGTTTTTTACAACAGTGTTTCACTATTACCACGGCGCAATAAGAAAATCAGCCCCGACTTTCAGATTAACGGCCCCAGACGAAGCGGAGCCCGGGCACTACACTTACCGGGTCATCACATTAAGGAACACGCATGATCGCTAACCCGTCCGACAAAACAGGACTTCACATCTTATTAAAACTCGCCTGTCTGGTGGTTATCCTTGCGGGTATCCATGCTGCCGCCGACATTATTGTTCAGCTCCTGCTGGCGCTCTTTTTTGCCATTGTGCTTAATCCTCTGGTCACCTGGTTTTTACGCCGGGGCGTCAGCCGTCCGGTAGCCATCACCATCGTCGTCATCGTGATGCTGATTGCCCTGACGGCGCTCTTCGGCGTGCTGGCGGCATCGCTGAGCGAATTCTCCACCATGCTGCCGCAGTACAACAAAGAGCTGACGCGTAAGATTGTCGCACTGCAGGAGATGGTGCCCTTCCTTAATCTGCATATCTCACCCGAACGGATGCTGCGCCGGATGGATTCAGAGAAGGTTATGACCTACGCCACCACCTTAATGACGGGGCTTTCCGGCGCGATGGCCAGCATTCTGCTGCTGGTCATGACGGTGGTGTTCATGCTGTTCGAAGTCCGCCACGTCCCTTATAAGCTGCGCTTTGCACTGAACAATCCACAAATTCACATTGCGGGATTACACCGGGCACTGAAGGGCGTCTCCAAATACCTGGCGCTGAAAACGCTCCTGAGCGTCTGGACCGGGGTGATTGTCTGGCTGGGGCTGATGCTGATGGACGTGCAGTTCGCGCTGATGTGGGGCGTGCTGGCCTTTCTGCTGAACTACGTGCCCAATATTGGCGCGGTGCTTTCCGCCGTGCCGCCGATGATTCAGGCGTTTCTGTTTAACGGCTTCTACGAATGTATGCTGGTCGGCGCGCTGTTCCTCGTCGTGCATATGGTGCTGGGCAATATTCTTGAGCCGCGCATGATGGGGCACCGGCTGGGCATGTCGACGCTGGTGGTGTTTTTATCCTTACTGGTTTGGGGATGGCTGCTGGGCCCGGTCGGCATGCTGCTTTCGGTCCCGCTGACCAGCGTATGTAAAATCTGGATGGAAACCACCAAAGGCGGCAGCAAGCTGGCGATCCTGCTCGGGCCGGGGAGACCGAAAAGCCGGCTACCCGGGTAACCTACCTGTACAGGTAGGTTTAAACCGTCAGTAATACGCCGTAAATTACCGCGACCTTAATCCGTCGCGGTATTTTTATTTGCGTTAAGGCGATATTCGCCCTGTCTTTATTTACGCTACGCGCATTATGTTGATACGCAATTCATGATTTAACGCAAATTATAAAAAATGAAATTCTTATTTATTTTCCATGATATTATGCCCGTCTTCGCGTCAACGTAATGCAAACATTAATATTGATTAAAAATACATCTGGCGCAAACGATACGCCGGATGAATATTATTTGTAAAAACCACTACCTTTAATTGTTATTATTGATATGGAGTTGTTGATGAAAAAGATCGTTAAATGGTGTGCTGCTGCCGTATTCGTTGGCGCACTGGCAGGCTGTGCGCGTACCGCCCCAATCGCTCAGGTTCACTCTATTGTCAGTGCGGGTCATTCTGCCGAACAGGTAAAAACGGCAATTTTGAAAGCAGGCCAGAAGCGTGACTGGATCATGACGGAAGCGGGTCCTGGGGTGATTAAGGGACGTCTGCAGTCACGCGATCACTCGGTCCAGGTGAGTATTCCGTACACGGCAACAAGCTATTCAATCAACTATGAAAACAGCCTTAACCTGAAAGCGGCAGACGGTAAAATTCACAAAAATTATAACCGCTGGGTGAATAACCTCGACCACGATATTCAGCTGAACCTCTCCGCTGGCGCCGCGCTGTAATTTTTTTCTAAAGTCGGGCCGCGTATGGCCCGATAACCTCTCTTTATTGCCCTAAAAGGTTACGCAGTAATGTACGAAAAGGACACACTCAGCGCACTGGATGCCATTACCGAAGCGCAGCGCATCGCCTTTGCCCCGATGTTATTCCAGACTGCGCTTTGTCTGCGTAACTCAGGCGTTCTCGCCTGGCTCGATAAACAAGGTAAACAGGGTGCCAGCCTCGAGGAAATAACCGAACACAGCACGCTCGGCGGCTATGGTGTCAGCGTACTGCTGGATATGGGATTAAGCGGTCGAATCGTTACCCAACAGAATGGACGTTATTTTCTGGCGAAAGTGGGCCATTTTTTACTGCACGACGAAATGACCCGCGTAAATATGGATTTCACTCAGGACGTTTGTTACCAGGGACTATTTCACCTGGCGGACGCCCTGCAGGAAGAAAAGCCTGCCGGATTAGCCGTGTTTGGCAACTGGCCAACCATCTACCCGGCCTTATCCCAATTACCGGCTCCGGCGAAAGAGAGCTGGTTCGCCTTCGATCATTACTATTCTGACGCCGCTTTTGACGCTGCGTTGCCATATATATTCGCAAGCTCGCCGACAAAATTGTACGATGTGGGCGGAAATACGGGTAAATGGTCGTTACGCTGCTGCCGCTATGACGAAAATGTTGCCGTGACGATCCTCGATCTGCCGCAGCAGATAGCGCTGGCGCAGGAAAACATCGCAAAAGCAGGTTTTTCTCATCGTATTGCATTCCATGCTGTCGATATGCTTAGCCCAGCAGCATTGCCGGGTGACGCCGACGTCTGGTGGATGAGCCAGTTCCTGGATTGTTTCTCTCCGGATCAGATTGTCGCCATGCTGACGCGCGTCGCACAGGTCATGAAGCCAGGCGCACGTTTGTGCATCATGGAGCTTTTCTGGGATGCCCAGAAATTTGAAGCGGCCTCTTTCAGCCTGAATGCCACCTCGCTCTATTTCACCTGTATGGCGAATGGTAATAGCCGGTTTTACAGCGTAGAGAAGTTTTATCGCTATCTGGAGAGCGCAGGTTTCAGCGTTGAACAGCGGCTGGACAACCTTGGGGTCGGTCATACCCTGCTGATATGCACCAAACGTGAACAATAGAGCAGCTTAGCTGCCCGGGTGGCCCAGCCTGCCCTTTGAATACGGTTTTTTTCGCGGACGCGCGTAGATGAAATTTTCACTGAACATTATCGACTGGCAGGCGAGAGCGCCAGGACTCAGCGATGCCACAGAGTGGCAGGCGTGGTCGCGCCTGCAGCTGGCCGTTGACCCAGCGGCCCCGCTTCCCCGGCTGACCGCTTTACCCATGATGACCGCGCGCCGCCTCAATTCAGGCAGTAAGCTGGCGGTGGATATTGGTCTTGCCATGCTGCAAAACCACGCCATTGATGCCGTCGTCTATGCCAGCCGTCACGGCGAGCTGGAGCGCAACTACCGTATTCTGCATGCTCTGGCGACCGGGCAGTCCGTTTCCCCCACCGACTTCGCCATGTCCGTGCACAATTCCGCGGTGGGCAATCTCACGATTACCGCACGCCAGCCCATCGTCTCGTCATCCATTTCTGCCGGGCTGGACACCTTCCAGCAGGCCTTATGCGAAGTGCTGAGCCTGCTGCATGCGGGCTACTCCCGCGTCCTGCTGGTCGATTTTGACGGCGCGCTGCCGGAATTTTACCATCCGGCGCTACCGCCGCAGATGCCCACCTGGCCGTACGCGCTGGCGCTGGTGATTGAATCCGGCAACAACTTGCAGTGCGAAACCCGCAGCGGCAGCACGGGTGAAGAACCCGCCCTGCCGCAAAGCCTGATGTTCCTGCAACGCTATCTCAGAGAGGAACGTCAGTTTGTGGTGCCCGGCGAACGTTTGCTGTGGCAATGGACGCGCGCATGAATCGCCTGGCCGCCCGTATCAACTGGTTATGGCGTCTGGCGATGACCGGCTTCTGCTTCGCGCTGTTTGGCGTGGGCGGGCTGCTGCTGTCGCTGGTCTGGTTCAACCTGCTCCTGATCGTCCAGCGCGACCGCGCCAGCCGTCGTCGCCTGGCGCGTCGCAGCATTGCGGCCAGCTTCCGCTTCTTCCTGACCGTGGCGCGCAGCCTCGGAGTACTGGACTATCGCATTCACAATCTTGACGCGCTGCGCAGCGATCGGGGTTGTCTGGTGGTGGCTAACCACCCCACGTTAATTGACTACGTGATTCTGGCGTCGGTGATGCCGGAAACCGACTGTCTGGTGAAGAGCGCGCTGCTGCGCAACCCGTTTGTCAGCGGCGTTATCCGCGCGGCGGATTACCTGATTAACAGCGAAGCCGAGCCTCTGCTCGCGGCCAGCCAGCAGCGTCTGGCTCAGGGCGACACGCTGTTAATCTTCCCGGAAGGCACGCGTACCCGGTTTGGCGAGGCTATCTCCCTCCAGCGCGGCGCGGCAAATATCGCCGTGCGCTGTAACAGCGATCTGCGGGTGGTGCTGATCCACTGCAGCGAGCACCTGCTGGATAAAAAAAGTCGCTGGTATGATGTACCGCCAGAAAAACCTGTCTTCACCGTGGATGTCCGCGACCGCGTGAACATCGACGAATTTTACGATGCAAATGAACAAGAACCGGCGCTGGCGGCAAGGCAGTTAAACCGGCATCTACAGCATCGATTAACATCAGGCCTTCAATCTTTGTCAGGAATTAATGATGCAAGCGCTTTATCTTGAAATTAAGAATCTCATTATCACCACGCTGAATCTGGACGAGCTTACCGCAGAGGACATTGACACCGATGCCGCGCTGTTTGGCGATGGGCTGGGTCTCGACTCTATCGACGCGCTGGAACTGGGTCTGGCCGTGAAATACCAGTATGGCGTGGTGCTTTCCGCCGAAAGCGAAGAGATGCGCCAGCACTTCTTTTCCGTCGCCACGCTGGCGTCCTTTATTAACGCTCAACGCGCCTGAGATGTGATCACGATGACCGAACAAGAAACCATTTATCAGGAAGTCTGTGGTCTTCTGACCAAGCTTTTTGAAATCGACCCGCAGGATATTTCGCCCGAAGCCCGTCTTTACGAAGACCTGGAGCTGGACAGCATTGATGCGGTGGACATGATTGTTCATCTGCAGAAAAAAACGGGCAAGAAAATCAAGCCGGAAACCTTTAAATCGGTTCGTACCGTTCAGGATGTGGTTGACGCCGTCGAACAGCTTCTGCGCGAAGAATAAGACACCGTGCGTGGTGGACGGACGTTCCCGGTCATCCCACTGCTGACGGGGCTGATGCTGCTGGCGTGGCCCTTCCTGATTGGATTTGGGCTGACGCACAACAGCCTGCAGTGGCTGTTACCGGTGATGGCGCTGGTATTGCTGCTGCGGCTGCGTCAGTCGCAGCGGAACGCTGGCCCGATGCGCTATGTGGTGCAGTGCGTGGCGCTGGCGGGTATCGCGCTCTGCGCGGCCAGCTACCTGCTGAAAACCCACCAGTGGCTGCTGCTCTACCCGGTGGTCGTCAACCTGGTGATGCTGGCCGTGTTCGGGGGGTCGCTGTGGACCGCGATGCCGCTTGTCGAACGGCTGGCGCGCCTGCGCGAGCCAAATTTGCCCCCGGAGGGCGTGCGCTATACCCGCAAGGTGACCCTCGTCTGGTGCGGCTTTTTCATCGGTAACGGCGCGATGGCGCTGTTCACCGTCCTCCACGGCGACATGCGTCTGTGGACGCTGTGGAACGGTATGGTGGCCTACATCCTGATGGGGACGCTGATGGCGACAGAGTGGCTGGTGCGCCAACGGGTGATAAAAAAAGAGATGCACAATGACTAACCCCCTTCCGCTGGGCCAGTGGCTAAACGCGCCGCGCCCTGACGATACGCCCGTAGCCTGGCTTGACGATCGTACCTGGACGCTGGGCCAGCTGCGCCACGACGTGACCTTACTGGTCGCCACCCTGCGTCAGCAGGATGGCGAGCGCTGGGCGCTGTGCTTTGAAAACAGCTACCTGTTTATTGTTGCGCTGCTGGCCTCGCTGCACGCCGGTAAAACGCCGGTCATTCCCGGCCATAGCCGCGTCTCGCAGCTTGAAGAACAGCAGGCGTTGTTTAGCGGCGTTCTGAGCGATCGGACTCTCGGCTTCCATGGGCAGCTGATCGTGGTGGCCTCCAGCCATCAGACGGCTAGCCGCTGGACGCCCCTGCCGGAAATTGACGAAAGCCGCTTCGTTGAGCTGTTCACCTCCGGCTCCACGGGTACCCCGCGCCGGGTGATTAAGCACATCGTCAGTCTGGATCGTGAAGCCCGTCTGCTGGCTGACCGCTTCGGCGAGCGTCTGGCCAGCTGTAGCGTTGTCGCCTCGGTCGTACCGCAACATCTGTACGGCCTGACTTTCCGCATCGTATTGCCGATGGCGCTGGGCCTGCCGCTGCATGCCGCGATGCTCTACTACGCAGAGCAGCTGGCCGCTCTTCCTCATGACAGGCATTACCTGTTCATCAGCAGCCCGGCGTTCCTGAAGCGCCTGGATACCGAGCTGGCCGCGCCGCCCGTCAGGATGCTGATTTCAGCAGGCGGAATGCTGCCCTGGTGTGACGTCTCCACCACCGCGGGCTGGCTTAACATCTGGCCGGACGAAATTTATGGCAGTACCGAAACCGGGATCCTCGCCTGGCGCCATCGCCAGCAGGATAACGTGCCGTGGCTCGCGTTCCCCGGCGTTATCTTCCATCAGGAAGAGGAAGCCTGTCGCGTCACGTCGCCACTGATCCATGAGGAAGAAGGACTCCAGCTGGACGATATCCTCCACTTCGACAGCGAGGGGCTGTTCAGCATCGCCGGTCGTCGCGGGCGGGTGGTCAAAATTGAAGAAAAGCGCATCTCGCTTAACGAGATCGAACGTCGCCTGCTGGAGCTCGACGGCATTTGCGAAGCGGCTGTACTGCCGGTCACGCGCGGAGGCCGTCAGGGAATTGGCGCACTGCTGGTCCTGGACGAAGCGGTTCGTCAGCGCGGATATATGCAGGATAAAAAAGCGCAGGAATTTGCCTGGCGTCGCGCCCTGCTGCCGTGGCTTGAGCCGGTCGCCGTTCCGCGCTACTGGCGCATTGTCGATGAAATGCCGGTAAACAGTATGAACAAGCGTGTCTATGCGCAGTTAGAGGAGTTATTTCATGAAAATTCATGAAATTGAGCGCCACCAGACACAGCCGGAGAAGCTGGAAATCATTTTGCATCTCGACGCGGCGCTGTTCTGGTTTCAGGGCCATTTTGCCGTACAGCCGCTGCTGCCCGGGGTTGCGCAGCTTGACTGGGTGATGCACTACGCCACGACCTTACTGGCACCGGGCTACCGCTTTCACAGCATTCAAAACGTGAAGTTCCAGGCGCCTCTGCTGCCGGAAACCACGGTGACGCTGGTGCTTGAGTGGCATGCCGAACGTCAGATGCTGACCTTCAGCTACCAGCGTCACGCCGGGGCGGAACGCCATACCGCCAGCAGCGGAAAAATCCGTCTATGTCAGTGATCTTTCGCCCCTGCGTGCTGATCCCGTGCTACAACCACGGTGCCATGATCGCCAGCGTGCTGTCGCGTCTCGCACCGTTCGGCCTGCCGTGCCTGGTGGTGGATGACGGCAGCGAAGCGATCACCCGTCAGGAGCTCGAACGCCTGGCGGCGGAGCAGCCGCAGATGACGCTGATCCGTCTGGCGCAAAACGCCGGGAAAGGTGCCGCGGTCATCAGGGGGCTGGAGGCGTGCGCGTGCGCGGGCTATACCCACGCCGTGCAGGTGGACGCGGACGGTCAACACGCCATCGAAGATATTCCCAAACTGCTGGCGCTGGCGGAGCGCCACCCGGACGCGCTGATTTCCGGCCAGCCCATTTACGATGATTCTATTCCACGCTCGCGACTCTACGGGCGCTGGGTAACCCACGTCTGGGTGTGGATTGAGACCTTATCCCTGCAGCTTAAAGACAGCATGTGCGGCTTTAGGGTCTACCCGGTCGCGCCCACGCTGCGGCTGGCAGCGCGTGAGCAGCTCGGTAAACGCATGGACTTTGACACCGAAGTAATGGTCCGTCTCTACTGGCAGGGCAACACCAGCGTCTTTCTGCCCACCCGCGTCACCTATCCGCAGGACGGGTTGTCCCACTTCGACGCGTTAAAAGATAACGTGCGGATCTCCCTGATGCATACCCGGCTGTTCTTCGGCATGCTGCCCCGCATGCCCGGCCTGCTTTTCCGTCGACGCCGCCAGCACTGGGCGCAGCAGGACGAGGTCAAGGGGCTGTGGGGGATGCGACTGTTGCTGCGCGTCTGGGAACTGCTGGGGCGACGGGCCTTTACCGTGCTGCTGTGGCCAACAATCGGCGTGTACTGGCTTATCGCGCGTCCGGCGCGGCAGGCCTCGCGGCAGTGGATTAAGAGAGTGAAGCAAGAGCTGCGTCAGCGGAACATGCCTGTTCCCTCACGGCTCAACAGCTTTTTCCATTTTATGCGCTTCGGCAATGCGATGCTGGATAAAGTCGCCAGCTGGCGCGGTGAGCTGAAGTTTGATCGCGACGTGGTCTTTGCCCCCGGCGCGAGCGAAGCGCTAGATATCGCGGCGCCGCAGGGCAAGCTCCTGCTCGCCTCGCACCTTGGCGACGTAGAAGCCTGCCGGGCGCTGGCTCAGCTCGAAGACAGCAAAATCATCAACGCCCTGGTCTTCAGCGAAAACGCCCAGCGCTTTAAGCAAATTATGAGCGAAATGGCGCCCCAGGCCAGCGTGAACTTGATGTCGGTTACCGACATCGGCCCGGACACCGCGATTGCCATCAAAGAGAAGCTTGAGCGCGGAGAGTGGGTCGCCATTGTGGGCGATCGCATCGCGGTGAATCCGCAGCGTGGCGGCGAGTGGCGCGTGATCTGGAGTCCGTTCATGGGCCAGCCTGCGCCGTTCCCACAGGGGCCGTTTATCCTGGCCTCTATCCTGCGCTGCCCGGTGGTGCTGATTTTTGCCCTGCACCAGCAGGGGAAGCTCACCCTGCACTGCGAACCGTTTGCCGACCCGCTGCGCCTGCCGCGCGGTGAACGCCAGCAGGCACTGCAGGATACCGTCGATCGCTACGCGCAGCGGCTGGAGCATTACGCCCTCATGTCGCCGCTCGACTGGTTTAATTTTTTCGATTTCTGGCATCTGCCAGAGTCCAGAGAGAAGGAGTAAAGGGTGCTGACCGATCCCCGCTTTACGACTGAAGTCGAGATCACCGTTCCGTTCCACGACGTCGATATGATGGGCGTGGTCTGGCACGGTAACTATTTCCGCTACTTTGAGATCGCCCGCGAGGCGCTGCTCAATCAGTTTGACTATGGCTATCGCCAGATGAAGGCCTCCGGCTACGTCTGGCCCGTCGTCGATACCCGGGTGAAATACCGCGATGCGGTGACCTTTGAGCAGCGTATTCGCGTCCGCGCGCACGTTGAAGAGTATGAAAACCGCCTGCGCATTGCCTATCAAATTTTCGATGCGCAGACCGGCAAACGCACCACGACCGGTTACACCATCCAGGTAGCGGTAGAAGAAGCTACCCGCGAAATGTGCTTTGTGAGCCCGGCAATACTGTTTGAACGAATGGGAGTGACGCCATGAAATGGTTGCCTTTGCTGGCGCTGATCGTCAGCCCGCTGGTCAGCGCCGTGACGCTGGATGAACTGCAGCAGCGCTTCACCGAGCAGCCTGTCGTGCGCGCGCACTTCGAACAGGTTCGCACGATAAAAGATATGCCGCAGCCGCTGCGCTCGCAGGGCGAGATGCTGATCGCCCGCGACAGCGGCCTGCTGTGGGATCAAAAAGCGCCGTTTCCGATGACGCTCCTGCTCGATGACAAGCGGATGGTTCAGGCAATTAACGGCCAGCCGCCGCAGACCATCACTGCCGACAATAATCCGCAGATGTTCCAGTTCAACCATCTTCTGCGGGCCCTGTTCCAGGCTGACCGCAAGGTGCTTGAAGAGAACTTCCGCATCGATTTTAAAGACCTGGGCGCGGGCCGCTGGTCGCTGGTGCTTACGCCAAAAACGACGCCGCTGGACAAGATTTTCGCCACCCTCGATCTGGGCGGTGCGACCTATCTGGAGACGATTCGTCTCAACGACAAACAGGGCGACCGTACCGATATCGCCCTTTCACGCCACCAACTGACGCCCGCCAGCCTGACCGATGACGAACGCCAACGCTTTGCCGCACCGTAAATCCCTGCGCCCGGCGCTGCTGTGGGCCACGCTATGCCTGATTCTGCTGGGCGTGCTGCTGTCGCTGCTGCCCGGCGCGCGTCTGAACAGCAGCGTGCTGGCCATGCTGCCGAAACAGACGCTGGGGGCGATCCCGCCAGCGCTCAACGATGGATTTATGCAGCGTCTCGACCGCCAGCTGGTCTGGCTGGTCAGCCCCGGCAAAGAGCCGGATCCGCGCGTGGCGCAGCAGTGGCTGGCGCTGCTGCAAAGCAGCGACGCGCTCAGCGAGGTCAAAGGCCCGATGGACGCCGCCGGGCAAAAGGCCTGGGGAGAATTCTTCTGGCAGCACCGCAACGGCCTGATCGATCCCGCCACCCGCGCCCGCCTGCAAAACGGCGGAGAAGCACAGGCGCAGTGGATTTTATCTCAGCTCTATTCGGCCTTTTCCGGCGTCAGCGGCAAAGAGCTGCAAAACGATCCCCTGATGCTGATGCGCGGCTCCCAGCTCGCGCTGGCACAAAATAGCCAGAAGCTGCGGCTGATGGACGGCTGGCTGGTCACAAAAGATGAGGCGGGAAACTACTGGTATCTGCTTCACGGCGAGCTGGCAGGATCGTCATTTGATATGCAGCAGACCCACCGGCTGGTGACAACGCTTAACGCGCTGCAGGAGACGCTAAAAGCCCGTTACCCTCAGGCACAGCTGCTTTCGCGCGGGACCGTGTTCTACAGCGATTACGCCAGCCAGCAGGCCAAACGCGACGTCTCGACGCTGGGCATCGCCACCCTGCTTGGCGTGTTCCTGCTCATCGTGGCGGTATTCCGCTCTCTGCGCCCGCTGCTGCTGAGCGTGCTCTCGATTGCCATCGGCGCGCTGGCGGGCACGGTGGTGACGCTGCTGCTCTTTGGCGAACTGCACCTGATGACGCTGGTGATGAGCATGAGCATCATCGGTATTTCAGCCGACTATACGCTCTACTACCTGACCGAACGGATGGTGCACGGCGCGGAGCACTCCCCCTGGCAAAGCCTGGCGAAAGTGCGCAATGCGCTGCTGCTGGCGCTGCTGACGACCGTCGCCGCCTACCTGATAATGATGCTGGCCCCCTTCCCCGGGATCCGCCAGATGGCGGTGTTCGCCGCCGTGGGGCTGAGCGCCTCCTGCCTGACGGTGATTTTCTGGCATCCGTGGCTGTGCCGGGGTTTACCGGTGCGCCCGGTTCCGCTGATGGTCCTGATGCTGCGCTGGCTGGCCGCCTGGCGGCGCAATAAAAAATTGTCCGTTGGTCTCCCCGTCGCTCTGGCGCTGCTCTCCGCCGTGGGGATGAGTACCCTGAGGGTGGACGACGACATCGCCCAGCTGCAGGCCCTGCCGAAGGATATTCTGGCGCAGGAGAAGGCCATTACCGCCCTGACCGGACAGAGCGTCGATCAGAAATGGTTTGTGGTCCATGGCGCCTCGCCTCAGCAAACGCTGGAGCGGCTGGAAGCCTTTACCCCGGCGCTGGCGGAGGCGCAAAAAGCGGGAGAGATTGCCCGCTGGCGTACCCTGCCGCTGAACTCGCTGGCCCGCCAGAAAAGCGATCTTACGCTGCTGCGCGACGCTGCCCCTGCGGTAACGAACGTGCTGAAAAGCGCCGGGCTTAACGCCGTATCCCCGAATCTCGACGCCATGCCGGTCAGCGTGGACGCGTGGCTGAAAAGCCCGGCCAGCGAAGGCTGGCGTCTGCTCTGGCTGACCCTGCCCGACGGGGAAAGCGGCGTGCTGGTGCCGGTGGACGGCGCGAAAAACAGCGCCTACCTCGGTGAACTGGCCGCGGGCCATGACGGCGTCGTCTGGGTCGATCGCAAAGCCAGCTTTGACAGCCTGTTTGCCCTCTACCGCACGCTGCTGACGGGGCTACTGTTTGCCGCGCTGGCGGTGATTGCCTGCGGGGCAATGCTGCGCCTCGGCTGGCGTAAAGGGCTAATAAGCCTGGTGCCGTCCGTGCTGTCGCTGAGTTGCGGGCTGGCGGTCCTGGCCGCAACGGGCCACCCGGTGAACCTGTTTTCACTGCTGGCGCTGGTTCTGGTGCTCGGCATCGGCATTAACTACACGCTGTTTTTCAGCAACCCGCGCGGTACGCCGCTGACCTCAATGCTGGCGATTACGCTGGCGATGATGACCACGCTGCTCACGCTGGGCATGCTCGTCTTCAGCGCCACCCAGGCCATCAGCAGCTTTGGTATCGTGCTGGTGAGCGGTATTTTTACCGCCTTCCTGCTGGCTCCGCTGGCGATGCCGGATAAGAAAGAGAGAAAACGTAAATGAACGCTTTTTACCGCGCCGCCGCGCTGGCCGCGGCGCTGCTGCTGGCAGGCTGTAGCCATTCGACCGATACCAATGAGACGCGTCCCCAGGCCTGGCTCCAGCCGGGAACTAAAGTTACGCTCCCGCCACCCGGCATTAGCCCGGCGGTCAGCTCCCAACAGCTGCTGACCGGCAGCTTTAACGGACAAACGCAGTCTCTGCTGGTGATGCTCAACGCGGATGCGCATAAGGTGACGCTGGCCGGGCTCTCTTCCGTGGGCATTCGCCTGTTCCTGGCGACGTACGATGAGGCCGGTATTCATACCGAGCAGTCGATCGTCGTGCCGCAGCTGCCGCCCGCCAGCCAGGTGCTGGCCGACGTGATGCTCAGCCACTGGCCGATTAGCGCCTGGCAGCCGCAGTTGCCGAAGGGCTGGACGTTAACGGACAATGGCGATCGACGCGAGCTGCGCAACGCCGGCGGCAAGCTGGTGACGGAGATTGTCTACCTGCAGCGCAAAGGCAAGCGCGAGCCGATCAGCATCGAGCAGCACGTGTTCAAATACCACATCACCATTCAATATCTGGGTGACTGAGATGATTTATATTTCCGCCGTTGGCATGGTCAACGCGCTGGGCAACTCGCCTGACGAGATTGCCGCGAACCTGACGGCTGGCGTGGCGCCGGGGATGCACGCCCGGACAGGCTGGCTGCAGGGTTCACCCGAAGCCGTACTGGGCGGCGTGGAAGGCGAGCTGCCGACCATCCCGGACACCTTCTCCGCACACCGCACCCGCAACAACCAGCTGCTGCTGGCCGCGCTGGCACAGATTCAGTCGACCGTCGACGAGGCCATCGCCCGCGTCGGTCGCGACCGCGTGGCCGTGGTGCTGGGAACCAGCACCTCCGGGCTGGATGAAGGCGATGAGCACGTTAGGCGCATGACCGACGGCGAGACCAGCACGCCCTGGCAGTATCCGCAGCAGGAGCTTGGCGATCCGTCCCGCTTTCTCGCCAACTGGCTTCAGCTCGAAGGCCCGGCCTATACGATCTCGACGGCCTGCTCTTCCAGCGCGCGGGCGATGATCGGCGGCAAGCGCCTGATCGAAGCCGGGCTGGTGGATATCGCCATTGTCGGCGGAGCAGATACCCTGAGCCGAATGCCCGTCAACGGTTTTAACAGCCTTGAATCCTTCTCCCCTACGCTCTGCGAGCCGTTCGGCCGCGACCGTCGGGGGATCACCATTGGTGAAGCCGCCGCGCTGATGGTGCTGAGCCGTGAGCCCGCCGACGTGGCGCTGCTCGGGACGGGCGAATCCAGCGATGCTTACCATATTTCCGCTCCGCATCCGCAGGGCGAAGGGGCGATAAGGGCTATCGCTCAGGCGCTTAACGAAGCGGGCATGCAGCCGCAAGATATCGGCTACATCAACCTGCACGGCACGGCCACGCCGCTCAACGATCAGATTGAATCGCAGGTCGTTCACGATCTCTTCGGGGAAAGCGTGCCCTGCAGCTCCACCAAACACCTTACCGGCCATACGCTGGGCGCTGCCGGCATTACCGAAGCGGCCCTGAGCTGGCTGATCCTGACGCGCGATCTGCCCTTGCCGCCACAGGACTTTGCCCGCTACGCACCGGACGACACGCTGGCGCCGTGCGGCCTGCTGCACCAGCGCGCCGCCCTGAAAAAGCCGGTCATTTTGTCTAACTCGTTCGCGTTTGGCGGCAATAACGCCAGCATTCTGCTGGGGAGAGCGTCATGAGCTACCTATCACCCGTCGACTATTTGCCGCACGATGCGCCAATGATGCTGCTGGAGTCCGTTGAGTGCGTCACGGACGACACGGCAGTTTGCCGCGTTGCGGTCAACAGGCACAGCGTCCTGGCACCGTTTCTGAATGCCGATGGCGACCTGCCGGGCTGGTACGCGCTCGAGCTGATGGCGCAGACCGTCGGCGTCTGGTCGGGCTGGCATCGCCAGCAGCAGGGGCAGGATCATATTTCGCTGGGCATGGTGCTCGGCGCGCGCGAGCTGATCTGCGCCAGCGGGCGTTTTACGCAGGGGCTGACGCTGGAAATCACCGTAAAACTGCTGATGCAGGACGAACGCTTCGGCAGTTTTGAATGCGCGATTTCCGCAGATGAAGAGACGCTGGCCACGGGCCGGGTCAACACCTTCCAGCCGAGCGCAGAAGAATTAACATCGCTTTTTAATCAGGGATCTAACGCATGAGTCGTTCCGTACTGGTCACAGGGGCCAGCAAAGGCATAGGGCGCGCCATCGCCCGCCAGCTTGCCGCCGACGGGTTTACCGTAGGCGTGCATTATCATCGTGATGCCGCAGGCGCGCAGGAGACGCTGGACGCCATCACGCAGGCGGGTGGCAACGGTCGTTTACTCGCCTTTGATGTGGGCAACCGCGAACAGTGCCGCGTGGTGCTGGAGCAGGAAATTGAAGCCCATGGCGCGTGGTATGGCGTGGTCAGTAACGCCGGGATCGCCCGCGACGGCGCCTTTCCGGCACTGAGTGAAGACGACTGGGACAGCGTTATCCACACCAACCTCGACAGTTTTTATAACGTCATTCACCCCTGCGTTATGCCGATGATTGGCACCCGTAAAGGGGGGCGCATTATCACCTTATCGTCCGTCTCCGGCGTGATGGGCAACCGCGGGCAGGTGAACTACAGCGCGGCGAAAGCGGGCATTATCGGCGCCACCAAAGCGCTGGCGATCGAGCTGGCAAAACGCAAAATCACCGTGAACTGTATTGCCCCGGGGCTGATTGATACCGGCATGATTGAGATGGAAGAGGCCGCGCTGAAAGAGGCGATGTCCATCATTCCAATGAAACGTATGGGCCAGGCTGAGGAAGTCGCCGGGCTGGCAAGCTATCTGATGTCAGATATTGCGGGGTACGTCACCCGCCAGGTCATTTCCATTAACGGAGGAATGCTATGACGCGTCGCGTGGTGATTACGGGCATGGGCGGCGTGACCGCCTTTGGCGAAAACTGGCAATCCGTTTCCAGCAGGCTGCTGGCGTATGAAAACGCGGTGCGTAAAATGCCGGAATGGCAGGTGTATGATGGCCTGCACACCCTGCTGGGCGCGCCGATCGACGATTTCACGCTGCCGGAACACTATACCCGCAAGCGTATTCGCGCCATGGGCCGGGTATCGTTGATGTCGACCCGCGCCACCGAGCTGGCGCTGGAGCAGGCGGGACTGATTGGCGAAGCGGTGCTCACCAACGGGCAAACGGGTATCGCCTATGGCTCATCCACGGGCAGTACCGGACCGGTCAGCGAATTCGCGACCATGCTCACCGAAAAGCACACCAATAACATCACCGGGACAACCTACGTCCAGATGATGCCGCACACGACCGCGGTGAATACCGGCCTGTTCTTTGGGTTACGCGGCCGCGTTATCCCGACGTCGAGCGCCTGTACCTCCGGCAGCCAGGCGATTGGCTACGCCTGGGAGGCGATCCGCCACGGCTATCAGACCGTCATGGTTGCCGGGGGCGCTGAGGAGCTGTGTCCATCTGAAGCGGCGGTATTTGATACGCTTTTCGCCACCAGCCAGCGCAATGACGCGCCTAAACACACCCCATCGCCATTTGATACGCAGCGCGATGGTCTGGTGATTGGAGAAGGTGCGGGTACCCTGATCCTCGAAGAGCTGGAGCATGCCAAAGCGCGCGGGGCCACGATCTACGGTGAAATCGTGGGCTTTGCCACTAACTGTGACGCGGCCCATATCACCCAGCCTCAGCGTGAAACCATGCAGATTTGCATGGAGCAGTCGCTGGCCATGGCGGGATTAAGCGCCCTGGATATGGGGTATATCTCCGCGCACGGTACCGCCACCGATCGCGGTGATATCGCCGAAAGTCTGGCCACCGCGGCTATCTATGGTGACAACGTGCCGGTTTCCTCGCTGAAGAGCTATTTTGGCCATACGTTAGGGGCCTGCGGCGCGCTGGAAGCGTGGATGAGTTTGCAGATGATGCGTGAAGGCTGGTTTGCCCCAACGCTCAATTTAACGCAGCCGGATGAGCAATGCGGTGCTTTAGATTATATTATGGGAGAAGCCCGTCAGATTGACTGCGAGTATCTGCAGAGCAATAACTTCGCGTTTGGCGGCATCAACACCTCGATTATCATTAAACGCTGGGCGTAACTATGTACCAGTTTGTACTGGGAAAAATCTCCACTCTTTGCGCGGACCCGCTGGCGTCAACGCTCGCAGACAGGGCACCTCAGGGCGCCCGACAGGCCTCCTGGCTGGCCGGGAGGACGCTGCTCGCCAGAACGCTATCCCCTCGCCCGCTTCCCGACATCATTTACGGCGAGCAGGGCAAACCGGCCTTTGCGAAGGGGGATCCGCTGTGGTTCAACCTGAGCCACAGCGGTGACGATATCGCCCTGCTGATGAGCGATGAAGGCGAAGTCGGCTGTGATATCGAAGTGATTCGCCCGAGGAAGAACTGGCAGGCGCTGGCTAATGCGGTATTTAGCATGACCGAGCATGATGAGCTGGAGCGTGAAGCGCCCGAGGAACGGCTTTCCGCGTTCTGGCGTATCTGGACGCGGAAAGAAGCGATTGTGAAACAGCGTGGCGGCAGCGCCTGGCAGATTGTCAGCATCGACAGCACCGCGCAGACGCACGCGGTCAGTCAGCTACAGGTCGGCTCGCTGAGCCTTGCCGTCTGCACATCGACCCCTTATACCCTGACCAACGAGTCGATTATTCACGTTGGGACGTTCGGGGCAGAAAAATCACTAACACGCCCAGAATAATAAACCCGACCCCCACCAGCCCGTGCCAGGAGAAACGCTCCTCCCAGCCCGGCAGCAGGATCGCGGCGGCCCACACCAGAATATAGCTGAGGCTCAGCAGGGCATAGGCTTTGCTGAGCGCCATACGGTGCAGCGCCAGATACCAGCAGCCCATCGAGGCCACGTACCCCATCAACCCCAGCATCAGCGCACCGGTGCCGGACGAGAAGTGCCACAGCGCGGAAACAAACACCAGGACCTCACTGACCGGTGGCAATGCCTGCATGGCCTCGCGCAGCAACAGCTGCGCCGCGCTGACTAACAGCACGCTGCATAATGCCCAGAACGCTCCTTTCACAGGCTCCCTCCCAGGACAATAATCCCAATGATGATGAACCCCACCCCCAGCCAGTGATGCGGCGCGACGTTCTCACGCCAGAATGCCTTCGCCGCCAGCGTCACCCAGACAAAATTGAGGCTCAGCATGGGGTAGGCAATGCCGACAGGCAGGCGTTGCAGGACTACCAGCCAGACCAGCATGCCACTCCCCAGCGCCAGCAGTGCCAGACCCAGCCACAGCGCGATATGCGCCCCACGCCGCCCGGCTTTCGCCGGACGGGTGGCTTGTTTCTGACACAGCTGCCCCGCGCAGCTGAGCAAGCTTGCCAGTATCAGCCAGATCCAGGTCATCACTTCGGCAGATACTGCAGGTAGGCCAGACGGCCCTGGATATACAGGCTGTCCGGTTTCGGCAGGTTAGACTGCGAAATATCGTCGTGTTTCGACAGCAGGATCACCAGCGACACGCGGCCCTGCTGACGATGCTCCGCCAGCCATTGTGCAAAATCATCTTTACTGACAAAACGATCTTTCACGTCCGGATAATCCAGCCCGTAGCGCAGCTCGCCCGTCTGACCAAAGAGCGTGATGTCATTACGCTTCAGCTCCCAGGCAATACCGGACGCGATCCCAACGTTATCGGCAAGGATGAACCGACTCTCCTGCAGCGGCTCGCGCACGGTATCCACCAGCGACTGCGGCTGTTTGGAATCCACCACCATGTTTGGAATGGCAAAACCAATCAGCAGCGCCAGCCCTGCGGGGCACAGTGCCGCCAGCCACCAGCGCTGCTGACTCTGCCTGAGCGTAAACCAGCCTACCGCCGCCCAGATAAGGAACGCCACCACCGCACAGAAGACTTTATACAGTTCAACCGACGTCCAGACCGGATGCTTCGACAGTCCCCACGGCGAGACCACCAGCGCCGCCACCACGCCGATAACGCCAAACGCCAGGTTAATCCCGCCGTTAATGCGTAACGCTTTGGCGCCTTTCTCCGCCGCGAGGCAGGCATAGCGCGCCATCAGGATAGCCAGCAGGGCAAAGCACGGCAGGATATAGGTCGGCAGCTTGCCTTTGGCGATGCTGAAGAACAGCAGCGGCATCACCACCCAACCCAGCAGATAGAACCCGCCACCCGCGTTTTGTCTGTCATTCCAGCCGAGACGAAACGCGCCGGGCAAAAGCGCAAGCCACGGCAGGCTGCCCGCAATCAGGAACGGTATGTAGTACCAGAACGGGGCTTTGTGCTGCGCGTCGCTCTGGGCAAAACGCTGAATATGCTCAACCCAGAAGAAGTAACGCCAGAAATCAGGCTCACGCTGCGCAATGGCCAGCGCCCACGGCAGAACAATCAGCACGCAGCTCAGGATCGCGAGCCAGCCAAAAATCAGCACCTCTTTCCAGCGCTTCTGGGCAATTACCCACGGCAGCACGCCAATCACCGGTACCGCCAGCGCCAGGAAGCCTTTGGTCATCACCCCCATCCCGCAGGCCAGCCCAAGCAGCACATAGCCACCCGCTTTTCCGGCAACGGTTTGGGCCTGTGACGCCAGCCAGAAGCTGCACATCGCCGCCACCAGCCACAGGGTGATGATAGGATCCAGCACCGCATACGTGCCGATGCCATACACCAGGAACAGGGTCAGGAAGATAAGACCGGCGAAAATGGCTGTCCGCTTATCTCGCCAGAGACGCCAGGCCATCCAGATGACCAGCAGCGCCGCTACCCCGGTGGAGAATATGGACCCGGCGCGCACGGCAAGGTTCGTGTGCCCGAACAACAACTGCCCGATACTGTTGATCCAGTAGCCAGCAATCGGTTTTTCAAAATAACGCAGCCCCATAAAATGCGGGACAACCCAGTCTCCGGATGCCAGCATTTCGCGGCTGATTTCCGCATAGCGCGTTTCATCAGGCTGCCAAAGCAGACGGACATCGACCGGAATGAGGTAGTAAACGATAAACAGTGCGAGAAGCGCTAAGCCATAACGGGCTGTTTTCATGGGACCGGACTCACGGTTTGTTGATAGCCAAGCCAGCCTTCCCGGCCAGCCATTTCATTGCGTACGACTTTACCCACGGGCAGGGTGCTGAGGTCGTCCGGCAGCAGCTCGCTCAACGGGCAGAATTCAATGCCCTCCTGAGCGGCCATCGTCAGCAGTTCATCGAAATCATGCTGATACGCAATCCCTTCCACTTCGGCATGGATGGTATACACCGGCGTACCGGCGTCACGATGGATGCGATCCAGAATGTAGCGATTGAACTCATCAGCCTTCACCTCGCGCCCGACCACTTCATCCCAGGTGGGAAGCGTGACCGGAATTTGCACGGTACCGTAGCGATTTTCGCCTAACAGCGGCAAAAAGGGCCCGGTTCCGCGGCAATCGCTGTTGTAGCGAAACGCGAAGGCTTCTTTGGCTTTCACGACGCGCTGATCCGCACGCCATCCCGCCACGGCGGAGCAGCGCACGGGCTGGCCGGTAATCGCCTCCAGCTCCAGCATTCCACGCTCGACCTCACGGGACAGGCGCGGGATATCCCAGACGCCAGCCCAGGCCTGCCAGGCATGGTGATCCCAGGCATGCAGGCCGACCTCATGTAGCCGGGCCGCCTCACGGATAACGGCTTCATTACCCGCGCCGATGCGTCTGCCGGGCCAGGCGGTGCCGGCCAGCAAAATATCCCAGCCGTAGAGGGATGCTGCGCGCGAGCGCAGCATTTTGAACAGAAATGCCGGTTTAACCAGACGCCATAAATGGCGTCCCATGTTGTCAGGCCCCACGCTGAAGAAAATGCTGGAACGCACACCGTGCTTGCTCAGCAGTTCCAGCAGTTTGGGTACGCCGTCACGCGTTCCCCTGAAGGTGTCGACATCAATGCGTAAACCGACTTTTTTCATGAGTCCTGTTCCGACAGCTCCACGGTGCGCAGGAAGAAATCGAGCGTCTCATCAATGGTCAGCTCCATCTTCACCGTCGGCGTCCAGTTCAGGCAGCGCTTCGCGTTGCGGATGCTTGGCTTACGGTGCTCAACGTCCTGATACCCTTTGCCGTAGTAGCTGCTGCTTTCCACTTCGCGGAAACCGGCAAACGGTGGGAATTTATCGCGCAGCGGATGGCGTTCAAAGCTGGCCAGCAGCATCTCTGCCAGCTCGCGAATGCTCGCTTCGTTGTCCGGGTTACCGATGTTGATGATTTCACCGTTGCAGCGGTTATCTTTGTTTTCGATGATGCGGAACAGCGCTTCGATACCGTCGCTGATATCGGTAAAGCAGCGTTTCTGTTTCCCGCCTTCGATAAGCTTGATTGGCGAGCCTTCCACCAGGTTCAGGATCAGCTGGGTGATCGCACGGGAGCTGCCGATACGCGCCGCGTTCAGGTTATCCAGACGCGGGCCCATCCAGTTGAACGGACGGAACAGGGTAAAGCGCAGGCCCTCTTTCTCACCGTAGGCCCAAATCACGCGGTCCAGCAGCTGTTTGGAGACGGAGTAAATCCAGCGCTGTTTGTTGATCGGCCCGACCACCAGGTTGGAGGTGTCCTCATCGAAGTTCTTATCGGTACACATGCCGTACACTTCGGACGTGGACGGGAAGATGATGCGCTTGTCGTATTTCACGCAGTCACGGATGATCTTCAGGTTCTCTTCGAAGTCCAGCTCGAACACGCGAAGCGGGTTACGGGTGTACTCAATCGGGGTGGCAATGGCGACCAGCGGCAGCACCACGTCGCATTTTTTAATATGGTATTCGATCCACTCGGAATGGATGCTGATGTCCCCTTCCACGAAGTGGAAACGCGGGTTGCCGAGGAAACGACTGATCGCATCTGAGCCAATATCCAGACCGTAGATTTCATAGTTATCGTCTTTGAGCAGACGTTCAGTCAGGTGGTTACCGATAAAACCGTTCACGCCGAGGATCAGCACGCGGGTACGGCGTTTGATGGCAACAACCGGCGCGCTAGTGATCAGCGCCCCGGCCACCAGACCCAGAGACTGCGCCAGCTGCGTGCCCTGAACGTACAGGCCGTTGTCGGTTTGTCCGGTGACGATCTCCAGCGCCTGCTCGCCGCAGCTCACAATCAGCGGAGAGACAGAGACGACGGTGCCCGGTTTGGCGGCAGGGATGTCGTCACGCACGCGGGATTTCCAGACGATAAATTTGCTTACGCCAGCAAAGCTGTACGCGCCCGGCCACGGGTCGGTCACGGCGCGCACCAGGTTGTGCAGCTGGCGAGCGGGCTTGTTCCAGTCCAGACGACCATCTTCCGGCGCGCGGCGGCCAAAGATGCTTGCCTTACTCTCATCCTGCGCGGTCTCGCTGAAGGTGCCGCTGAGGATAGCTGGAAGTGCATCGCGCAGCAGCGCCTGTGCTGTCGCATGCAGCTTTTGATGCAGCTGCAGCGCGGTTTCGTCAGCATCAATAGCGACCTTCTGCTGTGCCACGATAGCGCCCGCATCCGCACGGCGCACCATGCGGTGCAGCGTCACGCCCGTTTCCGTTTCACCGTTCACCAGCGCCCAGTTCAGCGGGGCGCGGCCACGGTAGGCAGGCAGCAGAGAGCCGTGAAGATTAAAGGCGCCTTTTGCGGCCAGACCCAAGATCTCGTCGGAGAGCAGGTTGCGATAGTAGAACGAGAAAATCACGTCAGGCGCGAGCGCGCGGATGCGATCCACCCACAGCGGGTGGTTTACGTCGTCCGGCGCGTAAACCGGGATCCCACGCTCGGCGGCGATACGCGCCACAGAGCCGAAAAAGTTATTCTCTCCGGCCGTGTCCGGATGGGTAAAGATTGCAGCAATGTCATAGCCCGCTTCCAGCAGGGCCAGCGTGCCCGTGCACCCCATATCGTGATAGGCAAATACAACAGCTTTCATGGGTGAATTTCCTCTTGAGATGCTTTGTGTTCCTGACGGACAACACGTTGAATAAAGTAGCGCGGACGCGCGCGAACATCGTTATAAATTCGGCCAATGTATTCACCGAGGAGGCCCATCCCGACAAACTGGGCGCCGATGAACATAAACAGCACGGCAAAGAGCATGAAGACCCCTTCCGCCGCCCACTGCGGGCCAAAGACCAGTCGCAGTACCACCAGCAGGACGGACAGCGCAAACCCGGCCACGGCGATAATGCTGCCGAAAACGCTCAGCAGACGCAGCGGTGTAGTGGTCAGGCAGGTGATGAGGTCATACATCAGGTTGATGAGACGCATAAAGCTATACTTCGATTCCCCGTGCTCGCGCTCGGCGTGCAGAACCGGAATTTCCGTTGCCTTACGGGCAAAGGTGTTGGCGAGGATCGGAATAAAGGTGCTGCGCTCATGGCAATGCAGCATGGCGTCGACAATATGGCGGCGGTAGGCGCGCAGCATGCAGCCGTAATCGCCCATCGCTTTGCCGGTCGTGCGCTGAATCAGTCGGTTAATCGTGCGTGAGGCCAGCTTGCGGAACAGGCTGTCCTGACGGTTCTGGCGAACGGTGCCAACCACGTCATAGCCTTCATCGGCTTTGGCGACCAGGCGCGGGATCTCTTCCGGCGGGTTTTGCAGGTCAGCGTCCAGGGTGATGATCAGATCGCCCGTGACGTGGCTAAACCCCGCCATAATCGCCGAGTGCTGGCCGTAGTTGCGGTTGAGCAGCACGGCCACAATGTGGCTGCCTTCAGCCTGCGCGGCCTCGGTCAGCATCAGCGCGGAATTATCGCTACTGCCGTCATCCACCAGCAGAATTTCGTAAGCCTTGCCCATCGTGTCGCAGGCGGCCGTTGTACGGCGGATCAGTTCGGGCAGGCTCTCCTGCTCGTTATAAACCGGGATGACCACGGAAACTTTTTGTACAGGCGGTGCACTGAACATATCAATGTCCTGCAAGCTGATGGAGTGCGGTAATGACACGGGTTGTGTCGTCATGAGTCATATCCGGGAAAAGAGGGAGGGAACAAATACGCGCGCTATTCCATTCAGAATTCGGGAGCGATACATCAGGAAAACGCTCGCGGTAGTATTTTTGGGTGTGCGCCGCGCGGAAGTGGAGGCCGGTACCGATGCCTTTCTCTTTCAGCGCCGCCATCAGGTTGTCGCGGGAAATTCCACAGCGCGCTTCATCAACGCGAATAATAAACAGGTGCCAGGCGTGCACGTGCGGCCATGACGGAATGGTGAGCGGCTGGAACGGCGTATCGGCAAGCTCCCGCAGGTAGCGTTCGGCGATTTCCTGGCGGCGTCTGTTGGCCTCTTTCAGCTTGCCTAACTGCACCAGCGCCAGCGCGGCGTTGATGTCTGCCAGGTTGTATTTATAGCCCGGCGCGATCACTTCCGCCTGCGGCGCACGACCGTGCGTCTGGCGGTCATAGGCATCTACGCCCAGGCCATGGAATTTCAGACTGCGGATCCGCTGCGCCAGCTGGGCATTATCCGTGACGACTAAGCCCCCTTCCGCGCAGGTCATATTTTTAATGGCGTGGAAGGAAAAAATCGCCGTCCCTTTCCAGCCCACATGACGGTTCTTGTAGTACGTTCCGGCGGCATGGGCCGCATCTTCAATAACCGGAATACCGTGACGTTCGCCGATGGCATGAATAGCGTCGATTTCACACGGCGCACCGGCATAATGAACGGGAATAATGGCTTTGGTACGTGGGGTAATGGCGGCTTCAACGGCTTCTGGCGTCACCATTAATGTATCTTTGTCCACATCGATCATGACAGGCGTGGCACCCAGCAACACGATCATATTCAGCGTGGACACCCAGGTCTGGGAGGGGGTAATGACTTCATCGCCCGGGCCAATATCCAGCGCCATCAGCGTGACGTGCATACCCGCGGTAGCTGAACAGACGGCAATCGCATGCTGATTCCCGGTAAGTTGACAGAATGCCTCTTCAAGTTCCTGATTCTTAGGCCCCGTGGTGATCCAGCCCGACATCAAAACGTCCTGAAGCGCCGCAATTTCCTCAGCGCCCATCGACGGTCGCGAAAAAGGCAGAAAATCACTCATTATTAATTTCCTTGCTGTATTAAAGGCGTCATCTTTTACTGCGCTGTCGTAATGGGCAGCTCAATGGGATCATGCAAGATGGTTATTAAATAAAGACCAAATAAAATTAAGTCGCTATACCCGTTATGTCAACAAACCATCAACTGAAGCAAAAGTAGCGTCGTTTTCTTAGGAAAAAATTAAGACAGGCGAGAAGCAGAAGGGAAACAGCACATAGAAGAGAATAGAAAATCGTTTTACAACAGCAAGATAGTGATTCTAACTATTTTTTTTGTTTTTTGTGGGTGGACTCACAGCGATTACTCTACTATTTCATTTCGTTTACATTAAAATTATAAGAAAAGTAAATGAATACTCAACCAAAATAAAAATCCCGGAGGTTTGGGGGGAATTCCGTCATCCTCCGGGAACTTTCTATTAATATCAATTGTCGCGCATTTAACTGTCGCGCTTAGTTAAGATTAGCAGGAAAATCATTCGGCAATTCACTGGCCGCGCAGGCGATAACGCTTTCATTATTGGCACCGCAGTCGCGCACAAAGGTGATCGTGGCAAATTCATCAATCACTTCAGTTGGATACGCCGGACCCGCATCGCGATAGCTGTTCATCAGCGGAATATGGTCGTTCTGGAAGCAGACGGTTTTTTCCGGGTTGTTCATGACCCAGCGTGGGAAGAAGATGGTGCCGTGGAACAGTTTGTCGCCCAGGTTCACGATCAGGCTGACGTCGGTACCGGTTGGCTCGGTCCAGGAAATTTTATAGATGCTTTCCCCTACCCGCACGATGTAAGCCTGCTGATCTTTCACCCAACGGTTGGCCACGAGACCGCTGTGAATACGGTAATCAAGCGTGGTCTCATTTTTTACATAAATCTCGTAGTTCCAGCCGTTATCGTAAGTATAAACAAGGTGTTTGCCAACGAAGCCGCTTAAGTCGTGTTTGTCGAAGGTGTTCATAAGATGTCTCCTTTGTTTTGATGAGACGATCGTACCCCTTCAAAAAATGAATGAATAACGCTATGTTTTAATCAAATTCATCCAAATTTTAGATAAATTATGCACAAGACGACGCTGGAACAATGGTCTTTACTGGAACGAGTCGTGGAAGCGGGCAGCTTTGCCAAAGCCGCGGAAGAAACCCACCGCAGCCAGTCCTCGGTGAGCTATAACCTGTCGCTGCTGCAGGAGCGGCTGGGCGTGGCGCTGCTGGTCCCCGAGGGGCGACGGGCGGTGTTAACCCCGGCCGGAGAACTGCTTCTCAACCAGGTTAAACCGCTGCTGAAAGCGTTTTCGTACGTTGAGACGCGCGCAGCGACCCTTCGCAACGGGATGCGCACGCGGTTGGATCTGGTGGTGGACTCCATTTTCCCGCGCCGCCGCCTGTTCGCCATCCTGCGTCAGTTCCAGCAGCAGTATCCGCAAACCCAGGTCCGTCTCACCGAGGTGCTGGAAAATACCCGCGCCGACGCCATTAACGACGAAGCCGATGTGATGATCTTAACCCGCCGCCAGGACATTACCGGGCTCGGCGAATGGCTGATGAATATCGACTTTGTTGCCGTGGCCCATCACCAGCATCCCCTCTTTCACCTCGACGCGCCGCTAAATGATGAGATGCTGCGCCCGTGGCCGCTTATCCAGATTGCGGACAGCCAGCCCGCCGCGCGTGCTGCCGGTGAGTCGTGGACCTTCTCCACCATCGATGCCGCCATTGAGGCCGTCGTCTCACAGGTCGGCTACGGCTGGCTGCCAGAGGAACGCATCCAGACCCAGCTGGATCAAGGCGTACTGAAACGCCTGCCGCTGAGCCACGGCGCGCGCAGGGCAACGCCGCTTCACCTGATTGTAAAGCGCACCCTCGCCCCGCTTGATGAGCAGGTTGAGACGCTGTTGCGCCTTTTTAGCCAGGAGCCGTCATCCTCACCTGCTACGCTTTAAGGTCCGAACGTTTAAACGATAAGGAGCAGATGATGAAAATCGACTTTACGGGGAAAGTGGCGCTGGTGACCGCCTCAACCGGCGGGATCGGGTTCGCCATTGCCAGAGGTCTGGCAGAAAGCGGTGCGGAAGTGATCGTCAATGGCCGCAGCACGGAATCGGTGAATAAAGGCATTCAGCAGCTACAGCAGGTGGTTCCGGGCGTGCAGGTGCGCGCCGCGATTGCCGATCTCAGCACGGCGGAAGGGGTCGAATCGCTCCTGAAGGTGGCGAATAACGTCGATATCCTGGTCAACAACGCCGGGATTTACGGTCCGCAGGATTTCTATGCCACCGACGATGAGACCTGGGAGCGCTACTGGCAGACCAACGTGATGTCCGGCGTGCGTCTGTCCCGCGCCCTGCTGCCGGGCATGGTGCAGAAAGGCTGGGGACGCGTGGTGTTTATCTCCTCCGAGTCGGCCTGCAATATCCCGGCGGATATGATCCACTACGGCGTGACCAAAACGGCGCAGCTCTCGCTGGCGCGCGGTCTGGCGAAGTTCGTGGCGGGAAGCGGCGTGACGGTCAACAGCGTACTGCCTGGCCCGACGATGTCAGACGGTTTCGCAGAGATGATGAAAGATGAAATCGAAAAAACCGGCAAGTCGCTGGAGCAGCTGGCGAAAGAGTTTGTGATGGCCAACCGCCCCAGCTCGGTTATCCAGCGCGCGGCCACGGTTGAAGAGGTGGCCAATATGGTGATTTATGTCTGTTCGCCACAGGCCTCCGCCACCTCGGGCGCGGCATTGCGCGTCGACGGCGGCGTCGTGGATGACATCATCTGACGCTAGGCCGCACTGCCTGCGATCCGCCGGGCGGT
The DNA here is from genome assembly GCF_018383635.1 of Enterobacter sp. 120016. Lineage (NCBI taxonomy): Bacteria > Pseudomonadati > Pseudomonadota > Gammaproteobacteria > Enterobacterales > Enterobacteriaceae > Enterobacter > Enterobacter sp. 120016. The sequence goes on along the minus strand of NZ_JAHAWC010000009.1, from coordinate 49,263 downwards.
AATGTAGTGCGCCTGCCAGTAATCATCAGTCAGGGTTGAGACCGTTACCCCCTGGCTGCTTGAGGCATGAATAAACTGGCTATTGCCAATATAAACGCCGACGTGCTTGCGGTTGGGGCCGGTCTGGAAGAAGACCAAATCCCCCGCCTGCAGACGAAATTGCGCGACCTGCACGCCGCGATGGATCTGTTCACTCGTCGTGCGCGGCAAATTAAGATGCGCCGCATCGGTGAACAGGTGCTGCACGAGCGCGGAGCAATCCACCCCGCGATGCGTGGTTCCGCCCCACTGGTACTGGGTGCCTTTCCACTTCTGGTATTGATCGAGAATGCGCGAGCGCAGCGGGCCTGTTTCCGGATGCACCAGCGCAGATTTCGCCGGTGATAGTGCCAGCTCGCTGTTCATCGATAACATCGACGCTGGAAGTTGAAAACTCATTGCAGAAAACGAAGCAAAACTTAACGTGAGGATTGAAATAAGCGATCTAAGTGTCATATCAAGAAAGAAATAGTGAGTGAGTTTTTCCTTACCTGTGGGGCCCAATGGTTCCCCGAAATATCTTGCGATGTGGCGATAATATAGACAGTTCGTTTTTTCACCAATCCTTATCGAGGCCAAAAATGGACTCACTTTGAGATCGCAAGTTCGAGAAAAAAATGGTGGTGGTATAAGGACTGTCGAGGTAAAGCAGGTAAACTGATCCGCAGAATGTGTATTTCAGCTAAGACGTATTTATGACCAATATGATTGCCGACGAGACGGTGGCAAAATCCAGCGTGCTCTCTGTCTTTGACTTTGATGGGACATTAACGCACCACGACAGCTTTATTCCTTTCCTGCGTTTTGCCTTCGGTAAACGTTACTTCGCGGGCCGCCTGGTGCGTATGGCGCTGCCCACGCTCCACTGCGTGCGTCGCAAGCTGACGCGCGATGAGCTGAAGGAAGTGCTGATTAAAACGTTCCTGACGGGCGTGGATGAACACTGGCTGCGCCAGCAGGCGGAAGCCTTTTGCGAAAAATACTGGAACAAGCTGATGCGTCCCGAAGGGGTTCTGGCGGTGGCGGCAGAGGTAAATTCCGGTGCGGAGGTAACCATCTGTTCCGCGTCCCCGGCGCTGGTGCTCCAGCCGTGGGCGGATAAGCTCGGCATTAAGCTGATTGGCACGCAGCTGGAAGTGAAAGACGGCAAGCTGACGGGGCGCATCACGGGCAATAACTGCCGCTGCGCCCAGAAGGTGGCAAGGCTGGAAAAAGTGTATGGCGATCTGAACGCCTATCACCTGCGCGCCTGGGGAGACACCCGCGGCGACCACGAGCTGCTGGCGGCGGCGCAGGATCCGCACTGGCGGCACTTCCATCACCCGCGCAAGCGCCGGAATTCACCGATTAAGGGTTAGGTGCGGTCTGGTGCCTTCACCCCGGCCCTCTCCCACAGGGAGAGGGAGAAAAGCGATGCATCAGGCAGTACGTTTCCCCGGGAACATCACGCTCGCAATAATCCCCAGCGCCAGCACGCCTAATACCACAAACAGGCTGGCCGTCGCGCCAATGCTGTAGCCGTGGTGCCAGAAGTGGTCGGTGGCATTTAACCCCAGCTTGATCGCCACGAAGAATAGCAGCAGCACCACGGCTTTCTCGAGGTGCACCAGATACTGCTTCAGCGCCTCCAGCACGAAGTAAAGCGTACGCAGGCCGAGAATGGCGAACATCATGGCGCTGTAGATAATCAGCGGTTCGCGGCTCACGGCAATAATGGCCGGCACGGAGTCAAACGCGAACATCACGTCAGAAAGCTCGACGACGGCCACGCAAAGCAGCAGCGGCGTCGCATAGCGCTTTGCCTTCTTCACGCGACCAACCATCACGTCCTGGTTTTCCGGCTTCTCCAGCTCCGCATCCACCTCTTTCTGCGTCAGAATAAAGGCGTTGCTGCTGATTTTCGGCCAGACCGGATAAAAGCGCTTCACCAGACGATAGGCGAGATGACCCGAGTAATCTTCCACTTCGTCACTCTCTTCATTGCGTTTGAGCATCATCACCGCCGTCCAGCCGACGACCAGCGCGAAAATCACCTCAACGTACGGCCCCAGGCTTAACAGGCTTGTCCCAATCGCCACAAAGATGCCGCGGAAGACAATCGCCCCCAGCACGCCCCAGTAAAGCACGCGGTGACGGTACTTATCCGGCACGCCGAACCAGGCGAAGATCGCCATCATCACAAACAGGTTATCGACGGAGAGCACCTCTTCCAGCGCGTAGCCGGTGAGGAACAGGCTCGCCATCTCGGCGCCGTGGTGAACATACAGGAATCCGGCGAAGGCCATCGCCATCATGACCCAGAAAATGGACCACATCGCCGCGCTTTTCAGCGAGACAGGTTTATCGTGACGGTGCATAAAGAGGTCGATAAACATCGCCCCAACGGCCATCACCACAAAGACAACAACGGTTTCCGTCGGGAAACCGAGATGAGCAGCAGACATACAAAACCCTTTTGGCAGACAAAACACAACACCATGCAAACTGGCGTAAACCAGGAACAGAAAAGGGCGGGCCGTTAATCAGCCTCTTCGCCCTCAAAATCGCAGCCTTCTGGCCGCGCAAGGAGGGGTACTTTACCTTACCCGACGGGGTTCGTGCATCTGCCGTTTAGGCGCTCATACCGCGCAAACGCTGCAGCACCGCCACCAGAACCGCCACGGACCAGCCCACCATCAACGCGCCCACCAGCCCTTCCACACCGCCGATGAGCCGCCAGTGCTGGGGTAGCGTGACGTCGCCGTATCCTACCGTCGCGTAGCTCACCAGCGAAAAGTAGAAGCTGGTGTTCCAGTCATTAAACGCGTCGATGGCAGAATAAAACGCAGCAAACAGTCCGGCTTCAAGAAGATGGGCGAAGATCATGGAGATGACGATACCGACGTTGCGTAACACAATGCGTACCGCAGAATCGACTTCTAACGTAATGAATTTTAAAACGCCAAACATCCACAGCGAATGGATCACCACGGTGAGGGTAAGCAAAACAATAATACTGAGTAGCTGCATGAAGCGTGCTCGACCAAAAGGAATAAGGCCCCGCGAACGCGGCGGGGCACCTGGTCGAAGCTTAGTTGAAGGGAGAGGAAAAGTTGGTGCAATAATTGCGTTGCGTGATTATTTCTCTGCCAGCGCCTGTGCGCACGCCCAGCCGCTTGCCCATGCCCACTGGAAGTTGTACCCGCCGAGCCAGCCGGTGACGTCCATCACTTCGCCAATAAAATAGAGCCCCGGCACGTTGCGCGCTTCCATGGTGCGGGACGAGAGCTCATTCGTGTCGACCCCGCCCAGCGTCACTTCCGCCGTGCGGTAGCCTTCGGTGCCGTTTGGCTGAACGCGCCAGGCTGTCAGCGTCTCAACCAGCATCTCCTGCTCGCGGCTGTTAAGCTGCTTGAGCGACACGTCGGGGATCTGCCCCAGCACCTGCAAACATTCTACCAGACGTTTTGGCAGCTGCATTGCCAGCGTGTTTTTTAGGCTTTGATTCGGGTGCGCGGTACGCTGCTCGTTAAGGAACGCGTCGGGATCGCAGTCCGGGAGCAGGTTAACCGTGACGAACTCCCCCGGCTGCCAGTAGCTGGAAATTTGCAGTACCGCAGGGCCGGAGAGACCGCGATGGGTAAAGAGCAGATTTTCGCGGAACACGGTGCCGTCTTCGGCGGTAATGACCGAGGGAACGGACACACCAGACAGCGTCTGAAGCTGTTCGAGAAGCGGTTTATGCAGCGTGAACGGCACCAGCCCGGCGCGCGTGGGCAAGACTTTCAGACCAAACTGTTCGGCAATCTTATAGCCAAACGGGGAAGCGCCCAGCCCCGGCATGGACAGGCCGCCGCTGGCGATCACCAGGCTGTCTGCGCTGACGGTTTCACCGTTGAGCTGCAGCGTGTAGCCCTGGTCGTCTCGGGCGACTTCCAGCACCTCAGTGCGCAGGCGCATGACGACGCCGCCCTTCTCGCACTCGGCCACCAGCATATCGACAATCTGCTGCGCGGAGTCGTCGCAGAACAGCTGTCCCAGCGTCTTTTCATGCCACGCGATGCCGTGCTTACCCACCAGGTCGATAAAATCCCACTGGGTGTAACGCGCCAGCGCAGATTTACAAAAATGACGGTTTTGGCTCAAATAGGCCGCGGGTTCAACATACAGATTAGTGAAGTTACAGCGCCCGCCGCCGGACATCAGGATCTTACGGCCTGGCTTTTTACCGTTATCCAGCAGCAGCACGCGACGACCCGCCTGTCCGGCCATTGCCGCACAAAACATACCCGCCGCACCGGCGCCAATTACCACGGCATCAAACCTTTCCACGTCAAAACCCTCTTTGTTAACTGCCGCGGATTGTAAAGTTTCCTCTGTGGTCACACCAGCGTAAAAAGATATTACAAAGCCATTCCCTTGAAATTTAAAGAATATCCTTTCAGGCACTTTTCTCAAATCAGGTGGTATGTCAAAAAAAGTCTATATTTCACTTTGCCCGCCGTGCATTTGTCCTGGATAATGCGCCGCGTTCATGTCCTCAAAATGGCGTAACGTCCTATGCTACATTTGTTTGCCGGCCTGGATTTACATACCGGGCTTTTATTATTGCTTGCTCTGATTTTTGTACTGTTTTACGAAGCGATCAACGGCTTCCACGACACTGCAAACGCAGTAGCGACGGTTATCTACACTCGCGCAATGCGATCGCAGCTTGCGGTTGTTATGGCGGCGGTATTTAACTTTTTTGGTGTCCTCCTGGGCGGACTGAGCGTTGCGTATGCCATTGTGCATATGCTGCCAACGGATCTGCTGCTTAACGTTAGTTCTGGCCATGGCCTCGCTATGGTGTTCTCAATGCTGCTTGCTGCAATTATCTGGAACCTCGGTACCTGGTATTTCGGCCTGCCTGCATCCAGTTCTCACACACTCATCGGCGCGATTATCGGTATCGGGTTAACGAACGCCCTCATGACCGGTACATCGGTTGTTGATGCGTTAAATATCCCGAAAGTACTGGGGATCTTCGCCTCACTCATCGTCTCCCCTATCGTGGGTCTGGTGGTGGCTGGCGGGCTGATCTTCATCCTGCGTCGTTACTGGAGCAATACCAAAAAACGCTCCCGTATTCACCTGACGCCGGCAGAGCGTGAAAAGAAAGACGGCAAGAAAAAGCCCCCATTCTGGACGCGTATTGCCCTGATCATTTCCGCTATCGGCGTGGCTTTCTCACACGGCGCGAACGATGGTCAGAAAGGCATTGGTCTGGTGATGCTGGTACTGATTGGCGTCGCACCGGCGGGATTCGTGGTTAACATGAATGCTTCTGGCTACGAAATCACCCGTACCCGCGATGCGGTCAACAACGTCGAAACCTACTTCCAGCAGCATCCCGATCTGCTGAAGAAGGCAACCGGCGTTGACCAGATTATCCCTTCTCCGGAAGCCGGTGCCGCAACTGCGCCTGGCCAGTTCCACTGCCATCCGGCAAACGCGATTAACGCGCTGGAACGTGCGAAAGGCATGCTGGGCAATATCGAAAGTTATGACAAACTGACCGTTGAGCAGCGTGGTCAGCTGCGTCGCATTATGCTTTGCATCTCTGATGTGACGGATAAAGTGGCGAAGCTGCCTGACGTGAATGCTGACGACCAGCGTCTCCTGAAGAAACTGAAAGGCGATATGCTCAACACCATCGAGTACGCGCCAATCTGGATCATCATGGCCGTCGCGCTGGCGCTCGGTATCGGTACGATGATTGGCTGGCGTCGTGTGGCGACCACCATCGGCGAGAAGATCGGTAAGAAAGGCATGACCTATGCGCAGGGTATGTCCGCGCAGATGACGGCGGCGGTGTCTATCGGTCTGGCGAGCTACACCGGTATGCCTGTATCCACCACCCACGTACTCTCTTCGTCCGTGGCAGGTACCATGATTGTTGACGGTGGCGGCCTGCAGCGCAAAACCGTAACCAACATTCTGATGGCCTGGGTGTTCACCCTTCCGGCCTCTATCCTGCTGTCTGGCGGTTTGTACTGGATCTCGCTGAAGCTGATTTAATCGGTTGAAGGCGACAAAAAGCGGGTCAGGAAACTGACCCGCTTTTTTTATGCTCAGTGCCAAATCATCAATGCAATCATACTGACCACGACCAGCCCGCACAGGGCGCTGGTCAAAATGAACTGACGACGCAGGCGCTCGCAGCGACGAATAAACTCTTCATCGTGATGATCGCGGTAGCGCTGGTAGTAGATGTATCCCACCAGACGCATCTGCTTGCTGGGCTGTCCATGCGAGGTGAAGAACCCTCCACCGTCCACATACTGATAAAGCAACGGATCGCAACCACGAAGTACCACTAACAGCGCACGTAACGATGAGAAGTAGCGCGCCATATTCACTATGCAAACCACGCATAACGCCCAAAACAATGCGACGGTGCTAATCATACATCCTCCCCGGCGTCCGCCCACGAAGCAAGGCTCCTGAGCTACCGCACCCCAATGCCCTGACAGACAGTTCAGTGAAAGAATGACCAAAAGTCGATCCGGTTCGCGTTTTAATATCCGAACGGCTCATTTAATAGTGTAGGAGATCCGTTAATTTTTTTGCCACAAGGTTAATCGTTATCAACACCAAAGCTTGAAAAATATGTTTAACTGGGCCGTAATGAAAGCATCAGACGACGGCTTTCCCATTTAGTCATCGATAACTTAAGGAAGGAGTAACACTATGGCTTACAAACACATTCTCATCGCGGTAGACCTCTCCCCGGAGAGCAAAGTGCTGGTTGATAAAGCGGTATCCATGGCACGCCCTTACAACGCGAAAGTTTCGCTGATTCACGTTGACGTGAATTACTCCGACCTCTACACCGGTCTGATCGACGTGAATCTTGGCGATATGCAGAAACGCATCTCTGAAGAGACTCACCACGCCCTGAGCGAACTGTCCACCAACGCGGGCTATCCTATTACCGAAACCCTGAGCGGCAGCGGCGACCTGGGTCAGGTACTGGTTGATGCGATCAAGAAATACGACATGGACCTGGTGGTTTGCGGTCACCATCAGGACTTCTGGAGCAAGCTGATGTCTTCAGCGCGCCAGCTGATTAACACCGTTCACGTGGATATGCTGATTGTTCCACTGCGTGACGAAGAAGACGAGTAAGTGCGTTAAATTCCCCTCACCCTAACCCTCTCCCACTGGGAGAGGGAATAGATCGAGGACGTAGGCCGGGTAAGGCGAAGCCGCCACCCGGCTTTTTTTTATTCCGGCGTACCCGGATAAATATCAAACCGGTGTCCTTTGGTGGTCACCGCGTTAGTGGTCGCAACGTCCGCCAGCGGCGGCGCGTAGTCCGGGCGCTTTACCACCACCCGTTTCGTTGCAAGCTGACGAGCCGGCTCCAGCAGGCCATCGGCATCCAAATCCGGCCCCACCAGCGACTGAAATACCCGCATCTCTTTCTTCACCAGCGCGCTTTTCTGCTTATGCGGGAACATGGGGTCGAGATAGACCACCTGCGGACGCGGGGTGATATCCGTCAATGCCGTCAGGCTGGAGGCGTGGATCAGCTGTAGTCGTTCCTGCAGCCACGGGCCGATTTCCGGGTCCGCATAGCCCCGCGCTAGCCCATCGTCAAGCAGCGCAGCGACCACCGGATTACGCTCCAGCATCCGCACGTGACAGCCGACAGACGCCAGCACAAAGGCATCACGCCCTAACCCCGCCGTGGCATCGACCACGTCCGGAAGATAGCTCCCTTTGATGCCGACCGCTTTAGCCACCGCCTCGCCGCGACCGCCCCCGAACTTGCGCCGGTGCGCCATCGCGCCGCCGACAAAATCGACAAAAATCCCGCCGAGCTTCGGTTCGTCGCGCTTGCGTAATTCAAGGTGCGCGGTAGTCATCACCAGCGCCATCAGGTTTTCTTCATCGTGCTCCAGCCCCCAGCGGGCCGCCAGAACAGATAAGGCGCCGTCTCCGGCGCCTGTTTCATCCACTAAGCAGATCTTCACGTAACAATCAGCCTTTGATCCCGTAATGCTCAAGCATCGCATCCAGCTGCGGCTCGCGGCCGCGGAAGCGTTTGAACAGCACCATTGGCTCTTCAGACCCGCCGCGGGTCAGGATGTTATCAAGGAACGACTGGCCGGTTTCGCGGTTGAAGATCCCCTCTTCTTCGAAGCGAGAGAAGGCATCTGCCGCCAGCACGTCGGCCCACAGGTAACTGTAGTAACCCGCCGCGTAGCCGCCAGCGAAGATATGGCTGAAGGCGTGCGGGAAGCGGCCCCAGGTTGGTCCAGGAATAACGGCAACCTGCTTTTTAATCTCGCCCAGGGTTTCAAGGATTTTCGCACCCTGCTCCGGGCTAAACTCCGCGTGCAGTCGGAAGTCGAACAGACCGAACTCCAGCTGACGCAGGATGAACATCGCCGCCTGGTAGTTTTTCGCCGCCAGCATTTTATCCAGCAGCGCTTTCGGCAGCGGTTCGCCGGTCTCATAGTGGCCGGAGATAAACGCCAGCGCGTCCGGCTCCCAGCACCAGTTTTCCATAAACTGGCTTGGCAGCTCGACCGCATCCCACGGCACGCCGCTGATACCGGCCACGCCTGCGGTTTCGATGCGGGTTAGCATGTGGTGCAGACCGTGACCGAACTCGTGGAACAGGGTGATCACCTCGTCGTGGGTGAAGAGCGCAGGCTTGCCGCTCACCGGACGGTTAAAGTTACAGGTCAGGTAGGCGACCGGCTTCTGCAGAGAACCGTCGGCTTTACGCATCTGGCCCACGCAGTCGTCCATCCACGCCCCGCCGCGCTTGTTCTCACGCGCGTAGAGATCGAGGTAGAAGCTGCCGCGCAGTTCGTTTTTCTCGTCATACAGCTCGAAGAAGCGCACGTCCGGGTGCCAGACGTCGATATCGGTACGCTCTTTGGCGGTGATGCCATAGATGCGTTTGACCACCTCGAACAGGCCGTTAACGGCTTTGTTTTCCGGGAAGTACGGGCGCAGCTGCTCGTCGCTGATGCTGTAGAGGTGCTGCTTCTGTTTTTCGCTGTACCAGGCGATGTCCCACGGCTGCAGCTCGTCCACGCCGAACTCCGCTTTCGCGAAGGCGCGCAGCTGGGCCAGCTCTTTCTCACCCTGAGGACGGGCGCGTTTCGCCAGATCGGTCAGGAAGTCGAGTACCTGCTGCGGGTTCTCCGCCATTTTGGTGGCGAGGGATTTATCGGCGTAGTTTTCGAAGCCCAGCAGCTGTGCCAGCTCGTGACGCAGGGCAAGGATTTCCGCCATGACCGGGCTATTGTCCCACTTACCGGCATTCGGCCCCTGATCGGAGGCGCGGGTGCTGTACGCGCGGTACATCTCTTCGCGCAGCGCCTGGTTGTCGCAGTAGGTCATTACCGGCAGATAGCTCGGGATATCCAGCGTTAACAGGAAACCGTCCTGCTCTTTCGCCTCGGCCTGGGCTTTTGCCGCCGCCAGCGCGCTTTCCGGCATACCCGCCAGCTCCGCTTCGTCGGTAATCAGCTTCGTCCAGCCCATGGTGGCGTCGAGCACGTTGTTGCTGTACTGGTTGCCCAGCTCGGACAGGCGCGCGGCAATTTCACCGTAGCGGGTCTGCTTCTCTTTTGGCAGGCCAATCCCGGACAGCTCAAAATCACGCAGGGCGTTATCGACCGATTTTTTCTGCGCCGTGTTCAGTTCGGCATAGTGGTCGCCGTCGCGCAGGTCGCGGTAGGCTTTGTAGAGCCCTTCGTGCTGGCCGACCCAGGTGCTGTACTCAGAGAGCAGCGGCAGGGTCTGCTCGTAGGCTTCGCGCAGTTCCGGGCTGTTTTTTACCGAGTTCAGGTGGCTCACCGGGGAGAAGATACGCCCCAGCACGTCGTCCACTTCGGCCAGCGGCTGACACAGATTTTCCCAGGTGTACGGCGCACCCTGCGCTACCACGCTTTCTACCGCCGCGCGGCAGTTGTCCAGCGATTGCGTAACGGCTGGAACCACATGCTCAGGGAGGATTTTAGAAAACGGCGGCAACGAAAAAGGCGTCAGTAATGGATTGGTCATAAACGCTGTCCTGTTGAAATAGGTGAATGAAGCGCGCATCCGGCGCTGTGCATATGGGATCTAGAATGGGGTTAAGTGTAGAGGATTTCAATGCCGAAGGTTGTCGAAAAACGCCCGGTGGCGCTGCGCTTACCGGGCCTACGGGTAATCTGCGCCGTTCTGCTGTAAACTGTGGCAAATCGTCACTTCAGCGGAATATCATTACCCATGCTCAGTTATCGCCACAGCTTCCACGCAGGCAACCACGCCGACGTCCTTAAACACACCGTTCAGAGCCTGATCATTGAATCGCTCAAAGAGAAAGAGAAGCCGTTTCTCTATCTGGACACGCACGCGGGCGCGGGCCGTTATCAGCTGAGCGGCGAGCATGCCGAGCGTACCGGTGAATATCTGGAAGGGATTGCCCGCATCTGGCAGCAGGACGATCTGCCTGCCGAGCTGGAGCCGTACATCGGCGTGGTGAATCACTTCAACCGCAACGGCCAGCTGCGCTACTACCCGGGCTCGCCGCTGATTGCACGCCAGTTGCTGCGCGAGCAGGACAGCCTCCAGCTGACCGAGCTGCATCCGAGCGACTTCCCGCTGCTGCGTTCTGAATTCCAGAAAGACAGCCGCGCCCGCGTGGAAAAATCCGACGGTTACCAGCAGCTGAAAGCCAAGCTGCCGCCGGTTTCCCGTCGCGGCCTGGTGCTGATCGACCCGCCGTACGAAATCAAAACCGACTATCAGGCGGTGGTGACCGGTATCCATGAAGGCTACAAACGCTTCGCCACCGGGACATACGCCCTGTGGTATCCGGTGGTGCTGCGCGCGCAAATCAAACGCATGATCAAAGACCTGGAAGCGACCGGCATCCGCAAAATCCTGCAGATTGAGCTGGCGGTACGTCCGGACAGCGATCAGCGCGGCATGACCGCCTCCGGGATGATTGTGATCAACCCGCCATGGAAGCTAGAAGCGCAGATGAACAACGTGCTGCCGTGGCTGCATAAAACGCTGGTGCCAGCGGGTACAGGCCACGCCACCGTCAGTTGGATCGTGCCGGAGTAATTGCAGCCATCGGTGGAAACTATTGATTTCAGGTATACAATCGCGGCAATTCACGATTAAGGACAAAAGCTATGACTAAGCATTATGACTACATCGCAATCGGCGGCGGCAGCGGCGGCATCGCCTCCATCAACCGTGCGGCCATGTACGGCCAGAAGTGCGCGCTGATTGAAGCCAAAGCGCTGGGCGGCACCTGCGTGAACGTGGGTTGTGTACCGAAGAAAGTGATGTGGCATGCGGCGCAGATCCGTGAAGCTATCCATATGTATGGCCCGGACTACGGCTTTGACACCACCATCAACCACTTCGACTGGGACAAGCTGATCGCCAGCCGTACCGCCTACATCGACCGTATTCACACCTCGTACGACAACGTGCTGGGTAAAAATAACGTTGACGTCATCCACGGCTTCGCCCGCTTTGTGGACGCGAAAACGATCGAAGTGAACGGCGAGACGATCACCGCCGATCGCATCCTGATCGCCACCGGCGGCCGTCCGAGCCACCCGAACATTCCGGGCGTGGAATACGGCATCGACTCCGACGGTTTCTTCGAGCTGCCTGCCCTGCCTAAGCGCGTTGCCGTTGTCGGCGCGGGTTACATCGCGGTGGAGCTGGCCGGGGTGATTAACGGCCTGGGCGCAGAGGCGCACCTGTTCGTGCGTAAACACGCGCCGCTGCGCAGCTTTGACCCGCTGATCGTCGACACGCTGGTTGAAGTGATGAACGCCGAAGGCCCGACCCTGCACACCAACGCCGTGCCAAAAGCGGTAGTGAAAAATGCGGACGGCAGCCTGACGCTTGAGCTGGAAGATGGCCGCAGCCAGACCGTCGACTGCCTGATCTGGGCGATTGGTCGTGAACCGGCGAACGATAACTTCAACCTCGGCGTGACCGGCGTGAAAACCGACGAAAAAGGCTATATCGTCGTCGATAAATTCCAGAACACCAGCGTACCGGGCATTTATGCGGTCGGCGATAATACCGGTGCGGTTGAGCTGACGCCGGTGGCCGTTGCGGCAGGTCGTCGTCTCTCCGAGCGCCTGTTCAACAACAAGCCGGACGAGCATCTGGATTATAACCTTATCCCAACCGTGGTCTTCAGCCACCCGCCAATCGGCACCGTCGGCTTAACCGAGCCGCAGGCGCGCGAACAGTATGGCGACGACCAGGTGAAAGTGTATAAATCGGCGTTTACCGCGATGTACACCGCCGTCACCTCGCACCGTCAGCCGTGCCGCATGAAGCTGGTCTGCGTGGGCCCGGACGAGAAGATTGTCGGTATCCACGGCATCGGCTTCGGCATGGACGAGATCCTGCAGGGCTTCGCCGTGGCGCTGAAGATGGGCGCAACCAAGAAAGACTTCGACAACACGGTGGCAATCCACCCGACGGCCGCGGAAGAGTTTGTGACCATGCGTTAATCCTGATGCCCCTCCCCGGAGGGGCATTTTTTTTAACATTCATAAATCGTTGCAAAACGAATGCTCCGAAAATAGTGATCTACCGCACATATCCCTCCCCAACTACCGAAGCGAATGTCTACGCTTATAAGACGCCCGGATAAACCTGTCTTTTGAACACACAACCGGAGGTCCCTATCACCATGTTCAACCAGAAACTACAGGCTACCGAGAACATCGAGTTCGAGATTGCAGAAGAGCTGCGCTACGAGACCGATCCCTGCGAGTTGAAACTGGATGAAATGATTGAGGCGGAGCCGGAACCCGAAATGATCGAGGGGCTACCCGCCTCCGATGCGTTGACGCCCGCAGACCGCTATCTTGAACTGTTCGAGCATGTGCAGTCGTCGCGGCTGTTTGCGGACAGTAAAACCTTCCCCGACTGCGCGCCGAAGATGGATCCGCTGGATATCCTGATCCGCTACCGCAAGGTCAGGCGCCACCGGGATTTCGACCTGCGCCAGTTTGTGGAGAACCACTTCTGGATGCCGGAAACGTACGGCACAGAATATGTCTCCGACCCGGGCCTTTCCCTGAAAGAGCACATTGATAACCTGTGGCCGGTGCTGACGCGCGAGCCGCAGGATCATATTCCCTGGTCTTCTCTGCTGGCGCTGCCGCAGGCCTATATCGTCCCCGGCGGGCGATTCAGCGAGACCTACTACTGGGATTCCTATTTCTCCATGCTGGGGCTGGCGGAGAGTGGCCGTAACGATCTGCTCAAATGTATGGCGGACAACTTCGCCTGGCTGATTGAACGCTACGGGCATATCCCCAACGGCAACCGCACCTATTATCTCAGCCGCTCGCAGCCGCCGGTCTTTGCCCTGATGGTGGAGCTGTTCGAGGAGGACGGCGTTCGCGGTGCGAAACGCTATCTGGACCACCTCAAAATGGAGTACGCCTTCTGGATGGACGGCGCGGAGTCGCTGCTGCTTAACCAGGCTTACCGCAGCGCCGTGCGCATGCCGGACGGTTCACTGCTCAACCGCTACTGGGACGACCGTGATACCCCGCGCGACGAATCGTGGATTGAGGACGTGGAAACTGCCCGCCACTCGGGTCGTCCGCCCAACGAGGTGTATCGCGATCTGCGCGCGGGAGCGGCGTCCGGCTGGGATTATTCGTCCCGCTGGCTGCGCGATCCGTCGCGGCTCGCCAGCATCCGCACGACGCAGTTTATCCCCATCGATCTGAACGCCTTCCTGTTCAAGCTGGAAAGCGCTATCGCCAACATTTCGGCGTCGAAAGGAGATAAAGAGACGGCAGAGGCGTTCCGCCAGAAAGCCAACGATCGGCGCGCGGCGGTGAACCGCTATCTGTGGGACGAGGAGAGCGGCTGTTACCGCGATTACGACTGGCGGCGTGAGGAACAGGCGCTGTTCTCGGCAGCCAGCATTGTGCCGCTGTACGTGGGCATGGCGACGCACGAGCAGGCCGAGCGCCTGTCTGATGCGGTCAAAGCGCGGCTGCTGACGCCAGGCGGGATTCTGGCCACCGAGTACGAAACCGGCGAGCAGTGGGATAAACCCAACGGCTGGGCGCCGCTGCAGTGGATGGCGATTCAGGGGTTCAAGCAGTACGGCAACGACTCGCTGGGCGATGAGATCGCCTGGAGCTGGCTGCATACGGTGAACCATTTTTATCAGACGCATCATAAGCTGATTGAGAAGTACCACATCGCCAGCAGTACCCCGCGAGAAGGTGGCGGGGGTGAGTATCCGCTGCAGGATGGTTTCGGCTGGACGAACGGCGTGGTGAGGCGGCTGATTGGGTTGTATGGGGAGCCTTAAGTGGGGTGCGGTCTGGTGCCCTCACCCCGGCCCTCTCCCACAGGGAGAGGGAGAAGAGATCAGCGAATCACCTCATAAATGGCAGTCTGAATGGACTGCCATTTTTTCGAAGCGGCATCCGGCTGTGACTGCGCGCGGCGTGTGGCCATGTCGAGATCGTGCTGCTGGCGTTTCACCACGGCAGGCACGGTGCAGAACGCTTTGAGATACTCTTTACGTACCGAGGTCAGAGACTCGCCGTTCGACATGGCGTGGCTGAGCGTGTTGATGAAACGACGGCACGGCTTCTCTTCCACCATGTTCTGCCGGTAGCGTAACATCAGCTCCAGCACGTCGTCATAGCCTGCCGACATCGCCTCTTCGGTCCAGGAGAGCTTCCAGTCCATGCCGCCCTGCAAAAATAGCAGGGTCACGCGGGTATCGTTGCGGTTAATGGCCGAGCGGAAATTGTTCTCGTCCCAGGTCACCCCCATGCGCGTGAGCGTTTCGCGCGAGGAAGGCGTCTCGCGCATTTCCTGCGGAGGGGCTGCTTCAGCCGCGCTGGCGGTCGCAGGCTGCGGTTTGCTGCTGGTCACCAGCCAGAATCCCCCCGCCACGATGGCAATCACCATGACGCCAACCGCCCCCCATAGCGCACCGGAAATAAGCTGCTCGCGTTGTTCGGGGCTGCGCGGCGCGCGCTGGGTCGGCTTTTCAATGGTGTCACGGACTTCAAACAGATCCCCACCGGTGACCCGATCCATTTTCTGCGCCTTTTCCCAGAAGGTATGCAGTTCGCTGGCATCTACCGCCATAAATCCGGCCGGATTGACGCGCGTTCTCCCCTCTTCAAACGCGCGTTGAACGGGCCGCGCGATCTGCGCGTAATAGTTATCCAGCAGCTGAGTTTGCGCCGAGCTTAGCGTTTTCTGAACGGTGATGCTGTTGCGGATTTGCCGAATGTCGTCGAGGAAGGTTTGCAGCGTTTTGCGCGGTTCAACCAGCAGCGTCAGCATGGACGGGTCGCTGAACAGCGAAGCGTAATAGCGGCTGAACTCTTTTTTATCCACCAGCATCTGCGCCAGTTCGCTGAACATCATGCCGCTCAGAACATCGTTGATCTCGCCAAGCTTCAGCCAGCGCCGTACGCGATCGGCGTTAAACAGAGTCTTCAGATGATTGTTCAGCCGCACCTGATCGGGCCAGGCCTGCTGGATGAGCCCTTTAATCATCAGCTCAATCGCGCGTACCTGCTTTTGCGCCTGCTGCTGCTGCAGTTCGCTTCCCGGCGCCAGGTCCGTGCTGTAGGTCAACAGCGGCTGTTGCAGGCGAAGATGTTCCAGCGCGGTCACAAACCGCATCGCCGCAATAAGCTGGTTTTCACTCACATCCTGTCCGCTTTCATACTGCGGAACGCGCTGCTGCAGCAGGCGCAGCTGGAGGGTAAATTCCGACATCTCGGCATCATTCAGGTTGAGTTTTTTCGCAACGGCTCCCCAGCCGCCCAGAGCTAATCGCGCGCTGTCGAGTTGTTCCAGGAACCAGCGTGGATCTTTGCCCTCAGAAGCATGTACATTCAGAAGAAGCAAAATTTCCACCGACGCATGGCGAATGACCGCCAGACAGTGTTCGAACTGTTCGCGAATATGGTGTGATGTGCTGAGAGTCATTGTTTTCCTTAAGCGACAACGAAGACATCCGGAATGGGCACGAGACGGCCCTTTTTCTTTTTATTTATACGCGGTTAACCATACCTGACTTTCTGTTGAAATAAAGTGACAACCCTAAAATCATTTAAAATGTTTCAGGAGAATCTGAATGCCGGTTTTAATTACCCCTCGCCTTAACTGCTCGCCTCTGCTGGAACAAGACTGGCCCTTTTTTCTGGCGCTCCAGCAGCATCCCGACGTCATGCGCTTTGTGGCGGAGGACCGCCCCGTCGCAGCCATCCGCGAGGCGTTTGATTCGCGCCTGACGCCCTGGGCACCGGGCAGCGCGCACTGGCTTTGTCTCGTCGTACGTGACGCCGCCTCCCAGGCCCCGCTGGGCGTTACCGGGTATATTCATCGGGAGGAGGACTGTGCCGAAGTGGGCTTCCTTTTCGCCCCCGAGGCGCAGGGGAAAGGTTACGGCTTTGAATCCCTGAACGCGCTTTGCGATTACGCTTTTCATCAGGGCGGTATACGTCGACTCACCGCTACCGTCACCGCGGGGAATACTGCTTCAAGACGCCTGCTGGAAAAAGCGCGCTTTCGCCTGGAAGGTGAATTACGCGAGAGTTATTACCTCGCGGGTCGCTGGCAAAATGACTGGTTATTTGGTTTATTACAGCAGGAATACCTGAATAATAATTCCTGATCAACAGCCATTTGGCGGATATTTCTCGAACGCCGTTTCCTCTACAGTGTCGCTATTAAGAGGAAACGAATATGAAAGGTCATGCGCTGAAAATATCTTCTGCCGCCATTGCGTTAATAAAAAAATATCAGGGTCTTTCTCTGGAAAAATATCGTGACGAAAACGGATTATGGGTTATCGGCTATGGCCACGTGCTCCGCGATCGGGCGCATTTTCACGGTCCCATCACGCCTGCCGAGGCAGAAGATTTGCTGCATGACGATATTCAGCGGTGTGAGGCGCTGCTGCGGGAAAGCGTGACACGCCCATTAACCCAACAGCAGCATGATGCGCTGGTTATGATGATATTCAGCTTCGGCGAGATGCCTTCGCTCCCAAACGCGATTTTTCAGGCCGTTGCACGGGTATAGAACAGGGCAGCCTGCGTTCTGTTTTTCACCTCCAGCCGCCGGAAAAGCGCCTCAAGGTGAGCTTTTACCGTGGCCGCACTGATGTTGAGATTGCGTCCAATCTCTTTGTTTGACTCCCCCGCCGCCAGCAATTTCAGCACGTCGCGCTGGCGCTCGCTCAGGCATGATAACGCCTGAGACGACGGCTGTCTGACCCACTCTCCGGGAAAACAGACCATCCCTCTGGACACCGAATCCAGCACGGCGGAAAAGCGCTCCGGGTGGGCATTTCGGGGAATGATGGCCATGACGTTTCGCTGCCGTAACTGCTCAACCCATCTGGCCTCTTTTTTCGCCAGAACCAGAATCACGCGTATCGCCGGAAAGCGTTGCATCATCTCTTCCAGCAAAGCGCTCCCCTCATCATCAATTAAATGCCCGTCAATCATGACGATAGCTGACGGCGAAGCGGAAACCTGCGCCCATAAATCGTCTGCCTGACAGGTCCCTGTCATATCTATTTCCGGAATTAGCGCCTGAAGACTGTGTATCGCTCCGTGAATAAAGAGTGACTGCCTGTCAAACATGATTACTCGCATCGTTTTTCTCCCTCTGAGAATAGCGAAGGGGGATTCTACAGAGGGGTGATTTAAGAAAAAACTCAACGAATGGAGACGTTACAAATCCCCCCGAGTTCTTTATATCTGCCCGTATTTAGACACATTCATATTAAGGATTTCCTTAAGGGGTTCCTTCCCCTTACGCGCGTGCATTACAGGAACATACCGCCTGACACTTCAATACGTTGCGCATTCATCCAGCCCAGCTTATCGCTGAGCAGTGCCGCAACGGCATCGCCAATATCGTCCGGCAGCCCCACCCGCCCCAGCGCCGTCTGCGAGGCCAGCAGCTGATTCAGCTCTGCGTTGTCGCGCACGCGTCCGCCACCAAAGTCGGTTTCAATCGCGCCCGGCGCAATGATATTGACGGCGATCCCGCGCGCGCCCAGCTCCTTCGCCTGATAGCGCGTCAGCACTTCCATCGCCCCCTTCATGGCCGCGTAGGTCCCTGAGCCCGGTTGGGTAAAACGGGCCAGCCCGCTGGAGACGTTGAGGATCCGGCCCCCGTCGTTAAGCAGCGGCAGCAGGCGCTGGGTCAGGAAGAAAGGCCCTTTGAAATGAATGTTCAGCGCCTCATCAAACTGCGCTTCCGTCGTGTCGGTATAGGGCGCATATAAACCCGTTCCGGCATTGTTCAATAAATAGTCAAAGGTATCACGCTGCCAGACGGTTCTAAGGGTTTCCTGAAGCTGTTGGGCAAAATTATCAAAACCCGTGATATCTCCGACGTTGAGCTGTAATGCCGCTGCGTTGACGCCTTTTTGCTGAATTTCATGCACAACGTCCAGCGCTTCCTGCTGGCTACGGTTGTATGTCAGGACGATTCCCGTGCCGTCTGCCGCCAGCTTTAACGCAGCGTTTTTACCCAGACCGCGGCTACCACCCGTCACTAATGCGATACGTTCACTCATCATATACCTCGTTTTGGCTGTTAAGGAGATTGAGAAAGAGCTTATTAGGTGATAGAAAATCAATAAAGATAGGTTAAAGCGCTTCACTGTTTCAGCAGGAACAACAATGAGCTTCCTCTATGGATAAAATTCACGCAATGCAGCTATTTGTCCGCGTCGCGGAACTGGAGAGTTTTTCCCGCGCGGCCGAAACATTAACCCTGCCGAAAGGCAGCGTTTCACGACAAATTCAGGCTCTGGAAAACCGGCTTGGCACCCAGCTATTGCACCGCACCACGCGCCGCGTCAGCCTGACGCAGGACGGCATGGTCTATTACGAGCGGGCAAAAGATCTGCTGGCAAACCTTGATGAACTCGACGGCATGTTTCAGCACGATCCCTCCAGCATCAGCGGCCGTCTGCGCGTGGATATGCCCGTCGGCGTTGCTCGAAATTTAGTCATCCCCAAACTGCCTGCTTTTCTGCAGCACTATCCGGGCATTGAACTGGAACTCAGCAGCAGCGATCGCCTGGTGGATGTGATCCGTGAAGGGTTTGATTGCGTCGTCCGCGTCGGCGCGCTGAAGGATTCAGGGCTGATTGCCCGTCCGCTGGGCAAGCTGTCGGTGATTAACTGCGCCAGCCCGGATTATCTGGCGCGATTCGGCTACCCGGAAACGCTGGACGATTTAGGCTCGCACGCCGTCATCCACTACGCCGCGATGCTGGGAACCCGCCCGCAGGGCTTTGAGTTTTATAACGGCAGTGCGACGCAGTGGATAAAAACGGGCGGGGTGTTAACCGTCAACAGCACGGAAACTTACCAGGCTGCCTGCCTCGCCGGGCTGGGCATTATTCAGGTTCCGCGGGTTGGGGTGCGCGATTTGCTGCGCGCGAAGAAACTGATTGAGATCCTCCCGCAATACCGGGCCGAACCGATGCCCGTCTCCCTGATTTATCCCCACCGCCGCAACCTCTCCCGACGGGTCCATCTGTTCATGGAGTGGCTGACCGAACTCACAAAAGCTTACGTGGACTAGTCGCAAGCTATAATTCAAAAACACATCCAGCTCAACGAAAAGGAAAATGCGCGTGACGCCGGAAAACAATCCGCAACGACCCACCCAACATTTAGAGTATGAGCCCGTCAAAAAGATGGAAACCGGACCTGAAGAGGCCGCCTCGCCAGGCACCGCCAGCAAAGCGCTGGGGACCGTCACCGGCCTTGCCGCAAGAATTCAGCAGTTTCCCATGGTTGCGCATTTGATACGCGCGACCGAGCGCTTTAATGACCGTATGGGAAACCAGTTTGGTGCCGCCATCACCTATTTTTCCTTCCTGTCGATGATCCCGATCCTGATGGTATCGTTTGCGGCGGCAGGTTTTGTGCTCGCGTCGCACCCGACGCTGCTGCAGGATATCTTCAATAAGATCCTGAATAACGTCAGTGACCCGACCCTGGCCAGCACGCTCAAAAGCACTATCAATACCGCCGTTCAGCAGCGTACCACCGTCGGCATCGTCGGTTTGCTGATTGCCCTTTACTCCGGCGTTAACTGGATGGGCAACCTGCGCGAGGCCATTCGCGCCCAGTCGCGCGATGTCTGGGAGCGTAAGCCGCAGGACCAGGAGAAAATTTGGGTTAAGTATCTCCGCGATTTTGTTTCGCTGATTGGCCTGCTTATCGCGCTCATCGTGACGCTTTCCATTACCTCCGTGGCGGGCTCGGCGCAGCAGATGATCATCTCCGCGCTTTACCTTGATTACATCGAATGGCTGAAGCCCGCCTGGCGCGGCATTGGTCTGGCCATTTCCATCTTCGCCAACTACCTGCTGTTCTTCTGGATCTTCTGGCGCTTGCCCCGCCATCGTCCGCGCAAGAAGGCGCTGATCCGCGGCACATTGATTGCGGCGATCGGCTTTGAAGTCATCAAAATCGTGATGACTTACACCTTACCGTCACTGGTTAAATCCCCTTCCGGCGCGGCCTTTGGCTCGGTGCTGGGGCTGATGGCGTTCTTCTACTTCTTCGCGCGTTTAACCCTGTTCTGCGCGGCGTGGATTGCCACCGCCGAGTACAAAGACGACCCGCGAATGCCGGGCAAAACGCACAGGTAACCCCACTCTCGGGCTGAAATTTCAGCCCGATTCATCATTTCAGCATATAAATCCAGTCCGTAACTTTTATTTAACCGAAAACCAGTTTAATTGACTGATATTTAAAATCTGTGAAGCATTTCATAGACGTGTTTTGGCTGGCCTGAAAATTATCCGCTTTTTGTTGCTTTTATCACCAGCGCGCGGCTTTGTTACAGATTGAAATGTCGCTTTTGCTGTGCGTAATATGACCTTTCGTTCGACAAAAATAAGAAAATATTATGCAAGCAACAGCCACCACACTCGACTCGGGAACGGAAAACGTTCCGGTAAACTCGCGCAATAAAGTTGTCGTCGCATCGCTGATTGGCACCGCCATTGAGTTCTTCGACTTTTATATTTATGCCACCGCCGCGGTCATCGTCTTCCCGCATATTTTCTTCCCGCAGGGGGATCCGACGGCGGCCACGCTGCAGTCTCTGGCGACCTTTGCCATCGCGTTTGTTGCGCGTCCGATTGGTTCTGCGCTGTTTGGACACTTTGGCGATCGCATTGGCCGCAAAGTCACCCTGGTGGCCTCGCTGCTGACGATGGGCATCTCCACCGTAGCCATCGGTCTGCTGCCGACCTATGAAACCATCGGCATTCTGGCGCCGGTCCTGCTGGCGCTGGCGCGTTTTGGTCAGGGTCTGGGCCTGGGCGGTGAATGGGGCGGCGCGGCGCTGCTGGCCACCGAGAACGCTCCGGCGCGCAAGCGCGCGCTGTATGGCTCATTCCCGCAGCTTGGCGCACCGATTGGCTTCTTCTTTGCCAACGGGACGTTCCTGCTGCTCTCCTGGCTGCTGACGGATGAGCAGTTCATGAGCTGGGGCTGGCGTATTCCGTTTGTCTTCTCTGCCGTACTGGTGCTGATTGGCCTGTATGTGCGCGTCTCCCTGCACGAAACGCCGGTCTTTGCCAAAGTCGCGGCAGCGAAAAAACAGGTAAAAGTACCGCTGGGAACGCTGCTGACCAAACACGTCCGCGTGACCGTGCTGGGCACGTTTATCATGCTGGCAACCTATACGCTGTTCTACATCATGACCGTCTACTCCATGACGTACAGCACCGCTGCCGCGCCGGTGGGGCTGGGTCTGCCGCGTAACGAAGTGCTGTGGATGCTGATGATGGCGGTGATCGGCTTCGGTGTGATGGTGCCGATTGCGGGCCTGCTGGCGGATAAGTTTGGTCGCCGCTCAAGCATGATTGTGATCACCACGCTGATCATTCTGTTTGCCCTTTTCGTCTTCCCGCCGCTGCTGGGTTCAGGAAGCCCGGCGCTGGTGATGGCCTATCTGCTGATTGGCCTGAGCCTGATGGGGCTGACCTTCGGCCCGATGGGCGCGCTGCTGCCGGAGCTGTTCCCGACGGAAGTGCGTTATACGGGCGCGTCGTTCTCCTACAACGTTGCCTCAATTCTGGGCGCATCCGTTGCGCCGTATATCGCTACCTGGCTGCAGGCGAACTACGGTCTGTTCTACGTGGGCGTCTATCTGGCGGCCATGGCGGCGCTGACGCTGATTGCGCTGCTGCTGACGCACGAAACTAAGCACCAGGCTCTGTAATTCACTGCGGCCTGATGCCCTCACCCCGGCCCTCTCCCACAGGGAGAGGGAGGAAGTCCCGTAGGCCGGGTAAGCGCTGCGCCACCCGGCGAAACAGGCCGCACCTTACTTCTTCATCTGCGACAAAATATTCCGGCACTGATTCGCTTCGCCTTCTGACGGCGAAATCAATGCCAGCAGCGCTGCGGCTGGGGTGACCAGCGTCGCAAGCGCCGCAGCCACTGCGCCACGCGCAATCAACGGTCCGGGCTTCACGCCCGCCTGCGGATTTTTGAAGGTCCCACGCACGTAAAGCGGCGAGCGCAGGGTGATGATACGAATCCCCTTACTTTCCGGGTCAATCGTCAAATCAAGCTGCTCCGAGGCCATGCTGGCGGTACCGGTCACGTTGACCACCGCGTTTTCCGTGTCAAAGGCAAAAATCTGCGGGCGCGCCACGCCGTTAACCAGATCCAGATTGGCCGCCGCGCAGTTCACCCGCACCTCATCATCACCGAAGATCTGCCCGATAACGAAATTACCCACGTTCAGCCCCAGGATCTCCATCAGGTTGCGGCTCACCAGCCCGTCGTTCATCAGTAGCTTCAGGTTACCATTGCCGCTGCCGAGCAGCGCCGCCACAGAGTTCCCCACGCCGCGAATGTCGGCATCACCGTTCATTTCACCGAGGGTTTTCTGCATCAATTCTACGTTCGGCATCAACTCTTTCAGCTTCAATCGACGCGCCTGGATCTCCGCCCGTCCCTGCATCGGCTTCTTATCCCCTTCCAGGTGAATGTTCGAGGAGATCGTCCCGCCCGCCATGCCGAACTTCAGCGGCTGCAGGCGCAGGTCGGCGTTTTTAAGGAGGATATGGGTCGAAAGATTGCTGATCGGCAGCGTGCTGCCATGTTCAATTTTTCCGCCTTTGAAGCGCACATCCGCATCCATCACGTTCCATTTATCCGTCTCAAAGCGCTCATGAGGCAGCACTTTCCCGGCAGGCTGAGGATCTTTCTTCACCTCTTTTGACTTCGTGCCTTTACCGGAGTCGATACCTATCAGCGGGCCTAAGTCGGCCAGACGCAGCTGACGGGACTCAACCTCCCCTTCCAGTTTCGGGCGCGGTTTTCCGGTGGTGTAGGTTAGCGTGCCGTGGATGTCGCTGTCGCCGATCCGGCCGTTGAAATCCCGGTAGTCAAAAACGGACGATTTTTCGGTGTCGATTTTGGCGACCAGATGCCCGTCCGTTTCGAACGGTGGGGTATCCGGCAGCAGTACGCCGGTCAGTTCATACAGCTCGCCCAGCGAATCACCGGCAAATTTGAGCTGAAGGTCGACGCCACCCATATTCATCGGATCGTTGACCGTGCCCACGAACGCCACGCGGGTGTTACCGGAACGGAAGTCCGCCTGCACCGGGAACGGCGTGCCTTCGCTCCGTAGCGCCAGCATGCCGCCTATTTTCCCTTTACCGCTGAGAGGCTGATCGTTGTAGCGCCCTTTTGCCGTCAGGCCGAAGACATAATCACCTACGCTTGCCGCGTCGCCTTTTGCTTTCGTGCCCGTGACCTCGCTAAACGGCAGCGGTTTGCCCAGCGGATCGACCAGGATCTCCACATCAGCCTTGCTGACCTTATCGTCGATGGCGATCCGTCCGCGATCGAAAAGAATATTGTCGAGACGGAATGACCAGGAAGACGGCTGGGCATTCGGATCTTTTTCGCTGTCGCTGGCAAGGTTAAACGTCCAGTTGTTATTTTTTTCTGAGAGTCGGATCAGGCGCGCATCGGGCTGCTGAAGTTTGATCCACGGCAGATAGACCGTTTTGGTGAGGAGCGCCAGCGGAGCCAGCGTGGCTTCAACGCGCGGCAGGTGGATCATTGTGACGTCCGGGATATCCGGCGGGTTGCCGAGGATGATGTCGTCGGCATGGACGTGTGGCCAGGGGATCCAGCTTCGCCAGCCTGGCTCCTCTTTCTGACGCTCCCACACCACCCCTAAATCACCGCGTATGGCGAAGGGGCGGTTCAGTTCGGTTGAGACTTTCTGGTTGATGGTCGGCTTGAGACGGTTCCAGTCAAACGTCGCAATAATGATGGCGACGACCACGATCAACAACAAGAAAATCCCTGCTGTCCAGGAGATTACCCTGGTTGTTCTCGTCATTTTTATCCCCTTTCCTGATGACCTGTTCTGTAAAACTATAGTCCAGACAAAGGGAAGCGGGCTTATCAGAGGGTCGTTATAACGCTATCGAGGCGATCCATGGGTACCGGGCGAGAGAGATAATAGCCTTGCGCCGCCGCTGCGGGAGAGTTTTGCACATCACGCCACTCTTCCAGTGTTTCCACACCTTCAACAATCACGCCCTGGCAATAGCGGTTCATCAGCTGTAATAACAGCGTAAACAGATTCCGCCCTTCCTGGGTCTGACGCAGCATAATGAACAGATCGCGGGCCACTTTAATGTAGTCGTAGCGCACTTCACTCAGGGCGGAGAAGTTCGCCATCCCGGTGCCAAAGTCATCCAGCCACAGCGGGCCGTATTCGCATATCGACGCAAACGAGGAATCCTGCGGCAGGCGGACATGCTCCACCAGCTCAAAACGCATCCACGGCAGAGTGGCGATCAGCTCCTGCAATTTCGCGTTCTGGCGCAGCGCCAGCAGGGTTGGGCCATCGACGTTCACCGAGGCGAGGATATCGTGCCGTTCGAAAAAGGACTGCTTCGTCGCCAGCATGCGAAGCTGCTCTTCCAGCACGTCCAGGCGCTGGCGAACGGCAACTTCGGCAAAATAGCGATCCGGCGCGATGCGCTGAGTAGGGTTTGAGGGGTGCGTAACGACGGTCAAAATCTCAATTGCCATCAGTCGACCATCTGTTCGGTAGATCGGCTGATAGGTGTACGCACGCTCACATTGCAGCCAGTAGCGATGCTCCTGCAAGTTCTCAATACTTGCCTCAGGCGTAGTGCTCAGCCGCTGGATAACCTGCTCTGACTTCATTTCAGATGTCCTGTTGTTGGGATAGCCTTTCTGGACTCGTCACAGGATTATCGGCGCGACAATTGAGAACTTTATGTTCAATTCACCGGGAAAATGAAATTAAGATGACAGAAATGCGCGGGAACACGCGCTGGCTCAAATAAAATAATGGAACGTTGTTTTAATATAGTTGACCGGTTAATTCACTCAGCGCACACTGCTGATAATTCTTCTGTTCAGGTTCACGACTATGTCCAAAAAAATTGCCGTGATTGGCGAATGCATGATTGAGCTGTCACAAAAAGGCGCGGAAGTCAGCCGCGGATTTGGTGGCGATACGTTAAACACGTCCGTTTATATTGCCCGTCAGGTCGCGCCTGACGCGCTTACCGTGAACTACGTTACCGCCCTAGGTACGGACAGCTTCAGCCAGCAAATGCTGGAGGCCTGGCAGAGTGAACATGTTGAAACGTCGCTGATTCAGCGCATGGAAAACCGCCTCCCGGGGCTTTATTACATCGAAACCGACAGTACAGGCGAACGCACGTTTTATTACTGGCGTAACGAAGCCGCGGCCAAATTCTGGCTGGAGAGCGACGCGGCCGCAGCCATCTGCGAAGAGCTGGCGACATTTGACTACCTCTATCTGAGCGGCATTAGCCTGGCGATTTTAAGCCCCGCCAGCCGAGAAAAGCTGCTCTCGCTGCTGCGCGAATGCCGTGCAAACGGCGGGAAGGTTATTTTCGATAACAACTACCGCCCGCGCCTGTGGGCCAGCCGCGAAGAGACGCAGCAGGTCTATCAACAGATGCTGCAGTGCACCGACATCGCCTTCCTGACGCTCGACGATGAAGACGCCCTGTGGGGTGAGAAACCTGTAGAGGACGTGATTGCACGCACGCAGGCGGCAGGCGTGAGCGAAGTGGTGATTAAGCGCGGTGCAGAGTCGTGCCTGGTCGCGGTGGCGGGTGAATCGCTGGTTGACGTTCCGGCGGTGAAGCTTGCCAAAGAGAAAGTGATTGATACCACGGCGGCAGGCGATTCATTCAGCGCGGGCTATCTGGCGATACGTCTGACGGGTGGAACGCCGGAAGCGGCGGCACAGCGTGGGCACCTGACGGCCAGCACGGTGATTCAGTATCGCGGGGCGATTATTCCGCGTGAGGCGATGCCTGTTTAAGTAGGGTGCGGGCTGATGCCCTCACCCTAACCCTCTCCCACAGGGAGAGGGAATGTTCAGGCATTACTGCCCCTGCGGAATATCCGTCGCGTCCGGATGTAAATCATCAGCCGTGGCGGCCTGCGCCGGCTGCGGCGCGGTAGCCATAATGGAATCCCAGGTCTTCTGCAGTTCCTTCATGTCATATTCCGGCTCGCCCTTCGGCTGCAGGAGTATCAACGCCATCTCCTGCGACAGCTGCTGACGGAGGTCCTGATTGAGCATGTCGACGGTCAGACCGTTCAGGAAGTCCTGACGAAGCTTCTGGTACTGTTCCGGCGCAATGTCGACCACCTGATTCTGCAAAGAGCGAATACGCTGGCTGATCAGAATGTCGGTATCGGCGCGAGCGTAGGTCGCAAACAGCTTCTGCAGCTCGAGTTTTTTCTGCGCCACGAGCGCGTTGAATTCCTCTTCGGAAAGCCCCTCTTTACGCACTTTTGCCAGCTCTTTTGCGACCACACCCAGATTGGCATTCAGCTTATCGCCCGGCGATTCAACGTTGATGGCGCATTGCGCACGCTGGAACAGCACGCGGCAGTCAAAGCCAAGACCAATATTCTTCACGTTGTTCTTGCTCAGCGTCTGCTGAACGTGCCAGAACAGCGCTTCACGCGCCAGATCGGCACGCCAGTAGCGCAACATCGCCGCGGACTCGCGGATTGGCTGCCAGGCGTTATCCCACATGATGGAGAGGCGATCCTGACGCACGGCATCCGTCATAATGCTGACAGGCTCTGCACGCAGCGGAGAAAGCGTCGGAACAGGGGCTGGCGTTTCACGCTTGCCTTTCAAATCACCAAACGCTTTGTTGATCTGCTCCACCACCGCGCGGCTGTCCACGTTACCCACCACGATCAGCGTCATCGCGTCCGGGGTGTACCACTTCTGGTAGAACGATTTAACCTGTTCGGCGTCCACCGGCTGTTTCAGCGGTTCGGCCGGATCGTGTCCCAGTAACGTTGAGCCCTTCAGGCGGTAACGCCACCAGCCCTCTTTGGTATCCCCAGGCCAGGTCGCCACCATGTCGCTGTTGCTCAGCGCATAGTTGACGGTGTCCGGCGTAATCGCCAGATTGCCAGAGGCATCGGAGAGATACGTAAGCGCTTCTTTAAGCAGGTCATTACGGTTGTTTGGCAGGCTCAGGTTAAACATGGTGTAGTCATACGAGAGAACGGCCGGGGGGAGCGGGCGTTTCGGATCGATGGCCTGCTGCCAAAGCGAACGCACCTGAACCGCTTGCAGGCTGCCGCTCTGCGTGAGCGCCAGCCGGGGAATGAAATGGCTAAAACCGGTTTGCTGAGTGCTTTCCGAGAGGGAACCGGTATTAATAGACAGACGGATTTCAATACGATCGCTGGGACGTTGCGGAGTGGCTAACACCTGCCACTGAAAACCGTTCGCTAATGTCCCTTGTTGCCAGGCCGGGTCTGGCTGGAGCGCATCTGCCTGCACATAACTGGCTGCTGCCATCATCAGCAAACCGCCGGTTAAGAGTCGAATTTTTGTGCCCTGCATGTGAACCCCTGATCAACATTCCTGGTTAAAAAAGAGTGTTTCGCGACGCGCTTCACTCTTAAAGATGACGATGAAAACACGTCGATTAGACCGCGCGTTCGGCAAAACGTCACGGTCCGAAGTGAAATATACCCAAAAAAAATCTTGTCGAATTATGACAGGTACGAACAGTTATTATGCGCAGGAGCCCGCATCCCGACAAGGGAATACGGGCATTTGTGACAAGATTAAGAGGATAAGCCAGGATTTTTGCTGTCAGTTGAACGGTTATTCAGAGTATCGTCGAGCTTTTTGTGATCCAGCTCTTTCACCCATTTCGCCACCACCACCGTTGCCACGCCGTTACCCACCAGGTTGGTTAACGCACGCGCCTCTGACATGAAGCGGTCAATACCCAGAATCAACGCCAGACCCGCCACCGGCAGGTGACCCACGGCGGAAATAGTGGCAGCCAGCACGATAAAGCCGCTGCCCGTCACGCCTGCTGCCCCTTTAGAGGAGAGCAGGAGCACCACCAGCAGGGTAATCTGATGGAAAATATCCATATGGCTGTTGGTCGCCTGAGCGATAAACACGGCCGCCATCGTCAGGTATATCGAGGTGCCGTCCAGGTTGAAGGAGTAGCCCGTCGGGATCACCAGCCCGACCACCGATTTACGGCATCCCAGCTTTTCCATCTTGTCGAGCATGCGCGGCAGCGCCGATTCTGAAGAGGAGGTCCCCAGAACAATCAGCAGCTCTTCGCGGATGTAACGGATGAATTTGAAGATGTTGAAACCTGTCGCGCGGGCGATGGACCCCAGCACCACGACCACGAAAAGGATACAGGTGATATAGAAGCAGATAATCAGCTGACCCAGCTGCACCAGCGTACCGACGCCATACTTACCGATGGTGAAGGCCATCGCACCGAAAGCACCGATCGGCGCCAGGCGCATGATCATATTGATGATGCCGAAGATGACCTGCGAGAAGCTTTCGATCACGTTAAAGATAAGCTGGCCTTTGCTACCCAGACGGTGCAGGGCAAAGCCAAACAACACGGCGAACAGCAGAACCTGCAGGATGTTTCCGCTGGCGAACGCGCCAATGACGCTGCCCGGAATCACGTCCAGCAGGAAGGCCACCACGCCCTGATCCTTCGCCTGCTCGGCATACACCGCGACCGCTTTGGCATCCAGCGTTGACGGGTCGACGTTCATCCCCGCGCCAGGCTGCACCACGTTGACGATGATCAGACCAATAATCAGCGCAAGGGTACTGACCACTTCAAAATAGAGAAGCGCCACTGCACCGGTACGACCTACCGCCTTCATGCTTTCCATGCCAGCGATACCCGTCACGACGGTACAGAAGATCACCGGAGCGATGACCATTTTGATGAGCTTAACGAACGCGTCGCCAAGCGGTTTCATTTGCGCGCCCAGTTCAGGGTAATAGTGACCCAGCAGAATACCGATGGCGATGGCTGTCAGGACCTGGAAATAAAGACTTTTGAAGAGTGAGGTTTTCATAAGGTGTCCTTGGGAAGAAAAACCACAGGTTTTGTAAGGTTATGGTTAACCTGCGGCTTTAAAATAACACCCACATAACAGGACAGAAATAAACTCAGTTCAAATTTGAAACACAAATGTTAAGAACTTTGAGCTGGCTCGCACAAGCCAGCAACAAAATTACACTTTTGCGTGGTTGTCAGCGCCGGAAAGGTATCGTTGTTCAAAGACATCCGAAGGAACAGCAGGGGCAAAAAGGAAGCCCTGTCCGCTCTCCACGCCCGCCTCTGCCAGCCAGGCGCGTTGCGCTTCGGTTTCAATCCCTTCGGCAATAAGATCGAGGTTGAGGCTGCGCGCCATCTGGATAATCGCCTGCACCATGCTGCTGTCGCCCGGCAGACCGTCGACAAAGGCTTTGTCAATTTTGAGCACGTCCACCGGAAGGGTTTTCATGTGCTGAAGCTGGCGCAGCCCGGCGTATCCCATGCCAAAATCGTCCAGCGCAATGCGAATCCCGGCATTACGCAGCGGCTTCAGGATTGCGACCGCCTCGTTGGGATCGTCAATGCGTCGGCTCTCAGTCACTTCCAGGGTTAACGTATCAGGCTTGATTCGGTAACGATGGATCAGCTCCAGCATCTCTGAAACCATGGTCGGGTGCATAAGCTGCAGGGCAGACAAATTGACCGACAGCGGCAGCGTCACGCCGCGCTCCTGCCAGGCCGCAAGCTGACGGCAGGACTCCTCCAGCACCCAGTAGCCGACGGTAACCATCAGGCCGCAGGACTCAATGCGCTCAATCAGCCCTTCCGGCAGCTCCCATGAACCATCCGGCTGCTGCACGCGCAGCAGCGCCTCGGCGCTTTTCACTTCTCCCGTCAGCAAATTCACCTGCGGCTGCAGCCAGAGGGCAAACTGGCGGTTATCCAGCGCGGTCAGGATGTCGCTTTCTTCCGTCAGGCGCTGCTGCGCCTTTTCCATCTGCTCCGGGTCGAAGAACTGGATCTGGTTTTTCCCTTTGCGCCGAGCGGTAAACGCCGCCGAGAACGCGCGACGATAAAGCTGTTCCGCCGTTAAATCACCATAGTACATGGCGATACCGATGCTGGCGCTCGGGCGAAGCTGGATACCCTGAATGGGCAACCGCTCATTAATGACAGTGAGTACTTGCTGACCTAATGTGATCGCATGCCAGGGCTCTTTTACGCCATTGGCAATCACCACCAGATCGTAACCGCTGACCTGGGTCAGCACCATGCGCGGGGCAAGGACAGACTTCACTTTTTCCACCAGGGTCAGCAGCAGCATTTCGCGCTGGCTCTCCTGAAGCACGCCAGCCGTGTCCTGCAGGGTTTCACAGGCGATTGCCATCAGCGCCGTGGTTTGCTGACGGGCAACGGTCTGCTCCAGCATCGCCATCAGGAAGGCTTTATTGGGAAGCTCCGACACCGGGAAGCGCGTGGCGCTGCTGTTTAGCTCATCCTGCTGACGCTGGATGCGCTGCTGGTTGAGGTTGTAGCTGCGCACCAGCATACCTATCTCATCGTCATGATGCAGACGCGGCAGCGCAAGCTGATGCCCCATCTGATCCTGCGGCGCAAGCGTATTCAGCTCGTGGGCGATGCGGCGCAGCGGATGAACGATCAGTCGGTTAATGCACCAGGTGAGCGCCACGCTGAGGATCAGCGTCATAAGTAAGCAAGTGGTCACTAACGTAACCACCCAGCTCATGACGAATTTATACATGCGGTAGGAGTCCGCCTGTAAAACCAGGTAGGCCAGCGGCTGCGGATTCGCAGGGCGTTCGAGTGAATAAACGGGCAGCGAAATTTGCACCGGCAGTTCAAACAGGCGCATCACCATCATCGGGACGGGACGCTCCGGAATAAAGCTCATCCGCAGCGCCTGAAACTGGTTGGGCAAGACGACGTCGGCGCGGCTAACGACGCCGGCAGGCTGAATGCGTTTTAAAATGGTTTCCGCTTCGGGAATATCCCCTTTCAGGATAGAAGCAGAAAGCGGGCCGCGCACCGAGCGGGCGATACTTTCTAACTGCGAAGCCGTGTTATAGCGATTCTGCTGTACGGAATGAAACAGCAAAATTACGCAGAAGAGCAGTACAAACAGCATGGTGACGGCAGAGACCATCGCCATCTGTTTGATTGTTAAGGAACGGCTGACACGCAAAATGACTCTCCACAAAACTCGAAGCGCAGGGCGCGCCAGGGTGTAAACCTGGCGCGCCTGAGTATACCCGATTGCCGCGCTATTAAGAGAGACTTACAAATGGATTAAGGAAAATCCGATTACCAGTCCGCGTACGGGATGAGCGGCTGCGGCGGTAAGTCCATATCGCCCTGCCAGCCTGCAGCAGAGTAACGCACATAAATGAGCGCATGGCTTGGGGTATAGTCTTTCGCTTGCTGGATATCCACGCCCATGCCCACAAACCAGTTGGACGTGACGCGGCGTTCGATAATGGCCCGCGCGGTATAACCCGTGCCTGAGGAGCTGCTGCCGGTTTCCATCGCGCCCCGGTCGGTATAGCGGTCTGGCTCATCGGTCGGGATCAGATTCTGAATCGGGTAGCGCAGCTCGTCTTTGGTTTTGGAGTGAGACCAGGACACCGAGCCACCCAGCTCCCAGGACCAGTTCTCCGTGCGTTTACGCCAGGTCACCGGCAGTGCGAAGGAGACATACTCCTGCGGGCTGTAGTAGCCGCCCTGACCCAGGGTATAGCCGCTCAGGTCTTTGTCGTAGTGCCAGAGCATATTGGAGACGCCGACCGTCAGGCGCTCATTGTTTTTATTAATGAGCTTGTAGTAGTAACCCGTCATCCAGCGGACGCGCCAGTTATCTTCCACATTTTTACCCGTCAGCGTTTCCGCGTTCAGGCTGGACCAGACGCCGTTCGCTTCTCCTTTGTCATAGCTCACGCTTACGCCGCCACCGGTGGCACGTACGCCGCCCCAGGTGGTGCCGGTGTTGGTATCTTTTTGTCCGGCAAAGGCCAGCAGAGAGCTGGAGATTGGGCGGCGATGGGCGTTAACGGTATAGCCGACAGGCCCCAGGTCGCTGCTGTAGCTGATGCCACCCACCACGTCGACGACGTCAAAGCCCATTGGCGTGGTGCCAATATCCATCGCCCAGGTTTTATTCTGCCAGCCGACGGCAACGCTTGCGCCATTGTCGGACTGATGGGTATTGCCGCTACACGGCGTTGCAGAACAGGTACCCCAGTTCGGATCGTACTTCCCGTCTTTCGTCGCAAACGAACCGGCATCCATATTGACCAGATCGCTTCTGAAGAACATGCGTCCGTCAGAGAGCGGGGCATCCACCTGCAGCATGGTGGTATGCGCTTTCAGGTCGGAATAGCCGCCCGTGCCGCTGGAGCCCCAGTAGTCGTGCTGCAGCGTGACATTAACATCCTGCTGACGGTACAAGTCACCGGCATCACTGCGCACGCCGCGCTTCAGCCAGTCGTCCTTTTCATCGTTACGCGTCAGACGGGTGAAACTGTCGTTATCGGCCGGACGGGTCGTCGTGACGCCGGAAGACACCATCGCATCTTTATAGGTTTCCAGCGCCTGCTGAGGCTGCCCGTTTTGCGCCTGGAAACGCGCGGCATCACGTAACACCAGCGCGTTTTCCATGGAGCCGGGCTGCGATTTAGCCTGCGGAATGATTTTATTGAAGGTCTGTTCTGCGGCAGCGGAATCGCCCAGGCCTGCCTGCGCCATCGCGATCCGGCGCTGCATGTTGAGCGACTGCGGCTGGCCGTTTTGCGCGGCGGGCAGTTTCGCCAGCTCTGCACGCGCGGCATCTTTGTTACCCTGCGCACTATAAATCTCGGTCAGGCCGAGGATCGCGTCTTCGTTCTGCGGCTCACGCTGCAGAACGCCGTTGTACGCCGTTTTCGCCGACGCCAGATCGCCACGCTGCTGCGCCCAGTCCGCCAGCGTCAGGTCGATGCGGGTGGAGGTTGGCTGCTGGCGCAGAAGGTTTTCCGCCTCCTGCTCTTTGCCGCTGTCGCGCAGACGGTTGGCGTTTTCCAGCACCTGGTTGCTTTGCAGACGGTCGGCAAGCTCCTGAATATTGCCGTTCCACTGGCTGCGCGGCAGCGTGTCCAGATGCGCCAGCGCGGCGCGGTCCTGATCGTTTCCGGAAAGATAGAGCCCGCTGGCGTATACCTGATCCGGGTCGGACGGTTTCTGGCTGGCAAGCTGACGCATCAGGGTATCCGCCTGGCTGCGCTGACCAGCGCTGTAGAGATCGCGCGAGAGACGATAGGTTATCCACACGTCGCCCGGAGAGAGCGCCAGACGACGACGCTGAATCTCTGCCGCCTGAGCGTATTTCCCCTGATTCTCCAGCTGTTCTGCCTGGGCGGAGAGCTGCTCGTTGGTCAGACTGCGTTCAATATCATCAATGCTCCGGCGCTGGCTGGCGGAGAGAGACTGGATAAACTGCGAG
This sequence comes from Enterobacter sp. 120016, assembly GCF_018383635.1. Taxonomy (NCBI): domain Bacteria; kingdom Pseudomonadati; phylum Pseudomonadota; class Gammaproteobacteria; order Enterobacterales; family Enterobacteriaceae; genus Enterobacter; species Enterobacter sp. 120016. Next base: position 15,259 of record NZ_JAHAWC010000009.1, on the reverse strand, counting down.
GCCTTCTCCGGGGACTGCGCGCGGTAGATATTGGCCAGGCCGCGGACCGCATTGCTGTTGCCGCTGTCCATACGCAGCGCCTGGCGATAATAACGTTCCGCCGCGTCGTTATCTTTACGCGCCGCGGCGGCATCGCCCAGCCCCAGCACGGCATAACTGTCGGTATTGTCGATACCGCGAGCCTGCTGATAGTAACGCTCCGCCTGCGCCGGGTTATTCGCCTTCAGCGCCGCATCGCCCTGCTGGATCAGCAGCCAGTAACGGTTAACCTTGAGCAAACTGTCCCATTTACCCCGGTTATCGCTCTGGGGATCGAGGGCAATCGCCTTTTCAAACTGCGCCACCGCGCGTGCGCGGTCGCCTTTCTGGGAATAGGCCTGGCCGAGGGCGCCCACCGCTTCACTGTCGGCATGGTTGGCGCTGACGGCTTTTTGCAGCTCAGCCACCGCCTTACTTCCCTGCCCGGCATCCACCGCCGCCAGCCCTTCCGCTTTCGCGCGGAACGCCGGGTCAGCGAGCTGTTTTTGCTGCGCTTCAAGCTGGGCACGCGCCGCCGCGACGCTATCACCGTCGCTGAATACGCTCAGGTATTTTTGCAGCGCACTGACGCTGGCGCTGCTGGCAGGCTGGCCTTTGATTTGGTCATACCACATATCAGATGCCTGGCTACGGCCATTGGTAGATTTGGCCATCTCCTGCAACACCGCAAAGCCTTCGTCACGGCGTCCGCTCTGGAACAAAAGCTGGGACAGCGTCGCCTGCAGCTGTGTATTTCCGGGGCTGCTGGTATTTATTTTCTTGAGCTGGTTAATGGCTGCATTCCGGCGAGCGGGGTCTTTCGCCACGACGTTCCAGTATTCCGTCGCCACGTCGCCCCCCGGCGGGTTGCCGTCAAACAGCTTGTCGTAGGCGGCAATCGCCTCCTGGGTGTGTCCCGTGGTGGCGAGCAGTCGCGCCTGCTGGAGCTGCTGGCGGCCATCCGGCGTGGAAAGCAGCATCGTGTTGCGAGATGACTGGTATGCACTTGAGCCCGGCGCGATCCCTTTCAGACGATCCAGTTCTTTTTGTGCGCCAGCGTTATCGCCCTGGCGCAGCAGGTAGCGAAAGCGTGCGGCAATGACGTCAGGGTTGTTCGGGTCAATCAGCTCAAGACGATAGAGCGACTGACGAACCAAATCCTCACGCTGTGTCGATTCGCCCAGCCGAACCTGCTCCAGCAGCTGTTTCTGCTGCGGTGAGTTGGCGGCCTGGGCCCACGGCATAAGCGCCAGGCCAAGCGATAAAGTGAGTAGATTTACTGTGAACTTGCGCATTCCTGGCCCCAATCCGGTATTAATTCACCTTTTGCGGTGAAGCGAAAACGATGCTGATCCCATCCTTGCCCAAAGAGAGTCAGCACGTAGCTGTAATAGGCATTGTTATCGGGAAAATGGTCCGCAACGCGCTGGCGCTGAACCGCCTGGGCATCACGTTGTTGTAAAAACGGCAGCATGGCGGCAGAAAACCCGACCGGGCCATTCCCGGTGCGTTTACCGGTCGCCACATCCACTTTCTCCGGCGGCACACCCCGTTTCATTGTCTTTGCCGCCATCGGCTGGAAGCGCGTCAGCAGCCGGGCTTTCTGAGGATCTTTATCACTCATCATTCCAACCCAGAGATAAACGCGGATGGCGTCGTAACCGCCCACAAGCGATTTATCCTGCTGTAACCGCCAGCCTCTGTTTTTCTGATACTGCACCCAGTCCGGCGAAAAACCTTTCGGCGCGCTCTCCAGCAGCAGACGCAAATTGGTTTCACGAAGCTGGGTCCACGGGGTACCCAAACGCGTGAAATAACTCGCTAACTGCGGAGGAAGATAGCTGGGGTTAAAGCGCCAGACGTGTTCATCGGCAAAACCGACTTTACCGGGAAGCAGCATTGCGCCGAGCCCCGGCACTTTCACCACTTCCTCGCTGGCAATGCGTTTCAGCAGCGCCTTGCCCGTGCGGGTATAGTCCGGATGTTTCCACAACCGACCCGCTTCGAGCAGTGACCAGGCGATCCAGACATCGGCGTCAGAGGCGGAGTTAGTATCAATCACCGCCCACGTCTCTTTATCTTTCTGACCCCATAGCCAGGCAGGCAGGTGGTCGTTGAGATTGCCGCTGGCAAGATTATCGCGCGTCCAGGTCAGCAGCTGGTCAAACGCGTTGCGATCGTTCGCCGCCAGGGCAAAGAACAAGGCGTAGCTTTGCCCTTCCGACGTCGTAATTTTGCGCGTGTCGCTGGGATCAACGACACGCCCGCCCTCGCTGATGTAATCCTTTTTAAACTGCTCCCAGGCAGGCCAGGTACAGGCGGCGCGAAGAGGAAGCGCCGCCAGCATCAACGCTGCAAATGCACACCAGCGAAAGGCTTTCATCACATCTTACTCATCCGGGTTCAGGCGACGACGGCTGATGATACGCAGCAGACGCCACAGCACCCATGCCAGCAAGACCACGCTGACCGCCGCCAGGATGGCGAGCAGAACCGGATGGTTAGACATTGCATACCACAGGCGTTCAAACCACGGCAGATGGCCCACGTAGTACACATCGCCCACGCGCAGGCTATTGACGCCGGACTCACGGATCACCGACACGGAGCCAAACATCGCGGCACGTTTACCGCTGTCGTTCATGGCCGTATTGAGCAGTTCATACCCGCGCGGGCTGTCCGCCAGGAGAGCCACCACGCTGCGCTGGTCGTTGTATGGGGACTGGAAGCCCACCACCGCGGCCATTGCCCCCTGAGACGTGACCGTCGTCTGCGCGCTGGCCTGACGATCGTTCGCATCCGGCATAATGCTCGGGAACTCGGTCTGGCGCAGCGGCGTGTTAACCCAGGACTGGGCCGCTTTCACCAGCAGATCGATACGTTTGTCATCCTTCAGCTTGTCCGGAATGGTACCGATCACCAGAATGTCAGCGTCTTTGTTCTGAATCTGGCTGCCATCGTCCGTCAACGTGACGTTAATCGCCGGTAATCCCGTCTGTCCCCCAACGGTCGCCATGGTGTCCAGCAGGGTCGTGACCTGCCCTTCGCTTGGCGCTTTTGGCATCACCACAATGGAGTCAGAAAGATCGGCCATGCGGCTGAACGGGAAGCCCGCGTTAGCAAAGGCGCGCAGATCAGGCATCGCCAGGAAGTGATAGTACTTCGAGAAGTCGATGGTCGACTCATCGCCAATCACAACGTGGTTCTGTACGGGCTGGAAGGTAATGCAGTTTTCCGCCGAGCCGCCAGGCATCGGGTTCATGTACTGGAAGTCAAAGCGCAGCTGGTTTATCGCACCCAGCTTCAGTGCCGGAATGGAGACATCCGTTTTACCGTCCAGCAGCCCCTGCAACACCGGCAGGCGAAGCATCAGGCGGTTAGTATCCTGCGTGCTTTGCAGGCTGAACGATTGCAGGAACTGGTTGTTCAGGCTGATATCCATGCGCGAGCTGTCTTTGGTCGCTGGCGCGGTATAACGGTAGTTCAGATTGATATCAATGCCGTTGGTACGCAGCAGGTACAGATCCGGCGGCAGATTCAGTGACAGGCTAATCGGCGCGGGCTCAAGCCCCGTCGCCTGCAGCTGTTCTTCATAGGTTTTCAGCTCGCCAAATGTCACCGCACGGTCGGTACGCACCCAGTTTGGCGCATCGTAAGGTTTACGCGCCAGCAGCGGTTTGACCTCATCCACCACCACGCTGTTACCGCGGAAAAGGACGTTGCCCTGGGCAATGGCTTTTGCTGCCTGCACCAGATCTTTATCGTCGCGGCCAAACACCACCAGCAGCTTCACGTACGGGTTTTCCGGATGGCTTATCATCTCAACGGTCGGCGCTTTGACGTCCGGATGATCGAGCAGGAAGGCCGGACGTTTCGCGTTGGTCGCAAACACAATGGCATTTCTGTCCGGCAGCTTGTCATACATCGCCGGGAAGCTCTGACCACGCCAGCCGGCACGTGAACCAAACCAGGACGCCACAATGGTGGCCGCCAGCTGCTCGGTCACGTCCGGGGACGATGCAAACACCATCGGCAGCGTGAGCGGACGGTTATCACGCGGATCAAAGAACGGAACCGGGAATGCCGAGAGATCGTTTTTCAGCGCCAGCGACTGGTAGGTCATCTGCAGCGAGGAGTTACGCCCGACGTCCATCCACAGCGTGTTGCTGGCCGGGTTTTCGCAGACGTCGCGGTAGTGACCGACAAACTCCAGGCGGATGCGGTTAAAGTCGGTGATGAACAGCGGGTTGATCGGCACCTGAGCCTGGGTTTTCTTGCCCAGCTGCTCTTTCGTGACAGGCAGAACGTCCATCAACTCATCATTCAGGTAGACCTTCAGCTGAGACTGTGTCGGCAGCAGAGACGGTGACGGGGTGTATTCAAGGTTCAGCACCGCATTAGAGACGACCTCATCGCTGCGCATGCCAAACTCAATGCCGCCGTTAGGGTTGATGCCGCGCAGCACCATACTGCCCGGAGGCGGTGCGATTTGCGCGAAGGTCAGCTTCACGTCCCGTGACGGCGCATTGTCCGCGACGACGGGCGCATTCGCCCCCCGGACGCCCGGCATCACCTGCCCGATAACCTGGCCGTCTGCTGGCAGGGTGTTCCCCTCCGTTGGCTGGTTTGGCGTGATATTTTCTGTTTGACCAGGTGCCGCGGTGACAACCGGATCGGTTGCTTGCGCGACGACAGGTACCGTTGGCGCAGGCGTTGCCGCTGCGTTACCAGGAGCTGCGTTAGCCATTGTTGCGGGGATAACATTCATCCCCATTGCCACTGCACATAACCAGGAAAGTTTTGTTTTCATCGCGTTATCATCATTGTTGAGCCATAACCGGGTCCGCCTGCTTCGCCTCATCCCGCTCAGGGCGACGAGGAATGAACGACACGACCCAGGAAACCAGCGAAGTAAGTGACCGGAATATTAATTTCACCGACGACGGGGCAAATTCTGCAAGGTGACGATAGCCACGGAACCCCAGCTTCAGAATATCCAGCAGGCTTTCCAGTGGTTTATCTTCCGGGAAGCTGTCCTGCCAGAGAGCCCACGTATCCGCGCGGGCAAACGTACACTGCACAAAATCGATATGTTGCTTTTTGGTCAACGGCATCAGCTGCAGACCGACTTCATTGCCCGCCACGCGAACCACCTGCGTCGGGAAGACATACTCCTGCTGACCGCGCTTAAGCAGCAGGTTAACTTTTTGCCCTTCCAGCACCTTCGCCTGGCCGTTGATTTTGATCCCCAGACCACCGTCAGAGAAGTCGTGCACGGTACAGGAGAAGAGGTGGCCATCTTCACGGGCGATCGCCGCAGGCATGCAGATTTCAACGCGATGCGCACGACGAACCTGTTTGCTCTCCACCGACACCGCTACCGCGCCGCCGAGGATAATCAGGTTGTAGAAGACCCAGGCCATACTGACGAAGACGGTCAGGATTTCGTTTTCCGGGCCGTAGAAGTAACGCCAGATACCGGCGATGACGCCAACGATATTCAGCAATACCAGGAAGATATACGGACGGGAGATCACCCAGTCGACGTACTCTTCTTCCACCAGGCCGCCCTTCGCGGTGACGTTGAATTTCCCTTTATGCGGGTTAATCAGCGCCACCATCGTCGGCGGCGCGATGTACCAGGCCAGCACCGTTTCGTAGATTTCACTCCAGAAGGAATGGCGGTATTTACCCTGTATCTTCGAGTTCGTCAGGCTCGCGTGGATCATGTGCGGCAGAACAAACAGCGCAATCATCAGCGCCGGGGCGTAAATGATATAAGCGTGAAGGAGCAGGAACGCCAGCGGCGCGGTCAGGAAGATTAGCCGCGGGATACCGGATAAGAAGTGGAACATGGCGTTGACGTAGCAGAGACGTTGCGCCAGCTTGAGCCCTTTCCCTATCAGTGGGTTATCGAGACGGAAAATCTGCACCATCCCGCGCGCCCAGCGAATACGCTGACCAATGTGCGCCGACAGTGACTCCGTTGCCAGACCGGCAGCCTGCGGAATACGCATATAGGCTGAGGTATAGCCACGACGGTGCAGGCGCAGAGAGGTGTGCGCATCTTCAGTGACCGTTTCGACGGCGATTCCGCCAATTTCATCCAGCGGTTTGCGGCGGATAACCGCACAGGAGCCGCAGAAGAAGGTGGCATCCCACATGTCGTTTCCGTCCTGCACCAGGCCATAGAACAGCGTGCCTTCGTTCGGGGTTTTACGGAAACGGCCAAGGTTACGTTCAAACGGATCCGGCGAGAAGAAGTGGTGCGGCGTCTGCATCATCGCCAGCTCTTTCTCCTTCAGGAACCAGCCCATGGTCATCTGCAGAAACGAGCGCGTCGGCACGTGGTCACAGTCAAAGATCGAGACAAACTCCCCTGTGGCGTACTTCAACGCGTTGTTGATGTTCCCGGCTTTCGCATGTTCGTGAGTCGGGCGGGCGATGTACTCGACGCCGACCTCCTCTGCAAACTGGCGGAATGCCGGGCGGTTGCCGTCATCCAGGATCCAGACCTTGAGCTTGTCTTTCGGCCAGTCGATGCCCAGCGCGGCATAAATGGTGTTTTTCACCACGCTCAGATCTTCGTTGTAGGTCGGTACAAAGAGATCAACAGACGGCCACTGCGCGGTGTTTTTAGGCAGCGGAACCGGCTGGCGGTTGAGCGGCCAAATGACCTGGAAATAGCCCAGCACCAGCACGATCCAGGCGTAGGTTTCTGCAAACAGCAGCACCAGGCCGCACACCAGGCTGACCGGGTCGTCCCAGTTCAGGGTTGAGGTATAACGCCACCAGATGTAGCGACAGGAGACGGTCAACGACAACACAATCAGCATCAGCGCCGAGAAACGTCCCGGAATACGGCGGACCAGCAGCGCCACGCCCCACAGCAGGATCAGGAAGGTGAACTGCGCCAGAGGGTTGAAAGGTTGCGTAATACAGACCAGCGCCAGAATGAGCGAGAACACGACGATCACGCCGAGGATAAAACGCCGCAAGCCCGGGTGGAGATGCCCGAGCTCTTTGTGGTTATCCAGATGGCTGGTCTTATCGCTTACGCTGTTGGGCAGTCTGTCCAGCCATTGGTGGTAGCGTTCACGTAACTGCTGCACGCGGGAGAAGCTGCGCCAGTGCGGCGTTATTCTCTCTGAGCGGGATGAGGTGGCCACCAGCCAGATGGCCTGAATAAGATAACGCGCCGGATCCAAAGGACGCGGCCGGTCGGGATTAATGTGCGGATAGAGCTCACTGTGCCGGGCACGTATGCGCTGCCAGCGCGGGTGTTCGAGGGGAATAAACATCCAGGCCAGAATCATCCAGAAACAGCCGAGCGCGGCGCTAAATGCCGAAGCACCGTGCCGGCGGAAATGCCGATAGCGTTCGCTCAAACGCGAACTGACCGGCGGGATGAGTAACCAGCTGGCGAGACGACTCATACAGAACTCCCTGCATGCTCCGCCCTGTTGGCGAAGTTCAGCAGACACCAGTTAGCCAGCGTCAGGATCTCTTCTGCCGCCAGTGAATCACTACGGTATTCGCCGAGCGGTTGCTTAGACGCAAGGCATTCCGCCATTCCCTCATCACGATGGATGACAATGGGAAGCAGACGGCGCTGGCTTTGCAGCCAGACCTGATACAGATCGTCCTGGATCTGGCTGCCAATGCGCAAATCGTTAATCAGGATATGGCCATTTTGAGGTAGCCCCTGCTGATGCAGGCGGATATGGCAGTTCGCATCGACGTTGACGATCGAGAGCACATGATCGCACTGGGCGATAAGCTGTCGGGTCAGCGTGCCGGCGCCGTGTGGCAGATCCAGCAGGATCCACTTGTAATGCCCCTTTTCTTTCAGGGTCTGCAGCGCCAGCGTGAACTGCGAAAACAGGCGCTGATACGCGGCTTCATTCTCGCGTTCCGTGGTGGTCAGTTGACCAAACGGCAGCAGATCGAGCTGGGAGGTATAGCGCATCCCTGCATCCTGCCAGTCTTTATCATCAAGCAGCGCGCGGGCCCAGCCCTCTTCACGAGTGAAGTCGACGTTAAACGACATACGCAGCAAATTATCGGCGCAGGCGTCAATAACCAGCACCGATTCACCTAAAAGCTGTAATGACCACGCCAGCGCCGCGGTAACAGATGTGGTACCCACACCGCCACGGACACCCTGTAATCCGAGTATGGCCATCAATGGCTCCCTTATTGTTGATTGGCGAATTCAGCTAATAACGGCCAGCGTTTAATAGCCGCGGCCAACTGTTCCCGCTGGGAAATATCGGTGTAATCTATTTCAGGTAAAGAAAAGGCCTGCGTCAGCGCCAGAAAATCGTTTTGGAATGTGTAACCCAGGGTCGAGTCGACTGGGGTTCCGGGTTCGTTATTATCCATTCTTTTTCCATCCCTTTGCGTAGAATCGCCAGATCAGAAGTAGCGAGGCGTCCTGCCCTATGAAATTTCATTTACATGCTAAATCTGATGTTCTTTAATTTCAATGTTAGGTTTATTTCTACGCTTTCGCTAGTAAACTGAGATACAGATAAATTAGACGAAAAGAGGGACACCGTGGACTCCATATTTTCTATTGGCATCCAGTCATTATGGGACGAATTGAGCCACATGCCAGTCGGAGGAGTCTGGTGGATTAATACGGACCGTAATGAAGATGCTATCAGTCTGGTAAACCAGACAATTGCTGCTCAGGATAAGGATTCCCGCGTGGCCGTCATTAGCATGGGTGAAGAGCCCAGAAAAATTATCGCGCTTGAAAGTGGTCGCGGTCCCCAGACGGTGCGATTATTTTCCATGACATCGGAAGCCGATAGTCTATACTTTTTGTCCCGCGACGTTCAGTGCTCTATTGATCCGGATCACTATTTAGTGATTCTGAAATGTGCAAATAACGTCCTGCAAAATATGCCTGCTGAAAAACTGCTGCCGTGGCTGGAAAAAATCAATAAATGGGCAAAATTTCAAAATTGCACGCTATTGATAGTCAATCCCGGCAGTAATAATGACAAGCTGTTTTCACTTTTAATGGGCGAATATCGCTCCCTGTTTGGTCTGGCAAGCATTCGTGACCAGGCGGGCAGCTATCTCTACGATATTGCCTTCTGGTGTAATGAAAAAGGCGTGAGCGCCAGACAACAGCTTACGCTGAAACATATCGAGGGCGAGTGGCACCTGGCGAAGCAGGAAGAAACCGTGGTGCAGCCGCGCAGTGATGAAAAGCGCATCCTGAGCCATATCGCGGTTTTAGAGGGAGCACCTGCCCTGTCGGAAAACTGGTCACTGTTTGAATCTAACGAAGCCCTTTTCCATGAAACCCGCACAACCCAGGCGGCAACCATTATTTTCTCGCTGATGCAGAATAACCAGATTGAGACGCTGGCAAGGCAAATCCACACCTTACGCCGCCAGCGCGGCAGTGCGTTGAAAATCATCGTGCGCGAAAATAATACCAGCCTGCGCGCCACCGATGAGCGCCTGCTTCTGGGCTGCGGCGCCAATATGGTTATTCCATGGAATGCGCCGTTGTCACGCTGCCTGACGCTTATCGAAAGCGTTCAGGGCCAGCAGTTTAGCCGCCATGTGCCGGAAGATATTTCCACGCTGCTCTCCATGACGCAGCCGATGAAGCTGCGTGGATACCAAAAATGGGACACCTTCTGCGACGCCGTCGGCAACATGATGAGCAACACACTTCTTCCTGCTGACGGAAAAGGGGTCATGGTCGCCCTGCGTCCTGTACCGGGTATTCGCGTTGAACAGGCACTCACCCTATGTCGCCCGAACCGTACAGGGGACATCATGACCATCGGCGACAATCGCCTGGTGCTGTTTTTGTCCTTCTGCCGGGTAAACGATCTCGATACGGCGCTTAACCACATCTTCCCCCTGCCTACCGGGGACATTTTCTCGAACCGTATGATTTGGTTCGAAGATAATACGATCGGCGCGGAGCTGGTGCAGATGCGTGCGCTCCAGCCTGAACAATGGGTTAAGCCGCTCGCTATCAAGAGCGATGCCAAACCGATCCTCAATGCCAGACATGATGGACACGTCTGGCGTCGGGTTCCGGAACCCCTTCGCTTATTAACAGACAACGCGGAGAACGCATCATCATGAATATCAGCGATATCATTCAACTGGTTATATTCTGTGCGCTGATCTTTTTCCCGCTTGGCTACTATGCGCGCCATTCCATACGCCGTATCCGTGATACGGCCAGAGTGCTGTTTATAAAACCTCGCTACGTAAAACCAGCCGGAACACTGACACGGGCATCACACGTCAAGGCAGACCGAAAACATGACTAATTCTACCTATACCGCTTCGGCACCCTCGCCGCTCTGGCAATACTGGCGCGGCCTTTCCGGCTGGAACTTCTACTTTCTGGTGAAGTTTGGTCTGCTGTGGGCAGGCTATCTGAATTTCCATCCCCTTCTCAACCTCGTGTTTATGGCCTTCCTGCTGATGCCGCTGCCGAATATCAGGCTGCATCGCTTACGTCACTGGGTAGCCATCCCTCTCGGCTTTGCGCTGTTCTGGCATGATACCTGGCTACCGGGGCCGGACAGCATTATGAGCCAGGGGTCGCAGGTGGCGGGCTTTAGCGCCAGCTATGTCCTCGATCTGACCGAGCGCTTTATTAACTGGCAGATGATTGGCGCGGTATTTGTGCTGCTGGTTGCCTGGCTGTTCCTGTCACAGTGGATCCGCGTCACGGTGTTTGTCGTCGCGATTATGGTCTGGCTTAACGTGCTGACGCTGGCTGGGCCAAGCTTTTCGCTGTGGCCTGCCGGTCAACCGACCACCACGGTGACCACCACAGGGGGAAGCGCAGCGGCAACCGTCACAACGGCAGGCGATACGCCTGTGGTGGGTGATATCCCAACCCAGACCGCACCGCCGACCTCAACCAACCTGAACGCCTGGCTCTCCAGTTTCTATACCGCGGAAGACAAGCGACAGACTAAATTCCCGGATGCGCTGCCGGCGGATGCTCAGCCGTTTGAACTGCTGGTGATCAACATCTGCTCTCTCTCCTGGGCCGACGTGGACGCCGCCGGTTTGATGTCTCATCCGCTGTGGTCACACTTCGATATTCAGTTTAAAGATTTCAACTCTGCCACCTCGTACAGCGGCCCGGCGGCGATCCGCCTTCTGCGTGCAAGCTGCGGTCAGACATCGCATAAAAACCTGTATCAACCCGCCGGAAACCAGTGTTATCTGTTCGATAACCTCGCAAAACTGGGCTTTACGCAGCATCTGATGCTGGGGCATAACGGCCAGTTCGGTAGCTTCCTGAAAGAGGTGCGCGAACAGGGTGGCATGCAGGCACCGCTGATGGATCAAACCGGTCTTCCTGTCTCTCTGCTGGGCTTCGACGGTTCGCCTGTTTATGACGATACCGCCGTCCTGCAACGCTGGCTGCAGACCATCGAAAAAGACAGTAATCCACGCAGCGCGACGTTCTTTAATACCCTGCCGCTCCACGACGGTAACCATTTCCCGGGCGTGAGCAAAACGGCAGATTATAAAGTGCGAGCGCAGAAACTCTTCGACGAGCTGGACGCGTTCTTCACGGAGCTGGAAAAATCAGGCCGTAAAGTGATGGTGGTTGTGGTGCCTGAGCACGGTGGTGCGCTGAAAGGTGACAGAATGCAGGTGTCAGGCCTGCGTGATATCCCAAGCCCGTCCATCACCAACGTGCCTGCAGGCATTAAATTCTTTGGTATGAAGGCACCGCATCAGGGCGCACCGATTGAGATTACACAGCCAACCAGCTATCTGGCGATCTCAGAGCTGGTTGCCCGCGCCGTTGACGGGAAGCTGTTTGTGGAAGATAGCGTGAACTGGGATCAGCTGACCAGCAAACTGCCGCAAACGGCGGAGGTTTCCGAGAACGCCAACGCGGTCGTCATTCAATATCAAAACAAACCGTACGTTCGCCTGAACGGCGGGGATTGGGTACCGTATCCGCAGTAACACGGTATGACGTCCCTCTCCCCATCGGGGAGAGGGACAATGTCGACATTATTGCTGGGCGATCCACACCAGCATTTTCAGACTTGCCGAATAGTAGTCGTCTTTAGAGGTAATTTCGGGTTCTCCGGAAGGCTGTCCCATCGTTAAATCACGCACGGCCAACAGGCCGCCTTCCATCATGTAGGGCGCATATTCGTTGGTCGTGACGTTAACCCAGGCGGGAGTTTGTTCCCGGGGGAACTGACCGAACCAGGCCTTCCACGGCGTCAGCAGCGGGCTTTGCTTATCAGACCAGGCAAGGTATAGCGGAATACGAATCGCGTCATAGCTCATCCGCGGCGGCCAGCCTTTAGCCGGGGCCAGCTTGCCGCCAGATGCCAGTGAAACCCAGTCAGCGGGCAGATTCGCTTTGCCAGAGCCCATTTTCCCCAGCAGACGTTTCCCGTCCTTAATCAAATCGCGCCAGACCGGCAAATGACTGCGTCCGGCGAAGGCCTGCCAGGCCGGAAACACGAAATAGGAAGGATTAAGGACCACTTCACCCTCAAGCTTAAATCCCTGGACGCCGGGCAGCATCACGCGGTAGCCCGCATAGCGGATCACGCTGTGGTCAATCAGTGCTTTTGTAATGGCATCCGATGCGGCGCTGTAGCGCTTGTCATGCCAGCGGGCATCGGCTTTGAGCAACGCCCAGGCAATCAGCACATCACCATCTGCAGCGTTGTTTTTGTCGGCGACCGGGTTGGACTCTGCGGGGTTATAGCGCCAGTAGAATAACCCATTTTCTTTGTTCTTCAGCTGACTGTCTGTCCATTGCCAGAGCTTATCGAACGTGGCTTTATCGTCGTTGGCCACCGCCATCAGCATGGCAAAACCCTGGCCTTCCGTATGCGACACGCCGCCATTGCCGGTATCGACAATGCGACCTTCCGGTTTGAAAAAGCGGGCCTTGTAACTCTCCCAGGCCCGATCCGCATGAGAGAGAGGCGAGAACAGCAGACTCATCATGACGGCCAGCGTCGCGCAGACGGGTTTTCGCATAATTAACTCAATCCGGTTATTCGGCACTTCGCAGTGAAATCTCACCGCCCATCCAGGGTTTGATCACGCCATCCTGCTCCAGGAGCAGCGCGCCCTGTGCGTCAATACCGCGGGAAGTCCCGTAGATCTCTTTATCACCAATCAGCAATTTCACCGGGCGGTCGATGAAGTTATCCAGCTTTTCCCAACGAGACAGGAACGGTGCCAGCCCTTCCTGTTCAAAAAGCGTGAGTGAGCTGCGCAACTCTTTAATCATACGCACGGAAAGGGTGTTACGATCGATGACGATCCCCGCCTCCTGGAGGTTAGTCCAGGCCTGATTCACCACATCATTTTGTACATTGCGCATCACCATATTGAGGCCTGCGCCAATGACGATCTGTGCCGCATCGCCCGTTTTTCCCGTCAGTTCGACAAGAATACCCGCAAGTTTACGATCGTTGAGGTACAGGTCATTAGGCCATTTAACCCGTACATTATCCGCTCCCAGATCGTGCAGCACTTCCGCCATGACGATGCCGATGACCAGACTCAGGCCAATGGCAGCGGCCGGGCCCTGATCGAGTCGCCAGTACATGGACAGATAGAGGTTAGCGCCAAATGGCGAAAACCATTTGCGTCCGCGACGGCCACGACCGGCCTGTTGATATTCAGCAACGCAGGCATCGCCTGATTTTAGCTCAGGCAGACGATCCAGAAGGTACTGGTTCGTCGAATCAATCACCGGCAGCACCGCAACATTGCCGTGTCCAATCTGGCTGCGGATCGCTTCTTCATTCAGCAATTGAATAGGCTCCGGCAGGCTGTAGCCTTTTCCGGGAACCGTGAACACATCAACACCCCAGTCGCGAAGCGTCTGAATATGCTTGTTAATGGCGGCACGGCTCATGCCAAGCTGTTCACCCAGCTGCTCGCCAGAATGAAACTCACCGTCAGCAAGGATGCTAATCAGGGTTAAGGGGATAGTATTGTCTTTCACGCGATGGCCTCCACGGCATTGACTTCACCTGTGCGGCCAATGAAGCGAACTTCTGGCTCCAGCCAGACGTTAAACTTTTCGCCCACACGCTGACGAACATAATGAGCCAGCTGTACAACATCATCGCTGGTCGCATCGCGTTGATTAATCAGTACCAGGGCCTGCAGTTGGTGAACGGCGGCACCGCCTACTGAAGCGCCTTTTAGCTGGCATTGATCGATGAGCCACCCCGCGGCCAGCTTCACGCTGCCATCCGCCTGAGGATAATGTGGCGCTGCTGGCCATCCTTCAAGAAAGACTTTTGCATTTTCGCTGCTGATAACCGGGTTTTTGAAGAAACTCCCAGCGTTTCCGTTTACTTTTGGATCGGGAAGTTTGGTCATTCGCATATGGCAAACCGAGTCAAAGACGTCGCGGGCGGTAACGGTAGTCGGATCGAGACGCGTTAAATCCCCGTAGGTCAGCACCGGCTGCCAGTTCTTCGACAGGCGCAGACCCACGGCGACAATCACGTAGCGGTCCTGATATTCATGTTTGAAGATACTGTCACGATAGCCAAATCGGCACTGTTCTGCCGTTAAACGCTTAGCCGTTCCGGTCGCCAGTTCGATGCAGTCGACATATTCACAGACATGTTTCAGTTCGATGCCGTAGGCGCCGATGTTTTGAATAGGTGACGATCCGGCGCAGCCTGGAATAAGCGCAAGGTTTTCCAGACCCGGCATCCCTTTTTCGAGGGTAAATTGCACCAGCTGATGCCAGTTTTCTCCGGCCCCCACGTGCACGTGCCAGCTGTCGGCACGCTCTTCCACATCAATGCCCATGATGCGGTTAACGATCACCGTTCCCGCAAAATCATCGAGAAACAGGACATTACTTCCTTCGCCCAGAATCAGTACGGGTTCGTTATTTTCTGTCGCGTTTTGCCATGCATCCAGCAGCTGCTGTGCAGTATCGGCACGTACAATTTGATTAGCATTGCGTTGAATGCCAAAGGTATTCCAGGGCTTAAGGGAGTGGTTCATAGACGCTATCCTGATGCAAAAACGCAGGTAGTTTACCGTATAAGCAGGGCGTTGGGGGATTAGTTTGTGCAGCGTATAAACGCAAAAAGGCCATCCTTTCGGATGGCCTCTTCACTTAATTGATGCCTGGCAGTTCCCTACTCTCACATGGGGAGACCCCACACTACCATCGGCGCTACGGCGTTTCACTTCTGAGTTCGGCATGGGGTCA